>NC_009664.2:2720676-3400845 GCF_000017305.1 Kineococcus radiotolerans SRS30216 = ATCC BAA-149 | reverse complement strand
GACGAGCGCGGCCCGCTCCCCCGGCCCGCCGTCGACGTGGACGGCCCACACCGACGCGGGCGGGGCGCTCGGCAGGACCCGCCGCAGCCACGCGACGCCCGCGGTGGGCGGGGTCGCGGGGTGGGCGTGCAGGTCGTGGAACCGCTCGAGGTGGGCCGAGACCGCGGCCCGGCCCTCGACGACGGCCGCCTCGACCTCGACGATCCCCCGCACGGCGGTCCCCCCCGCGGGGGCCCCCTCCAGGCGCGGCACCGACGAGACGCTCACGAGCGGCCCCCGGCCAGCACCGGCAGCACCGGGGCGCTCAGCGGCCGGCTCGGCACCGTGCGCGGGTCGTGGCCCCGCAGCCACGCCTCGAGGTCGGCGGGGGGCATGGCCTTGGCGTAGAGCCACCCCTGCAGGACGTCGCAGCCCGCGGCGACCAGCCCCCGGCTGGTGACCTCGTCCTCGACCCCCTCGGCGACCAGGCGCAGCCCCAGCGCGTGGGCCAGCGCGATCGTCGACTCGACGATGGCCAGGGCGCGGGGGTCGCCGGTGAGGTCGGTGAGGAAGGACCGGTCCAGCTTCAGGTCGTCGATGGGCAGCTCGCGCAGGTACGCCAGCGAGGAGTAGCCGGTGCCGTAGTCGTCGACGGCCACCCGGACCCCGCGGGCGCGCAGGCCCCCCAGGATCCCCTGGGCGCGTTCGCGGTCGGCCATGAGGAAGTCCTCCGTGATCTCGATCTCCAGCAGGCGCGCGGGCAGCCGGCGCTCGGCCAGCAGCCGCGACACCCGGTCGGGCAGGTCGACGTCCCCCAGGGAGGACGCCGAGAGGTTGACGGCGACGGCCAGGGGCCGCCCGGCGCGCCACCAGGCCGCGGCCTGGTCCAGCGACTGCTCCAGCACCGCGCGGGTCAGGTCCTCCATGAGGCCGGCGCTCTCCACCACGGGCAGGAAGGCGTCGGGGTAGAGCAGTCCGCGGCGGGGGTGCTGCCAGCGGACGAGGGCCTCGACGCCGTGCACCTCGCCCGAGGCCACGTCGACCTTGGGCTGGTAGTGCACGACCATGCGCCGGGCCGCGATGTCGGAGCGCAGCAGCTCGGCGGTCTCCAGCCGCTCCCCCGAGGCGAACTGGTCGATCTCCGCGCAGTAGGCGAACGTCCCCAGGTGCTGGGTCTTGGCGTGGTACATCGCCACGTCGGCCTGGCGCAGCAGCGTCGTCAGCTCCGCCGAGGCCGCCGGCAGCACGGAGATGCCGATGCTGGTGCGGGCGCGGACCTGGACGCCCTCGACGGCGTAGGGCCGGCGCAGGGTCTCGTGGAGCAGCTCGGCGAGGGCCACGGCCTCCCCGGTCCCCGCACCGACGCGCACCACGGCGAACTCGTCACCGCCCAGGCGCGCCACCACGCTGTCCTCGGTGCCCGCCGCCTCGCCCAGGCGGCGGGCCACGTCGCGCAGCAGGGCGTCCCCCGCCTGGTGGCCGAGGCTGTCGTTGACCTCCTTGAACCCGTCGAGGTCCAGCAGCAGGAGGGCGGCGCTCGCCCCCTCCCCGGCCCGGGACAGGACCTCCGGCGTGCGCTGGTACAGGGCGCGGCGGTTGCCGAGGCCGGTCAGGTCGTCGGTGAGGGCCAGCTCCCGGTGCTCGGCGAGGCGGGTGACCTCGCGGAAGGTGAACAGCAGGCGGGCCAGGGCGGTGAGGACGGCGGTAGCGGCCAGGGCGATGGCCACCGGGTGCAGCGGGTGGCTGTGGTCGACGACGAGGACCCCGAGCGCCACCACGGTGGACAGCACGGGCAGGGAGAGCAGGGCCCACCCGGGCAGGCGCGGGCCGGTGGGCGCGGACGGCCACCCGGGGGTGAAGGCCATGAGCACGACCCCGGTGATCCAGACCCCGTCGGTGACCCCGCCGGAGACGTAGGTGCCCTGGGCGGTGGAGAACAGGTACGCCATGTCGGCGACGACGAAGAGGACGAGCCCGGCGGCCAGCAGCCACAGCCCCCTGGGGGGCCGCCACCCGTAGAGGGAGAGGACGGCGGCCAGCACGAGGAGCAGGAGCAGGTCCAGCGCGGGGTAGGCCGACGTCGTGGCGACCGCGGCCCACGACCCGGAGGCGGAGACGATGGGGCCGATGACCGCGGCCGCGGCGACCGCCCCGACGGCGAGCCCGCCCACCACGCCGTCCAGCCACAGGCTGCGCGCGTGGCGGCCGTCGCGCTGGCCGGCCACCCGGATGAGGGCGGCGAAGACCAGGGGGTAGAAGAGCAGGAAGCCGACGTCGGCGCCGGAGGGGTAGGGCTGGTCGGGCATCGGGCGCACGAAGACGGTCCAGAAGACGTTGCCGGAGCCGTACACGGCCAGCGCCGAGGCCAGCAGGAACCGGGTCCGGCGCCGGGCGGGGCTCGTCAGGCTGCGCACGAGGCACAGGACGGCGGCGGACCCGTAGGCGAGGTTGTTCAGCAACCCGTCGAGCAGGAACGAGTACCCGTCGTCGGGCCGCACCCCCGGGACCGTCGAGACGGCGAAGGCCAGCGGCGCGACGAGCAGCACCGCGTGCAGCGGCAGTTGCCAGCGCACGATGGCCGGCCGTGGTCGCTCGTCGGTTTCGAGCACGTGGTCCTCCCGGGGTCACAGAGGGCTTCGGTGCCCCGGGCTCCCGTCTCGACCCGCCGAACGGGTGGGAGCGCGACCGGGCTCAGCCCAGGGCGCAGAGCACCGCGCCCGCCAGGACGACCCCCACCCCGCCCGCCTGGACGCGGCTGAGGCGCTCGCCGTGGAAGCGGCGGGCCAGCAGCAGCGTCACCGCGGGGTAGAGGGAGGCGAGGACGGCCACGACGCTGACCAGGCCACCGGTGGAGGCGAGGGCGTAGGCGGCGGTCGCGGCGAGGTCCAGGACGCCCAGGCCCAGCAGGGGCAGCAGGTCGCGCCCGCCCACCGGGGTCGAGCGGCGGCGCTGGGCCAGGGCCACGGCCACCACCAGGACCACCGAGGACAGCCGCATCCCCAGCAGCGAGCCCGAGACGGTGACCTCGCTGCCGCGGGCGAGGGCGTAGATCTCGATGCCGAACAGCAGCGCGGCGAGCAGGGCGAGCGCGGTGGCGCGGCCCTGGCCGCGCGCGGAGGAGGTGAGGTCCGGCCCGGCGGCGGCGACCACCCCCACGACGGCGAGCGCCGCGCCCAGCAGCTGCAGGGCCCCGGGGCGCTCACCCCCGGCGACGGAGACGACGACGGGCACGAGCATCCCGCAGGAGGCGATGGGGGCGACCACGCCCATCGTGCCGCGCGCCAGGGCCGTGTAGAGCGCGCCCATCGCGGCGGCCCACGTCACGCCGGCGACGACGGACCAGCCGATCCAGCTGCCCGGGGGGGAGGTCACCCGGCCGGTGGCGGCGAGGACGACCAGGAGGACGAGGGCGGAGAGGACCTGGGACACCGCCAGGACCTGCGCGGCCCGCAGGCGGCGGCTGACGCTGCCGCCGAGGAAGTCGGAGGTGCCCCACAGGGCGCTGGCCAGCAGGGCGAGGGCGGCGCTCACGGCATGCTCCGGAGCGGTCGTCGCGAGGAGAGGATCACGTGGTCGTCTCGTCAGCGCCGGGGGTGTTCTTGACCCCGAGTCGCTAGGGTGGGCCGCGCCGGCCGCGGGTGCCGGCGTCAGCGCTCGTAGCTCAACGGACAGAGCGACCGGCTTCTACCCGGTTGGTTGGGGGTTCGAATCCCTCCGAGCGCGCTCGCGGGTCACGACCCGGCGCTGCGCCCCCGCAGGTGCAGCGTCACGACGCCGGGGGTGCGCCCGGTGACGTGGTGGGCGCCCCCGCGGCGGGCTGCACGCCCCCCAGCCTCCCGCCCGGGCGCAGGGTGAGCTCCGTGGTGGACGTCGACGCCGGGCTCGAGGACTGAGGGGCGCCCGGCTCACGACCCGAGGATCGCGTCGACCTCGGAGAGCACGCCCGCCGGGACGGTGCCCTCGCCGCCGAGGACGTACACCGCCTCGATCCGCCCCGCGCCGGCGCGCAGGTACTCCCGCACCGACGGGGCGAGCTCGGTCCCGACGAGCAGGACCGGCGCTCCCCGCCGCCCGGCCGCGGGCGCCCCGGCGAGGGCGTCGGGGAAGTTCCTCCCCGTCGCCAGCACGACCGTCGTCGCCGCCGGGAACAGCTCGGTGGCGACCTCGGCGGAGGTCTCGTAGCGGTCCGCCCCGGCCAGCCGCTGGACCCGGTGGCCCGCCGCGGTCAGCTCGGCCACCACCGCGTCGCCGACCGAGCTCGTCCCCCCGGTCACCAGGACCCGCACGGGACCCAGCTGCGCCAGGAACGCCGCGACCCGCGGGTCCAGGGCGCCGGGCGCGGTGAGGAGCACGGGGGCGTCGGTGCTCGCCGCGAACGCGGCTCCCGAGAGCGCGTCGGGGAAGTTCAGGCTGCCGGTCAGGACGACCTCGTCCACCCGCGCCCCGGAGTCGACGAGGAACCGCGCCAGCAGGAGCGCCGTCTCGACCCGGTCCCGACCGGCGATGCGGACCACCTCGTACCCGGAGGCCTCCAGCTCGGTCACGACGGCCGGGCTGACGGCCCCCTCCCCGCCGAGGACGTAGACCTTCCCGCTCGCGCCCAGCGCCCGGGCGATCTCCCGGTGCACGCTGTCGGGGAGGTCCGCGGTGGGGGTCAGCAGGACCGGGGCCTCGGCCAGCAGCGCCGCCGGAGCGGCGGCGAGGGCGTCGGCGAAGCCGTCGGAACGGGCCAGCAGCACGGCACCGGCCTCCCCGTCGGTGGGGAAGTCCTCCCGGGCCAGCCGGTTCGCCGTCTCGAAGCGGTCCGCCCCGGCGAGGCGGGCGCTGCCCCGGCCGACCTGGACCTGCACGGGCACGCTGACCGGCGTACCGGTCGACGGCGTGGCGGTGACGGTGACGGTGAAGGTGCCGGCCGTGGTGTAGCGGTGCTTGCCGAACGCCTTCGGCGTGGCCGCGGACCCGACGACGCGCATCGCCTCGGGGGCCGAGCCGTCGCCGAAGTCCACGCTCAGGGCCACGGCCCCGGTGGCGGGGGCCTTGAGGGTGCTCAGCGGCGCCGGCGCGCCGGCGCCGGGGTCGTCACCCGAACCGCCCGCGCCGTCGGAGTCGTCGGCCGCGTCGCCGGAGTCGTCGCCGGAGTCATCGCCGGAGTCATCGCCGGAGTCCTCGGAGTCGTCGGCCCGGTGGCGGGCGTCGTACTCCGCCACCACCGTCACCACCCCGCTGGGCGTGGCGATCGCGGGACGGACCTCGACCTCCAGGACGTCGCGGGCGGCGGCGCCGTCGCCGGCGGCCTGCGCGGGGGCCGTCACGGCCGCCGACGACAGGGCCAGGACCATCGCGGCGCTCAGGCCGAGGACCAGGCGGTGGGTGGGCTCGTTCGGCACGGGGGGCTCCTCAGGACGGTCGATCTGCTCCCCGCTGCATCGGCGGGACACCCGGTGGGGGCGATGGGCCGAGCGGAGGGGACCCGGACGGCCCAGCGGTGGCGGGCGGGAGGAGAGTGGGCCGATGGACGGCTTCTCCCGCGACGGGTTGCGCTTCGCCACCTCCGACTCCGGCGACCCCGACGGCGACGTCGTCGTCTGCCTGCACGGGTTCCCGCAGGGACCGGAGGCCTACGACGCCGTCGTCCCGCGGCTGACCGCGGGCGGGCTGCGGGTCCTGGTCCCCGAGCAGCGCGGCTACTGCCCCACCGCCCGGCCCCCGCGCCGGGGCGACTACGCCCTCGCGGAGCTCGTCGCCGACGTCGTCGCCCTCGTCGACGCCGCCGGCGCCGGGCGCGTCCACCTCGTCGGCCACGACTGGGGCGGGGTGGTGGCCTGGACCGTCGCGGCCCGCCACCCCACCCGCGTCGCCTCGCTGACCGCGCTCTCGCAGGCCCACCCGGCGGCCTTCCGGGCGGCGGTGACGACGTCCTCGCAGGCCCTGCGCTCCACCTACGTCGCGTTCTTCCAGCTGCCCGGGGTGCCCGAGCGGGTGCTGCTGGCCGGGGGCGGCGCCGTCCTGGCCCGTTCCCTGCGCCGCACCGGGCTGCCCGCGGACCTGGCCGCCGGCTACGCCCGCCGGCACGCGCAGCCGGGCAGCCTGCGCGCCGCGCTGAACTGGTACCGCGCCCTGCCCCGGGCCGGCACGGTCGGCCCGGTCGAGGTCCCGGTGACCTACCTGCACGGGCTGGCGGACCCGTTCTACTCCCGCGCCGCCGTCGCCGGCACCGCCGCGCAGGTGCGCGGCCCCTACCGCGAGGTGGCCCTGCCCACCGGCCACTGGATCCCCGAGCTCGCCCCCCGCGCCGTCGCCGACGCGGTCCTGGCGGCGGCGGGGGTGCGGGGGTGAGCCGCGCGGCTCACCCCTCGACCAGCACCCGCCACGCCGACGTCCCGAGGGCCACGACGTCGCCGTCGGAGAGCTGACGCCCCCGGCGGTCCTCGGGCTCCTCGTTGACGGTGACCTGCCCGGCGAGCAGCACCTCGCGCGCCTCGCCCCCGGAGTCGACGGCCCCGGCCAGCTTGAGGAACTGCCCCAGCCGCACGGTCCCGGTGACCTCGACGTCGAGGACGCTCACTCCTCCACGGCCAACGCGGAGAGCACCGCGGCGACCCGGTCGGCTTCGGCGCGGGTCAGCCGCTCGGGCACGAGGACCTCCACGCGCGTGCCGTCGGGCAGCGGGATGGTGTGCATGAGCATCTCGCGCCCGCTCGCCACGACCTCAGCCTCGACCTCGGCGTCCACCGCGGCGTCCCCGGCGGTGCTCGTCGAGGCGCCCGGGGTGGTCCCGAGGAACGCCTTGAGCCGGTCGATGCCCTGCGCCGCGAAGCGCTCCGCCTGCGGGTCCAGCCGGCCCTGCCGGAGCAGCCCCCGCAGCACCGAGTCGATCGACTCGCCCTGCCACTTGTTCTCGTCCATGCCCTCCAGGGTCGCACCCGCCGGCGGAGCCCACCTCCCCCGCAGGTCTGACCCGTCCGCGTCGATCGTCCCGGGGCCGCTCACCCGGCGAGGAACCCCCACTCCCCCTCCAGCTCCGCCCACGGCCCGCTCGCCGCGACCCGGCCCTCGACGAGGACCACGACCCGGTCCGCGGCCCGCAGCGCGGACCGCTTGGAGGAGGACCCGATGACCGTGGTCCCCCTGTCCCGCAACGCCTCCCACAGCTCCAGCTCGGTGCGGGCGTCCAGCGCGGAGGACACGTCGTCGGCGACGAGGAGGTCCGCGCCGGTCGCGAGCGCGCGGGCCAGCGCCAGGCGCTGCACCTGCCCGCCGGAGAGCCGGACGCCCCGGTGCCCGATGAGCGCGCCGTCGCCGCCGGCGGCGGTGACGTCGCGGGCCAGGCGGGCGTCGCGCACGGCGCGCGCGGCCAGGGCGCGGGCGTGGGGGTGGTCGAGGGTCACGTTGTCGGTGAAGCTGCCCGAGAGCACCCGCGGCACCTGGGCGACGTAGCCGACCTGCCCCGGGCGCAGGAACGTCTGGGGGTCCTCCACCTCCGAACCGTTCCAGCGCAGCGACCCCTCGTGGTCGACGAGACCGGCCAGCGCCGCGAGCAGGCTGGACTTCCCCGAGCCGACGCGGCCGGTGAGCAGCACCAGCTCCCCCGCCTCGACCTGCAGGTCGACGTCCTGCACGCCGACGGTCCCGTCGTCGTGCACGGCCGCGAACCCGTGCGCGGACAACCGCCGCAGCGGCTGCTTGGGCGGGGTCGCGGGAGGGGGCGCGGTGCCGCGCACGAGGTCGATCCCGGGCGGGAGGCGGACGACGTCGCCGGTGCCGGACAGGGCGGTCACCGCGCGCAGCCACTCCCGCGCGACGGGGGCCTCGGTGATGACGGCGCCGGCGACGGTGCCGTAGTAGGAGGCGCCGGCGACGGCGGTGGAGACGAGCAGCGCGTCGGCCAGCGACCAGCGGCCGAGCAGGTGCAGCAGCCAGGTGGCGACGACCCCGCACTGCACGAGGACCCCGGGGACGCCCTCGAGGAGGGCGCGGACCCGGAACTCCCCGACCGAGGCTCGGACCCGGGCCGCGTCGACCCGGGCCAGGGAGGCGAGGACGTCGGGCACCGCGGCGGCGAGCTTCACCGTCCGCGCGGCGTCGACGGCCGAGCCGAGCTCGCGCCCGAAGGCGGCGCGCGCGTCCCCGGCGGCGCGCCCGCGGCGGCCCGAGACCCCCGTCCCGGCGACGGAGACCGCGGCGGAGCCGACCATGACGGCGGCCACGACGGCCCCGGCGGTCAGGTCGCGGGCGACGGCGGCGGTGACGGTGGCCACGAAGAGGCCGATGACGACGTCGACGCAGCGGTCGACGTAGAGGACGAAGCGCTCGGAGTCCAGGCAGCGGGCGGCGACCTCGCCGGCCGGGACGCGGGTCAGCCGGCGCTGGCGGGTCTGCCCGCGCAGCACCGCCAGCCGCGTCGACAGGGTGACGGCGTTCCACCACAGCGGGTAGACGCGCAGGGCCCCGCTGAGCGCGAACGGGACGGCGAGCAGGGTGAGGACGAGGGCCGCGGCCGGGACCCGGACCTCCTCCCACCCCCCGCCGCGCTGCAGGCCCTCGACGACGAGGCCCCACAACCAGCCCTCGACCGCCCCGTAGAGCCCGATCACCGAGACGGCGGCGAAGAGGACGGCGCCGAGCACGCCCCACCGCTTGTACCGGGTGATCGCCGCCCACACCGCGCGGGCCAGCCGGGGACGGGCGGCGCCGGCTTCCCCGCGCGGGTGGCGGCGGGGCCGGGGCAGCAGCACGGACCCGTCGTGGTGCTCCTCGGCGAGCTCCTCGTGCCCGCCGGCGCGCAGCAGGTCCGCGAAGGGGCCGGGGGTGCGGGCGAGCTCCTCGCGCGGCCCGCGCTGCACGACCCGGCCGTCCTCGAGGACAGCGACCCCGTCGGCGCGGGCGGTGGTGGAGAGCCGGTGGGCGATGAGCAGGCCGGTGCGGCCGGCGAGCAGGCGCTGCGCGGCGGCGGTGACGCGGTGCTCGGTGACGGGGTCCATCCGGGCGGTGGCCTCGTCGAGGACGACGACGCGCACGTCGCGCACGAGGAGGCGGGCGAAGGCGACGAGCTGCTCCTCCCCGGCGGAGAGGGTGGTCCCGCCGGGGCCGAGGCGGGTCTCCAGGCCGGCGGGCAGCCCCGCGACCCAGTCGCGCAGGCCCAGGGAGTCCACGGCGGCGTCGACCCGCTCGGGCGCGACGTCGGCGTCGAGGGTGATGTTGCGGCGCAGGGTCCCGGCCAGCAGCTCGGTGCGCTGGGTGACGACCCCCACGGCCCGCCGCAGCTGGTGCAGGTCGAGCCCGGTGACGTCGGCGCCGCCGAGGAGCACCGCACCGGGCGGTGGTTCCAGGGCGCGGGAGAGCAGCGCGGCCAGCGTGGACTTGCCCGAGCCGCTGCGCCCGACGAGGGCGCAGGTCGTCCCGGTGGGGACCTCCAGCTCCACGTCGCGCAGCGCGAACCCGCCGGGGTGGGCGAAGCGGACCCCCCGGAACGCCACGCCCAGCGGGCCCGGGGGGACGGGCGCCCCGCCCACGGGCTCGGACGGGGCCTGCAGCAGCGCGCGGATGCGCTGCACCGCGCCGAAGCCGGCCTGGACCTCGGGGAGGCGCTCGCTGATCTGGGTGAGGTCGCCGGCGAAGCCCGCGGACAGCAGCCAGACGGTGACGAGCTGCGCGACGCCGAGCCGGCCGTCGGCGACGAGCGCGGTCCCGCCGACGACGAGCGCGGAGCAGACGAGGGCCAGCACGAGGGTGGTCCGGCGGGCGACGGTGGCGGCGAGGTCGCTGGTGGCGCGGACGCGGGTGAGGACGCCGGCGGCGAGCTGGGCGTAGCGGCGCACGACGTGCGGCTGCCCCAGGCTGGAGCGGACGTCGTCGCGACCGGCGACGGCCTCCTCCAGCTGGGCGGCGTGGTCGGTCCAGGCGACCTCCTCGGCGACCTTGCGCTGCACCAGCAGCGGGGTGAGCCGGCGCACGGACAGCCAGACGACGACGGCGACGACGGGGAACGCGATCCACGCCGGCCACCACACGAGACCGGCCACGACCCAGCCGATGAGGGAGCGGACGAGCCCGCGCCCGAGGTTCCACACCGCTTCGCGCAGCAGCCGGGCGAGCTGGCGGGGGTCGTCGTCGACGCGGTCGATGACCTCCCCGACGGCCTGCTCGGCCAGGGCGGGGACGGGCTGGGCGAAGGCGGCGGCGAGCAGGTCGGCGCGCAGCGCGCCCTCGGCCCGCCCGACGGCGGCGGCGAGCGCCACCCGCCCGAGGGTGTCGAGGGCGCTGGCCCCGACGACGAGCGCGGCGAGGACGGCGAGCAGCCCCGCGGTGGGGTTCCCGGCGATGCGCCCGGTGACGACGGCGCCGAGGGTCTCCGCGGTGGCCGCGGCGACGCCGAGGGCCACCGCGGTGCTCGTCAGGGGGCCCGCGAGCCGCCGGGGGGTCAGGCCGGGACGTCCGGCCGGGCGGTGGGGCACGTCCCGACGCTAGCGAGCCGGGCCCCCGGGGGGCTCGCGGTTTTCGGGCCTCAGGCGGCCGCGGCCAGGAACTCGTCCCAGCGCGGGTCGGGCTGCTCGGCGCCCCGCACCGCCCAGGACGCCCCGCGGGGCGCGGTGGGCCGGAAGGGCATGCTCCAGCCCATCTCCTCGGGGGTGCGGTCGCCCTTGGCGTTGTTGCACCGCACGCAGCAGGCCACGAGGTTCTCCCAGGTGTCCGGCCCCCGGCGGCTGCGCGGCAGGACGTGGTCGATGGTCGTGGCGTGCCCGCGGCAGTAGGCGCAGCGCTGGTGGTCGCGGCGCAGGACGCCGCGCCGGCTGACCGGGACCACCTGCCCGCGGGGGACGCGGACGTAGCGGGTCAGCAGGATGACCGACGGCCGTTCCAGGCTCATCGTCGCGCCGACGACGGGGTCGGGGTCGGCGAGGACCACCGACGCCTTCCCGGCGAGGACGAGGACGAGGGCCCTGCGGAAGGAGACCACCGCGAGCGGCTCGAAGCCGGCGTTCAGCACGAGAGTGCGCACATCCACCTCCTGAGACGACGAGAGGCGCCGTCCCCGGTGGGGAGGGCGCCTCTGAGAGCGACGACGTGCACATGGTGGTGGTGCACGCAGTGGTGGTGCACCGCGTGCTGGAGGGCGTGGGGCACCACGGGGGCCGTGCCTCCGTGGTGCCTGGTCATCGGGCCTCCGTGGGGTGCCGTCGTCGTTGACGGCACCCTACGTCGGGAGGGGTGGGGGAGTCAGCAACTTTCCGGTGAATCCCACCCGCCGGGGTGGAGCGGGTCAGGCCGTGGGCGCGAGCCGCCCGAAGGTGACGGCGTCGGACCAGATCGCCCGCAGCTGGACGGGCTTGCCGGCGCGGGGGGCGTCCCACATGGTGTTGCCGCCCGCGTAGATCCCCACGTGGTAGGCGCGGCCGGAGCCGTTGCTGAAGAACACGAGGTCGCCGGGGACGGCGTTGCCGCGGGAGATGCCGGCCGCGGCCTGCTTCTGGGCGTTGGCGGTGCGCGGGATCTCGACGCCGACCTGCCGGTACACGTAGCTGGTGAAGCCGGAGCAGTCGAACCCGGAGGGGGTGGTGCCGCCGTAGACGTAGGGGACGCCGGCGTAGTCGTCGGCCACCTCGAGGATGCGCTGACCCAGCGGGGCGGGGGCCGGCGCGGGGGCCGGAGCCGGCTCGGGGGCCGGAGCGGGGGCGGGGGCCGCGACGACGGCCGCGACCACCGGGGCGGGCTCGACCACGAGGGCGGGCGCGGCGACGCTGGAGGCCACGACCGGGACGGCGTCGGAGGTGCGGGTCGCCCGCTCGATGGCCGGGGCGGCGACGACGGGGGCCACGACGACCGGCGCGGGGGCCGGGGCGGCGGCGAAGGTGGCGGTGGTCGAGAGGACCGTCGCCGTGGCCGGGGCGGAGACGACGCCGGCGGCGGTGGTGCCGAAGGCCGCGGGGACCGCGGTGGCCGCCGAGGCGAGGGTGGAGCCGACGGCGGCGGGGGCGGCGCTCGTCGCGGCGCCCGCGGGGAGGGCGACGGAGACGAGGAGCCCGCCGGCGGCGGCGACGACGGCACCGGTGCGGGCGGCGCCGCCGGCGGTGCGGGCGACGCTGTCGGACAGGTCGGTCAGGGGGGTGCGAACACGAGCGGAGGCGCGGTGGCGCGCCTGGACGCGAGTCGTCAAGGTGGTGGCCTCTCCGACGCCTGCGAGGTGAGCTGTCGGGTTCGGGCGGGAGTATCGCCCGGCCGGTTCGCACCGGCTTCACCCCAAGGGCTCGACCGGACCTGGTGGTCCGGCGTCGCCCGGGAAACGTGGTTCCCCCACCCCTGCCATGAATGTTCTCGGGGGACCTCGACGTGGTGGCAGGGCTCGGCGTCCACGTGAGGGCGTCCACGCGCACAGTCGTGGATGCGGGTGGACCATAACCCGGACACGACCCGGATGTCACGACCCGGTGACGAACAGGTGCCCGGCGCGTGACGGGCCACCCGCCATCTCGTGGCGGGGAGTGACGACCCGGCGCCCGGGATCGGCCCGCACGGGTGGTTCGGTGCCGGCGCAGCACGGCCCCCGTCACCGTCCGTCACCACTGTGGGCGGTGACGGACGGTGCGGGGGCCGTCGGGGCGGTCCCGGGTACCGGGTCAGGCGGGCGCGACGAAGACGTGCGACGCCTCGGTGGACGTCAGGTCCACCACCGCTCCCCCGACCGACACCGCGACACCGGGCGAGACCGACGTCACGACGACCTCGGCCCCGGGCAGCAGGCCCGCGGCGTGCAGGCGGGCCAGCAGCGGCACGTCGGTCTGCAGCGGCTCCCCGAGGCGGCGCACCACGACCGCGCGGCCCTCCAGCCCGGGGCTGGTCAGCGGCTGCACGCCCGAGCGGAAGTCCTCGCTCGCGCAGTCCTCCCCCAGCTCGGCCAGACCGGGGATGGGGTTGCCGTACGGCGAGGAGTGGGGGTGGTCCAGGATCGCCACGAGCCGCTTCTCCACCTCCTCGGAGACGACGTGCTCCCAGCGGCAGGCCTCCTCGTGGACCAGGCTCCACTCCAGCCCGATGACGTCGGTGAGGAGGCGCTCGGTGAGGCGGTGCTTGCGCATGACGCGCATGGCCTTCGCCTCGCCCGCCTCCGTCAGCTCCAGCCGGCGGTCGGTGCCCACGTGCAGGAGCCCGTCGCGCTCCATCCGCGCCACCGTCTGCGAGACCGTCGGCCCGGAGTGGTGCAGCCGCTCGGCGATGCGAGCGCGCATCGGCACGATGCCTTCCTCTTCCAGTTCGAAGACCGTCTTGAGGTACATCTCGGTGGTGTCGATGAGATCGCTCACGGCGCCCATCATCGGCCATCGGGACCGGTGGTCGCACCCTGCCTCCGCCACCGCGCACCCGCCTCCGCCGCCGCGCGCCGCGGCGGGGCCCCCGGTAGCGTCCGCGGGTGACCAGCGTCCTGTGGTTCCGCCGCGACCTCCGGCTCAGCGACCACCCGGCCCTGCTGGCCGCGGCCGCCGACGGCGACGTCCTGCCCCTCTTCGTGATCGACCCCGCCCTGTGGGGTCCCTCCGGCGACGTCCGGCGCACCTACCTGCTGCGCTCGCTGCGCTCGCTGGACGCCGCGCTGGGCGGGGCCCTCGTCGTCGAGCGCGGCGACCCGGCGGTGGTCGTGGACCGCGTGGCCGCCCGGATCGGGGCGTCCCGGGTGCACGTCACCGCCGACGCCGGCCCCCTCGGGCGGCGCCGCGACGACGCCGTCGGGCGCGCGCTCGCGGCGGGCGGGCGCGAGCTGGTCCGGACCGGCACGCCCTACGCGATCGGCCCGGGGACCCTGCGCACCGGGTCCGGGAGCCCGTTCCAAGTGTTCACGCCGTTCTCCCGGGCCTGGCGCGCGCACGGCTGGCCCGCCCCGGCCGACTCCCCCGGCGCGGTGCGCTGGGTCGGGGACGGCGAGGGCGTCGACGGCGGGCACTGGCCCGACGAACCCGACCTCGGCGGGCTGACCCTGCCCGAGGCCGGGGAGGACGCCGCGCACGAGCGCTGGCACCGCTTCCTCGACCACGCCCTCGCCGACTACGACGGGGACCGCGACCGCCCCGACCGCGACGGGACCTCCCAGCTCTCGCACGCGCTGAAGTGGGGCGAGCTGCACCCCCGGACGCTGCTGGCGGCCCTGCGCGGGCAGTCCTCGAAGGGGGCCGAGACGTACGCCACCGAGCTGTGCTGGCGCGACTTCTACGCCGACGTGCTGTGGCACCGCCCCGACTCGGCCCGGGAGTACTACAAGCCGCAGCTGGCCGGGCTGCGCTACGCCGAACCCGGGGAGCAGTTCCGGGCCTGGGCCGAGGGCCGCACCGGCTTCCCGATCGTCGACGCCGGGATGCGCCAGATGCGCGCCGTCGGGTGGGTGCACAACCGGGTCCGGATGATCACCGCGAGCTTCCTCGTCAAGGACCTGCACGTGGAGTGGCAGCACGGCGGGCGGGAGTTCATGCACTGGCTGCGCGACGCGGACCTGGCCAGCAACATGCACGGCTGGCAGTGGGTCGCGGGCTCCGGCACCGACGCCTCGCCGTTCTTCCGGGTCTTCAACCCCGTCACCCAGGGTCAGAGGTTCGACCCCGACGGCGACTACGTCCGCCGCTTCGTCCCCGAGCTGCGCCACCTCCCGGGGAAGTCGGTGCACACGCCCTGGGAGGCGGCCGACGGCTACGCCCACGGCTACCCCGAGCGCATCGTCGACCACGCCCACGAGCGGGAGGTCGCCCTGGCGGAGTACGCCCGGGTCAGGGGCTGAGTCAGGGCCGGGGGTCGTGCGCGTCGTAGCGCACGAACCCCCGCTGGCCGCGGGCGAGGGCCAGCACGGCGACGACGCAGGCCGTCCCGCCCGCGAGCGCGGCGAGCCCCTCCCCCACCGCCGAGGCCGTGGAGCCGAGGACGAGGTCGCCGAGGCGGGGTCCGCCGGCGACGACGACGATGAACACCCCCTGCAGGCGCCCGCGCAGCGCGTCGGGGGTGGCGACCTGCAGGATGGTCCCGCGGAAGACCGAGCTCACCGCGTCCGCGGCGCCGGAGACCGCGAGCAGCGCGACGCAGAGGGCGAGCTTCCCGGTCTGGCCCGCGGGGGCGAGCACCAGGACGAGGCCGAACCCGGCGACCGAGGCGCCGTAGACGGCGATGCAGCCGACGACGACGGCCCCCTGGCGCCGCACCCCGCCCAGCGGGCCGGAGAACAGCCCGGCCAGCACGGACCCGGCGGCGAACCCGGCGCCGAGGAGGCCGACGGTGCGGGCCCCGCCGCCGAGCTCGGCGGCGCCCAGCGCCGGGTAGAGGACGCGGGGCATCGCGAGGACCATGGCGCAGAGGTCGACGAGGAACGTCATCCGGACGTTGGGGCGGGTGCCCAGGAACCGGATCCCCTCCAGCACCGACCGCAGCCCCGGGCGCTGCGAGCCCGCCAAGACCTCCGGCGGCATGGCCGGCAGGCGCTGCACGCCGACCAGCGCCGCCACGAAGGTCACGGCGTCCACGGTGTAGGCGGCCTGGAACCCCCAGGTCCCCACCAGCAGCCCGGCCAGCAGCGGCCCGAGGGTGAGGGCGATGGCGTTGGTCATCCCCGACAGCGCGTTCGCGGCGGGCAGCATCGCGGCGGGCACGATCCCGGGGACGATGGCCGAGCGGGCGGGGTTGTTGACGGCGAAGGCGGCGCTCTGCAGCGCGACGAGCCCGTAGAGCAGGCCGACGGAGTCCAGGTGCGCCCACGCCTGGGCGGCGACCGCGAGGGAGAGCACCCACAGGGCGAGGGAGGCGAGCAGCGCCACGCGCCGCCGGTCGTGGGCGTCGACGAGGGACCCGCCGTAGAGCCCGAGGGCGACGAGCGGGACGAGGGCGAAGATCCCGACGAGGCCGACGGCGAACGTGGAGGAGGTCAGCGCGTAGACCTGCAACCCCACGGTGACGACGGTGAGCTGGGTGCCCACCGCGGCCAGGGACTGCCCGATCCACAGGCCGCGGAAGGCGGGGACCTCGCGCAGCGGGGTGGTGTCGACGAGGAACCGGCGGCGGGGTCGGACGGGGCCGGGACCGGCCGGCGGTGCGCTCACCGGTCCAGGGTAGGTGGTGGCCCGGAGCCACCTCCCGTCGAGCACGGGGTTCCCGCGCCCGGACAGGGAGAAGTCCCCGGGCGCTTCCGCGCCGCCGGTCACGAGACCGTCGACGTGGGCCGGTGGACAACCCGGCGCCCGGGGACCCGGTGACTGCCGTGGATTCGCCGCGCTGCGCGGGGCGACCAGAGCGGTCCGCGTCCTGCACGCAGCTGCTAGCGGGCAGCCACCTCACGCGTCCGATGAGAAACCATGTGTTCGGACCACCTCCTTCCCGTGTCCTCCAACGGTACGACTGCACCCGCGCGGTTGTCACCCCGAATCCCGGGACCGGTCGCGAGGACCCGCACCGCCCGCGGCGGGCGCGGCACGGGGGCGGCGCGGGCGCGGCGCGCGGGCGGCTTGTGACGGCGGGCGCCGTGGGCCTACAGTGCTCGCCGACGGAGTTGTTGTCAGAACCACCCTTACTGAGGCGGGGCCCGGATCCGTGAGCACGTCCCAGCAGGCGATCCTCGTCGCGGTGTCGACGCTGATCTTCGCCCTGCTCCCCGACCGGGGCGGGGACGTGCGGGTCCACCTGCCGCTGGTGCGGCGCACCCGCGAGCCCCACGACGGGCAGTGGGCGCTGCCCGGCGGCTGGGTCCGCACCGCCGAGAGCCTCAGCGACGCCGGGCGCCGGACGCTGGCCGAGACGACGGGCCTGCGCCCGCGCTACCTCGAGCAGCTCTACACCTTCGGGCGCCCCGACCGCTCCCCCGGCCAGCGCGTCGTCTCCGTCGTGTACTCCGCCCTGGTGCGCAACCACGAGGCGGCCGCGGCCGTCGAGGGCGAGAACGTGCGCTGGACCTCCGCCGACGACGCGGTGGGCCTCGCCTTCGACCACGACGAGATCGTGCAGTACGGCCTGTGGCGGCTGCGCACGAAGGTGCAGCACGCCCACGTCGCGCAGCACTTCCTCGAGGAGCGGTTCTCCCTCGCGCAGTTGCGCGAGGTCCACGAGGCGGTGCTGCAACGTCCCCTCGACCCCGCGAACTTCCGGCGCCAGGTCGAGGCGTCGGGCACCGTGGTCGAGACCGGGGAACGCCAGACCGGCGGGCGGCACCGCCCGCCGAAGCTCTACCGCGCCGTCGTCCCGGAGGGGTCGGCCGGCCCGCTGATGACCGCCGGTCCGCTCGCCTGAGCCGGCCGCCCCACCCCCGAACTCCCCGAAACCCCCGCCCCCCCCCGGTCCTGAGAGAAGGCTGTCCGATGGCGTCCGTCCCCACCCAGATCGCCCTGCTCACCCGCGCCCCGGGAGGGTCCGACGCCACCTGCGACCCGGACCTGCCCACCGCGCCGTGGCAGTTCGACGCCGTCCCCGGCGCGCCCCTGCCGCTGCCGACCTACGGCGCCGGTGCGTCGCGGCAGGACCCCGTCCCCGCCGGTTCCCCCGTGCAGCAGCAGATCCCCGCCGAGTACCGGTTGCTGCCCGCCGAGGAGCTGCACCGCCGCATCGTCGCCGCGAAGGCCGCCCTGGGGTCGCGGGTGTCCATCCTCGGGCACGCCTACCAGCGCGACGAGATCGTCGAGCACGCCGACTTCGTGGGCGACTCCTTCCAGCTCGCCCAGCAGTCCCAGCGCCACCCCGAGGCGGAGTTCGTCGTGTTCTGCGGGGTGCACTTCATGGCCGAGACCGCCGACCTGCTGACCACCCCCGACCAGCCGGTGATCCTGCCCAACCTGGCCGCCGGCTGCTCGATGGCCGACATGGCCGACATCGACTCCGTGCAGGCCTGCTGGGAGCAGCTGGAGGCGCTGTACGGGACCGAACCCGACGCCGACGGGCGCGTCCCGGTGATCCCGGTGACGTACATGAACTCCGCCGCCGCCCTGAAGGGTTTCTGCGGCGCGCACGGCGGGATCGTCTGCACCAGTTCCAACGCCCGCGAGGTCCTGGAGTGGGCCTTCGAGCGCGGGCAGCGCGTCCTGTTCTTCCCCGACCAGCACCTGGGCCGCAACACGGCCAAGGCGATGGGCGTCGACGTGGCGCGGATGCCGGTGTGGGACCCGCGCAAACCCCGCGGCGGGAACTCCGCGGAGGCGCTCGCCGACGCGCGGGTCGTGCTGTGGCGCGGCTGGTGCTCGGTGCACCAGCGGTTCACCGTCGAGCAGATCGCCGCGGCCCGCGCCGCGAACCCCGACGTGCGGGTCGTCGTGCACCCGGAGTGCCCGATGGAGGTCGTCGACGCCGCCGACGAGGCCGGGTCCACGCAGTACATCCAGCGCGTCGTCGACGCCGCCCCGGCGGGCACGGCCTTCGCCATCGGCACCGAGGTGAACATGGTCCGCCGCCTCGCCGACACCCGCCCGGACCTGACGATCGACTGCCTCGACCCCGTCGTGTGCCCGTGCTCGACGATGTACCGCATCCACCCCGCCTACCTCGCCTGGGTGCTGGAGTCGCTGCTGGAGGGCCGGGTCGTGAACCGGGTCAGCGTCGACCCCGACGTGGCGGCGAACGCGCGCACGGCGGTGGAGCGCATGCTGGCCGTGCACCCGTGAACCCCCGGGCCCGGGCCGCGGAGGAGCTGCGGACCGACGTGCTGGTCGTCGGGGCCGGGATCGCGGGACTGACGGCCGCGCTCGAGGCCGCCCGCACCGGGCGCGTCGTCCTGGCCACCAAGACCGCGCTCGGCGACGGCAGCACCCACTACGCCCAGGGCGGGATCGCCGCGGCGGTGGACGCCGCCGACGTCGCCGCCCACGTCGCCGACACCCTCGCCGCCGGGGCCGGCCTGTCCTCCCCCGCCGCGGTGCGGGCGTTGTGCGCGGGCGGGCCGGCCGCGGTCCGCGTCCTCGCCGAACGCGGCGTGGAGTTCGACCGGGGTTCCACCGGCGGCTGGGCCCTGGGCCTGGAGGCCGCGCACTCGACCTCGCGCATCCTGCACGCCGGGGGCGACCGGACCGGGGCCGCGATCTCCGCCGCCCTGGCCGCGGCCGTGCGCCGCAGCGACGTCACCGTCCGCGAGGAGGCGTTCCTGGCCGGGCTGCGCACCGAGGACGGCCGCGTCGTCGGGGCCGACCTGCTGGTGGGCGACGAGGCCGGGGGGCCCGCGCACGTCCTGCGGGTCACCGCCGACGCCGTCGTGCTCGCCACCGGCGGCGCGGGGCAGTTGTTCAGCCGCACCACCAACCCCGCGGTCGCGACCGCCGACGGCCTCGCCGCGGCGTTCCGCGCCGGCGCCGCGGTCGCCGACCTGGAGTTCTTCCAGTTCCACCCGACGGTGGCCGCGCTGCCCTCCCCCTTCCTCGTCTCCGAGGCCGTCCGCGGCGAGGGCGCGGTGCTGCTCGACGCGGCCGGGCACCGGTTCGCCGACCGCGCCGACCCGCGGGGGGAGCTCGCCCCGCGCGACGTCGTGGCCCGGGCCATCGCCGCGGCCATGGCCGAGCACGGCGGGGCGCCCGTGGTCCTCGACGCCACCGGGGTCTCGGCCCGCCTCGGCCGCCCCTTCGCCGAGCGCTTCCCCGGCATCGCCCAGCTGTGCGCCGAGGCCGGTCTCGACCCCGAGACCACCCCGATCCCCGTGACCCCCGCCGCCCACTACTGGATGGGCGGGATCCGCACCGACGCCGCGGGGCGCACGACGGTGCCGGGCCTCTGGGCCGCGGGCGAGGTCGCCTGCTCCGGGGTCCACGGCGCGAACCGCCTCGCCTCGAACTCCCTGCTGGAGGCCCTCGTCACCGGCGGGCAGGTCGCCGAGGACGTCCGGCGCGGGCCGGGAGCCGCGCGGTTCCCCGACGACGAGGTCGTCGAGGTTCCCGGGCCCGCGCTGCCCCTGGCCGCCCACGTCGGCCGCCGCGACCTGCAGGCGGCCCTGTGGGAGCACGCCGGCGTCGTCCGCGACGCGGCGGGCCTGGCCGTGGCGGCGAAGCTGCTCACCCCCCAGGAGGACCCGGTCGAGATCGCCCCCGACGACCTCGGCGTCCCCCGCTCCACCCGCGAGGACGCCAACCTCGTCCTCGCCGCCCGCCTGCTCGTGGCCGCGGCCACCGCGCGCGAGGAGAGCCTCGGTGCGCACTTCCGCAGCGACGACCCCACCACCCCGGCCCACCCCGTGCGCCGTTCGTTCCGGAGGACCGCGTGAACCCCACCACCGCGGCGGTCGTCGCCGCCGCCCTCGCCGAGGACGCGCCCTGGGGCGACGTCACCAGCGAGGCCCTGCTGCCCGAGGACGCCCTCGCCGACGCGCAGCTGGTGGCGCGCGAACCCGGGGTCCTGGCCGGGACCGACGCCGCCCGCGAGGCCTTCACCCGCGCCGCGGGGCTCACCGGCGGGTCCCTGGACCTCCTGGAGCTCGCCGGCGACGGCACCCGCTTCACCGCCGGCCAGGCGCTGGGCCGGGTCCGCGGGCAGGCCCGGGCCGTCCTGCGCGCCGAGCGCGTCGCGCTGAACCTGCTGCAGCACCTGTCGGGGATCGCGACGCACGCGGCGCAGTTCGTGGAGGCCGTCGCCGGCACCGGCGCCCGGATCGTCGACACCCGCAAGACGACCCCCGGGCTGCGCGCCCTGGAACGCGCCGCGGTGCGCGCCGGGGGCGGGCACAACCACCGCTGGTCGCTGTCGGACGCCGTGCTGGTCAAGGACAACCACCTCGCCGTCCTGCTCGCCGAGGGCCTCGACGTCACGACGGCGCTGCGGGGGGTCCGCGCCCGCGTCCCGCACACCACCCGGATCGAGGTGGAGGTCGACCGCCTCGACCAGCTCGACGCCGTGCTCGCCGCGGACGTCGACGTGGTGATGCTGGACAACTTCCCCCTGCCCGACCTCGCCGAGGGGGTGCGGGTGGTCCGCGCCCGGTCCCGGGCCCTGGTCGAGGCCAGCGGCGGGGTGCGCCTGGACACCGTGCGCGCCATCGCGGGGACGGGCGTCGACCTGATCTCCGTCGGGGCGCTGACCCAGAACTCCCGCACCCTGGACCTGGGGCTGGACACGACGGTCCGGGGGGCCCGCGCGTGAGCGTCTACCTGGACCACGCCGCGACCTCGCCCCCGCGCCGGGAGGTCCTCGAGGCGGTCTGGCCCTACCTCACGCAGGTCACCGGGAACCCCTCCAGCAGCCACGAGGCCGGCCGGGCCGCGAAGGCCGGGCTCGACGCCGCCCGGCAGGTCATCGCCGACGTCCTCGGCGCCCGCCCCGGGGAGGTCGTGCTCACCTCCGGGGGCACCGAGGCGGACAACCTCGCCGTCACCGGCATCGCCACCGCGAACCCCCGCGGGCGCCACGTCGTCGTCTCCGCCATCGAGCACCCGGCGGTCCTGGAGACCGCCCTGGCGCTGCGCGGGGACGGTTTCACCGTCGACGTCGTCGGGGTGGACGGGGACGGCCTCCTCGACCTCGACGCCCTGGCGGCGGTGCTGCGCCCGGACACCACCCTCGTCTCGGTCATGTACGCCAACAACGAGATCGGCACCGTGCAGCCGCTGGCGGAGATCTCCCGGCTCTGCCGCGCGCTCGGGATCCCGCTGCACACCGACGCCGTGCAGGCCGCCGGCCACCTCCCCCTCGACGTCGCCGAGCTCGGGGTCGACGCCCTGTCCGCCTCGGCCCACAAGTTCGGCGGGCTGCGGGGGGCGGGGTTCCTCTGGGTGCGCGGCGCGGTCCCGCTGGTGCCGCTGCTGCACGGCGGCGGGCAGGAACGCGGCCGGCGGTCGGGGACGACGGACGTCGCCTCCGCGGTCGGCACGGCCGTCGCCCTGCACGCCGCGGCGAGCACCCGGGAGGCCGAGGTCGCCCGGCTGACGGGGTTGCGGGACCGGCTGGTCGACGGTGTCCTCGCCGGCGTCCCCGGGGCGCGGCTCACCGGTCACCGCACCCGCCGGCTGCCCGGTCACGCCTCGTTCTGCTTCGCCGGGGTCGGCGGGGAGACGGTGCTCGCCGAGCTGGAGCAGGTCGGCATCGTCTGCTCCAGCGGCTCGGCGTGCTCCGCCGACTCCGACGACGCCTCCCACGTGCTGCTGGCGACCGGGCTGGACCCCGACGTGGCCCGCACCGCCGTCCGGTTCACCCTCGGCCCCACGACGACCGCGCCGGACGTCGACGCGGTCCTGGACGCCCTGCCCGGGGCCGTCCGCGCGGCCTCCCGGTGATCCGCACGTTCGCCCCCGGCGACCTCCCCGAGGTGCTGGACGTCTGGCGGGCCGGCGGGCGCGACCCGCTGCCCGCGGCGGAACTGGACGCCGTGGCCGCGCACGCGCCCGAGCTCCTGCTCGTCGCGGACGAGCCCGGCGCGGGCGTCGTCGGGGTCGTGGTCGGCACCACCGACGCCCGCCGGGGCTGGATCCACCGCCTGGCCGTGCTGCCCGCCCACCGCCGCCGCGGGCTGGCCGGCGCGCTGGTCACGGAACTGGAGCGGCGGTTCACCGCCCGCGGGCTGACCCGGGTGAACCTGCTGGTGCTGCCGGGGGACGAGGACGCGCAGCGGTTCTGGGCCCGGCGGGGGTACGCCTCCTGCCCCGACGTCCTGCGCACCCGGGACCTGGCCTGACCGGGCCCCCCGAGCGGAGGAGCCCGGGGTGGGCCGGCCCGGGGGTCGGGCGGCTCAGGGCAGGGCGGCGGTCCCCGCGGGCGCGGGGCCGGTGGGGAGCCACGGCGTGCGGGCGCGGAGGGCCCGCAGGAGCGAGACGAGCGCGATGACGCCGGCGGCCCCGCCCCACGCGGCCACGACGACCTCCACGGGCGGGACGATCGAGTTGGCGACCGCGCCCGGCAGCGCGAGGACGAACCACTCGGGCCGCCGGGCGAGGGCTCCCAGCGCCACGACGGGCAGGGCGTACCAGGCGTAGTTCGGGGTGAGCACGAGCAGCGTGGTGCCGTACAGGACCACCGCCCCGACGAACGGCTCCAGGGGGTCGCTGCGCCACGCGACGGCGAGCGCGACGGCGAGCAGCACCGCCGCCGCCACGCCGCTCCTGGCCCCGGGCGGCACCTGCAGCACGGCCAGGACGGAGAACTTCCCGGTCCCGGAGTCGAAGCCGTTCTCGTCCAGGTAGCCGCCGAGGTAGCCGAAGACCAGCGCGCCCGCGCCGGCCACGTAGGGCACGTAGGTGGCGGCGACGGTGAGCAGGGCGACGGGCGCCGCGAGCCACGAGGAGGGGCGGTGGCGGAGGGGCACCACGACCGGCAGCAGCGCCAGCGGCAGGAGCTTCGCGGAGACCGCGACCCCCAGGGCCACGCCGCCGAGGACGCGGGCGAGCACGCCCCGCCGCCAGCTGAGCAGCGCCAGGGCCACCACGGCGGCCGCCGCGGCGAGGACGTCGACGTGGGCGCCGCTGCCCGTCTCGGCCAGCGTCACGGGCGCCCACCCCCACAGCAGCGCCCAGCGCGGGTCGCCCCCGCGGCGCGCGAGCACCACGCCGATGACGGCGGTCGTCAGCAGCGCCAGCAGCGCCGAGCCGATCTGCAGGCCGAGCGTCCCCGCCGACCAGGGAGTCACCGCCGCCACGGCCGCGAACCAGGCCTCGGCGGCCGGCGGGTAGATCGTCACGGTGCGCGGGCGGTTGATCCGCACGCGGGGGTCGTCGTGGATGACGGCGTCGAAGGCCGCGCGGTCCTCGGGCAGGTCGCGCACCGTGGACAGGCCGCCCGCCTCCCCCGGGCCCAGGCCGGGGAACAGGATCGGGTCGCGCAGCCGGGCCAGCGCGTCGTCGCCCGGGGCGTAGCGGTAGGGCGAGACGCCGGCGAGCTGCACGCGGCCGTCCCACACGTAGCGGTAGGCGTCCGTGGACGAGAGCGGGATGGACGTGAGGGCGGGCAGCTGGCACAGCGCGGCGAGGAGCACCACGAGCCCCAGCGCGCGGCGGCGGGTGCGGGCGGTGGCGGGGGCGGGGGCCCGCAGCGCCCACCAGGCGCTGAGACCGAAGGCCGCCCAGCTGGCGAGGAGCACCGCGAGCCACGGGCCGCGGGCCGCGCCCATGGGCCCGACGACGAGCATGGCGACGGCGGCCGCCACGCTCACGGCGCCGGCGACGACCAGCCGGCGCACCGTCCGGGTCTCCGCCCCGGTCTCCGCCGCGGTCCCCGCCCCGGTCCCCGCCCCGGTCCCCGCCCCGGTCACGGGGACTCGCGCGGCCGCGCCGCTGTCGTCGTGCACGGACAGGACCCTCCCACCCGGCGCGGGGACCCGCCCGCCGGTCGGCGGGTCCGGCGTCAGACCGCCGCACCCTCGCGGTGGGCCCGCAGCCGCGGCGGGACGACGTCCTCGCGCGGGGCGGTGGGGCGGAACGCGAAGCGGTCCACGCCCAGGCCGCGCAGCACCCCCTGCTCCACGGGCGAGGAGGCGCCGTCCTCGCGGTCGAAGCGCAGGGGTTCGCGCAGGCTCAGCGGCGGGTTGGTGATGAGGCGCTGGGCGCGCAGGACGTTCTGCGAGGTCGCGTGCAGCACGAAGGGGTGCATGAGGACGACGTCGCCCTGCTTGCCGGTGAGCTCGACGAACTCGTGGCACTCCCGGATCAGCGGGGTCGACTGGAGCTCGTCGGGCAGGACGCCCTCGGGGCGCTCGGCCAGGAACCGGGCCACGACCCCCACGGAGTCGGTGGCCACGAACGTGCCGCCCCCCTGGGAGAGGACGTCGGTCCACAGCACGATGGTCAGCAGCCCCTGCTCGGGGGAGTCCAGGAAGTGGCGGAAGAAGTCGCCGTCCTTGTGCCAGCCGCCGACGTCGGCCGAGGGCGGGTCGAAGGGGCGGTCGGCGCCGACCCCGAGGTTGGCGATGATCCCGTCCGACCACCGCCAGGGGGTCTGCACGCGGTCCTCGCCGCCCAGCAGCTGGCAGGCCGCGGCGAAGGCGCGGGGGGCGAACTCGGCGGCGTCGAGGTGCTGCTCGGAGGGCAGGTGGACGCGGGGCCGGTCCCAGGTGGTGGGGTCGTCACGGTCGACTCCGAGGCGCTCCCAGGCGCGGTCAACGACGGGGGCGGCGGCCTCGGCGTCGAAGCAGCCCTCCAGGACGACGTAGCCCTTCTCCAGGAAGTGCTCGACCTGGGCGTCGTCGAGCGGGGCGGTGGTGGTGCTGGTGCTCACGGGGTTGTCCTCACGGGGTGGGGGCGTCAGCCCTTGAAGGCGCCGTCCATGATCCCGGAGACCATCTGCTTTCCGAAGAAGGCGAACAGCACCAGGAGCGGGACGGTGACGAGGAAGGAACCGGCCATGGCCAGGCCGAGGTCGACGGAGATGTTGGACTGCAGGGCCTTGATGGCGATCTGCGCGGTGTAGGTGTCCGGGGACTTCAGGACGATGAAGGGCCAGAGGAAGTCGTTCCAGGCGTTGACGAAGCCGAGCAGCCCGAGGACCGCGGCCGCGGGCCGGACGACGGGGAAGGCGATGCGGGCGAAGATCTGCCACGAGTTCGCCCCGTCCATCCGCGCCGCCTGCAGCAGCTCGTCGCTGATGGTGGCGCTGATGTGCTGGCGCATCCAGAAGATGCCGAACGCGCTGACCAGGCCGGGCACGACGAGGGCCTGCAGGGTGTCCACCCACCCCAGCCGGGAGATGATCATGTACTGCGGGATGACGGCCAGCTGTGCCGGAACCGTCATGGTCAGGACGAGGACGAGGAACAGCACGTCCCGCCCGCGGAAGGTCATCTTGGCGAAGGCGAAGCCGGCCAGCGAGCACAGGAACGCCTGGCCCACGGCGATCAGGGCCGCGACGACGAAGCTGTTGAAGAGCGAGCGCAGGAACGGCACCGTCTCGAAGACGAGCCTGAGCAGCTCGGGGAAGTTGCCGCCGGGGACCACGCGCGGGGGCAGCTGGGTGGCCGCCTCCGAGCCGACGGAGGAGACGACGAACATCCAGTAGACCGGGAAGACGCACGCGGCGGCGGCCAGGGTGAGGATCACGTACGTGTACCAGCGCACCCGGACGATGCTGCGCCGCCGGGGGGTCCGCGGCGTCCGGGCGCGGAGCTCGTCGCGGCGCGGCGGGTCGGTGGTGGTGGCCATGGTCAGCCCTTCTTCCCGAGTCGGCTGGAGAGCAGGAAGTTGATGAACGCCACGACGACGATGATGGCGAACAGCGCGACGCCGATGGCCGAGCCGTAGCCGAACTTGAACGACCCGAAGCCCTGGTCGAACAGGAAGAGCGAGAGGGTCTGGCACTGGCGCGCCGTCCCGCAGGTGAGCGTGCCGTTGGACAGCAGCAGCGGCTCGGTGAAGATCTGCAGGCCGCCGATGGTGGACATGATGACGGTGAAGACGATGACCGGGCGCAGCGAGGGCAGGGTGATGTGCAGGAACTGCTTGACCGGCCCGGCGCCGTCCATGGCGGCCGCCTCGTAGAGGTCGCGCGGCACGGCCTGCAGCGACGCCAGGTAGAGCAGCGTGTTGTAGCCGAACCAGCGCCAGATGACCATGACGGAGATGAGCAGGTGGCTGCCCACCGGGGTGGACATGAAGTCGATGTGCTCGACGCCGATCAGGCCCAGGAACCAGTTCAGCAGGCCGTAGTCGCGGTTGAAGAGCTGGGCGAAGACGATCGCCGTCGCCGCGACGGAGGTGATGTACGGCAGGAGCATCGCCATGCGGAAGAAGTTGGCGAAGCGCAGGAAGGCGTTGTTGAGGACCTGGGCCAGGATCAGCGCGATGATCAGCTGCGGGACGGTGGAGATGATCCAGATGCTGAACGTGTTGCGCAGGGCGTTCCAGAAGCGCGGGTCCTGCCCGAGCTGGCGGAAGTTCTCCAGGCCCACGAACGTCTTGTCGCCGATCGGGTTCCAGTCGAACAGCGACACGTAGAAGGTGAACAGCAGCGGGAAGAGGCCGAAGATCAGGAACAGGACGTAGAAGGGCGCCACGTACCCGTAGGGCGCCAGCCGTTCCCAGCGCTTCTCCACGGGCCGGGTCGCCGTGGCCGGTTTGACTCCCTTCAGGGTTCCGGGGGTCAGGGTGGCGCTCATCAGGCGCCGATCGCCGTCTTGATGTTCTTGACCGCGGTGTCCCACGCCGCGTCGGCGGGGGCGCCGTCGCCCTCGACGCCGTTGAGGCCGTTGAGCAGCTCGGTGCTGATCTCGGTGTTGTACTCGCCGTTGACGAAGGGCTTCAGGCCCAGCACGGCCTGGGTGAAGATCTTGCCGGTGGGGGCGCCGCTGAAGAAGGGGTCGGTGTGGTTCACCAGCTCCGGCTTGTCGTAGTTCACCGGGGTGGTGGGCAGGGAACCGGAGTCCACGAAGTGCTTGAGCTGCTGCTCGGGGGACTGCATCGTCGACGCGTACTTCCACGCCGCCTGCGGGTTGGCCGCGCGGGCCGGGATGGCGAGGTAGCTGCCGCCCCAGTTGCCGCTGCCGCCGGGGATGGTGGCGATGTCCCACTTGCCCTCGGTGTCGGGGGCCGCGGAGCGGATGGAGCCGAGCATCCAGGACGGTGCGGCGACGGCGGCGAAGGCCCCCTTGGCCATGCCGGCGTTCCAGCCGTCGGTGAAGCTCTCCAGCTTCGCGGTGATCCCGGCGGCGATGGCCTTGAGCCCGAGGTCGAAGGACTCCCGGACGATGGGGTTGGTGTCGTAGACCACTTCGCCGTCGGCGGAGTAGTACTGCTCCTCCCCCTGCGAGACGGCCTGCAGGAAGACGGTGGTGGCCGCGTTGTCGATGAACGCGTTGCCGGTCGCCTGGGTGTAGCGCTGGCCGGTGGCGATGAAGTCCTCCCACGTCGGCCACAGCGCGCTGACCTCGTCGCGGTTGGTGGGCAGCCCGGCCGCGGCCATGAGGTCGGTGCGGTAGGCGACGCCCATGCCGCCGACGTCGGTGGGGATGCCGATGACCTCGCCGGACTCGGCGGTGGCCTGCGCCATCACCCAGTCCACGTAGTCGTCCTGGATCTCGTCGGCGCCGAGGGTGGTGAGGTCGATGAAGTTGCCGGGGTTCTTCATGAACTTGGGCAGGTCGCCGGCCTGGATGAGCACCAGGTCGGGGACCTTGCCGCCGGCCAGCGCGGTGGTCAGGCCCTGCGCGGTCTCCTGGGCGTTGCCGACCTCGGTGAGCTTGACCGTGACGTCGGGCGCGAGCGCCTTGTACTCCTCGACGGAGTCCTTCTGGTTGATGCCGGTGAAGGACCAGAACTCGAAGGTGTTGGGGTCGCTGGAGCCGCCCGAGCCGGACGAGCAGGCCGAGGCGGTGAGGGTGAGACCGCCGGCGAGGCCGCCGAGGGCGAGGGCGCGGCGACGGGACATGGACAGCGACAGCGACTTGCGGGACGGCGTGTTCACGCGAGGTCCCTCCTTCGGGAGTCGTGGGGTGGGGTGGTCGGGGGGTGGGGGTCAGGCGTCGACGGTGAAGCTGACGGTGGCGAAGCTGTGCGCGGGCAGCGTCACCCGCAGCACCCCGCCCTCCACGGAGAGGTCGTCGAGGTCGCGCACCTGCACCGGGGTGTCGGTGGCGGTGTTGTGGGCCGTGACCGTCTCGGCGCTCAGCAGCCGCCCGACGGGGGCGCCCACCGCGGAACCGCGGACGTCGAGCTCCACGACCAGCGCCTCGGTGGCGTGGAGGTTGCTCAGCGAGACCAGGACGCTGCCGTCCTTGGTGCTGGCCGACCCGGAGAACGTCGGCAGGCCGGTGCCGTCGACGTCGCGCACGGGGGTCTCCCCGCGCACGGTCAGCGGCAGGGAGGCCGCGTCCTGGTGCCCCTTGTTCATGGCGAACACGTGGTAGCTGGGGGTGAGGACGAGCGCGTCGCCGTCGGTGAGCAGCATGGCCTGCAGGACGTTGACGGTCTGGGCGATGTTGGCCATCACCAGCCGGTCGGCGTGGCGGTGGAAGGCGTCGAAGTGGACGCTGGCGACGAGGGCGTCGCGCACGGTGTTCTGCTGGAAGAGGAACCCGGGGTTCGTACCCGGTTCGACGTCGAACCAGGTGCCCCACTCGTCCAGGACCAGGCCGACGCGCTTGTCGGGGTCGTAGGCGTCCATGACGTGGGCGTGCCCGGCGATGATCCGCTCGATCTCGGTGGCCTTGACCATGGTGCGGTAGTACTCGTCGTCGTCGAACCGCGTCGCGGAACCCTTCTCCTCCCAGGTGGGGCCGACGATCGTGTAGTGGTGGAAGGAGATCGCCTGGTAGGTGTTCTTGCCGTGCCCGGTCACCTCGCCGTCGCCGAGGTAGCGGCCGAGGTTCTGCAGGAGGACCTCGGTCCAGCGGTAGTCGGCGTCGGCCGCGCCGGCCGCGATGCGGTACAGCCTGTTGTCGCCGTGGTCGAGGCTGTACGTGCCGTACTGGCGGGCGAGTTCGGCGTAGGCGCCGGAACTCATGCCCCCACCGCACCCCCAGGGTTCGTTGCCCAGGCCCCAGAACGGGACGGTCCACGGCTCGTCGCGCCCGTGGCTGCGGCGCAGCCGGGCCATGGGCGAGTCGTCGGCGCGGGTGAGGTACTCGATCCACTCGGCGGCCTCGCGGACGGTGCCGCTGCCGACGTTGGCCGAGACGTAGGGGTCGGCGCCGAGGAGTTCGCACAGGGCCATGAACTCGTGGGTGCCGAAGGAGTTGTCCTCCACGACGTCGCCCCAGTGCGAGTTCACCATCGCCGGGCGGTCCTCGCGGGGGCCGACGCCGTCGCGCCAGTGGTAGGTGTCGGCGAAGCAGCCGCCGGGCCAGCGCAGGTTGGGGATGTCCAGCGCCCGCAGGGCCTCGACGACGTCCAGGCGCAGCCCGCCCTCGTTGGGGATCTCGGAGTCCTCCCCCACCCAGAACCCGCCGTAGATGCAGCGGCCGAGGTGCTCGGCGAAGTGCCCGTAGAGGTGGCGGTTGATGCGCGGGCCGGGGAGGTCCACGTCCAGCACGGCGCGGACCCGCGTCGCGGGGGCGGGCGGGGCGTCGGGGGTCGGGTCGGCGACGGTCAGGGACTCGTCCACTCGGTGGTCGTCGGTGAGCACGAGGGCCTCGCAAGGTGGTGGGGAGGCAGCCGGGCCGGGCGCACCGGACCGCTGCGTTCGTGGTGCGGGCCGTCCCGTCCGCCCCCTTCGGCGGACCGCGACCCTGCGTGTATCGATATAGTGCGGGGGGCGCCCGGTCGTGTCAAGGGGATCGGGCGGGTCTGCCTGTAACTTCTGCACCACGGCAGGAACCGGACCGACCGGCCTCCGCCGCGCCCGAGGAGGAGATCGCCCGTGGTCACGATGCGCGACGTGGCGGCGGAGGCGGGCGTCTCGGCCATGACCGTCTCCAACGCGCTCACCGGGCGCCGTCCGGTGAGCGAACCGACCCGCCGGCTGGTCATGGAGACGGTCGAGCGCCTCGGCTACCAGGTCAACGTGGCCGCCCGCAGCCTGCGCCAGGGCCGCACCGGGGTCGTCGGCGTCGCCGTCCCCACCCTGGACAGCCACTACTACAGCCAGCTCAGCCACCGCCTCGTGGTGGCGTTCTCCCAGGCCGGCCTGGCCACGGTCGTCGAGGAGACCCACGCCAGCCGCGAGGGTGAGCTCGCCGCCTTCCGCGACTCCCGGCTCAACGCCTACGACGGGCTCGTCATCGCCGCCCTGGGCCTGTCCGAGCGCGAGATCAACGCCCTCAGCCGCGAGGTGCCGGTGGTGGTGCTCGGGGAGCAGGAGCTGCACCAGACCGTCGACCACGTCAGCATGCCCAACGTCGCGGGGGCCGAGGCGGCGACCCGGCTGCTGCTGGACCGCGGCTGCCGCCGGCTGGCCCTGGTCGGCTTCCCCACCCTCGAGGACGTGGAGAAGGTGCGGCTGCCCGAGGGAGCGGCCTTCTCCCTGCGCACCGAGGGCTTCCTCCGCGCCGCGCGCGCCGGCGGGGCGGACGTCACCTCCTCGCACCACGGCGTCACCCAGGCGGCGGGGGTGCTGTGCGCGCAGGACCTGCTGGGCCGCCCGGAGCGGCCCGACGGGATCTTCTGCGTCACCGACACCCTGGCCTTCGGGGTGGTGCGCGGCCTCGCCGACGGCGGGGTCCGGGTTCCCGACGACGTCCTCGTCGTCGGTTTCGACGACGTCGAGGACGCCCGCTTCCACGTCCCGTCGCTGTCCTCGGTGGCGCCGGACCACGACGGTCTCGTCGCGGAGTCCGTCCGGCTGCTGCAGCGCCGGATCCAGGACCCCGCGGCCACCCCGACCGACGTCACCGTGTCCTTCGAGCTCGTGGAGCGGGAGTCGACCACCCGCCCGGCCCGGCCGGCCCGGCGGACCCGCGGGGCCCGGCCGGCCCGCTGAGCCGCCGGGGGCCGCTCAGTGCAGGGTGTCGTCGCGGCGCGGGGGTTCTGGTTCCCGCAGGGTGGCCCGCAGCACCACCCCCACGGAACTGGGACGCCGGTCGGGCAGGTCGACCTCCAGCGCCTCCGCGGTGCGGCGCACCACCGCCGGACCGTCGGCGCCCAGGACGCGGACGTCCTCCAGCTCCCCGGCCACCAGTCCCGAACCCCGGCCCCAGGCCCGGACGCGGGCGACGCCGTCCTCCGGCCAGGCCAGGACCAGCGCGTAGAGGCGGGTCCCGCCGGGTTCGTCGCGCTGGGTGAAGCGGACGTCGGCCCCGGTGTAGGTGCGCTCGGCGGCGTCCACGAAGGAACCGGCGGGCAGCGAGGTGGGGCCCTCGCCCGGGATCGTCCAGGGACGGCTGCCGTAGACCGCCTCGCCGTTGACCTGCAGCCAGTCCCCGATCTCCTCCAGCAGGGCCACCTCGGCGGGGTCGATGGTGCCGTCGGCCTTCGGGCCGACGTTGAGCAGCAGCACGCCGTTCTTGGCCACGACGTCGACGAGGTCGCCGACGAGCTCGGCCATGGTCTTGTACCGGTGCCCCTCGACCCAGCTCCACGAGGTGCGGCCCACCGAGGTGTCGTTCTGCCAGACCTCGGGGTGGGTGCCGGCCAGCGCGCCGCGCTCGACGTCGAGGACGGCCGACCCCTCGGCGAACGCGGACCACTTGTAGTTGATGACGACCTCGCGGCCCCAGGCGTGGGCGGAGTTGTAGTAGTAGGCCGCGAGCAGCCGCAACCACGGCTCGAAGGCCGGGCGCTCGATCCACCAGTCGAACCACAGCACCTGCGGGCGGTAGCGGTCGATCAGCTCGACCGTGCGCAGCAGCCAGTCCTCCAGGAACTGCTCGTTGGGGGCGGTCTCCTCGCGCATGGCGGGGCCGTAGAAGTCGGCGTTCGCCGGGTCGCGGACGTCGGAGTCGAAGGCGCGACCGCCGTTCATGAACCACCAGTGCTCTGCGCGGTGGCTGGAGGCGCCCAGCACCATGCCCGCGTCGCGGACGGCGGAACCCAGCTCCCCCAGCACGTCGCGCTGCGGTCCCATCGCGCGCGCGTTCCAGCGCGAGCGCGCGGTGTCGTACATCGCGAACCCGTCGTGGTGCTCGGCCACCGGCACGACGAACTGCGCCCCGGCGCGCTGGAACGTCTGCGCCCAGGCGACCGGGTCGAAGCGCTCGGCGCGGAACAGCGGCACGAAGTCCTTGTAGCCGAACTCGTCGTGCGGGCCGTGGGTGGTGCGGTGGTGCTCGAACTCGGGGGTCCCCCGCTGGTACATCGTCCGGGCGTACCACTCGTTGCCGAAGGCGGGGACGGAGTAGACCCCCCAGTGGATGAAGATCCCGAACTTCGCGTCCCGGTACCACAGCGGGGCGCGGTACCGCTGGAGGGAGCTCCACTCGGGCTGGTACGGGCCGGCGGCGGCGACCGCGCGCACCCGCGCCAGTTCCGCGTCGTCGCGGCCCACCGGGTCGTGGGCACCGCCGGGTCGCTGCTCGTCCACGGGTGTCCGTCCTCTCGTCGTCACGGGGTCCCCGCCGGGGCGGTGCGCACCCCGACGGTCAGGATCAGGTTGGCGCACAGCCGCTGGTCGGCGGTGGCGACGACGAGGGCGACGTCGTCGGCGCGCGACTGCGCGTAGAAGGCCCAGCGGTCGACGGCGCTCAGCGCGGCCCGCTCCCCCAGCAGCCGGGCGTAGTCGTCGTGGGCGGGCACGGGAGCCCCGTCCGGGGAGGCCATGACGGTGGCGGCCTCGACGGGCACCGCCCCCAGCAGGGGTTCCAGCACGTCGAGCACCGTGACCAGGCCGGGGCGCAGGTTGAGGTGGACGACCGGTACGGAGGGGTTCGTCCCCGCGCGCAGCGGGAAGTTCCCGTCGGCGAGGACCACGCGGTCCCCGTGCCCGGCCGCGGCCAGCCCGGCCAGCAGCTGCGGGTGCAGCAGGTCGTAGGTCAGCACCGTCGTCCCCCGCTCACCGCTCGGTCCAGCCGACGATCGTCCCGTCCTCGTCCCACAGGTCGCGCCAGGACTCCGCTCCCGGCCAGAGGAACACCTGCCCCTTGATGAGGCGCTCCCCCCGATCGGCGGCGGCGAGGTCGGCGACCTCCTGCGCGGTGAGCGGGTCCTCGACGACGGCGCGCAGGTTGGCGGTGTACTGGGCGGGTTTCACCGAGAACGGGATGGGTACCTGCCCGCGGGCCACGGCCCACTTGAGGCAGACCAGCGCGGGGTGGACGCCGTGCTCGCGGGCGATCCGCACCACGACGGGGTCCTCGGTGTCCACGACGTCGCCGGGGGTGCGGTCGCGCTCGGGGCGCGAGGGGGAACCGAGCGGGGAGTAGCCGACGGGCTGGATCCCGTGGCGCACGCAGTGCGCGAACAGCTCCGGCTGCTGGAAGCAGGGGTGCAGTTCCATCTCGTTGAGCGCCGGGGGGATGCGGGCGTCGCGCAGCAGCAGGTCGAGCTTGGCGACGGTGGTGTTCGAGGTGCCCAGGTGGCGCACGAGCCCGGAATCGACGAGACCCTCCAGCGCCCCCCACAGCGCGAGGTACGCGTCGTGGTCGTAGGGCCGGGCGCGCGGGTCGCGGGCGTCGGTGTCGGCCATCGGCGGGTGGTGGTTGGGGAACGGCCAGTGCACGAACACGGCGTCGAGGTGGTCCAGGCGCAGGTCGCGCAGGGAGCGGTGCACCGAGGCGACCGCGTCGGCCGGGGCGTGCGCGTCGTTCCACACCTTGGACACGACGAACAGCTCGTCGCGGTCGACGCCGCCGGCGACCGCCCCGGCCAGCGCCTCGCCGACCTGCGCCTCGTTGCCGTAGACGGCGGCGCAGTCCACGAGGCGGTACCCGGCCGCGACCGCCCCGGCCACGGCGGCGGCGACCTCGGCGGGGCTGTAGCGGTCGGACCCGAAGGTCCCGATCCCGATGGCCGGCACCGTCGCTCCCCCGCGCAGTTCCCGCCGCGGCACCAGCGCCGGGTCGACGGGGGCGTGCTCGTCGGACATGGTCTCCCTCGATCGTCTCCGGGTGCCCCGACGCTAGACGAAACGATTCGCGCCGACAAGGGGCCGGAGCCGCCGTCAGCGGGCGGGCGGGCCGACCGAACCGCCGCGCACGTAGTCCCCGGTCAGGACCAGCCGGCGGGCGGGCGCCTCCCGGTCCCCGTCCGGGTCCAGCCGGTCGCGCATGAGGTCCACCGCGGCCGCGGCGATCTCCCGGACGGGTTGCACGAGGACGGCGGTGCGGGGCCGGGTGAGGGCCGCCACCCGGGCGGCGTCGAACCCCACGAACGACACCTCCCCCGGCACGTCGACGTCCGCGTCGGCCAGCGCCGTCAGCGCCCCCAGGGTGAGTTCGTGGTTGGTCGCGTAGACGGCCGTGGGCCGGTGGCGGCGGGCCAGCAACCGCCGCATCCCGGCCCGCCCGCCCTCCACCGTCAGGGGGCAGGTCACCACCGCGCCGCGGCCCAGCGGGACCCCCGCGGCGCGGGCGGCGGCGCGGAAACCCTCCCGCCGCTCGCGCAGGCTCCACAGGTCCTCGGGGCCGGCCAGGACGGCGAGGTCGCGGTGCCCGTGCGCGACGAGGTCGTCGAGCACCCGCTGCGAGGCCCCGGCGTTGTCCAGCACCACGGTGTCGCTCGCGAGGTCGCTCACGAGCCGGTCCACGAGGACGAGCGGCACGCCCCGGGACGCCGCGCGCCGCAGGGCGTCCACCTCCCCCGCCGGGGGGACGGCGACGATCCCGTCCACCTGGTGGTCGAGCAGTTCCGCGGCCCCGCCGCCGGAACCGCCGACCCGGTGCCCGGAGCGCACCAGGACGCTGACCCCGTGCGCGGAGAACGCCCGCTCCACCCCGGCCACCACCGAGAGGTGGAAGTCGTTGTCGAGCTCCGGGACCAGGACGCCGACCGTCCGCGAGCGCCGGGTGCGCAGGCTGCGGGCGACGGCGTTCACCCGGAAACCCAGGTCCCGGGCGGCCGCGTCGATGGCGAGGCGGTTGGGCTCCCGCACGGTGCCGCCGTTGAAGTGCTTGGAGATGGTGGCCAGCGAGAGGCCGGTGAGCCGCTGGATGTCCTTGTAGGTGGCCGGACCCGCCGCACCCGCCGGCCCCCGGCCCGCGCCGCGCACCCGCTCGTCCCCGGTCACGGCGCCATGCTGGCACACGCCGGGACGGGTCAGGCGGCGCCGGCGGCCTCCATCGCCTCCGCGAACTGCTGCGGCGTCTGGGTCAGGCCGAACAGCTTCTCGATGTTCTCCAGCAGCGCCTCGGCCGCGGTGGGCGAGAGCGCCTGGTCCCAGGACTGCTGGAACGTGGACGCCCCGGAGGCCAGGTCGTAGACGAACTGCAGCCACTCCTCGTCCTCGGACCCGGCGAACCCGCGGTCGGAACCCACGACGATCGGCACCGACCCGGACTCGACCCACGCCGCGGTGGTGGCCTCGGTCACGAGCCCCTCGGCGAAGAACCGCTTCGCCGCCGTCTTGGCCTCCTCGTCGGCCTTCGCGGACATCGCGTAGTACCCCGCGGGGTTGCCGACGGTCGCCGTGGGGTCGCCCGCGCCCCCCGTCACCACGGGGAAGGTGGTGAACCCCAGGTGCCCGCCGGTCACGAAGTCGCCGCCGTCGGTCTTCATCGACCCGTAGACCCAGGAACCGTGCAGCATCATCGCGGCCTTGTCGCTGAAGAGCAGGGCCTGGTCGGCGTTGGAGTCGGCGGTGATCGAGGCGAAGCCCTTGATGAACCCGTCGGCGCGCACCAGGTCCTGGAGCTTGGTCAGCGCGTCGATCGACGCGGGCTTCGACCAGGCGCCCGGTTCACCGTCGTAGATGGAGGTGAAGAGCTCCGCCCCGCCGATGCGGTCGTAGAGGTACTCCAGCCACATCATGTTCGTCCAGCGCGACTGCCCGCCCAGGGAGAACGGGGCGATGCCGGCGGCGTTGAACACCGGCACCAGCGCCATCAGCTCGTCCCAGGTGGTCGGCGGCTGCGCCCCGACCTGCTCGAAGACCCGCTTGTTGTGGAACAGGACGATCGGGGAGACGACCTCGCACGGGACGGCGTAGACCTTCCCGTCCACGGTGGCGGCGGCGAAGGCGCTGGCGAACAGCTTCTCCTGCAGCTCGGCGTTCTCCGCGAAGAACCCGGTGAGGTCCTCGACCTGGCCGTTGCGGACGTAGTCGCGCAGTCCGCCCCCGCCCCAGGTCGGGATGATCGTCGGCGCCTGGTCGGCACCGATGGCCGTGCGGATCTTCGCCTTGTAGGCGTCGTTCTGGAACGAGGAGAGGGCGATCTCCTGGTCCGGGTTCGCCTCGTTGAAGGCGTTCACGGCGTCGGTGCGGATCCCCTCGGCCGGTTGCCCGGTGAGGATCCACATGCTCGGGCCGTTCCCGGCCGCCGCGCCGGGTCCCGAGGAGCCGCCGCAGGAGCTGACGGTCAGCGCCGCCAGCGGTGTGGCGAGGAGCAGGGCGGTGAAGGAACGACGGGTGGTGCGCTGGTCCATGGTGTCTCCGTTGCCGAGCCGCGACCGTGCGGCGTGCGGGCGTTCAGAAGCGAGCGCGCGCCCGGGGGTCCTCCCGCCGGGTGCTGGAGCACCGTACGTCCCGGCGCCGCACCGGCGCGGGGAACTCCGCCCGCCGGGCGGCATCGTTGTTTTATCGTGACAACCGGGGAGCCGGTGTCAGTCGGCGCGAGCCGCGAAACCGACGTGGGCCAGCGGTTCCCACGGGCCCCCCAGGTAGCGGTGCACGGTCAGGCCCGTCAGCTCCAGCGGCCAGGGGACGAACCCCTCCGACAGCCGGGCCACCGTGGCCCGGGCCACCTCGGGCGCGACGAAGTTCTGCACGGTGACGTGGGGGCGGAAGCCGTGGGCGTCCTGGCGGGTCAGGCGCCCGGCGAACCCCGCCGCGAGCTGCCCGCGCACCCGCTCCAGCCCCGGTGAGGCGACCACGAGAGCGGCGCCGCGCCCCAGCGAGCGCACGCCGGTGACCTCCGCCGCGGGGGCCGGCTGCTCGCACACCCGGGTCAGCGCGGCGGTCACCTCCTCGAGGGCGTCCGCGGGCAGGGCGTGGAAGAGGGTGAGGTGCGCGGCGAGCTGGTTGCGCTCGGGGGGGAACCACTGCTCGCGCAGGCGGTCCAGGGAGGCCTGCGCCGCCGCGCCGAAGGCGGCAGCGACGATGAGCGCGCTCACGAGAGGACGACGAGCGTCCCGAGGACCCCGGAGGCCGTGCAGAGGACCGCCAGCAGCAGGGCCAGCGTCCACCAGCCGCGGTCCGGGTGGCCCGAGCGCAGGGCCCGCACGCCGAGGACGAGGACTACCAGGCCCATGACCAGGGACAGCGGGGCGAGGGCCAGGGAGACGACCAGCCCCGCGCCGGAGGCCACGATCCCGGCGATGGCCCCGGTGTTGGTCGGCTGGGTCCGCTGCTGCTCCACGCCCCCACTGTGCCACCCCGCGGCGGCGCGGCACCCCGGCGGTGGGCCCGGCGGCGGGCCCGGTGGCGGGTGCGCGCGGCGGGGCGGGCGCGTCGACGACACCGCGTAGGAGACTCCGTAGGCTGGACGCGTGCCGACGCCCACCGACCGCCCCGCCGCCCGTCCCGCCCGCCGCCCGCTCGTCCGGCCGGCGGCCCGCCCGCCCGCGCGGCGCCGGGCGGCCGCGCTCCTGCTCGGCGGACTGTTGGCCCCGGCGGTGCTGCCGGTGGTGGGTGCGGGTCCGGCCGCGGCCCACGACCGCCTCGAGTCCACCGACCCCGCCGACGGGGCCGGCGTCGCCGTCGCCCCCGACGCGGTCGTCCTGACGATGTCGTCCCCACCGCTGGCCCTCGGGACCCGGGTGCAGGTCACCGGCCCCGCCGGTGTCGTCTCCACCGGCGAGGCGCGGGTCGTGGACGACACCGTGACCCAGGCCGTCACCGGCGAGCGGCCGGCGGGGACCTACGAGGTCCAGTGGCGGGTGACGTCCTCCGACGGGCACCCGGTCTCGGGGTCCTTCACGTTCACCGCGGCGTCCGCCGCGGCCGAGGGCCCCACCGCGAGCCCCACCACGACCGCGGGGGGACCCGCCCCGTCCGCGAGCACGTCCACCGCCTCCGCCGCCGATCCCGTCGACCCCACGTCCTCCGGGGGCGGGGGCGCGCTCGTCGCCGTGGCCGCCGCCGTCGTGGTGGTGGTCGGCGGCGCCGGGGGGATCATCGGCTACCGGCGCCGGCGGGGCTGAGCCGCGCCGCCCGGTCCAGGCGCAGGTCCACGAGCCAGACGAGGATCGTCAGCACCCCGAACCCGGCCCCCACCGCCGTCACCGCGGGCCAGCCCCCGGCGCTCCAGGCGGCGGAGCCGACGGCGGAGCCCAGGGCACCCCCGGCGAAGTAGGTCGTCATGTAGACGGAGTTCAGCCGCGAGCGCGCCTCCGGCCGCAACCCGTAGACCGCGTTCTGGTTCGAGACCTGCACGGCCTGCAGGAACATGTCGGCCAGCCCGAACCCGAGGACGAAGAGCAGCGCCGAGGTCAGCCAGGTCGAGGCGGACAGCCCCAGCAGGCCCCAGGTGAAGACCAGCCCGACCGCCCCCAGACCGGTCGCCAGCTGCCCCCGCCCGGCGTCGGCCATCCGGCCCGCGGCGGAGGCCATCGCGGCCCCGGCCACCCCGGCCAGCCCGACGAGGCCGATCTGCAGCTCCGACATCCCGAACCGGGGCCCGGCGAGCAGGAAGGTCGTGGTGGCGAACAGCACCGAGACGCCCGCGAACCCCAGCCCCCCGAGCAGGGCCCGGGTGCGCAGCCGCGGCAGCTCCCCCACCAGCCGGGCTCCTGAGCGCAGCGTCGCGCGGTAGCCGCCGACGGAGCAGGGCACGCTGCGCGGCAGCCGCCACCGCAGCACGAGGGCGATGAGCACCAGGCCGGCGGCGACGACGGCGTAGGGCGCGTGCCAGCCGGCGACCTCGGCCAGCGCCCCGGAGACGCTGCGCGCCAGCAGGGCGCCGATGAGCAGGCCGCTCATCACCGTGCCGACGGCCCGGCCCTCCCGGCCCGGCTCGGCCAGCTCCGCCGCGAACGGGACGAGGACCTGGGCGGCCACGGAGAACACCCCCGCGACGGCGGTGCCCACGACCAGCACCGCGTAGTTCGGGGCGAGCGCGCAGACGGCGTGCCCCGCGGCCGCGAGCAGGGCCAGCACGGTGAGCAGCCGCCGGCGCTCGAGCAGGTCCCCGAGGGGGACGACCAGCAGCAGCCCCAGCCCGTAGGCGACCTGCGCGACCGTCACCAGGGCCGCCGCCCGGCCGTCGGGGACGCCGAGGTCGCCGGCGATGGTGTGCAGCAGCGGCTGGTTGACGTAGTTCCCGCCCACGGTGAGTCCGGTGGCGAGGGCCATGACGAGCAGGAGGGGTCGGGTCAGCACCGGACCATCGTCGTCGTCCCCGCGACCGCTGTCCAAGCGATCGACGGGTCGGGACCGATCGCGGAACCCGATCGACGGCTAGCCTGCGGGGGTGACCCCGCTGCAGCTGCGCTGCGTCCTCGCCGTCGCGGACGGCCTGCACTTCACCCGGGCCGCGGCCGCGCTGGGCATCGCCCAGTCCGCCCTCAGCCACCAGGTCGCCGCCCTCGAGGAGGAGCTCGGGGCCCCGCTGTTCGAGCGCACCAGCCGCCGGGTGCGGCTGACCCCGGCCGGGGAGGCGCTGCTCCCCCGGGCCCGCAGCGTGCTGGCGGAGCTGGACCGGTTGCGCACCGACGTCGTGGCCGCCTCGGGGGCGGTGGAGGGCCGCCTGCGGATCGGGACCATCCCCACCCTGCCCGACCTGCGCCTGCACGAGGTGCTGCTGGCGCTGCGCCGGGCCCACCCGGGGATCCGCGCCTCGGTCACCGTGCACAGCAGCGAGATCACCCTGGCCCAGGTCGCGGCGGGCACCCTCGACGCGGGTCTGGCCGGGTTCCCGCTGGACGCCCCGCCGCGCGGGGTCGAGGCCGAGGTGCTGGCCACCGAACCCCACGTCGCCGTCCTCGGCCCCGACCACCCGCTGCGCGCGCGGCGCCGGGTCCGGCTGCGGGACGTGGCCGCCTGCCCCTTCGTCGACTTCCCCGCCGGGACCGGGGGACGGCGCCAGACCGACGAGGCGTTCGCCGCGGCCCGCCTGGCCCGCGACGTCGTGGTGGAGACCGACGACCTGCGGCTGCTGCTGGACCTGGTGCGCTCCGGGGCGGGCGTGGCCCTGCTCCCGGCCGCGGCGGTGCGCGGCGGCGAGGCCGGGGACGGGGTCCGCACCGTCGTCGTCACCGACGGCCCGGTCCGGCGCAGCTGCGTCCTGCACGCCGGGGCGACGTCCTCCGCCGCGACCCGGGCCTTCCTCGCCGAACTGCGCCGGCACCTGGCGGCCCCGGCGGGGTGACCGGGCGCGGGAACGTTCCCAGGATCCGGCACCGGCGCCCGGAGCCGCACGCGGAACCCCGGGCACGCGCTGCTCCCCGGGCCCCGCCGGCTCGACGGCCCACCGCCGCCCCCGGACGTGCAGAACCCCCCACCCCGCGCGCGGGGTGGGGGGTCGCTCAGCGGTGCGCGGGCGTCCTCAGGGGACGATGAGGCCCACCGTCTGGGTGCGGGCACGCTCGAAGCGCTGCGCCGCGTCGGCCCAGTTCGCCACGTTCCACCACGCCTTGACGTAGTCCGGCTTCACGTTCTTGTAGTCCAGGTAGAACGCGTGCTCCCACATGTCCAGCATGAGGACCGGCACCAGGCCCAGGGCCAGGTTCGACTGCTGGTCGTAGAGCTGCACGTTGACGAGCTTCTGCCCGATGGAGTCCCAGGCCAGGATCGACCAGCCGGAGCCCTGGATGCCCAGGGCGGTGGCGGTGAAGTGCTTCTGGAAGCCCTCGAAGGAACCGAAGTTCTCGTCGATGGCCGCGGCCAGCTCGCCGACCGGCTTGTCGCCGCCGTCCGGGGACAGGTTCGGCCAGAACACCGAGTGGTTGACGTGCCCGCCGAGGTTGAACGCGAGGTTCTTCTCGTGCAGGTTCACCGTCGAGAGGTCGTCCTTGGCGCGGGCCTCGGCGAGCTTCTCCAGCGCGGTGTTCGCCCCGGCCACGTAGGTGGCGTGGTGCTTGTCGTGGTGCAGCTCCATGATCGCCCCGGAGATGTGGGGCTCGAGCGCGGAGTAGTCGTAGGGCAGATCCGGAAGCGTGTAGTCAGCCATGCGTTCTCCTCGTCCCTTCCTTCGAACGTCGTCGTGCGCGGGACGAGGTCCGGCGGCACCGGCCCGCCTCGCACAGCGACCCTTGCGCAGCCCCGGGAGGCGCGCAAGCGGCGTGCGCAGCGTCTCACCGGGCGGACGCCCCCCCGCCGCCGGGGTCCACCTAGGCTGGCCCGGTGAGCAGCGCGCCCGAGACCGACGACGTCGCGGCCGCCCCGGCCGCCCCCGTCCCGCCGGTGGCGCCGGTCGTGGGCTTCGACCTCGACATGACGCTGGTGGACTCCAGCGACGGCATCGCCGCGACGCTGATCGCCGTGCTGGCCGAGGCCGGCGTCACCGTCACCGCCGCCGACACCCGCCCCTACGCCGGGATGCCGCTGGAGCTCATCCTCGCCGGGCTGGCCCCCGGGACCCCCGCGAGCGCCGTCGAGGCCCTCGCGGCCCGCTACCGCGGGCTCTACCCCGTGCTGGGCGTCGACTCCGTCCGGGCCTACCCCGGTGCGGCCGCCGCGCTCGCCGCCCCCGCCGCCCACGGCGGGCGCAGCGTCGTCGTCAGCGCCAAGCACGCCCCCAACGTGCACCGCGTGCTGGCGGTGAGCGGGCTGGCCGGCTCGGTCGCGGCGGCGGACGTCACCGGCGACCTCTTCGCCGAGGCCAAGGGGGTGCGGCTGGCGGAGCTGGGGGCGACGGCCTACGTCGGCGACCACCCCGGGGACGTGCGCGCCGCGCGGGTGGCCGGCGCCGTCGCCGTCGCGGTGACGACGGGCGCGCACGACGCGCCCGCGCTGCGCGCCGCGGGCGCCGACGTGGTGCTCGCCGGCCTGGAGGACTTCCCCGCCTGGCTCACCACCCACGTCGCGGACCTGCGCCGCGGTGAGCGCGGGACCCCCGTCCCCCGTTAACCTGGGGGGGACCGCCGTCGCGGCGCCGCCCCCGGGCGCGCCGCCGCCGGCTCTCGAGACATGAACGCACACCCGCCGGTGCGCGCGGCCCCGCCGCAGCGCCCGGCACCGCAACTGGAGAAGGTTCCCGTGCCCACTGGCAAGGTCAAGTGGTTCGACGCCGACAAGGGGTTCGGCTTCCTCGCCGCCGAGGACGGCGCCGAGGTGTTCGTGCACGCCTCCGCGCTGCCCGCGGGCACGACGACGCTGTCCAAGGGCAGCCGCGTCGAGTTCGGCGTCGTGCAGGGCAAGAACGGGACGCAGGCGCTCTCGGTGCGCCTGCTCGACCCGGTGCACTCCGTCGCCCGCGCGACGCGCAAGAAGCCCGAGGACGTGGTGCCGATCGTCGAGGACCTCATCAAGCTCCTCGACGGGGTCTCCGGGTCGCTGCGGCGCGGGCGCTACCCCGACAAGGCCGGGGCGAAGAAGGTCGCCACCGTCCTGCGGGCCGTCGCCGACGACTTCGAGGCCGGCGCGTGAGCGAGGCGACCGCGCCCCTGGACGGCGCCACCCCCGAGGCCGTCGAGGCCCCCGAAGCCCCCGAGGCCGCTGCCGTCGAGGTGCCCGCCAAGCGCGCCCGCCGCCCCCGCAAGCCCACCCCGGCCGCCGCCGCCGCCGTCGAGCTCGCCGCGGCCGAGGAGGTCGCCGAGGACGCCGGCGCCGGGGAGCACCCCGAGACCGCCGGCGTCGAGGTGCCCGCCAAGCGCGCCCGCCGCCCCCGCAAGCCCACCCTGGACGCCGCCGCGGCCGCCGCCGTCGACCTCGCCCGCACCGCGGCCGAGGAGGTCGCCGAGGACGACAGCGTCGGGGAGCACCTCGAGGCCACCGCCGAGGGCGACCGCATCGTCAGCCACGCCTTCGCCTGCCTGCTGCCCGGCTACCGGGGCTGGCGCTGGACGGTCACCGTCACCCGCGCCTCCCGCGCGCGCAACGTCACCGTCAACGAGGTCTGCCTGCTGCCCGGCGAGGACGCCCTGCGCGCACCGGAGTGGCTGCCGTGGTCCGAGCGCATCGCCCCCGGCGACGTCGGCCCGCAGGACACCCTGCCGCGCAAGGCCGACGACCCGCTGCTGGAGCAGGGCTACGAGGCCACCGGCGACGCCGAGGCCGACGAGCTGGCGCTCTGGGAGCTGGGCCTGGGCCGCGAGCGCGTCCTCTCCCCCCTCGGCCGCGACGAGGCCGCGACGCGCTGGTACGACGGCGACCGCGGCCCGCGCACCGAGATCGCCGAGAACGCCAAGGCGCCGTGCTCGACGTGCGGCTTCTTCCTGCCCCTGGCCGGGTCCCTGCGCCAGGTCTTCGGCGTCTGCGCCAACGAGTGGTCCCCCGAGGACGCCCGCGTCGTCAGCGCCGACCACGGCTGCGGGGCCCACAGCGAGACCGACGTCGAGGTGGTGGCGGACGCCCCCGCGTCGCCCCTGGTCGTCGACGACCTCGACCCGGCCGCCTTCGAGCTCGTGGACCCGAGCTCCTGACCCCCCTCGGCGGGGACGACCCGTTCGGCACGGCCGCCCTGCGGGCGCGGGTCCTGGCCGGGTGGGCCGACTCCCCCGCCCGGCTGCGCGAGGACGCCAACGCCGAGGAGGACGCCTCCCTGGGCGCCTACCGCGACCGGCTCGTCGTGGAGCTCGCGCAGAACGCCGCCGACGCCGCGGCGGACGCCGGCGTCGAGGGCCGGTTGCTGCTGCGGCTGCTCGACGACCCCGCCGGGGGCCCGGGCCGGCTGCTGGCCGCGAACACCGGCGCCCCGCTCGACGCCGAGGGGGTGCAGGGGCTCGCCACCCTGCGCGCGAGCGCCAAGGCCGGCCCCGCCGGCGCGCCGGGCGTCGTCGGGCGCTTCGGCGTGGGGTTCGCCGCCGTCCTCGCCGTCACCGACGCCCCGGCGATCCGCTCCTCGACCGGCGCGGTCCGCTTCTCCCGCACGGAATCCGCCGCCCTGCTGCGGGCGGGCGCCTCGCCCGGGCTGGTCGCCGAGGTGGACCGCCGCGAGGGTCACGTGCCGGCGCTGCGGCTGCCCTTCCCCGCCCCCGACGCCGCGCAGGTGCCGGCCGGCTACGACACCGTCGTGGACCTCCCGCTGCGCGACGCCGAGGCCCGCGCGGCGGTGGAGGCCCTGCTGGCCCCCGGGGTCCGCCACGGCGTGGGCGACGTGCTGCTGCTCGCGCTCCCCGCGCTGGCCGAGGTCGTCGTGGAGGTGCCGGGGCACCCGGCCCGGCGCGTGACCGACGTCGGGCGGCGCTGGCGGGTGCTGCGCCGCACCGGCCGCCACGACCCCGCCGACCTCGCCGACCGCGGGGTGGAGGACCGCCGCCGGCTGGGCTGGCAGCTGACCTGGGCCCTGCCCGCCGGGGCCGCCGGACCCGGGGACGAGACCGGGGACGGTCCGGCCCCGGCGCTCCTGCCCGGCGTGGTGTGCGCCCCGACCCCCACCGACGAGGACCTGCCGTGGCCGGCGGTCCTGGTGGCGACGTTCCCGCTGGGTCCCGACCGGCGCCGGCTCGCGCCCGGGCGGGCCACCGACGCCCTGCTCGACGCCGCGGCCGAGGCGTACTGCGCGCTGCTCACCGAGGTCGCCGCCGACGGGGGCGACGCCCCGGCGCTGCTCCCCTTCGGCCTCGGCGCCGGGCGGGTGGACGCGGAGCTGCGCCGCCGGGTCCTGGACCGGGCCCGCGACGCCCCGCTCCTGGTGGCCGTGGAGCACCCCGGGCACGACGGGGGGGCCGCCCCGCTGCTGTTGCGGCCCAGCTCCGCGGTGGCGCTCACCGGCGCCGGCGCCGACGACCCCGCGCTGCTGGCCGCGCTCGCCCCGGCACTGGCCGGGCTGATCGCGGCCCCGCGCTCCGCGGACCGGCTGCTCACCGAGCTCGGGGTCGCCCGGCTGGGGCTGGCCGACGTCCTCGACGTCCTGCCCGGGCTGGACGCGACGGGCAGCCGGGACCTGTTCGCGGCGCTGGCCCCGCTGGCCGCGGACCCCTCCGCCCGCGAGGCGATGTCCGGCCTGCCGGTCCCCCTGCTGGACGGGCGGCGGGTCCACGGCCCCCGCGGGACGGTCCTGCTCGACGACCCCGACCTGCTCGACCCCGCCGCCGCGCGGGTCTTCGCCGGGCACGGGCTGCGGGTGGTGGACCCGGTGGCCTCGCAGGGTCCTGGCCGGGACCTGCTGCTGCGCCTGGGCGCGCGCGAGGGCGGGGCGTGGGCGGTGCTGACCGATCCCGCCGTGCGGGCCGCGGTCGCGGCCTCCCCCGACGCCGAGGACCCCGACGAGGTGGCCGGGGCCGTGCTGGACCTGGTGGCGGCGGTGGTCACCGGCCCCGGCGGCGCCCCCGACGAGGACGCGGTGCGGCGCACCGCGCAGGACCTCCCCTGGCTGGCCGACCTCGCCCTGCCCGACGAGGTGGACGACCTCGCCCCGGCGGGTGCGCTGCTGCTGCCCGGCACCCTCGCCGAACGGGCCCTCGACCCCGACGACGTCGTCCCGGTGGCGCCGGACACGCTGCGGGAGTGGGGATCCGCCGTCCTGCGGGCGGTGGGGGTGCTGTCCGGCCCGGCGCTGACGCACCTGGACGAGCTCGACCTGGGCGATCCCGGGGCGGGCGAGGAGGCGGGGCTGGCGGGTTTCGCGGAGTACGTCGAGGACGTCTGGGGCGACGTGCTGGACGAGGGGGCCGCGGTGCCCGACGTCGTCGTCGTGCGCGACCTCGACCTCGTCGTCGGGGCGTGGCCGGAGGTCCTCGCCGACCTCGCCGGCACCCCCGCGGGGCTGCGCGCGCTCACCGCCCCGTGGTGCCTCGGGGAGCACCGGAGGACGGGGCTGACGTCCTGGTGGCTGCGCCGGCACGGCCCGCTGCCGGAGGTCTCGCGCACCGCGGGGGGCCGCGCCCCGGCGTGGGTCCCGGTGGCGCCGGGCTGGAGCGCCTCGCTGCCGGCCGCGGCCCGGGCCGCGCTCGGGGTGCTGCCGGACCTGGGCGCGGCCGGGGCGGAGGACCTGCCGGCGCTGCTGCGCCTGAGCGCGGAGCAGCCGCCCGCGCCGGTGGACCTGCTGGTGCTGTGGGGGCTGCTGGGCCGCTGCGCCGGCGACGTCGTCCTCGCCGCGCCGCCGCGCCTGGCCGCCCTCGACGCCGGGGGGCGGGTGGTGGTGGCGGCGGCCGGCGACGCGGTCGTCGTGGAGTCCCCGGCGTGGGCCCAGCGCACCGACCTCGGGCCGCGGGTCCTCGTCCCGGCGCACGCCGCGGTGGCCGTGGCGGACCTGCTGGACCTGGACCTCTCCTCCGACCGGGCGGCGGGGGTCGTGGAGCACCCGGGCGGGGAGGAGCGCGAGGTCCCCGCGGCCGCCGCCGTCCTCGCCCCGGACCTGCCCGGGTCGTGGCGCCACGTCGAGCGGCTGCGCTGCGACGGCGAGCCCGTCCGGTTCTGGGTCGGGGAGGACGGCGGGGTCCTGGCCGTCGACGCGGCGGCCGCCGCGGCCGGGCTGGCCCAGGCGGTGGGCCGCTGGTCGCTGCGCACGGCGCTCGCTGAGGTGCTCACCGCGGCCGACCCGACGGCGGCGCTGGCCGCGGAACTGCCCGGCCTGCCGGGCTGACCCGCGCGGGCGGGGGGCACCGCGGTCCCACCGGCCCCCGGGCCCTACCGGCCGCGACGGTCCCGGTGGTCGCGGCGGTGGACGAAGGCGAGGCCGAGGAGGCCGAGGACCACCCCGGCCACGCAGGAACCGAGCCAGCGCCCCTGACCCGTGCCGCGGACCTCCGGCACCGCGACGGCCACGAGGAGCAGCACGGCCCACACCGCCAGGCCCACGAGCACGGCGAGCCGGTCGTCGGTGCGCATCGGCGGGGGCGGTGGCTTCGCCCGGGAGGGGGGCAGGAACAGCGGCACCCGCCCAGTGTCCTCCCTCCCCCGCGCGCCGCTCCAGCCCGCGGTCTGCTGGGATGGCCCGCATGGCCCCGCAGACCACCGACGCCCCGCAGACCCCCCGCCGCCGCACCGCCCCTCGTCACGGGGGCCAGCAGCGGCATCGGCGCCGCCACCGTGCGGGCGCTGGCCGCCGCCGGCTTCGACACCGTCGCCGCCGCCCGCCGCGTCGAGCGCTGCGAGGAACTGGCCCGCGAGGTCGGCGGGCGCGCCGTCGCCCTCGACGTGACCGACGCCGCGTCGGTCGCCGCGATGGCCGCGCAGGTCGGGGACGTCGACGTCGTCGTGCACTCCGCGGGGGGCGCCTTCGGCTCCGACACCGTCGAGAACGGCGACCCGGAGGGCTGGAAGGCGATGTACGACGTCAACGTCGTCGGCGTCCTGCGGGTCCACCAGGCGCTGCTGGCGGGGGTGCGCCGCGGCGGCAACGGCCACGTCGTCGTCCTGGGCTCCATCGCGGGGTTCGAGGTCTACCCCGGCGGCGGCGGGTACACCGCGGTCAAGCACGGCGTGAACGCCCTGTGCCGCACGCTGCGCCAGGAACTGCTGGGCGAGCCCGTGCGGGTCACCGAGATCGCCCCCGGCATGGTGGAGACGGAGTTCTCCGTGGTCCGCCTGGGGTCGGCGGAGGCCGCCGGGAAGGTCTACCAGGGGCTCACCCCCCTCACCGCCGAGGACGTCGCGGACGTCATCGCCTTCGCCGTGACCCGCCCCGCCCACGTCGACCTCGACAAGGTCGTGCTGCGGCCGATCGCCCAGGCCGACGCCGCGCACGTGCACCGCGTGCCGCCCGGCGCCTGAACCCCGCGCGACCCGGCGCGCGGACGAAAACACCCGACCCGGCGCGCGACCCGCCGTGTAACCTCGGCCCGAACGCTCCTCACCCCGGCCGCGTCCCCGTCGCGCCGTGACGCCACGACCGTCGCGGGGCGGCACGAAACCCCACCGCCGCCCCGAGGAGCCCTCCGTGCCCACCGTCCCCGCCCCCCTGCCGCCGATCGGTTCCCGGCTCGCGGGGGTGCGCTCCTCCCCCGTCCGGGACCTGCTCGCCCTCGTCGGGAACGAGGACGTGATCTCCTTCGCGGGAGGGCTGCCCGCCCCGGAGCTGTTCGACGTGGAGGGTCTGCGCGAGGCCTACGCGCAGGCACTGACCGGGGACGCGGCGCGGCGCAACCTCCAGTACGCGGCCAGCGAGGGCGACCCGGCGCTGCGGGAGCTCGTCGCCGCCCGCCTCACCCGGCGCAGTCTGCCGACGGAGCCGGACGACCTGCTGATCACGACGGGTTCGCAGCAGGCCCTCAGCCTGCTGACGACGGCCCTGCTGGAACCCGGCGCGGTCGTGGCGGTGGAGGAACCCAGCTACCTCGCTGCGCTGCAGTCGTTCGCGCTGGCCGGGGCGCGCGTCGTCGGGATCGCCGCCGACGAGCACGGGGTCGTCCCGGCCTCGGTCGAGGAGGTCCTCCGGGAGCACCGCCCGCGGGTCCTGTACCTCGTCCCGAACTTCGCGAACCCGACCGGGCGCACCCTCCCCGCGCCGCGGCGCGCCCGGATCGCGGAACTCGCCGCGGAGCACGGGACCTGGGTCGTCGAGGACGACCCCTACGGCGAGCTGCGCTACTCCGGCGAGCACGTCGCCCCGCTGGCCGCGGACCCGGCGCTCGCCGACCGGTGCGTGCACCTGGGCAGCTTCTCCAAGACCGGCGCCCCGGGCCTGCGGCTGGGCTGGGCCCGGGTCCCGAGGTCGCTGCGCCCGGCGCTCGTGGTCGCCAAGCAGGCCGCGGACCTGCAGACCTCCACCGTCGACCAGGCCGCCGCGGCGGTCTACCTGGCGCGGACCGACCTCGACGCCCACGTCGCCACCGTCGTCGCCGCCTACCGCGAGCGCCGCGACGCCGCGCTCGCGGCCCTGGCGGACGCGCTGCCCGCGGGCAGTTCCTGGTCCCGCCCCGAGGGCGGCATGTTCACCTGGGTCCGGTTGCCGGACCCCGGCGGCACGCTGGACACCGCGTCCCTGCTGCCGGGCGCGCTGGCCGCCGGGGTGGCGTTCGTGCCCGGGGAACCGTTCTTCGCCGGGGCACCGGACCGGGCGACGCTGCGGCTGTCGTTCACGACGCACACCCCCGCGCGGATCCACGAGGGGGTGGCGCGGCTGGGGACCGCGCTGGAGGCCGCGCTGGGGACGGTGCCGGCGTCGGGCTAGGGGCGGAACCGGGGGCCGAGCACGCCCTGGGGCAGCGCCGCGGCGACGACGGGGCGGCCGAAGAGGTAGCCCTGGGCGCGGTCGCAGCCCATGTCGCGCAGCATCGCGGCCTGGAGCTCGGTCTCCACGCCCTCGGCGGTGACGACCATCCCGTGGGCGTGGGCGAGGCTGATGAGCGCCCGCACCACGGCCTCGGCGCGGTCGGAGGTCCCGAGCGGGCGGACGAAGCTCATGTCGATCTTGAGGAAGCTCAGCGGGAAGCGGTCGAGGTAGGACAGCGAGGAGTAGCCGGTCCCGAAGTCGTCGAGGCCGACGCGGGCCCCGATGCTGCGCAGCTCCCCGAGGCTGGCCCGGGTGGAGCTGGAGAGGTCGATGAGGGTGCGCTCGGTGACCTCGGCCAGCAGCGAGGACCCGGAGGCGCCGGTGGACTCGACGCTGTGGGCGAGGCGGTGGGCGAAGGAGGGGTGCTCCAGGGTCTTGCCCGAGACGTTGAAGGAGACCTGCAGGCCGACGCCGGCGCGGCGCCACTCGCGCAGCTGCCGCAGCACCTCCCCGAGCACCCAGGTGTCGACGTCGACGATGAGGCCGGTGTCCTCGGCGGTGTCGACGAACTCCTTGGGCTCGAGCAGGCCCTCGACGGGGTCCTCGAGGCGGACGAGGGCCTCGGCGGCGACGATCTCGTGGTCGCTGAGGCTGACGATGGGCTGCCAGACCACCCGCAGCCCGTCGGTGCGCAGCGCCCGGCGGACGCGGTGCTCGGCGTCGCGGCGGGCCTGGGCCTCGTGGCGCATCGCGGAGTCGTAGAGGGCGACGCGGTCGCGGCCGCCGTCCTTGGCCCGGTAGAGGGCCATGTCCGCGCTGCGGAACAGGTCGTCGGCGGTGCCGCTGTGCCCGACGGCGATCCCGGCGCTGGAGGTGCAGACGAAGGGTTCGGGCAGCCCGGGCAGCATCATGGGCGCCCGCAGCCGGCGGAGGAGGTCGCGGGCCATGATCGACACCGCTTCGGGCCGGTCGACGCCGGGGACCATGACGACGAACTCGTCGCCGCCGAGGCGGGCCAGGACGGCTCCGGGCGGCACGGCGTCCTGCAGGCGGACGGCGACCTGGCGCAGCAGCGCGTCGCCGATCTGGTGGCCGAGGGTGTCGTTGACGAGCTTGAAGCGGTCGAGGTCGAGCAGCACGAGGGCGACGGCGTCGGTGGGGGTCGCGGTCTCCAGCGCCTCGACGAGGCGCAGGTCCATGACCGAGCGGTTGGCCAGGCCGGTGAGGGAGTCGCACTGGGCGAGGCGGACGAGCTCGCCGGTGGACTTCTCCCCCGCCGAGACGTCGAGGACGAGACCCTGCACGGCGCTGGAGCTGGTGGTGGCCAGCGGGACGCTCATCCCGAGGAAGGTGCGCTCGGTGCCGTCGGCGGAGGTGACCCGGAAGGGGTACGGGGCGGAGGTCCCGACGTGCGCGGCGGGGTCCTCGACCCCGGTGAAGGGGCCGCGGTCGTCGGGGTGGATCCCGCTGCGCCAGGTCTCCAGGTCGGGGTCGGGGTCGGTGGGGCACAGGCCGAGCATCCGCCGCAGCCGGTCGTCGAGGCGGACGACGCCGGTCGCGGGGTCCCAGGACCAGGAGCCGAGGCCCGCCAGGCGCAGCGCCCCGGACAGCAGCAGCTGCGCCCCGGTGGCCTCGCGCGCAGCGCGGCGGGCCTCCTCGGTGGCGACCAGCGCGCGCCAGACCGCACCGCCGGCGGAGGCCAGGACCTCGAGGGTGGAGCCGGCGACGGTCCCCCAGACCGCGAGCCGGGGGGCGCGGGGGTGGCCGGGGACGAGCTCGACGACGGCGGTGGGCGCCATCCGGGTGAGGTCGCCGCCGGTCAGCCGGTGGCCGGGGGCCGGGCAGAGGTCGCCGCGGGCGGTGAGCACCTCCAGCTCCCGGTGGCGGGAGCGGGCGACGGTCTCCAGCAGCAGGACGCGCTGGTGCCCGCAGCGGTGGACCTCGGCGACGAGCTCCTCCGCGAGGGCGGCGAGGTCCTGGGACTCGGCGAGGCGCCGCTGGGCGCGCAGCAGGTCCGGCCCGGGGTCGAGGACCTGGGGGGGCGCGGTGACCTCCAGGACGGGTTCGTGCCGTTCGGACGCGGACGCTGCCGCCCGCTCCAGCGCTCGACGCGCCCTGCGGGTGGCCGAGGCCGCCGGGGAACCGCTCACTCGTTCGTCCCACCCTCCACGCCGCGGGCCGGGGAACCCGACCGGTGCTACACAACGTGACCGATCCTAACGCGCCGTATGCATCCAGGGAAGCTCGACGGTGTTTCCCGCCCGCACCCCGCAGGGTCGTTGCCGGTGGTAATTAGCTCACCTAAGGATTACCGTGGAGCGGTGCCCGCCGCCCGGACCCGCCCCGCTCCTCCCACCACCGACCAGCTCGCCGTCGACCTGCGCGTCTCGCTCCTGCGGACCGCCCGCCGGCTGCGGGCCGAGAAGAGCGTCGACGAGCTCTCCGACGCCCAGTTCTCGGTCCTGGCGCACCTGTTCACCCAGGGTCCGCGCACCCCCGGCGAGCTCGCCGAGGCCGAGCACGTGCGCCCGCCCTCGATGACGCGCACCATCGCCGGCCTCGTCGAGCAGGGCCTGGTCGAGCGCGCCGGCCACCCCGACGACGGCCGCCAGGTGCTCATCACCGTCTCCCCCGCCGGGCGCGGCGTCGTCGAGGAGACCCGGGCCCGGCGCGCGGCCTGGCTGAGCCGGCGCCTGGAGACCCTCACCGACGCCGAGCGCGCCACCCTGGCCGAGGCCGCCCGGATCCTGCGCACGGTGATCAGCGAGTGAACCAGACCTTCCGCTCCCTGCGGCACCGCGACTACCGCCTCTGGGCCGCGGGCTCGATCGTCTCCAACACCGGCACCTGGATGCAGCGGGTGGCCCAGGACTGGCTGGTCATCCAGGTCCTCACCGACGGCTCCGGCACGGCCGCCGGCATCACGACCGGGCTGCAGTTCGGCCCGATCCTGCTGCTGGCCCCCGTCGCGGGCACCATCGCCGACCGCTTCCCCCAGCGCCGCACGCTCATGGCCACCCAGGCCGCCATGGGGTTCCTCGGGCTGGTGATGGCCGTCCTCGTGATGTCGGGACGGGCCGAGCTCTGGCACGTCTACGTGCTCGCCGCGCTGCTCGGCTGCGCCTCGGCGATCGACGGGCCCGTGCGGCAGACGTTCGTCAGCCAGCTCGTCCCCCGCGAGGACCTGCCCAACGCGATCGGCCTGAACTCCGCGTCCTTCAACTCCGCCCGCCTCCTCGGGCCGGCGCTGGCCGGGGTGCTCATCGCCTGGATCGGCACCGGGCCGGTGTTCCTGCTCAACGCCCTCTCCTTCGCCGCCCCGCTGGTCGTGCTGCACCTCATGCGGCCCGCGCACCCGGTCCCCCGGGTGAGGCCGGCCGTCGGGACGGGCGGGATGAGGGAGGGCCTGGCCTACGTCCGGGCCCGCCCGGAGCTGATGGCGGTCTTCGTCCTCGTCGGGGTCGTCGGGACGTTCGGCCTGAACTTCCAGCTGACCAGCGCCCTCATGACCAGCGTGGAGTTCCGCACCGGCTCCGCCGGGTTCGGCCTGGCCGGCACCGCGCTCGCCGTCGGGTCGCTGGCCGGGGCCCTCGTCGCCGCCCGCCGCGAGCGCCCCCGCCACCGGCTGCTCATCGGGGCCGCGACCGCCTTCGGGGTGCTCTCCTCGGCGGCCGCCCTGATGCCGACCTACGTCCTCTACCTCGTCGTCCTGCCCTTCACGGGCCTGGCCTCGCTGACCCTGCTGACCGCGGCCAACGCGACGGTGCAGCTGAGCACCGAACCGCGCATGCGCGGGCGGGTCATGGCGATCTACATGTCCCTCGTGCAGGGCGGCACCGTCGTCGGCGGCCCGTTCGTCGGCTGGGTCGGCACCCGGTTCGGCCCGCAGTGGTCGATCCTCGTCGGCTCGATCCCCTCGGTCCTCGTCGCGGTCGTCGTCGGGGTTTACCTGCTGCGCCGGGCGCGGGTCCGGGTCGGGTGGTCGCTGCGCACCAGCCCGCACCTGCGGATCGTGCCCCTCGCCCGCGACGAGCGGGACTCCGCCGCGGCCTGAGGTCCGTGCGGGGCGCGGTCGCGGCGGGGGGAGGATGGACCCCGTGCCCACCGACCTCCCGACCGCCCTCGCCGACGTCCGCGCCCTGCTGCTGGACACCGGGCAGCTCGCCCGCGCCGTGGCCGCGGGACGCCGCCGCGGGCTCGAACCGCCGCCGGCCGAGCGGGTCGAGGTGCGGCCGGTGCAGCTGAAGAACGGCCCCCACCTGCAGTTCACCGCCCGCACCGGCCCGGTCGTGACCACCCGCAACGTCGCGGTGGCGGAGGCAGGCGGTGCCGTCGACGAGCTGCTGGCGCAGCCCTACGGGAACCTCCACGTGGAGACCGCGCGCGAGGTCGTCCAGGTCCGGATCACCAAGCGGGGCGAGGCGCAGGTCCACCGCGCCCCCGCCGAGCACGCCGCGGGGCCGCAGCGCCACGACAAGGCCAAGGAGCGGCTCGTCGACCCCGACGACCCGCTGTTCCGCGTCCTCGGCGCCGGCGGGGACAAGCGGCGGCAGGTGGAGGCGTTCGTGCGGCAGCTCGCCCCGCTGACCCCCGCGGTGCTGGAGCGCTCCGGCCCGGTGGTCCGGGCCGTGGACCTCGGGTGCGGCAACGCCTACCTGACCTTCGCCGCGCACCGCTGGCTCGGCGAGCGGGCGCGGGAGACCGGACGGGAGCTGGCGACCGTCGGGGTCGACGTGCGCGAGGACGTCGTCGCGACGGGCCGGCGGGCCGCCGCGGAGGCGGGTCTGCCCGGGCTGGGGTTCGCGGTGGGCTCGATCGAGGGGGCCGACCCGTTCGAGGCCGCGACCCCGGACGTGGTCATGGCGCTGCACGCCTGCGACACCGCGACCGACGAGGCGCTGGCCCGCGCGGTGCGCTGGGAGGCGCCGCTGGTCCTCGCCGCCCCGTGCTGCCACCGCGACGTCCAGCGCCAGCTCGTCGCCCACGGCGACCGCTCGCCGCTGGTGCGGCACGCGATCCTGCGCGAGCGCTTCGCCGACGTCCTCACCGACACCCTGCGCGCGCTCGTGCTCCAACTGCTCGGCTACCGCGTGGAGGTCGTGGAGTTCATCGACTCCGCGCACACCCCGCGCAACGCGATGATCCGCGCGGTCCGCACGGGCGCACCGCAGGGCTCACGGGTGGTGGAGCTGCTCGCCGAGCTCGACGAGCTGACCGGCGCGTGGGGCGTGGAACCCGCGCTGGCGCGGATGCTCGCCCCGCAGCTGCGGGCGGTGCGTCAGGCGGCGGCGTAGGTCAGGCACTCCGTCGAGCCCGACGCGGTGGTCCCGACCTCGATGGTGGGGGCGGTGCAGCTGAGGTCGGAGTTGTGCGTGCAGTCCGCCAGCTGGCAGGCCCCGACGTGCCCCGCGGGCGTCGAGCCGTGCTTGGTGGGCAGGCCCAGGAACGTCCCGCAGTGGTTCGCGCCGTGGTCGCCCACGGTGATCGTCGGGGCGTGGCAGGCCGTCGCGGCGTTGAAGGTGCAGCCGTCGACGGAGCACTGGTGGATGGGGGTCAGGTCCAGGTTCACGGTCGCCATGGACCGAACGTAACCCCGGGGAGCATTCCTGACCAGCAAGGAACGCCTTTCCTGACCCCCGGAGAAAAGGCCAGGTCAGGCTTTCCTCATCCCCGCCACGACGTGGTCCACGCACCGGGTCAGGGCCCGCACGTCGGCGGGTTCCACGGCCGGGAACACCCCGATCCGCAACTGGTTCCGCCCCAGGCTGCGGTAGGGGAAGACGTCGACGATCCCGTTGTGCCGCAGCACGTCCTGCACGTGCGTGGCGTCGATCGAGGGGTCGAGGTCGACGGTCGCGACGACGTTGCTGCGCGCGGCGGGCTCGGTCACGAAGGGTTGCGCCCACTCCCGCGCCCCGGCCCAGTCGTAGACGATCCCCGCGGATTCCGCCGAACGTGCCGCCGCCCACGACAACCCGCCGCGGCGCAGCATCCACTCGACCTGCTCGGCCAGCATCACCAGGGTCGCGACGGCGGGGGTGTTGTAGGTCTGGTCCTTGCGGGAGTTCTCCACCGCGATCCCCAGGTCCAGCGACGCCGGGACCCACCGCCCGGTCGCCGCGACCTCGTGGACGCGGTCCAGCGCCGCGGGCGAGAGCAGCGCGATCCACAACCCCCCGTCGGAGGCGAACGACTTCTGCGGCGCGAAGTAGTACGCGTCGGTCTGCGACACGTCGACGGCCAGCCCGCCCGCGCCCGACGTCGCGTCCACGACCACCAGCGGGCCCCCGTCGGCGGGGTGCGGACCGGCCGGGCGCAGCACGGGGGCCATCACCCCGGTCGAGGTCTCGTTGTGCGGCCAGGCGACGACGTCGACCCCCTCGGCGACCTCCCCCAGCCGCGGCAGGGTCCCGGGTTCGCCCCGGACGACGACGGGCTCGGCCAGGAACGGGGCGGCCGCGGCGGCGGCGGCGAACTTGGCGGAGAACTCCCCCAGGACCAGGTGCTGGGTGCGCTCGCGCACCAGGCAGAGGGTGGCGACGTCCCAGAAGGCCGTGCTGCCGCCGTTGCCGAGCGCGACCTCGTAGCCCGCGGGCAGCGCGAAGAGCTCCGCCAGCCCGGCCCGCACGCGGGCGACGAGCGACCTCACCGGCGCCTGGCGGTGGGAGGTGCCGAGCACCCCCGCCCCGGCGGCGGCGAGGGCCGCGACCTGCTCGGGGCGGACCTTGGAGGGGCCGGAGCCGAAGCGGCCGTCGGCGGGCAGCAGGGAGGCGGGGAGGACGTGGTGGCTCACGGGCAGATCCTCCCGCACGTCCGGACCGCCGCGCAGGGACGTCCGTCCGGGGGCAGAGTCGGGGAGGTGAGCACCCACCCGTACGACCTCGCCCGCTTCCTCGACGCCCAGCGCGACACCTTCGAGCAGGCCTGCGCGCAGCTGCGCGCCGGGCGCAAGACCACGCACTGGATGTGGTGGGTCTTCCCCCAGCTCGCCGGTCTGGGCACGAGCCCGACCTCGGTGCGCTACGCGATCAGCGGTCTGGACGAGGCGCGCGCCTACCTGGCCCACCCCGCGCTCGGGGACCGGCTGCGCGAGTGCGCCCGCACCCTGCTCGACCTGCCGGAGAAGGACGCCGAGGCGGTGTTCGGCGGGATCGACGCGGTGAAGCTGCGCAGCTCGATGACGCTGTTCGCCGCCGCCGACCCGGACGAACCCTCCTTCGCGGGGGTCCTGGAGGAGTACTTCGGCGGGGAGCGGGACGGGGAGACGACCGAGCGGCTCAGCCGGGACTGACCCCGCCCGGGCCGCCCGGGCCGGCCGGGCCGCGGGTCCGGCGGGGCGTCAGACGAACTCCTCGAACCGCTTCCGCGCGGTGCGGACGACCTCGTCGGGGTCCTCGGCCCACCAGCGCGAGGACAGGACCTCCACCTCCACGGGCCCGTCGTAGCCGGTCGCGGCCACCGCCGCGGACAACCGGGGCAGGTCGATGACCCCCTCGCCCACCATCCCGCGGTCCAGCAGGAGGTCGGAGGTGCGCGGCAGCCAGTCCGAGACGTGGTAGCCGCGGACCCGTCCGCGCGCCCGGGCGAGCTGGGCGTCGAGGTCGGGGTCCCACCACACGTGGTACGCGTCGACGACCACCCCCACCCCCTCGCCGAGGTCGTCGCAGAGGTCGAGGGCCTGGCGCAGCGAGACGACGACCGAGCGCTCGGTGATCATCATCGGGTGCAGGGGCTCGATCGCCAGGGGCACCCCGGCGGCCAAGGCGTGCGGCAGCAGGGCGGCGATGCCGTCGCGGACCCGCGCCCGGGCCCCGGCGAGGTCGTGGTCGGTCAGCGGCCCGCACACCAGCACCAGGGCGTCGGCCCCCAGGGCGGCGGCCTCGTCGACGGCGCGGCGGTTGTCGGCGAGGACGTCGGCAGGGTCGCCGGTGGTGAACATCCCGCCGCGGCAGACGGAGCTGACGCGGACGCCGGAGGCGGCGACGAGCTCCACGGCCCGGTCGAGGCCGACCGCGGCGATCTTGTCCCGCCACAGGGCGATCGCCCCGACGTCGTGGCGCACGCAGGCGTCCAGCGCCTCGGGCAGGCCGAGGGTGTTCACGGTGATCTGGTTCAGGCTGAGTCGCGCGGGGTCCATCGTCCACTCCGTCGTCCTCGTTGGAATGCGCTTTCCCGCAGCGTGGCACAGCCGTCCCCCGGGGTCAACGTCACAGGCCCCGCCTGTGGCTCCACGGGACCGGCCGACTTCCCGGGGCACTCGCCCCGGGAGAGGGTGGGGCGGTGCTCCGCGTCCCGCCCCGTCCCGCCGGGGTCCTCCGGCCCCTGCTGCCCGGCCTCCTCGTCGTCGCCGTCGCCACCGCCGCCGCGTTCGCGGTGGAGGGCCTGACCTCCGCCCTGACCGCCTCCACCGTCGCCGTCGCCCTGGGCGCGGTGCTGCGCAGCACGGGGACGTTCCGGGCCTCCTGGAGACCGGCGACGGGCTTCGCCGCCAAGCGCCTGCTGCGGATCGCCGTGGTGCTGCTGGGGCTGCAGCTGCCGCTGGCCGGCGTCGCCGCCCTGGGGTTCGGCGGGATCGCCCTCGTCCTCGTCGTCGTCGTCGTGACGTTCCTCGGCACCCAGCTCATCGGCCGCGCCCTCGGCCTGCCCCCCGCCCGCTCCCTGCTGGTGGCGACCGGGTTCTCCATCTGCGGGGCCTCCGCCATCGCCGCGGTGCGCCCGGCCACCGACGCCGACGACGAGGACACGACGACCGCCATCGCCCTGGTCACCCTCTGCGGGACGCTGGCCATCGTCCTGCTGCCCCTGCTGCGGGGGCCGCTCGGGCTGGACGCGCAGCAGTTCGGCGCCTGGGCCGGGGCCAGCGTCCACGACGTCGGGCAGGCCGTCGCCACCGGCGACCGGGTGCCGGGGGCGCTGGCGACGGTCGTGGTGGTCAAGCTGTCGCGGGTCCTGCTGCTGGCCCCGCTGGTGGCGCTCGTCGCGCTGCGTCGGCGCCGCACCGTCGGCACCGGCACCGCGCAGCGCCCGCCGGTGCTGCCGTTCTTCGTCGCGGCCTTCGTCGCCGCCGTCGTCGTCCGCGCCACCGGGCTGCTGCCCGCCGGGGTGCTGGACGGGGCCCAGGAGGTCCAGTCGGTCCTCCTCGTGGCCGCCCTCTTCGCCCTCGGCACCGGCATCGACGTGCCGCACCTGGTCCGCACGGGCGGGCGCTCGCTCGTCCTCGGGCTCAGCTCCTGGGCCCTGGTCGCCGGCGTCGCCCTGGCCGGGGTGGAGCTCCTCCACGTCGGCTGAGCGGCCGCCCCGGGCGCCGAACCCGCCTCAGGTGCCGAACTCGGCGAGGTCGACCGGGACGGTGACGCGGCGGGGGGCGGAGGTCTCCCCCGCCAGCCGCGCGGTGAGCAGCCCCGCGGCCCGCCGCCCCACGTCGGCGGGGTCGTAGGTCACCAGCGCGACCCGGTCCACGAGGACCTCGGCGAGCTCGACGGCGTCGAACCCCGCGAGGACGACGTCGGCCCGCGCGCGGTGCACGGCCAGCAGCGCCCCCACCGTCATCCGGTTGTTGTCGCAGAACAGCGCCGTGGGCGGTTCGGCCAGGGCGAGCAGCTCCTCGACCGCCGAGAGCGCCTCGTCGCTGCTGCGGCGCCCGAAGCGGAGCAGTTCCGGGTGCTCGGCGACCCCCGCGGCCCGCAGCGCGGCGCGGAACCCCGAGAGGCGCCGCGCGCCGGGCCCGGAGCGCTGGTCGCCCCCGACGTAGCCGATCCGGCGGTGGCCGCGCTCGAGCAGCCACTGCGTCAGGCGCCGGCCGCCCCCGGCGTTGTCCAGCAGCACGACGTCGCCGCGCACCCCCCGGGGCAGGCGGTCGACGAAGACGACGGGGGCCCGCGCGGCCAGCGCCGCGTAGAGGCCCTCGGCGTCGTCGGCCCCGGGCACCACGAGGACGCCGTCGACGCGGCGGCTGAGGAGCTCGGCGACGATCTCGCGCTCGCGCACCCGGTCCCGCTCCCCGCCGGCGTCGCGGCCGGTGGACAACAGCAGCATCACGTAGCCCGCCGCCGCCGCGACGAGCTCGACTCCGTGGGCCAGTTCGGCCGAGAACGGGTTGGTGAGGTCCTCGACGACGAGGGCGAGGGTGGCGGTGCGCTGCCCGGGCCGCAGGGTGCGCGCGCTCTCGTTGCGCAGGAACCCCAGCGCGGCCACCGACGCCTCGACCTTCTCGCGGGTGGCCGGGTCGACGTAGCGCTCGGCGTTGACGACCCGCGAGACCGTGCTGATGCTGACCCCGGCGTGCGCCGCGACGTCGCGCATCGTGGGCGGTCGTGCCCCTGCCACCCGGCCTCCTCCGCCTGCGAACGTTCTCGGCGCAGGGTAGACGACGGGTGGGGCCGTCACGGCCCCGTCGCGGGCCGGTTCCGGCGGGCGGGGCGGATGGACCGGTCCAGGCGGTCCAGCCGGTCCAGGTAGCGCAGGGCGCGCCCGGTCCCGGGCGGCGGGGCGGACACGAACGTGTCCCGTCGCCGGAGGGCGGCGAAGTCGATCGCGGGCCCGTTCGCGAACCGGACACCGGCCCCCGCCATCACCGTCGCGAACTCCTGCGCGACCAGGCCGTACCCGCACGCGGTGGGGTGCAGGCCGTCCAGCCCGATGATCCCCCCCGACAGCAGCCGGCCCCCCTCGTCGGTGACCGGGAACCGGGTGTCCAGCCCCGCCAGCGCGGGCGGCAGCGGCAGCGGCGGGAACTCCGGGGGACGCGCGCCGAGCTCGTCGTTGCGCCGCACCGCGAGCCGGTCGAGCAGGGCCGCGCAGTCCACGACCCGCCAGTCCCGCCCCCGGCGGCGCTCGGTCTCCACCAGTTCCAGCAGGGCCCGGTTGTAGCCGTCGATCGCGAGGTCGACCGCCCACGCCTCGAACCCCGTGAGGTGCTCGTCGCGGGCCGGGTCGAAGCTCCGCTCGCTCGCCCACGGCCGCGCGTACCAGCGGAAGTAGCGCGGGCACTCCGGCAGGGCACCGCCGAGCCCCCTGGTGATCGGGGGGATCGTGACGTGCGGGACGGTCCCCCACAGCACCCGGTCGGCGTCGACGGCGCGCACGGCCGCGGCCAGGTCGGCGAGCTCGGCGCGGAAGTGCGGCAGCGTCCACACCGTGTACCGGTCCTTGACCCCCACCTCGCGGAACCGCGGCCCGCTCGGGACGACGTCGAGGGAGACGACGCTGCGCAGCGCGTTGTTCGCGCCCAGCCACACGCAGAGCGTCTCCACGCCCTCGCGGCCCAGGTCGCGGGCCGCCTCCAGGGTGGTGAGCGCGTGCCCGTCGGCGGCCCGGGAACCGTCGAGCACCGCCACGGCGGCGCGGGCGTTGGCGGTGTCCACCAGCGGGTTCAGGCGCGAGGAGCGGATGCGGGCCCGTTCGGTGTCGGCCGTGCGGGACAGGTGGTCGCGCAGGTCCCACCCCCACACCCCCAGGGCCTCCGAGGGCGGGCCGCCGGGTGGGCCGGGGTCGACCTCGTAGGCCCGCTGCACCTCCAGGACGTAGCGCAGGCCGTCCACCAGCCCGGGCAGCAGCGGCCGCCCCAGGACCCGGCGGGCCAGGCGCTCCAAGTTCAGGGGGTAGCCGCCCGGGCCGCGGTCCACCGGCCGCGCCAGCGGCGTCCCCAGCCGCTCCGCGACCAGCGCCGGCCAGCTCAGCGACGTGTCGGGCACGGCGTAGTGCTGGAACCCCTGGGTCAGGGAGTCGCCCACCGCGACGAGGCGGTGGGCCCGCTCGCGCGCGGCCCCCGCACCGGGCACGTCGACGCCCAGGGTCGGGTCCTCCACCGGCGGGCGCACGGCCGTCGTCGGGGTGAGGCCCAGCGCGGTCGCGAGCGGTTCCAGCGGCACGGGGCGCAGTCTGGACCCCGCCGGCCCACCGCGCCCCGGCAGGGCCCGTACGCTGCGACGGTGGAGGATCCAGCGGGCCGACGGGTCGACTACGGCGACCGGCGCTTCGACGAGCACGACCTCGCGCCCACCCCCCTGGCCCAGTTCCAGGCCTGGTACTCCGACGCCGTCGAGGCCGGGGTCGTGGAACCCAACGCGATGACCGTCGCCACCGCCGGCGCCGACGGCGTCTCGGCCCGCACGGTGCTGCTCAAGGCCGTCGACGGGCGGGGGTTCGTGTTCTACACCAACCAGCGCTCGCGCAAGGCCCTCGCCATCGCCCACGACCCGCGGGTCGCGCTGCTCTTCACCTGGCACGGCACCCACCGCCAGGTGGCCGTGCGGGGGACGGCCGAGGAGGTCCCCCGCGCCGAGACCGAGGCGTACTTCGCCAGCCGGCCCTACGGCTCGCGCATCGGCGCCTGGGTCAGCGAGCAGTCCCGGACCACCCCGTCGGCGGCCGCGCTGCACGAGCGCGAGGCGCAGCTGCGCGAGCGCTGGCCCGACACCGGCTCCCCGGACGACGTCCCGACCCCGCCGCACTGGGGCGGGTACCTGGTGCGCGCGCTGGAGGTGGAGTTCTGGCAGGGGCGCACCTCCCGCCTGCACGACCGGCTCGTCCTCGTCGCCGCGGACGGCCCGGCGCGCCTGGACGACCCCGCGCCCTGGCGGACCGAGCGCCGTCAGCCCTGAGGCGCGCCCGCCTCGCCCCGGCCGGCGACCTCGGACGTCTCGGCGGTGGCCGGTCCCACCCGCAACCGCAGGGAACGGGCGCCGTCGTAGAGGACGGTGGCCGCCTTCCACCCCCAGCGCTCCCCGGGGCGGTAGTCGTCGGCGGGCACCAGGCGGGCGGCGAGGTCCGGGCGCAGGCGCCGCAGGTAGCGCCGGGCGCGCAGGGCGTGCACCGGCGACGAGGCGATCGCGATGCGGCTGCCCGCGGCGAGGTCGTCGAGGGTGAAGGCGATGTTGTCCCACGTCGAGGTCGCGGCCTCCTCCCGGCGCAGGCGCCCGGGCGCCACCCCCAGCACCCGGCGGGCGTGCTCGGCCATGACCGCGGCCTCGCTGCGCCCGCGCGCCGGGGCGTACCCGGAGAACACCAGCAGCGCCGAGGACGACGAGCGCACCGCGATCTCGGTGCGCCAGCGCTGCACCGGGTGCAGCGTGCCGTCCCGGCGGGAGGGGTGGCCCAGGACGAGGACCACGTCGGGTTCCCCGCCGCCGCGCCCGCCCGGGAACCCGCAGCGCGCCGCGACGGCGTGCACGAGCTCGACGGCGAGGACCGTCGCGGCCGCCGCCAGCAGACCGGGGCCCAGGAACGCCCCGGGGCCGTTCGTCCGCGCACGCACACCCGCCACCCTGGCGCCTCCGGCGTCGTCGGGCAAAGGGACGCTCACCCCTCCTGCCGAGCCAGCACCCGGCCGAGGACCGCCAGGCCCTCCCCGAAGCGCTCCGGCTCCGGCCCGGAGTAGTTCAGCCGCACGAAGGGCCCCGACGGTTCCGCCGGGAACCACTCGTCGCCCGCGGCGACGACGACCCCCTCCCGCTCGCACTCCCCCACCAGCCGCTGCACGTCGGTCGCGTCAGGCAGGCGCACCCACAGGTTCAGCCCCCCGGCGGGGACCAGCGGCAGGTGCGCGCCCGGGACGTGGCGGGCCAGCTCCTCCACCATCAGGTCGCGGCGCGCGCGCAGCCGGTGCCGCATCGAGCGCAGGTGCGTCCGCCACCCCGGGGCCGTCACGACCTCCAGCGCGGCGGCCTGCAGGACGCCGCTGACGTAGACCGACTCGGCCAGGCGGTCGGCGACGATGCGCTCGCGGGCCGGTCCGCGGGCGACGAGGGCACCCACCCGGACGGCCGGCGACACGCTCTTGGTCAGCGAGCGCAGGTGGACCACGTGCCCGCCGTCGTCGCGGGCCGCGGCGGGGGCGACCTCGCCGTCGAGGGCGAAGTCGTGGGCCCAGTCGTCCTCGACGAGGAAGGCGTCGTGGGCGCGCACGACGTCGAGGACCTCCTCGACGCGCCGTGCGCTCCAGCGGACGCCGGTGGGGTTGGCGAAGGTGGGCTGGGCGTAGAACACCCGGGCCCCGCTCTCGGTGAAGGCCCGGGCGAGGTCGGCGGGGTCCGGCCCCTGCGGGCCCCCGCGCACCGGGACGACGTCGACCCCGGCCTGGGCGGCGGCCAGCAGCGCCCCCCAGTACGTCGGGGACTCCACGAGTACCGGCTGCCCGGCCCCGGCCAGGGCGCGGAACACCGAGCAGAGCCCGCTCTGGGTCCCCGGCAGCACGACGACGTCGCGGGCCGTGGGCGCGGTCGTCCCCGGGGCGGTGACGGCGGCGAGCTCGGCGGCGAACCACGCCCGCAGGTCGGGGTGGCCCTCCACCGGGGACCGGGTCCACCCGGCCTCCCCCCGTCCAGCCCGGGCGAAGGCGTTGCGCAGCAGCCGTTCGGGCAGCAGGTCCAGGGCGGGGTACCCGGAGTGGAGGGCGACCGCGTCGGGGGCCGCCGCCCGCACCGGCGCCGACACCGCGGGCGGGCGGGTGTGCGGGGCGCGCAGGGCGGCGGTCTGCCAGCCGTAGTCGGCCGGGCGGACCGGGCGGGCCCCCCGGACGAAGGTGCCGACCCCCGGGCGGGACTCGACGAGCCCGGCGGCGGTCAGGCGGCGGAACGCCTTCTGCACCGTCACCGGGCTCACCGCGAACCGGGCCACGAGCTCGCGGTTGGAGGGCAGCCGGGCCCCGGGGGCGGCGGTGTCGACCCACGCCCGCAGCTCCGCCACGATCCGGCTGGTGCTATCGTCGTTCATGAGGATGCAGAGTAACGCTACTGTCGTCGGCGGGTCGGTGCTACCCCCGCCCCCCGCGCCCGCCGCGGGGCTGGCCTGGGGCGCCCTCGGGGTCCTCGCGTTCTCCCTCACCATCCCCCTGACCCGGGTCGCCGTGGGCGGGCTGGACCCGCTGTTCACCGGCGCCGGCCGCGCGGTCGTCGCCGCCGCCCTCGCCGGCGCGGCGCTGCTGCTGACCCGGGCCCCCCGCCCGACCCGCCGGCAGTGGCGGCGCCTGGCCCTCGTGGCCGGCGGCGTCGTCGCCGGGTTCCCGCTGCTCACCTCCTTCGCCCTGACCAGCGCACCGGCCGCCCACGGCGCCGTGGTCGTCGCCCTGCTCCCGGCGGCCACCGCGGTCACCGCCGTGCTGCGCACCGGGGAGCGGCCCTCGCGGGCGTTCTGGGCGGCGGCCGCGGCCGGGGCGGTGTGCGCCGTCGCGTTCGCCGCCCGCGACGGGGGACCCGGGGGGCTGCACCGGGCGGACCTGCTGCTGTTCGCGGCGGTCCTCGCCGCCGCCGTCGGCTACACCGAGGGCGGGCTGCTGGCCCGCGAGCTCGGCGCGTGGCCGACGATCTCGTGGGCGCTCGTGCTCGCGGCGCCGGCGGCGCTGGCCGTCACCGCGGCTTCCTCGCTGGCCGCGCCCCCCCGCGGCGACGGCCGGGCAGTGGGCCGCCTTCGGCTACCTGGCCGTGGTGAGCGCGTTCCTGGGGTTCTTCGCCTGGTACCGCGGGCTGCGGATCGGGCCGATGGCCCGCGTCAGCCAGGTCCAGCTCGTGCAACCCGTCCTGACCATCGCCTGGGCCGCGCTGCTGCTCGGCGAACCGCTGACCGCGACGACCGTCGCGGGGGGCCTGGCCGTCGTGGGGTGCGCCGCCCTCGCCGTCCGCACCAGGATCCGATCGTGACAAGCTGGCACGGACCGACCACCGACCGACCCGGGAACCAGGACGAGGCAGGACGATGAAGCTCGAGCAGTCCGACAAGCTGGCCGACGTCCTCTACGACGTGCGCGGCCCCGCCCTGCGCCGCGCCCAGCAGCTCGAGGAGGCCGGCCACCGGATCCTCAAGCTGAACATCGGCAACCCGGCCCCGTTCGGCTTCGAGGCCCCCGAGGAACTGCTCCAGGACATGGTCGCCAACCTGCCGGTGGCGCAGGGCTACAGCGACAGCAAGGGGGTTCCCTCCGCCCGCCGCGCGGTGGTGCAGTCCAGTCAGCTCAAGGGCGTCCCCGGGGTCGACGTCAACGACGTGTACATGGGCAACGGGGTCAGCGAACTCATCGTCATGACGATGCAGGCGCTGCTCAACGACGGCGACGAGGTCCTCGTCCCGGCCCCGGACTACCCGCTGTGGACCGCCGCGACGAGCCTCGCCGGCGGGCGCGCCGTGCACTACCTCTGCGACGAGTCCGCCGGCTGGGAACCCGACCTCGACCACCTGCGGGCGCAGGTGACCCCGCGGACCAAGGCGATGGTCGTCATCAACCCCAACAACCCCACCGGCGCGGTGTACGGCAAGGCCGTGCTCGAGGGGATGCTCCAGGTCGCGCGCGAGCACGGCCTGCTCGTCCTGTCCGACGAGATCTACGACAAGATCCTCTACGACGACGCCGTCCACGTCTCCACGGCCTCGCTGGCCCCGGACCTGCTGTGCATCACGTTCAACGGGCTGTCCAAGGCGTACCGGGTGGCGGGTTTCCGGTCCGGCTGGATGTACCTGTCCGGTCCCAAGGGGCACGCCGCCGGGTTCGTCGAGGGCCTCGACCTGCTGGCGAACATGCGCCTGTGCGCCAACGTCCCCGCCCAGCACGTCGTGCAGGCGGCGCTGTCGGGGCACCAGTCCATCAACGACCTCGTCCTGCCCGGCGGGCGGCTGGCCGAGCAGTCGCACCGGACGTGGGAGCTGCTGAACCAGATCCCCGGGGTCAGCTGCGTGAAACCCCGCGGGGCCCTGTACTGCTTCCCCCGGCTCGACCCCGAGGTGCACCGGGTCGAGGACGACTACCAGCTCATCGTCGACCTGCTGGAGTCCCAGCACGTGCTCGTCGTGCAGGGCACCGGGTTCAACTGGCCCAAGCCCGACCACTTCCGGATCGTGACCCTCCCCCGCGTGGAGGACCTGGAGAGCGCCGTGGGGCGCATCGGCACGTTCCTCACCGGGCGGCTCGCCGGCCGCTGAGGCCGGCCCGCCCACCCGGCGGCGGGGTCAGCGTCGCGAGCGGCGACCGGCCGCGCGCTTGGCGGCGTACATCGCGGTGTCGGCCGCGCGCAGGAGACCGGTGACGTCCTGCGCGTGGTCGGCCAGCGCCGCCACGCCCACGCTCGCCCCCACCCGCACCGACGTCCCCTCGACCGCGACGGGTTCGCGCAGCGCCGCGGCGAGGCGGGCCGCGAGGTCCTCCGCCTCCGCCCGGGTGGTCCCGCGGAGCAGCACGGCGAACTCGTCCCCGCCGAGGCGGGCCGCGACGTCCTCGGCCCGGACCTCCCGGCGCAACCGGCGGGCGACCTCGCGCAGCAGCTCGTCGCCGGCGGAGTGGCCCAGGGCGTCGTTGACCCGCTTGAACCCGTCGAGGTCCAGCAGGAGGAGCGCGCCGCCCTCCGCACCCGGGGCCGTCGCCGCGGCGATCGCGTCCAGCAGCCGGCGGCGGTTGGGCAGACCGGTCAGCTCGTCGTGGTCGGCGTGGAACCGCAGCTCCTCCAGGTGGGCCCGCTCGGACTGCCGCAACCGGGCGCTGTCGACGACCAGCGCCCCCTCCAGGGCCAGCTGCTGCGCCACCCGGCGGTCGCGGTCGCTCCAGGTGCGGGTCGCGCCGACGTCGCCGCAGACGACCATCCCCACCGCCCCGGAGGCCGAGAGCAGGGGCATCGCGACGTAGCTGCGCAACCGCATCGTCGCGATGAAGCCGCCGGGACGCCCCGGGGCGTCCGCGGTGTCGTCGGCGAGGACGGGTCCCCCCTCGCGCAGGGCCCGGCGCCAGACCGGCGAGTCCCCGGCGAGCCGGCCCAGGACCTGGACCCGCAGCGCCTCGGCGACCTCCGCCGGGACCCCGAGGTCGAGCAGGTCGTGGACGCGCCCGCCGGGGTCGATGAGGTGCACCGCGACGCGCTCGGTGCCGAGGACCTGCGCGGTGACCCGGGCGAGGACCTCCCCGGCCTCGCGCACCGTCGCGGCCCGGGTGCCCTCCTCGAACAGCCGGCGGACCGCCCCGGCCGCGGCCGTGTCGAGGGCGCGCGCCCGGCGCACCGCGCCGGCCTCCACGACGAGGGCCACGTGGTGGGCGAGCCCGCGCGCGAGGTCGGGGGGCAGCCGCAGCCCGGGGGCGCCGGTGAGGACCAGCCGGCCGAGGTCCTCGCCGAACAGCCGCAGGGGCAGCACCAGCGCCCGTCCCCCCGCCGCCTGCGCGCCGTCCGCCTCGACCCGCGCCGCGAGCACGCCGCAGGGGCGGGCCAGCCGGTCCACGACGACCCCCAGCAGCGCCTCGAGGTCCGCGGGCCGGTCGGTGACGAGGTCGTGCAGCTCCGCCAGCAGCGCGACCGCGGGGTCCGCCGCCGGGGTCCTCGAGGGGGAGGGCTGCGGGGTCACGTCAGCAGGTGTCGGCCACCTGGGGCCCGGGCTGGACCGCGGCGCGCGGGAACGGGGTGAGGTTCACCCGGCCGCCACGTAGAGCAGCCGGTCACCCCGGCGCAGGACCCCCAGCTCGGGGTCCCGGTAGCGCAGGGTCCGCCCCTCCCGCACCACGGCCAGCACCGGCACGTCGAGGTCCTCCGCGCCGCGCCCGACCTCCTGCGCGGTCACCGGGCGGTCGGCCAGGTCCAGACCCGCGCCGAAGGAGACCAGGTCCTCGACCACCTCGACCGCGGCGGGGCTGTGGGCGGCCAGCCCCAGCAGCCGGCCCGTCGTCTCCGAGGAGACGACCACCGAGCTCGCCCCGCTCTGGCGCAGCAGGTCGGCGTGCTCGGCCTCCCGGGCCGAGGCCACCACGGTGATCGTGGGGTTGATCCGCCGCAGGGCCAGGGTGGCCAGGATGGAGGTGTCGTCGCGGTCCACGGCGACCACCACGCGGGCGGCCCGCTCCACGAGGGCGGCGGTGAACGTCGCCGAGCGGGTGACGTCGCCGGTGACGCAGACGTAGCCGTCCTCGGCCGCGTCGGCCGTCATCGCCGGGTTGCGGTCGACGACGACGATCCGGTCGACGGGCTGGCCCTGCAGGCGCAGCGCGCGGACGGCGTTGCGGCCCTTGGTGCCGTAGCCCAGGACGATGACGTGGTCGCGCATGCGGGACCTCCACCGCGCGAGGCGGATCTCGGTGCGGGAGCGTTCGGTGAGGGCCTGGATGGTGGTCCCCACGAGGACGATGACGAAGAGGACGCGCATCGGGGTCACGACGAGCGCGTTGACCAGCCGCGCGGCGTCGCTGGTGGGGACGATGTCGCCGTAGCCGGTCGTGGAGAGGGTCACCGTCGTGTAGTAGAGCGCGTCGGTGACCGAGACCGCGCCGTCCAGGTTGTCGGTGTAGCCGTCCCGCTCCAGCAGCACCATCCCCCAGGCCGCGAGGACGAGAGCCAGGGCCACGCCGAGCCGTGCGGCGATGGCCACCAGCGGGGACAGCGGCCGCCTGCGGGGCAGGCGCAGGCGGACGTCGGGACGGGGCACGTCAGGAGTCTGCCGTGCCGGGGGTCGATCGGCACGGCGCCGGGGCCGGCACGGGCGGGGCCGCGGGTGCGGGAGCGGTCCGGGGGGACTAGGCAGGGGGCGTGGACATCGCAGACATCCTGCTGGACGGCTACGGCCGCATCTCCCCCGTGGTGCACGCGGCGGTCGAGGGCCTGGACGAGGAGGCGCTGAGCATGCGCCTGGACGAGGGGGCGAACTCCATCGCGTGGCTCGTGTGGCACCTGACCCGGGTGCAGGACGACCACGTCAGCGAGGTCGCGGGGCACGAGCAGACCTGGACCGCGGACGGGTGGGCGGAGCGCTTCGGGCTGCCCTTCGGGCCGGGCGAGACGGGCTACGGCTTCAGCGCGGAGCAGGTCGGGCGGGTGCGGGCGGGGGCGGACCTGCTCACCGGGTACCTCGACGCGGTGTCGGCCCGGACCGCGCAGTACCTGCGGGGCCTCACCGGCGCCGACCTCGACCGCGTCGTCGACGACGCCTGGGACCCGCCGGTCACCCTGGGCGTGCGGCTGGTCAGCGTCCTGGACGACGACTTGGAGCACGCCGGGCAGGCGGCCTTCGTGCGCGGCGTCCTCGACCGGCGCTGAAGGACCCCCGAACGCGACGATCCCCGCCCCAGCCGGAGCCGGGACGGGGATCGCGTGACGGTCAGACCGTCAGCGTCTGCAGATCAGAGACGCGTGACGTTCGAGGCCTGGGGGCCCTTGGCGCCCTGGGTCACTTCGTACTCGACCTGGTCGTTCTCTTCCAGGTTGCGGAAGCCGTTGCCGGCGATCGCGGAGTAGTGGACGAAGACGTCCGGGCCGCCGTCAGTCGGGGCGATGAAGCCGAAGCCCTTTTCGCCGTTGAACCACTTGACAGTTCCCTGAGCCATGAAGGCCTCCTCAAGGTATGCGCTCCACCGGAGTGGAACTCGTCGCCGAGGGGCTGACCTGTCTGGAAAGCGTGCTGGACCCTCGAGTTAGTCCCCGGGGCGCATCATGCACGTCGAGAAACTGCGACTGAGAGAAAGCTACCACGATCAGGTCCGGGGTGCGCAACCCCCCGCGGCGGGGACGTCAGTTGCTGCGCAGCTGGGACACCAGCGGGCACCGGAACGGGTCGCGCGCGGCCAGCCCGACCTCGTTGAGGTAGGTGGTGATGTCGCGCAGCGCCTGCGGCAGCGACGTCTCGGTGTAGTCGATGCCGTGCTCGGCGCAGAAGCGGCGCACGAAGGGCTGCACGGCCCGCAGGTTGGGCCGGGGCAGGCTGGGGAAGAGGTGGTGCTCCACCTGGAAGTTCAGCCCGCCCATGAAGAGGTCCACGAACCAGCCGCCGGAGATGTTGCGCGACATCAGCACCTGGCGGCGGATGAAGTCGACCTTCGTCTCGCGCGCCACGATGGGCATGCCGACGTGGTTGGGGGCGAAGGCCCCGCCCATGGAGACCCCGAAGGCGCCCATGTGGACGGCGAAGAAGGCGGCCCCGCGGGCCGGGCCCAGCAGCAGCACCAGCGCGCTGAGGTAGACGGCCCAGTGCACGACGATCAGCGAGGCGTCGATCCAGCGCTTCTTCGTCCGGCGGCCCGTGATGAGCGACTTCGTCGAGTCGGCGTGCAGGTTGAGCCCGGCCAGCAGCAGCAGCGGGTAGAACCAGTAGCCCTGCTTGGACGTGGCCCAGCGCAGCAGCCCGCGACGGCTCGCCGCGGCCTCCTCGTGGAAGGAGACGACCTCGGACTCGATGTCGGTGTCGATCCCGCGCGCGTTGGGGGCCTGGTGGTGCTTGGTGTGCTTGCCCATCCACCAGCCGTAGCTCAGGCCGGTCAGCAGCGCCGCGAAGATCCGCGCCGCCCACTCGTTGCCGCGGTGGGAGGCGAAGATCTGCTTGTGCGCCCCGTCGTGGCCGAGGAAGGCGAACTGGGTGAGCACCAGGGCCAGCGGCACGGCGGTGAGCAGCACGAGCCAGGAGTCGCGGAGCAGGACGGTGCCGGCCACGACCACGGCGAAGGCCACGGTAGTGAACGCGATGCGCCACCAGTAGTGCCCGGTCCGCCGGCGCATCAGCCCGGCCTCCTGGACGGCGGCGGTCAGCATCGCGTACGGCGTCGAACGGCGCGGGCGCGACGTCGGCTCTTCGGTGGACAGGGTCGTCACAGGTCTCCTCGCGGGCGTGTGGAGGACGACCGGGCGGCGCGTCCTCGCGCAGTGTCCGGGGAGTGGGCCCGTGATCAGACACAGCGGTGTTCGGGTTCCACTGCGAACGGTTCCGCAGCAGCCCCACGTTAGGCCAACGAACCGAACCCGCCAACGGTGCCCGCACGGACGCGACTAGGCTTCTGCGGTGCCGTTTCGCGGCACGCAGGGCACCGCGCACAGGAGAGAGCCGCACCAGTGAGCCAGTCCACCGGGTCGACCGGGTCCGGGGTCTCCCCCGACGTCGCGTCGGCCGTCGCCCTCGAGGACGCCCACGTCGCCACCCTCTACGCCCGCCTCGACGTGCTGCGCGCCCAGACCGCCGACCAGCTCGCCGAGGTGCGCCGCACCCTGGCCACGGGCACCCACCAGAGCCGCTTCGAGCGGGACGCCTTCGCCACCCTCTACGAGGACCGGCTCTCCCAGCTGTGGTCGGTGGAGAACCGCCTGTGCTTCGGGCGCCTGGACCTGCAGCCGGGCACCGAGGACCCCCGCCGCTACGTGGGCCGCCTCGGGCTGGCCGACGAGCGCGGCAACCAGGTCCTCGTCGACTGGCGCGCCCCCGCGGCCCAGGACTTCTACCAGGCCACCGCCGCCGCCCCCCGCGACGTCGTGCGCCGCCGGCACCTGCTGACCTCCGGCCGGCGCGTCACCGGCGTCGACGACGAGGTGCTGGTGGCCGCCGAGGGCGAGCGCACCACCGGGGACGCGGCCCTGCTGGCGGCCGTGACCGCCCCCCGCACCGGGCGCATGGGCGACATCGTCGCCACCATCCAGGCCGAGCAGGACCGGGTCATCCGGGCCTCCGAGCGCGGGGTCCTCGTCGTCCAGGGCGGACCCGGCACGGGCAAGACCGCCGTCGCCCTGCACCGGACGGCGTTCCTGCTCTACACCCACCGCGACCGCCTCGCCCGCAGCGGCGTGCTGCTGCTGGGCCCCAGCCCGGTGTTCCTGCGCTACGTCGAGCAGGTCCTGCCCGCGCTCGGGGAGACGGGCGTGGTGACGATGACGCTGGCGGAGCTGTTCCCCGGGGTCGTGGGCCGCGGCGACGAGCCCCCCGCCGCGGCGCGGGTCAAGGGCTCGCTGCGGATGGTCGACGTCCTCGACGCCGCCGTCGCCGACCGCCAGCGGGTCCCCGCGCGGCCGCTGCGCTTCGACGTCGACGGCACCCGGCTGCTGCTGCGTCCCGACGCGGTCGCCGCCGCCCGCACCCGCGCCCGGCGCAGCCGCAAGCCGCACAACGCGGCCCGGGTGACGTTCGTGCGCGAGCTGCTCAACACCCTGGTCACCTCCCTGGCCCGCTCCCGGGGGGTCGACCTGAACGAGGAGCGCGACGACCTCGTCACCGAGCTGCGCGAGCACGTCGACGTCCGGCGCGAGATCAACCTGTGCTGGATGCCGCTGACCCCGCAGAAGGTCCTCGCCGGCCTCTACCGCGACCCCGGCCTGCTGGAGCGGGTCGCCCCGCAGCTGTCCGCGGCCGAGCGCGCGGCCCTGCACCGGGAGGACCCCACCGCCTGGACCGAGGCCGACGTCCCGCTGCTCGACGAGCTCGCCGAGCTGCTCGGCCCCGTCGAGGAGTCCGCCGGCCGGGCCCGCCGCGACGCCGACCGCGAGGAGCAGGTCGCCTACGCCCGCAAGGTGCTGGAGGACTTCGAGGCCTCCGGGGTGGGCAACCCGCTGGTGAGCCCGGAGCTGCTCGCCGACCGCTTCTCCACCGACGGGCCCACCGGCACCGTGGCCGAGCGCGCCGCCGCCGACCGCACCTGGGCCTACGGCCACGTCGTCGTCGACGAGGCGCAGGAGCTGTCCGCGATGGCCTGGCGGCTGGTCGAGCGGCGCTGCCCGTCGCGGTCGATGACCCTCGTCGGCGACGTCGCCCAGACCTCCAACCCCGCCGGGGCCCGCAGCTGGGCGCAGGCCCTCAAGCCCGTCGTGGACGACCGCTGGCGGCTGGAGGAGCTGACGGTCAACTACCGCACCCCCGCCCGCATCGCCCGGGTCGCGGCCGACGTCCTGCGCGCCGCGGGGATCTCCGCGAACCCGCCGACGCCGGTGCGCGAGGGCGAGCACGACCCGGTCGCGGTGGCGCTGGCCGGGGACGGCGGGGACGCCGCGCGGGTCGTGGAGGTGGTCCGCGCGCGCTTCGCGTCGCTGGACGAGGGCCGGATCGCGCTCATCACCGCCGAGGTCCGCGGGGACCTGGGCTCCGACGCGCTGCGCGCCGCGGTCGCGGCGGCGCTGCCGCCCGGCGCGGTCGCGACCTCCCCCGACGACCTCGACGCGCCGGTCTCGGTGATCGACGTGCAGCGGGCCAAGGGGCTGGAGTTCGACGTCGTCGTCCTCGTCGAGCCGGGCGCCGTGCTGCGCCGCCCGCGCGGGGCCAACGACCTCTACGTCGCCCTGACCCGCGCCACGCAGGAGCTGCACGTCCTGCACGCCGAGCCCCTGCCCGCCGGGATGGCCTCGATCGGGTGAGGCCGCGACCGGGCACGACCCAGACGCGGCGGGGGCGGTGAACGCCCGGCCCCGGGTCGTCCTCCTGCTGACCGGGGGGACGATCGGCACCGCCGGCGGCGACGACCTCGACCGCCTCGACTACGTCGACGACGGCCGCGCCCTGGACGACGAGGAGGCGCTGGCGCTCTACCGCTTCCCCGACGAGGTCGAGGTGTCGGCGCGGCGGGTCGCCCGCGTCCCCAGCACCCTCGTCGACGAGGGGTTCTGGGCGCAGCTGCGCGCCCGGGTGCTGGCCGTGGCCCGCGACGAGCCGGACGTCGCCGGCGTCGTGGTCACCCACGGCACGGCCACCCTGGAGGAGACCGCCTACGTCCTGCACCTGACCCTGGCCACCGACCTGCCGGTCGTGCTCGTGGGGGCCCAGCGCCCGCCTACCGCCCTCGGCTCCGACGCCCAGGTCGGGCTGCTCAACGCCGTGCGGGTCGCGGCCTCCCCCGCCGCCCGCGGGCACGGGGTGCTGGTGGTGATGGACGACCGGGTCCTGTCCGCGCGCGACGTGGTCAAGACGTCCAACGGCGGGCTGGACGCCTTCCGCGCCCGCGACCACGGCGCGCTCGGCGACGTCGACCCCTACGGCGGGGTCTGGTTCTACCGCCGGCTCCTGCGTCGGCACACCCTCGGCTCCCCCTTCTCCGCCGACCCCGCCCCCCGCTGGCCGCGGGTCGAGGTGGTGCCCGTGTGGGCCGGTGCCGACGGGCGCGTCGTCGAGCGGCCCGTCGCCGACGGCGCGCGCGGGCTGGTGGTGGCCTCGCTGCCGCCGGGGATGAACCCCCCGGCGGTCGAGGTGGCGATGAGCCGGGCGGTGGCGGCCGGAGTGGTCGTGGTGGTCGGCAGCCGCGCGGCCACCGGCCGGGTGACGCACCGGCGGGCCTTCGCGGAGCGCGGGCTGGTCGGCAGCGACACCCTCTCCCCGCCGCAGGCGCGGATCCTGCTGTCGCTGTGCCTGGCGGCGGGGATGGACCGGGACGCGGTGGTGGACGCCTTCGCGACCTGCTGAACCGGGCGCCGCCCGTCGCCGCCGCCGTCACCGCCGCCGCCGTGGGCGGGGGCCGGCGGGAGGTGCTCGCGGGGTCTCCCGCCGTGTCGGTGGTCCGTGCTGTGCTGTGCACCGTGACGACCTCCGACACGCCGATGACGACGTTCGAGCTCGAACCCCGCCTCGCCGACCACCGGGCCGAGCTGAGGGGCTACTGCTACCGCATGCTCGGTTCCGCCTTCGACGCCGAGGACGCCGTGCAGGACACCATGGTCCGGGCGTGGAAGGGCATCGACGGCTTCGAGGGGCGCTCGGGGCTGCGGTCCTGGCTCTACCGGATCGCCACCAACGTCTGCCTCACGATGATCGAGAGCCGCGGGAAGCGGGCCCGCCCGATGGACCTCTCGGCCAGCGCCTGGGAACCGGTCGAGGCGTCGCTGGCCCACCGCCGCTCCGAGGACACCTGGCTGGAGCCGATGGTCGACGACCGCGTGCTCCCGCAGGCGGGTGACCCGGCCGACATCGCCGTCGCCCGGGAGTCGGTCCGCCTCGCCTTCGTCGCCGCGCTGCAGCACCTGCCGCCCCGCCAGCGGGCGGTCCTCATCCTGCGCGACGTGCTGCGCTGGCGGGCCGAGGAGGTCGCGACGCTGCTGGAGACGACGACGGCGTCGGTCAACAGCGCGCTGCAGCGGGCCCGCGCCACCCTCGCCGAGCGCCCCGACGTCGACCGGGCCCAGCCCCTCGACGACAGCCACCGCGCGCTGCTGGAGGAGTACGTCCGGGCCTTCGAGGCCTACGACATCGACGCCTTCGTGCAGCTGCTCGCGGCCGAGGTCACCCAGAACATGCCGCCGTTCGAGCTGTGGCTGCAGGGCGCCGACGACATCGCCGCCTGGATGCTCGGCCCCGGCCACCTGTGCCGCGGGTCCCGGCTCGTCCCGGTGACGGTCAACGGTTCCGCCGCCTACGCGCACTACAAGCCCGTCGGGGCGCAGGGCGAGCTCGTGCCGTTCGCCATCCAGGCGCTGGAGCTGGCCGGGGGCCGGATCGTGCGGATCACCTCGTTCCTGGACACCCGGTTGTTCGACCTCTTCGGCATCCCCCGCACCCCGCCCGCCTGAGCCCGGTCCGCGGCGGCGGTGCCCGGCCGGGGCGGGCGCCTAGACTCCCCCCGATGCCCACGGCCCCAGCTCCGCGCACCCTCGCCGAGGACCTGCGTTCGCGCGCGGACGAGGACCTCGTCGTCCTCTTCTCCCAGCGCCCCGACCTCGCCGCGCCCCTGCCGACGTCCTCCACCGCCCTCGCCACGCGCGCCACCACGCGCGCCAGCACCCAGCGGGCCCTGGAGCGGCTGGACACCCCGGCGCTGCAGGTGGCCGAGGTGCTCGCGGTGCTGCCGGACCCCACGAGCGTGACCGCGGTGTCGAGGGCGTGGGGCGCCAAGGCCGGTGACGTCGTCGCGCAGCTGCGCCGGCGGGCCCTGCTCTGGGGACCGGACCGCCGGCTGCACCTGGTCTCCGCCGTCCGCGACCTGCTCGGCCCGCACCCGGCGGGGCTCGGCCCGCCCCTGGCCGACGCGCTGGGCCGCCGCTCCCCGCAGCGGCTGGCCGACCTGCTGGAGGACCTCGGCCTGGAGGTCAGCCACGACCCCGAGGTGGCGCTGACCCGGCTGAGCGCGCACCTCGCCGCGGCCGACACCGTGGAGACGCTGCTGGTCGACGCCCCCGAGGGGGTCCGGACGGTGCTGGAGAAGCTGACGTGGGGACCGCCGACGGGTGCCGTCGAGCGCGCGGACCGGCAGGTGCGGACCGCGACGTCGACCGGGCCGGTGGACTGGCTGCTCTCCCGCGGCCTGCTGGCGGTGTCGGGCCCGGGCACCGTCGTGCTGCCGCGCGAGGTGGGGCTGGCCCTGCGCGGCGGCCGCGTGCACCGCGCCCCCGACCGCCGACCGCCGGAGCTGGCGACGACACCGCGCCGGCCCGAGGCCGTGCTGGGCGCGTCCGCGGGAGCCGCGGCGGAGGCGTGCCGGCTGGTCGACGAGCTGGGCCGGCTGTGGGGCAGCGCCGGGCCGCCGGTCCTGCGCGCCGGCGGTCTGGGGGTCCGGGAGCTGCGCCGGACGGCCGCGGCGCTGGAGGTCGACGAGGCCACCGCCGCGCTCGTCGTGGAGACGGCGTGGGTCGCCGGGCTGGTCGCCGACGACGGCGAGGTCGAGCCGCGGTGGCTGCCGACCCCGGCCTACGACACGTGGGTGGAGGACGACCTGCCGCAGCGGTGGGTCCACCTCGCCAGCTGCTGGCTGACCGGCACCCGGGTGCCGGCGATGGTCGGCACCCGCGACGCGAAGGACTCCGCGCGCAACGCCCTGGGACCCGACCTCGACCGCGCCTCGGCGCTCGCGGTGCGCCGGGCGGTGCTGGGCGAGCTGGCCGGGCTGGCGCCGGACGTGGCCGCGAGCCCCGAGTCGCTGGTGGCGCGGCTGCGCTGGCAGGCCCCGCGGCGGGCGAGCAAGCTGCGCGACGACCTCGTGGGCTGGACCGTGCGCGACGCCTCCTGGCTGGGGGTGCTCGGCGCGGGGGCCCTGTCCCCGGCCGGGCGGGCGCTGCTGGTCGACGACGAGGTCGCCGCCGCGGCCGCGCTGGCCGCGGCGCTGCCGCGCCCGGTGCGCGAGGTGCTGCTGCAGGCCGACCTCACCGCGGTCGCGCCCGGGCCGCTGGAGACGCACCTGGCCCGCCGCCTGGAGTCGCTGGCCCGGGTGGAGAGCCGCGGCGGCGCGACGGTGTACCGCTTCGACGCGGCGTCGGTGCGCCGCGGCCTCGACGACGGCCAGACCGCCGACGAGGCCCTGGACTTCCTCGCGGCGCTGTCCTCGACGGGGGTGCCGCAGCCGCTGGAGTACCTCGTCCGCGACGTCGCCCGGCGCCACGGCCGGGTCCGGGTGGGCCGGGCCGGGGCCTACGTCCGCGCCGAGGACCCGTCCCTGCTCGCCGAGCTCGTCGCCGACAAGCGCTGCACCGCGCTCCGCCTGCGCCGGCTCGCCCCGACGGTGCTGGTGGCGGCGGCGGACCCGGACGAGGTCCTGTCGGTGCTGCGCGAGGTCGGGGTGGCCCCCGCGGCGGAGGGCCCCGACGGCGAGCTGGTGCTGCGGCGCCCGACGGCGCTGCGCTCGGGACCGCGCCCCTCCCCGCGACCGGTGACGGGCGAGCCCCCGGCCCCGGGGGCGGCGCTGCTCGCGGCGGCGGTGCAGACGGTGCGGGCCGGGGACGAGGACGCGGCGGAGAACGAACGGCGCCGGGACCGGAACCGGGAGGCGCCCGCGCTGCCGGCGATGGACCCCTCGACGTCGATCGCGCTGCTGCGCGACGCGGTGGGGCGGCGGCGCGCGGTGTGGATCGGGTACGTCGACGCGAGCGGCTCGGCGAGCCGGCACCTGGTCGAGCCGCTGGGGGTGGAGGGCGGTCGCATCACGGCCTTCGACCACGAGGAGCGTTCCGTGCGGTCCTACTCGGTGCACCGGGTCACCGGGGTGGCCGAGGCGGGGGCCTGAGCGGAGGTCCCCGTCGGCGACGTGGGTTAGCGTCGTGCAGGCGCGCAGGCGCGAGCAGGACACCGGTACGAGACGTCACGGGAGCGCGAACCAGCATGAGCGACAGCGGTCAGGGCGGTGCGGGGCGGTCCTGGTGGGAGAAGCCCGACCAGGAGCCCACCCCGCAGGACCCCTACCGGGCGACGTCCGGGGACCGGGCCGGCCAGGACGCGGACGACCCGTACCGGCTCCCCCCGGTCGACCCGGGCACCGCGGTCCCGCCGACGGAGCACCTCCCCCAGCCCGATCAGCCGCACCACGGCTCCTCGCCGCAGGGGTCCTCGCCCTACGGGTCGTCGCCCCAGGGGTCGTCGCAGGGGTCCTCGCCGTACGGGCCGCCGTCGTCCGGGTCCCCGTCGTACGGGCCGCCGCAGCCGTCGTGGCCGGACCCGCGCTCCGGGTACCCGGGGCTGCCGAACCAGCAGTACCCCGGGCCCGCCGGCTACGGCCACGAGCAGCAGCCGCCGGTGGCGGGCGCGGCCCACGCCGTGCTGTGGACCGCCGTCGGGGGGCTGGCGCTGTCCCTGCTGTCCCTGGGCGCCCTCGGCTGGATCGCCTCGATCGTCGCGCTGGCCCTGGTCCCGGGAGCGCGCCGGGAGATCCTCGAGGCGCGCGGGGCCAAGCGGGGCCTCGGGTTCCTGCTCGCGGGCAAGATCTGCGCCTGGGTCAACATCGGCCTCACCGTCCTCCTCGTCCTCCTCGTCGTCGTGGCCGTGGGGGTCCTGGGCGCCGGCGGCTGGTTCGACTCCCCCTCGGCCTACGACTCGAACGGGCTGGACACCGGGTTCGGTGCCTGATCGTGGAAGTTCGCCGAGAGCTGCGGAGTTGAAGACCAGGTGACCGACGGCCCCCTCATCGTCCAGAGCGACAAGACCCTGCTGCTCGAGGTCGACCACCCCCGCGCCGGCGCGTGCCGGGCGGCGATCGCCCCCTTCGCCGAGCTGGAACGCGCCCCCGAGCACGTCCACACCTACCGGCTGACGCCGCTGGGGCTGTGGAACGCGCGCGCCGCGGGTCACGACGCCGAGCAGGTCGTCGACACCCTGCTGGAGTTCTCCCGCTACTCCGTCCCGCACGCCCTGCTCGTGGACGTGGCCGAGACGATGGCCCGCTACGGCCGGCTGCAGCTGGTGAAGGACGAGGAGCACGGTCTCGTGCTGCGCTCCCTGGACCCGGCGGTGCTGGAGGAGGTGCTGCGCAGCCGGAAGTCCGCGCCGCTGCTGGGCACCCGCATCGCCCCGGACGCGGTGCTCGTGCACCCCAGCGAGCGCGGCAACCTCAAGCAGGTCCTGCTGAAGCTCGGCTGGCCGGCCGAGGACCTCGCCGGCTACGTCGACGGCGAGGCGCACGCCATCGACCTCGCCGAGGACGGCTGGGCGCTGCGCCCGTACCAGTCCGAGGCCGTCGACAACTTCTGGAACGGCGGCTCCGGCGTCGTCGTGCTGCCCTGCGGGGCCGGCAAGACCCTCGTCGGGGCGGCCGCCATGGCCAAGGCCCGCGCGACGACGCTGATCCTGGTGACGAACACCGTCTCGGCGCGGCAGTGGCGCGACGAACTGCTCAAGCGCACGTCGCTGACCGAGGACGAGATCGGCGAGTACTCCGGTGCGCGCAAGGAGATCCGCCCGGTGACGATCGCGACGTACCAGGTCGTGACGACGAAGCGGAAGGGCGTCTACCCGCACCTGGAGCTCTTCGACGCCCGCGACTGGGGCCTCATCCTCTACGACGAGGTCCACCTGCTGCCCGCCCCGATCTTCCGGATGACCGCGGACCTGCAGGCCCGCCGCCGCCTGGGGCTGACGGCGACGCTGGTGCGCGAGGACGGCCGCGAGGGCGACGTGTTCTCCCTCATCGGGCCCAAGCGCTACGACGCGCCGTGGAAGGACATCGAGGCGCAGGGCTACATCGCCCCCGCCGACTGCGTCGAGGTCCGGGTCACCCTGCCCGACGCGGAGCGGCTGGCCTACGCCACCGCCGAGGACGACGAGAAGTACCGCCTCTGCTCGACCTCGCTGTCGAAGTCCCGGGTGGTGGAGAAGCTCGTGGCCCAGCACGCCGGGGAGCCGACGCTGGTCATCGGCCAGTACATCGACCAACTCGACGACCTCGCCGCGCGCCTGGACGCCCCGGTGATCAAGGGCGAGACCACGGTCAAGGAGCGGCAGCGGCTGTTCGACGCCTTCCGCCACGGCGAGATCACGACCCTGGTGGTCAGCAAGGTCGCGAACTTCTCCATCGACCTGCCCGAGGCGAAGGTCGCCATCCAGGTGTCGGGTTCGTTCGGGTCCCGCCAGGAGGAGGCCCAGCGCCTGGGCCGGGTGCTGCGCCCCAAGGGCGACCACGGCTCGGCGCGGTTCTACACCGTCGTCTCGCGCGACACCAAGGACCAGGACTACGCCGCGCACCGGCAGCGGTTCCTGGCCGAGCAGGGCTACGCCTACCGGATCGTGGACGCCGACGACATCGACGGCGGCGTCCCCGACGCCGACGGGGTCCTGCCCGGCTGAGGCGGGGGCGGGCCGGGGGCCCGCCTAGCGCGCGGCCGCGGGCAAGGGCTCGGGCACGTCCTGCGGGGTCGTGGGACCCGGCAGGGCCCGCCCGCGCTGGGCCAGCGCGGCCAGCAGCAGGTCGGCGGGTTCGGGGCGCGCGTCCTCGCGCGCCTCGAGCCACCCGAGGAGGCCGTCGGGGCGGTTGGTGATGACGCCGTCGACCCCGGCCTCGACCAGCACCCGCCACAGCGCCGCCTCGTCCACGGTCCACGGCCACACCGCCAGCCCGGCCGCGTGCAGCTCGGCCACCGCGGCGGGCCGCGCCGCCAGGGCGGCCACGGAGGGGTTGCAGGCGATGACGCCGAGGTCGCGGCGCAGGGCGCGGCCTTGCGCGAGGGCGTCGGCCTCCAGGTCGTCGAGCAGGACGGCCCGGCGCACGCGCGGGGCCAGCTGCTGCACGGTCGTCAGCGTGCTCACCTCGAAGCTCTGCAGCACGACCTGCTCCAGGGCGCTGCTGCGGCGCACCTCCCGCAGGACCCCCTCCACCTGCGCGCGGCCCCAGACGCCCTTCAGCTCCAGCAGCAGCTGGGCGCCGGGGTGCTGGGCCAGCAGGTCCAGCAGGTCGGCCAGCAGCGGGACGCGCTGGCCGCGGTAGGCGGCGGAGAACCACGCCCCGGCGTCGAGGCGGGCGAGGTCGGCGCGGGCGAGGTCGGCGACCCGGCCGCTGCCGCCGGTGGTGGCGTCGACCTCGGCGTCGTGGATGAGGACCGCGGAGCCGTCCGCGGCGGGGTGCAGGTCGGTCTCGACCATGTCCGCGCCGCAGCGCAGGGCGGCCTCGAACGCGGCGAGCGTGTTCTCCGGCGCCACGGAGGAGTACCCGCGGTGGGCGATGACGAGGGGTGGGCCCGCCGCCGGGGTGCTGGTCGGGAAGCTGCTGTCGATGGTCACCAGGGGTCTCCGCCCTGCTCGGATCGAGTGCCGGTGGGCTGCCCCGGCGCGTGCTCCGAGGAGCCTTCGGCACGTGCCGGGACGGCCTGAAGCCCCGCCGGGGCGCCTCACCCGTCCGGGGGTGGCGCCGCGGCGGGGACCGGGCCGGACCTCAGGCGGGGACGACGGAGCCCGGGTCGGCGACGTCGACCAGGACCTTCCCGACGGCGTCGCCCTCGACGGCCTCGTGGGCCGCGGCGGTCCGCTCCAGCGGGAAGCGCAGCAGCGGCAGGCCGTGCTCCTCCCCCACCGGCAGCGCCCCGTCGCGCAGGGCGGCGGTGATGTCCTCGAAGGCGGCGCTCAGCGCCTCGTCGCCCATCGTGTACATGAGGATGAACTGCAGCCGGGTGTTGAGGACCATGTGGGCGCGGATGTCGACGCGGACGTCGTCGCCGCCGTTGTTGGCGTAGCTGGCGATGGAGGCGCGGGGACGGACCACGGCCTGGTCGAACTCCAGGTTCGGCGCGATCGCGACCTCGACGACGAGGTCGACGCCCTCGGGGGCGACCTCGCGGATCGCGGCGGCGGGGTCGCCCTCGCGGTAGTTGACGACGTGGTCGGCGCCGGCGGCGGTGGCGAGGCGGGCCTTCTCCGGGCCGCTGACGGTGGTGACGACCCTCGCCCCGGCCCAGCGGGCGAGCTGGATCGCGGCGTGCCCGACGGCCCCGGCCCCGCCGGAGACGAGGACGGTGCGCCCGGCGAGGGCGCCGGGGGCCAGCCGCCGGGGGCCGTCCTCGGCGACGGTCAGCGCCCGGTGCGCGGTGACGGCCGGGACGCCCAGCGAGGCCCCGACGTCGAAGGAGACGCCGTCGGGCAGCCGGACCACGCGCTCGGCGGGCAGCACGGTGAACTCCTGCGCGGTGCCGGTCGGGCGGCCCTGGGCGGCCATGCACGTCCACACCCGGTCGCCCGCGGCGAGGTCGCTCACCCCGGGACCCACGGCGTCCACGACCCCGGCCCCGTCCTGGTTCGGGGTGATCTCGGGGAAGGCGAGCGCCTGCCCGTTGCCGCGGCCGCGGCGGGACTTCCAGTCGGTGGGGTTGACGCCCGACACGACGACGCGCACGCGGACCTCCCCGGCGCCGGGGACGGGCAGGGGCCGCTCCTCCAGGCGCAGGACGGAGGCGGGACCGGTCTCGGTGTGGATGATCGACTTCACGACCGTCGGCAACCCCCGCGGGCCCCGCCGGATTCCGGTTCACCTGCTGGACACGGTGGTGTCACACGTCGCACCTAGCGTGCGGCCGACCGTCGTCCCCCTGGAAGGACCCGCATGTTCCTCCCCCCCGGCTGCCTGGGCCCCCGCGCCCGCCGCGCCGCCGTCGGTGCCGCCGCCGTCTCGCTGACGGCGCTGGGCCTGCCCGCGATCGCCGCGGCCCCCGCCTCCGCCGCCGCACCGACGACCCCCTTCGTCTCCGAGCTGCACTACGACAACGCCGGCACCGACTCCGGTGAGTTCGTCGAGGTGCAGCTGCCCGCGGGCACGAGCTCGGCCGGCCTGTCGGTGGTGCTCTACAACGGCGGCACCGGCGCCACCTACGACACCGACGCCCTGCCCGCGGTCACCGCGCCCGCCGACGCGCCGGCCGTGGCCGTCGTCGACTACCCGGCGAACGGCGTCCAGAACGGCTCCCCCGACGCCGTCGCGCTCGTCCGCGGCGGCGAGGTGCTCGAGTTCCTCTCCTACGAGGGCACCTTCGCCGCGACGAACGGCCCGGCCGCGGGGCGCACCAGCACCGACATCGGCGTCTCCGAGGCGGGCACCGAGCCGGCCGGCCAGTCGCTCTCGCGCACCGTCACCGCCGACGGCACCTCGACCTGGTCCGGCCCCGCCGCGGCCACTCGCGGCGCGGTCAACGCCCCGGCCGCCACCCCCCAGCCGCCCGCCCCCGGCCGGGCCGTCGAGATCGGCGCCGTGCAGGGCACCGGCGCGACGACGCCGCTCGCCGGGCAGCAGGTCACCGTCACCGGTGTCGTCGTCGGCGACACCCCGGGCCTGTCCGGGTTCTACCTGCAGGACCGCGACGGCGACGGGGACCCGGCCACCTCCGACGGCGTGTTCGTCTTCAGCGCCGCGGCCGTGGACCTCGGCGACACCGTCACCGTGACCGGCCAGGCGCAGGAGTTCGGCGGCCAGACGCAGGTCCGCGCCTCCGGCGTCGCGGTCGTCGCCGAGGGCGGCGCCTCCGACCTGCCCGCGCCCGCCGCGCTGGACCTGCCCGCCGACGCCGCCGCCCGCGAGCGGCTGGAGGGGATGCGCGTGGTCCCCGCCGACCGCCTCACGGTCAGCGAGGTGTTCGACCTGACGTCCTTCGGCGAGCTGACCCTCTCCGAGGGGGGTGTGCTCGTGCAGCCCACCGAACTGGCCCGTCCCGGCGCCGGCGCGCAGGCGATCGCCGAGGAGAACGCCCGGCGCAGCATCGTCCTCGACGACGCCGTCAGCGCCCGCGCCAGCGTCACCGCCCGCCCGTACCTGAGCCCGACCACGCCCGTGCGCGTCGGGGACGAGGTCAGCTTCACCGAGCCGCTGGTGCTGGGGTACGGCTTCGACGCGTGGCGGCTGCAGCCGGCGGACGGCACCGCCGACGGCGTCTTCGCCCCGCAGGACACCCGCCCGCAGGCCCCCGAGGCCGTCGGCGGCGACGTGCAGGTCGGCGCGTTCAACGTGCTGAACTACTTCCTCACCCTCGGCGGGGCCGGTCGCGGCGCCACGAGCCAGGCCGAGCTGGAGGAGCAGGCCGGGAAGATCGTGCCCGCGATCCGCGCGCTGGGCGCGGACGTGGTGACCCTCATGGAGATCGAGGACACCGCCTCCACCGGCCGGAACCCCGGGAACGCCGACCTCGCGCTGGAGGACCTGGTGCGGCGGCTGAACACCGCGGCCGGGTCCCAGGAGTGGGCGTACGTGCCGATGCCGGCCGAGCTGTACGCGGTGGACCGCGACGTCATCCGCAACGCGATCATCTACAAGCAGGACGTCGTGCAGCCGGTCGGCGAGCCCGTCGGCCTGGTCGACGAGACCGTGTGGTCCAACGCCCGCGAGCCGATCGCGCAGACGTTCGTCAAGGACGGCGACGCGTTCACCGTGGTGGCCGACCACTTCAAGTCCAAGGGCGGCACCGGCACCGGTGACAACGCCGACACCGGGCAGGGTTCCTTCAACGGCGACCGCGTCCGCCAGGCGCAGTCGCTGGCCGGGTTCCTCGCCCGCCTGCGCGAGAGCACGGGCGATGCCGACGTGGTGGCGCTGGGCGACTTCAACGCCTACACGCAGGAGGACCCGATCGAGGTCCTGCGCACCGACGCGGGCCTGGTCGACCTCGGTGAGCGGTTCGACGCGGGCCGCTACAGCTACGTCTTCGACGCGCTGTCCGGTTCCCTCGACCACGCGCTGGCCAGCGCGGAGCTGACGGCGAAGGTCACCGACGCCACCCACTGGAACATCAACTCGGTGGAGTCCTTCGCGTACCAGTACACCGGTGACCCGGCGCTGTACGCGCCGAACCCGTACCGCTCCAGCGACCACGACCCGGTCGTGTTCGGCATCGACCTCGACGAGCGCTGCCAGGGCCTGGTGCCCACGATCCGCGGCACCGCCGGCGACGACGTGCTGAAGGGCACCAACGGCCGCGACGTGGTCGTGGGCCTGGGCGGGAACGACGTCATCACCGGCGGCAACGGCGACGACGTGCTCTGCGGCGGCGACGGGGACGACCGGATCTCCGGCGGCAACGGCGACGACGTCCTGGTCGGCGGGACGGGGAAGGACGTCCTGAACGGGGACAACGGTTCCGACCGCCTCCTCGGCGGGGCGGGCGTGGACGTGCTCGACCAGGGCCGCGGCCAGGGCGTCGAGGACCCGGAGGGCCCCTGGTCCTGACCCGCTCCCCGGGAACGGTGCCCGGTCCGGCTCGCGCCGGGCCGGGCACCTCTCGCGTCCGGGACCCGCGGGCGGTCAGGCCCCGTCGAGGCCGCGACGGCGCAGCAGGGGTTCCAGGCGGGCGTCGCGGCCGCGGAACTCCCGGTAGGCCTCCAGGGGGTCGACGCTGCCGCCGCGGGAGAGCACCGCGGCCCGGAAGCGGTCGCCGTTCTCCCGGCGCAGGCCGCCGTTCTCGGCGAACCACTCCACGGTGTCGGCGTCGAGGACCTCGCTCCACACGTAGGAGTAGTAGGCGGCCGCGTACCCGCCGCCGAAGACGTGGTGGAAGTAGGTGCTGCGGTAGCGCGGGGGGACGGTCTCCAGCGCGACCCCGGCCTCGGCCAGGGCCTCGGCCTCGAACCGCTCCACGTCCTCGGGCGCGGCCCCGTCGAGGGCCCCGGGGGCGAGGCGGTGCCAGGCCTGGTCGAGCAGGGCGGCGGCGAGGTACTCGGTGGTGGCGAAGCCCTGGCCGTAGCCGCGGGCCGCGCGCAGGCCGTCGACGGCGTCGGCGGGCAGCGGTTCCCCCGTCTCGACGTGGCGGGCGTAGCGGGCCAGGACCTCGGGTTCGAACCCCCAGAACTCGTTGACCTGGGAGGGGAACTCGACGAAGTCGCGCGGGACGCTCGTGCCGGAGAACCGGGGGAAGCGCACGTCGGACAGCAGGCCGTGCAGGGTGTGGCCGAACTCGTGGAAGAGGGTCTCGACCTCGTCGACGCTCAGCAGCGCCGGATCGCCCGCGGCGGGCCTCGCGACGTTGAGGCAGTTCACGACGACGGGCCGCTGCCCCAGCAGCCGGGACTGCTCGACGAAGGAGCTCATCCACGCCCCGCCCCGCTTGGACTCCCGGGCGTAGGGGTCGAAGAGGTAGAGGCCGAGGGGACCGGACTCGTCGGCGACCTCGAAGGCGCGCACGTCGGGCGAGAACACCGGCACGTCGGTGCGTTCGGTGAAGGTCAGCCCGTACAGGGCGGTGGCGGTGGCGAAGACCCCGTCGACGAGGACGCGTTCGAGCTCGAACCACGGCCGCAGCGCCTCGGCGTCGACGGCGAACCGCTGCCGGCGCAGCCGCTCGGCGTAGTAGGCCCAGTCCCACGGCCGCAGGGGTCCCTCCTCGCCGTCGGCGAGCAGCAGCCCGGTCAGCTCGGCCTCCTCGCGGCGGGCGTTGGCGACCGCCGCGGGGGCGAGGCGGCGCAGCATGCCGGCGGCGGCCTCGACGTCCCCGGCGGTCTCGTCGGCGATGACCCAGGAGGCGTGGTCGGGGTGGCTGAGCAGCACGGCCCGCTCGGCGCGCAGCGCGGCGATGCGCTGCAGGACGGCGCGGGTGTCGTGCTCCCCGCCGCGCCCGCCGCGCGAGACCGACGCCTCGTGGACCCGGCGGCGGGTCTCCCGGCGCCGCAGGGACTCCAGCACCGGCTGCCCGGTGGGCAGGACGAGCGGGAGGAGGTACCCGCCGCGCTCGCCCGCCGCGGCGGCGGCGCGGGCCAGCTCCCCCGCCCCGAGCCCCTCCAGGTCGGCGGCGGCGTCCACGTGCACGGCCAGGGCGTTGGTGTCGGCGAGCAGCTCGACGTCGAACCGGGTGGTGAGCCGGGAGAGCTCCTCGTTGAGCTCCCGCAGCCGGGCGGCGCCGGGCTCGTCGAGCAGGGCCCCGGAGCGCGCGGCGTCGCGGTGCAGCTCCGTCAGCAGCCGCCGCTGCTCGGGGTCGAGGTCGGGGGCGGGGTCCTCGTGCAGCTCCCGGACCCGCTGCACGACCCGGGGGTCCAGGCGCACGGCGTCGTGGTGGGCGGAGAGCCGCGGGGAGAACTCCTCCTGCACCGCGCGCAGCGCGTCGTCGGCGTCGGTGCCGACGAGGTTGTGGAACACGGCCTCCGCGCGCCCGAGCAGCTGCCCCGCCGACTGCAGGGCGTCGAGGAAGGCCGCGGCGTCCAGGTCGGCGGCGAGGAGGGCGTCGACCTCGGCGAGGTGCTCGGCCATCCCCGCCTCGAAGGCCGGGGCGTAGTGCTCGGCGCGGATCCGGTCGAAGGGCGGCACCGCGAACGGCAGGTCGCTGGGGGCGGCGAAGGGGTTGTCCGCGGCGAGGGGGCTCATGCGGGCATGCTGCCCCACCGGCCCGGGTGCGGGCGCGCCGGCACCGGCTCAGGAGAGCCTCACCATGCTCGCAAGCGGTCCACAGCTGTTCACCGGCAGGGCACCCGCAGGACACCGGGCCGGGGTGCGCCCTTCCCTACCGTCCGCGGTGAGACCGGTTCCCGGTTGCTCCCCCCCACTCCAGGAGATCGCGTGACCGCCACCGACGACCGCCGCCCGCTGCTGGACCTGCTGCCGTACTCCCCCGCCGGCCGCCGCAGCCCCATGACGTGCCACTACCGCTGCGCCACCTCGTGCGCGGTCCCCGCCCCCAACCACTCCGGCAACGCCTACTTCGGCGACGTCGTGCGCGCCGCGGTGTCGCGGCGCGGCGTGCTGGCCGGCCTCGTCGGGCTGGGGGTCGCCGGGGCCGCCGTGGCGCAGGCCCAGCCCGCCAGCGCCTTCGGCGGCGGGGACGACGTGAACCTGCTCGCCGACCCGTTCGACCCCGGTCACGTCGTGGACTTCGACGTCATCGCCCCGGTGTCCGCGGAGGTCGACTCCTTCGACGTCCCCGCGGGCTGGACCTGGGCGCCGCTGATCTCCTGGGGCGACCCGATCCTGCCCGGCGCCCCGGACTTCGACTTCGAGAACCAGACCGCCGAGGCCCAGCTGGGGCAGTTCGGCTACAACAACGACTACACCACCATCGTCCCCCTGCAGGACCCGAACCGGGCCCTGCTGGTGTGCAACAACGAGTACACCAACGAGGAACTCATGTTCCGCGACTGGGTCGACGCGCAGAGCGCCACCGACGAGCAGCTGCGCATCTCGCTGGCCGCCCACGGCATGTCCGTCGTCGAACTGCGCCGGGCGGACGCGGACTCCCCGTGGGGCTACGTGCGCGGCTCGGACTTCAACCGCCGCATCACGCCCATGACCCCGATGCGGTTCACCGGCCCCGCCGCCGGCGCGAAGGCGCTGCGCACCGAGGCCGACCCGCAGGGGCGCACGCCGGTCGGGACCTTCGGCAACTGCGCCGGCGGCACGACGCCGTGGGGCACGGTGCTGTCGGGCGAGGAGAACTTCAACGGCTACTTCTCCTCCCCCGAGGTCGAGGGCGGCCAGAGCGACCGCTACAGCGTCTACGGCAGCGGCGGGCGCGCCTGGGAGCGCGTCGAACCGCGCTTCAGCGCCGAGAACGAGCCCAACGAGGCCAACCGCTTCGGCTGGATCGTCGAGGTCGACCCCTCCGACCCGACCTCCACGCCGCGCAAGCACACCGCCATGGGGCGCATGAAGCACGAGGGCGCCACCGTCTCCCTCGCCGCCGACGGCCGCGTGGTGTCGTACATGGGCGACGACGAGCGCTTCGAGTACCTCTACAAGTTCGTCTCCAAGCGCACGTACCGCGAGGGCGACCGGAAGCACAACATGCGCCTGCTGGAGGACGGCGACCTCTACGTCGCGGTCTTCGAGGGCGACGGCATCGAGGACGAGCGCTACGACGGCCGCGGCCGCTGGGTGCAGCTGACCCGCGGCGGCCGCTCGGTGGTGCCGGGCATGTCGATCGACCAGGTGCTGGTGAACACCCGCGCCGCCGCCGACGTCGTGGGCGCCACCAAGATGGACCGCCCCGAGGACGTCGAGCGCAACCCCGTCAACGGCCGCGTGTACGTCGCCTGCACCAACAACACCCGCCGCGGCACCCTGGGCCAGCCCGGGGTCGACGAGGCGAACCCGCGCCCGCTCAACAAGGACGGGCACGTCGTGGAGATCGTCGAGGCGCGCGACGACGCCGCGGCGACCACGTTCTCGTGGAACCTCGTCCTCGTCTGCGGCGACCCGGAGGACCAGAGCACCTACTTCGGCGGTTTCGACCCCGCGCAGGTCTCGCCGATCTCCTGCCCGGACAACGTGGCCTTCGACACCACGGGCAACCTGTGGATCTCCACCGACGGCAACACGCTGGGCTCCAACGACGGCCTGTACGAGGTCGTCGTCGACGGCCCGAACCGCGGCCAGGTCCGGCAGTTCCTCTCGGTGCCGACGGGCGCGGAGACCTGCGGGCCGGTCATCGCCGACGACGGGCGCACGGTGTTCGTCGCCGTGCAGCACCCCGGTGAGGTCGACGGGGCGACCATCGACGACCCGGCCTCGACCTTCCCCTACGACGGCACGGGCCAGCCGCGCCCGTCGGTCGTGCAGGTCCGCCGGGCCTGACCGGCGCACCGCCCCGGGGCGGTCGGGCGGAGCTGCGGCTCCCCCGGCCGCCCCGGCCGCGTCAGGGGCCGGTGACGAGGGCGCGCAGCAGCCGGTCCAGCTCCGCGACCGGGTCGGCGGTGAGACCGCAGTGCACCGGGGAGGTCTGCACGACCGTCGAGCGCGGGGCGACCAGCCAGCGGAAGCGCACGCCGGGGGGTTCCGCCGCGGCCGCGCCCGCGGCGGGCGCGCCCGCGCAGACCGCCTCCCAGGCCAGCACGTGGCGGCTGACGGCGTCGACGTCGAGGTCGGGGGCGACCGCCCGCAGGCGGGTCACGTCCAGCGCGGTGCGGGCGGCCAGGTGGTCCAGGGGACGGCACCACAGCACGACCCCGGCGTTGAGGAACTCCCCGCGGTCCACCCGGGGCACCACCCGCACCGCGGCGTACTCGAAGACGTGCAGCGCCTCAGCCACGACGCGCCTCCCGCTGCACCCGGGCCAGCTCCGCGACCCAGGTCCGGGGCCCGCTCAGCCGGGCGCTGAACCAGTCCAGGTAGGCGGCGCGGACGTCGTCGGCGCTCCCGAAGCCCGGCTCGCCCTCCAGCCAGCCGTCGGGGACCGCGGTGACCGCGGCGTGCAGGACGTCGTCGGTGAGGGCGGCCGCGCAGGCGTCGGCCACGTCGGCGACGTCGGCCGCGGCGGCCAGCAGCAGGTGGTCCTCGGCGTGGCGCAGCGGCCGGTCGACGCTCGCACCCGCGCGGGACCAGTCGTGGTGGAAGTACAGCGCGGCGCCGTGGTCGATGAGCCAGGGTCTGCCGCCCCACCACAGCGAGTTCGGGTTGCGCCAGGACCGGTCGACGTTGAGGACGAGGGCGTCGAACCACAGGACCCGCGCGGCCCAGCCGGCGTCGACGGGGTCCACGACGGGGTCGAAGGACAGCGACCCGGGCAGGAAGTCCATCCCGAGGTTGTCCCCCGGCGAGCGCAGGAGCAGGTCCTGCACCTCCTCGTCGGGCTCGCCGCGGCCGATGACGGGGTCGACGACGGCGACGACGAGCTCGGGGACGGCCAGGTCCAGGGCGCCGGCGAGGGAGGCGGCGAGGACCTCGGCGACCAGGACCCGCCGGCCCTGCCCCGCGCCGTGGAACTTCACCACGTAGGTCCCGAGGTCGTCGGCCTCGCACAGCCCCGGCAGGCTCCCGCCCTCCCGCAGGGGCGCGACGTAGCGGGTGGCGGTCACCGTCCTCAGCACCCGGTGATCCTCCCACCCCGCCGGGCGGGTCCCCAGCGCTCTCCCAGGATGGCGGCGCAGACTGGGTCCCGTGAGATCTGCGAGCTCCTCCCCGGAGGCCCGGCTGCTCGTCGTCGACGACGAGCCGAGCATCCGCGAACTGCTGGCCACCAGCCTCCGCTTCGCCGGCTTCGAGGTCGCCTCGGCCGGGGACGGCGCCGAGGCCCTGAAGCTGGCCGAGGACTTCCGCCCCGACCTCGTGGTCCTCGACGTGATGCTCCCCGACGTCGACGGGTTCACCGTGACGCGCAAGCTGCGCGAGCGCGGGCGCGCCGTCCCGGTCCTGTTCCTCACCGCCCGCGACGACACCGCCGACAAGGTCGCGGGCCTGACCGTCGGCGGCGACGACTACGTGACGAAGCCCTTCAGCCTGGAGGAGGTCGTGGCCCGCATCCGCGCGGTGCTGCGCCGCACCGGGGGCGTGGACGGGCCGGACACCGGGCGGCTGGTGTTCCACGACCTGGAGCTGGAGGAGGACTCCCACGAGGTGCGCCGGGCCGGGCGGGAGGTGGAGCTGTCGCCCACCGAGTTCAAGCTGCTGCGGTACCTGATGCTCAACCCCAACCGGGTGCTGTCGAAGGCGCAGATCCTCGACCACGTGTGGGACTACGACTTCAACGGCGAGGCCGGGATCGTGGAGAGCTACATCTCCTACCTGCGCCGCAAGCTGGACACCGAGGGCCTGGAACCGCTCATCCACACCAAGCGCGGCGTGGGGTACGTCCTGCGGGTCGCGCAATCGGCGGGATGAGTCCCCTCCCGCCCCGGTGGCGGGCGGCCGGGGCGCGGGTGCGGGCCGCCGAGGCGCGCCTGCCGCTGCGGGTGCGCCTGCTGGTCATCGTGGTCCTGCTGCTGCTGACGGCGATGACGGTGACGAGCCTGGTGTCGCTGCACCTGCTGCAGAACAACCTGCGCACCCAGGTCGACGAGCAGCTCGCGCAGAAGGGCAAGGCCGCGGTCCAGAGCGCGTGGCCGGCCTTCAACCAGTCCGCGGAGTCGCTGCTGCTGTCGGACTACTACGTGCAGTTCGCCGACGCCGACGGCGCGAACGCCGTCGAGAAGTGCACGCGGGCGCGCCCCTCGGACCCGTGCGTGAACGCCCCGGACCTGGCCCGGCTGACCGCGGACTACGTCGCCACCCACCAGGGCGGCGCGTTCACCGTCCCCGACGACGGGGGCGGGGACCCGTGGCGGGTGCTGGTCTTCCCCGCCGCGGTGACGGGCACGGGGGCGGCCGTCAACGTCGCCGTCGCGCTGCCGCTGTCCGGGGCCAGCCGCACGGTGTCGGACTTCCGCACCATCGCCCTCACCGTCTCGGTCGCGGTGCTCGTCCTCGGCGGGTTCGCCGCGGCCCTGGCCGTCCGCCGCAGCTTCCGCCCGCTGGACGACATCGAGCGGACGGCGTCGGCCATCGCGGCCGGCGACCTGTCCCAGCGGGTGCCCGGCGCCCCGCCGGGCACCGAGATCGGCCGGCTCTCGACCGCGCTGAACACCATGCTGACCCAGATCGAGGCGCTGTTCCGCTCCCAGCAGCGCTCCGAGGAGCAGATGCGCCGCTTCGTGGCCGACGCCAGCCACGAGCTGCGGACCCCGCTGGCCGCGATCCGCGGCTTCGCCGAGCTGTACCGCCAGGGCGCGGTCCGCGAACCCGACGACGTGGCCCACGTGATGGGCCGCATCGAGGGCGAGTCGACGCGGCTGGGCCGGCTGGTGGAGGACCTGCTCGCGCTGGCGCGCCTGGACGAGGCGCAGCGGCGGCGGGCGGTGGTGCGCGAACCCGTCGACCTGGCCGTCGTCGCCTCCGACGCCGTGCACGACGCGCGGGCCCTGGCCCCCGACCGGGCCGTGCGGCTGGTGGGCGTGGCGGAGGGGGTGGGCCCGGGGTCCGCGGTGGTGCTCGCCGACGAGTCCGGGATGCGCCAGGTCCTGACGAACCTGCTGGCCAACGCCGTGCACCACACCCCGGCGGGGACGCCGGTGGAGGTGGCGGTCGGGCGGGTGCCGGGGCCCTCGGGGCCGGAGTCGGTGGTGGAGGTGCGCGACCACGGCCCGGGCCTGACCCCGGAGCAGGCCGAGCGGGTCTTCGAGCGCTTCTACCGGGTGGACTCCTCGCGCCGGCGCGGGACGGGCGGGGGTTCCGGCCTGGGCCTGGCCATCGTGGCCACGGTGGTGCAGGTGCACGGCGGGACGGTCGCGGTGGTCCCCACGCCGGGCGGCGGCGCCACCTTCCGGGTGCGGTTCCGCGCCGCGGGCCCGGACCCCCTGGGTGACGAGGACGCCGACGACGGGGTGGACGGCGGGGAGCCCCGGGGTGCCTCGCCGATTCACAGCTAGGTTCCAGGCGGCTCCGGGTGGCCCCGCAGGCTGGTGGCCGTTACTGGGTGGTGTGAGCGCGGTCCCCGCGCCCGGCACGAGACCCAGACCTGCGACTCCGCGAGGTGAACGAGGATGAACGGCTCCCACCAGCGCCACACCCCCGAGGGCGGCGAGCACGTCCCGTCCGGCGCAGCCGGCGGGGTCGTCTCCACCTGGGCCCGCGGCGAGGACGGCGCCCGCGGCCACGACGCGGCCCCCACCCAGCCCCAGGCGTGGGACTGGAACCGGGCCGGGTACGACCGGCCCGGTCACCCGCAGGACCAGTCCCCCGGCCCGCAGCACGGCCAGCGCGACCCGTGGGCCACCCCCGGGGGCCCGACCCCGCCCGGCGGCGGGGGGGACGACCACGGCCGCGGCGGGGGCGGTGGGCGCGGCCCGCGCCGCTCCCCGGGCTGGTTCGGGGTGGCCGGCGCCGCGATCGCGAGCGCCCTGGCCGCGAGCGCGCTGACCGGGGCCCTCGTGGGGGGTTTCGACGACACCGCGGGCACCGCGGCCACCACCTCGACCAGCTCGGGCAGCACCCGCGTCCAGGGGGTCAGCGAGACGACGGTGAACTGGCAGGCCGTCGTGAGCGCGGTCGCCCCCAGCGTCGTCGCCGTGACCGTGCAGGGCGCCTCCGGCAGCGCCGAGGGCTCGGGCATCGTCTACGACACCGCGGGCCACGTGGTGACGAACAACCACGTCGTCGCCGGGCTGGGCAGCGGCGCGACCATCACCGTGACCCTGGACGACGGCCGCCAGTACGAGGCGACGATCAGGGGCACCGACCCGGCGACGGACCTCGCGGTGATCCAGCTCACCGACCCGCCCGCCGACCTCGTGGCCGCCACCTTCGCCGACTCCGACGACGTCGTCGCCGGGCAGGCCGTGATGGCGCTGGGCAACCCGCTGGGGCTCTCCGGCAGCGCCACGACGGGCATCGTCTCCGCCCTGGACCGGCCGGTCCTGACCTCGGCGGAGGAGCAGGCGCCGTCGCAGAGCCCGTTCGGCCAGCAGCCGACGACCGGGGAGACCGCGGCCACCAACGCGATCCAGACCGACGCGGCGATCAACCCGGGCAACTCCGGCGGGGCGCTGCTGGACTCCTCGGGCAAGGTCATCGGGGTCAACTCCTCGATCGCCTCGCTGAGCTCGGCCTCCAGCTCCAGCCAGTCGGGCAGCATCGGCCTGGGCTTCGCGATCCCCTCCAACGAGGTGAGGATGATCGCCGACCAGCTGGTGGAGTCGGGGACGGCGCAGCACGCGTGGCTCGGGGTGAGCCTGGCCGAGCAGCCGGCGTCGGTGACGGTGGGCGACGTGACCCGCGAGGGCGCGCAGGTCGCCGCGGTGACCGACGGCGCCCCCGCCGCCGGCGCGGGGGTGCGGGCGGGCGACGTCGTCACCGCCGTGGACGGCCGGACCGTCGACGGGTACGAGTCGCTGACCGCGACGATCCGCGGCAAGGCCGTGGGCAGCACCGTGGAGCTGACGGTGGTGCGCGACGGGGCCGAGCAGACGCTGCGGGTGACGCTGGCGGCCCGCGCGGAGGGCTGAGCGGACCCGCGCAGGCCCCGTCCCGGTGCTCGGGGCGGGGCCTGCGCGCGTCCGGGGCCTCGTGCTCGGGCTGCCCGGTCCTCGGGCCCGGGTTCAGGCCTCGGGGACGAGCAGCGGGGCCCACCAGTCCCCGGCCCGGGCCGACCCGGCGGGCGGGAGGGGCCCGTCGGGGGCGCACAGCCCGTCGTGGACGACCGCGGTCCCGGCGGCGGTGCGCGTCCAGCGGCGGCGGAAGCCCAGCACGCGGCCGGTGAGCTCGGCGGTGACGCGCGCTCCCCCGTCCTCCAGCACGAGGTGGTGGGTGCCGTGCGGGAGGGGGACGGCGCGGGCGCGGACGACGTCGACGCGCCGGCCGTCCTCGACGCCGGTCGCGAGGACCTTCTCGCCGCGCCGCTTCGGGGTGCGCAGGCCGGCGACCTGCAACCGGCGCAGCAGTTCCCGGGTGGGGACCGGGTGGGCGCCGGCGGCGACGGCGGCGTCGACGAGCTCGGCGGGGACGTCGTAGTGGTCGCCCTCGAAGGCGCGCCGGGCGATCCCGAGCCGGGCGGCGAACTCGTGCAGCTCCGCCGTCGAGGTGTCGCTGGCGAGGTGGGCCCACCACCGTCCGTGGGCGGGGAAGCGCGCGCTGTCGACGAGGACGGTCACGGGCGGGTCATCCGCGGGTCCACAGGGGGGACCGGGGACCGTGCGGCGGCGGGGTGGTGGACAACGGCGGCGGGGCTCCTCGGGCGGGGACCTACGTTCCCTCGTGCACCGGGCCTTCGGGTGGTCCGGCCGTTCACGAGTCCGCGGGCGGGTCCCGCGAGGAGGAAGAGGATCCCATGAGCCGGTTCGAGGTCGACAGCGCGCGCGTGGAGCAGGCCAGCGCGGCCGTCGCCAGGTCGTCCAGCAGCATCGCGGCGGAGGTCGAGGCCATGGTGCGGCACCTGCTGGACCTGGAGTCGTGCTGGAAGGGTCAGGCCGCCGCCGGGTTCCAGGCGCTGTCCGGGCAGTGGCGCGGCACCCAGGACCGGGTGCGGAGCGCGCTGGACGACATCCAGCGCGCGCTGGCCCAGGCCGGGCGGCAGTACGCTGACGTGGAGAGCGCCAACGCCCGGATGTTCACGCCCTGAGGGGCCCGGGTGCGGCACCGCGGGCCCCGCGTCCGGTGCGGGGCCGCGCGGTGCGGCCGGGTCCGTCGACGCGCGGGCGTCGACGGGGGGGACCGTCTCAGGCGGCGTGGGCCAGCGGGGCGGGCTGGGCACCGGGGACGCTCCAGCGCATCTCCATGTGCCGGCGGCCCGACGCGTCGCGGACCTCGATCCACTGCGCCGTGGGCGTGCTGCCCACCGTCGACGCGGCCTTGGTCTGAGTGTTGTTCATGTGCCACCTCCTGTTCATCTGCCGTTCACCTTACCGGTCAGGAGAGCATCGGGCGACTCGAGGCAGAACTCAACCCCTAGTGACCAGCACCACACGGAGGATCACGACGGACCGCTGGGGAGGTGGGAACGGCGACCGCGCTTACGCTGGCCCCGTGACCACCGTCAGCCTGGGCCTGCCCCGCCTCCGGCGTCCGCCGAGGGACGGTGCGGACGCGGCGCGGTTCGGGTCCGGCCCCCTGGCCGACCAGCACGGCCGCACGGCCCGCGACCTGCGGGTCTCCCTCACCGACCGCTGCAACCTGCGCTGCCACTACTGCATGCCGCCCGAGGGCCTGCCCTGGCTCGACCGCGCCCGGGTGCTCGACGACGAGGAGGTCGTGCGCCTCGTGCGCCTCGCCGTACGCGACCTCGGGGTCCGCGAGGTGCGCTTCACCGGCGGAGAACCGCTGCTGCGCAAGGGGTTGGAGCGCATCGTGGCCGCGACGACGGCCCTGCGCACCGACGAGGGCGAACCCGTGCGGACCTCGCTGACGACCAACGGCATCGGCCTGCACCACCGGGCCCGGGCCCTGGCCGACGCGGGCCTGACCCGGGTGAACGTGTCGCTGGACACCCTGCGCCCGGACCGCTTCGCCGAGATCACCCGCCGGGACCGGCACGCCGACGTCCTGGCCGGCGTCGAGGCCGCCGCCGCGGCCGGGCTGGCCCCGGTCAAGGTGAACGCCGTCCTGCTGCGCGGGACCAACGACGACGAGGCCGCCGACCTGCTGCGCTGGGCGCTGGCCGGGGGCTACCGGCTGCGCTTCATCGAGCAGATGCCGCTGGACCCGCACGGGACGTGGCGCCGGGAGGACATGATCACCGCCGAGGAGATCCTGTCCGCCCTGCAGCGGGAGTTCACCCTGCGCCCGCGCCCGGGAGCGGCGCGGGGGGCCGCCCCGGCCGAGACCTGGGACGTGCTCGGTCCCGGCGGCCGCGGCCCGGACGGGGTGCTCGGCGACGTGGGGATCATCGCCTCGGTGACGCGGCCCTTCTGCGGCGACTGCGACCGCACCCGGCTCACCGCCGACGGTCAGGTGCGGACCTGCCTGTTCTCGACCTCGGAGACGGACCTGCTCCACGCGATGCGGGGCGGGGCCGACGACGCGGCGCTCGCCGCCACCTGGCGGTCGGCGATGTGGGGCAAGCTGGCCGGGCACGACATCGACGACCCGGCCTTCCTGCACCCCACCCGCCCGATGAGCGCGATCGGTGGGTGAACCCGGCGTGGAGGTGCGAGGTGGACCGCAGGTGAACGAGGTCGTGGTGCGGGTCCGGTTCTTCGCCGGGGCCGCCGCGGCGGCCGGCCGGGAGGAGGAGCAGCTCCCCGTCCCCGCCGGGACGACGCTGGACGCTCTCGTCGAGCGCCTCGCCGGGCGCGGGCCGGACCTCGCGAAGGTGCTGGCCGCCTCCAGCTTCCTCCTCGACGCCGTGGCGGCCCGGCCCGGGGACGAGCTCACCCCCGGGGTCACCCTCGACGTGCTGCCCCCCTTCGCCGGGGGCTGAGCCGCGGTGCCCACCGTCCGCAGCGCGGCCCGCGCGCTCGCCCAGGGCGGCCTGGGGCTGGTGCTGCTGACCGCCGGGACCGGTCACCTCACCACCCTGCGCCGGGAGTTCCAGGCGCAGGTCCCGCCGTGGGTGCCGCTGGACCCCGACCTCGTCGTCGTCGCCTCCGGGGTGGTGGAGCTGGCTCTCGGCGGGGCGTTGCTCCTCGCCTGGCGCGGCCCCGCCCGCCCGCTCGCCGGTGCCGCGGCCGCGGTCTTCTTCGTCGCCGTCCTCCCCGGGAACGTCTCCCAGCTGGTCACCCGCACCGACGCCTTCGGCCTCGACAGCGACACCGCGCGGGCCGTGCGGCTGCTGTTCCAGCCCGTGCTCGTCGCGTGGGCGCTGTGGCCCACCGGGGCCTGGCGCGCCGCGCGGTCGTGGTGGGCCCGCCGCGGCCCCGCCTGACGGACCGGACCGGCGCGTCAGCCCGCCAGGAACGGCGCCGGGTCGAAGGTCCCGTTGCGCCGCCGGAACTCCCCCGCGGTGTCCGGCCACAGCAGCGTCAGCCGCCCGCTGCGGGCGTCGACGTACCAGCTGGAGCACCCGCCCCGCAGCCACACCGACGCCGCCGCCATCGCGTCGACGTCGGCGGTGTAGGCCCGCTGCGCGGCCGCGGACACCTCCAGCGCCCCGGCGTGGTGCTCCAGGTGCTCCAGCGCCCCCAGCAGGTACCCCAACTGGCTCTCGATGACGTGCAGCGCGGAGTTGTGCCCCAGGCTCGCGTTCGGGCCGTCGAGGACGAACAGGTTCGGGAACCCGTGCACCACCGTCGAGGCGTGCGACACCATCCCCCCCGACCACGCCGCGTCCAGGGTCAGCCCCCCGCGCCCCACCACGCGGCGCGCGTAGGGCTGGCGGGCGGCGTGGAAGCCCGTCGCCAGCACGAGCACGTCGAGGGGGTGGCGGGAACCGTCGGCGGCGCGCGCCGTCCGGCCCTCGAACCCGCGCAGCGCCGAGGCGACCAGCGTCACGTCGTCGCGGCCCAGCGCCGGGTAGAAGTCGTCGGAGAGCAGGACGCGCTTGCACCCGACCTCGTAGTCCGGGGTCAGCGCGGCCCGCAGGACCGGGTCCGGGACCTGCGCCGCGAGGTGGTCCAGCGCCCTGCGGCGCAACGGGTCCAGGGCCTGCGCCACGAGGCGGCGCGCGGCCAGGCCCCGTTCCATCTCGGTGAACGTCTCCTCCCGCAGCGCCGCCGGCAGGGCGGGGTCGGCGACGAACCCCGCCAGCTCCTCCGCGCTGAACTCCCGGTCCCCGCGCGGGACGACGTAGGGCGCGCTGCGCTGGAAGACGGTCAGGTGGGCCGCGGTCCCCGCGATCCGGGGCACGACCTGCACCGCGGAGGCCCCCGTCCCGACGACCCCGACCCGGGCCCCGGCGAGGTCGACGGCGTGGTCCCAGCGCGCGGTGTGGAACACCGGCCCGTCGAACCCGTCCAGACCGGGCAGCGCGGGGGTGCGGGGTTCGGTGAGGCGCCCCGCCGCCAGGACCAGGACGCGCGCCCGCACCGGCCCCGTCGAGGTGGTCAGGACCCAGCGGGAACCCTCCCACCGCGCCCGCAGCACCTCGGTCCGCAGCCGGAGGTTCCCCGCGACCTCCCGGGCGCAGGCCCGCAGGTACTCCTGGATCTCCGCCCCCGGCGCGAACACCCGCGACCAGTCCGGCTTGGGGGCGAAGGAGAACGAGTACAGGTGCGAGGGCACGTCGCAGGCGACCCCGGGGTAGGTGTTGTCCCGCCAGGTGCCGCCCACGTCGTCCCCGCGCTCGAGGACGACGAAGCTCTCCCGGCCGCGGCGGGCCAGCCGCAGAGCCGCGCCGATCCCCGCGAACCCCGCACCGACGACCGCGACGTCGACCTCGGTCGCGGGACCGGCCGAGGCGCCGGTCACGGGACCGCGGGCTCGCCGTAGCGGGTCGTGCGCTGGCGCAGCGGCCGGCCCAGCCGGTCCGCGAGCGCCGCGGCCCCCTCGCGGCTCAGGGTGGTGCCCGCCTCCTGGCCGGCCGCGGGGTCCAGCGAACCGTCGAGCAGCAACCCGCCGAGGTCGTCGGCCCCGCCGCGCAGCAGCTGCTCGGTCAGGTCCGGGCCGTGCTTGGGCCAGGCCGCCTGGACGTGGTCGACGTACCCGTCCAGCAGCAGCCGCGCCACGGCGTGCAGCGCCCGCGTGGCGCGCGGCGACGGGCCGGGGCCGGCGGGGGACGGCATGGCGATGAACTCGGTGAAGCCCCCCGTCCGCGCGGCCACGCCGGCCAGCAGCCGCAGGTGCGCGACCTGCTGCGCCGGGGTCTCCGGACCGCCGTGGACCAGGGTGCTCGTGGAGGTCAGCCCCACCTCGTGCGCGGTGACGACCGTCTCCACCCAGCGCGCCACCGGCAGGTCGGGCACCCCGCCGTTCAGCGCGGTCCGGACGTCGTCGTCGAGGACCTTCGCGGCCGTGCCGGGCACCGACCCCAGCCCCGCCCCCGCGGCCGCGACGAGGAACGCGCGCAGGCTCGACCCGCGGCGGTGCGCGGCCTCCAGCAGCTCCGGGGGCCGGAAGGCGTGCAGGTGGATCCCCGGTGCCGCCCGCGCGACGGCCTCGACCAGCTCCAGGTAGCCCTCCGGCCCCGCGGAGGCCGGCACCGGCCCCTGCACGCAGACCTCGGTCGCCCCGAGCGCGGCGGCCTCCTGCACGAGGTCGTGCAGGAGGCCGCGCGCGGCCGGGTCGCCCACGCGGGTGCCGTCGAGGTTGCGGTTCACCACGAACGTCAGGTCCTCGCCCACCCGGGCCCGGCGCACCGCGTCCGCGAGCCCGGCCAGCTCCTCCAGCTCCGCCCCGTCGGCGCCCAGCAGCGCGACCGCCTCGGCGTCGCCGAGCGCGCGGTGGTCGCGGGCGGCCGCGGCCAGCGCGGCCCTCACCGCGCTCACGGGCAGGCCACCCACTCCGAGGTGCCGTCGTCGAAGTGCTGGTGCTTCCACACCGGCAGCCGGTCCTTGACCTCGTCGACCAGCCGGGCGCACACCGCGAACGCCTCCCCCCGGTGCGCGGCGGAGACGGCGACGGCCAGCGCCACGTCACCCACGGCCAGGTGCCCGAGCCGGTGGCTGACCGCGACGGCGTCCACGGGGCTGTCGGCGACGACCTCGGCGACGACGGCGGCCAGCACGGCGTCGGCGGTGGGGTGGCCCACGTACTCCAGCTCCCGCACCGAGCGGCCGTGATCGTGGTCGCGGACGACCCCGGCGAAGGTCACGACCGCCCCGGCCGCGCGGTCACCGACCAGGCGGGCGTGCTCGTCGACGTCGAGGGGCGCGGGGCCGACGGCGGTCCGCACGACCCGGCGGGCGGGGACGGTCAACCGCGGAGGGGTGCTCACGGACCGAGGGTAGGGACCCGGGGCAGGTGTCGCCGCCCCGGGGCCGTGGGGGAGACTCCCCCGGTGACGCACGTGAGCGGCTGGCGGGTCGTCGTCCCCGTCAAGGGCGGGGACGGGGCGAAGTCCCGGCTGGCCCTGCCCGGTCCCGCCCGCCGGTCCCTGGCGCTGGCCATGGCGCTGGACTGCCTCGCGGTGTGCCTGCGCACCCCCGGGGTGGGGCTCGTCGTCTGCGTCAGCGACGACCCCGAGGTCACCGCCGCCGCGCGCTCCGCGGGAGCCGTCACCGTCTCCGCGGGCCGGCCCGGTCTCGCGGCGGCCGTGGAGGCCGGGGTGACGTGCCTGGAGCGCGGTCCGACGGCCGTCCTGCTCGGCGACCTGCCGGCGCTGCGCGCGGAGGACCTGGGGGCGGCGCTCGCCGACGCCCTGGCCCGGCCGGGACCGGCGCTGGTGACCGACGCCGACGGCCGGGGCAGCGTGCTGCTCGCCGACCGCGACGGCGCTCCCCCGCACCGCTTCGGGCCGGGCTCGGCCCGGGCCCACCTCGACGCCGGGGCGCGCCCGCTGAGCGCGGCCCTGCCCTCGCTGCGCCGCGACGTCGACACCGTCGAGGACCTGGCCGAGGCCCTCGCCCTGGGGGTGGGCCCCCGCACCCGCGAGGCCCTCGCCGCCGCGGCGATCCCGCTGACCTGACCGGACCGGAAGGCACCATGAGCGACTCCCTCCCCTCCCCCCGGCGCCGGCACGCGGCCCCGGCGGCCGCCGTCCCCCCGCCCGGCGACCTCGCCGCCGCCCTGCGTGCCGCGGCGGGCGGCGACCTCGACGCCGCCACCGCCGAGGTCCTCCTGCACGCGCGCGGCGAGGACCTGGGCGCGCTGTGCGCGCTGGCCGCGCCGGTGCGCGACGCGGCCATGGCCGCCGCGGGCCGGCCCGGGGTCGTCACCTACTCCCGCAAGGTCTTCGTCCCCGTCACCCGGTTGTGCCGGGACCGCTGCCACTACTGCACCTTCGCGACCGTCCCCGGCCGGCTGCCCGTGCTGTACCTGTCCGAGGACGACGTCCTGGCCATCGCCCGCGAGGGCGCGGCGATGGGCTGCAAGGAGGCGCTGTTCACCCTCGGCGACGCCCCCGAGGACCGCTGGCCCGCGGCCCGGGCGTGGCTGACGGCGCGGGGCTTCGCCTCCACCCTGGAGTACGTGCAGCACCTGGCGCGCCGCGTCCTGGACGAGACCGGGCTGCTGCCGCACCTCAACCCCGGGGTCATGACCCACGCGGACCTGCTGGCCTCGCGGCCGCTGGCCCCCTCGATGGGGATGATGCTGGAGACCACCTCCACCCGGCTGTGGACCGAACCCGGCCAGGTCCACTACGGCTCCCCCGACAAGGACCCCGCCCTGCGGCTGCGGGTGCTGCGCGACGCCGGGCGCGCCGGGGTCCCCTTCACCACCGGGATCCTCGTGGGCATCGGGGAGACCCCCGCCGAGCGCGTGGACTCGATCCTCGCGATCCGCGACGTCGTCGCGGAGTTCGACGGGGTGCAGGAGGTCATCGTCCAGAACTTCCGCGCCAAGGACGACACCGCCATGCGCGGCGAGGACGACCTCGACCACTCCGAGTACCTCGCCACGATCGCCGTCGCCCGCCTGCTGCTGGGGCCGGGGGTCTCCCTGCAGGCCCCGCCGAACCTGTCCGACCCCGGTCAGCGCGAGCAGCTGCTCGCCGCCGGCGTCGACGACTGGGGCGGGGTGTCCCCGCTGACCCCCGACCACGTGAACCCCGAGCGCCCCTGGCCGCAGCTGGACGACCTGGCCCGCACGACCCGGGCGGCGGGGTTCCGCCTCGCCGAGCGCCTCACCGCCCACCCGCGGTTCGTGCTCGACGCCCTCGCCGGGTCCACGCGCTGGATCGACGCCGCCCTCCACCCCGCCCTCGCGGCGCTCGCGGACCCGGTGACGGGTCTGGCCGAGGAGTCGGCGCGGCCCGTCGGCCGGGTGGTCGCGTGAGCTCCGAGGCGCCCCCGCCCACCGACGCCGAGGTCCGGATGGCCCGGTTCGTCGGGGAGCAGCTCGTCCCCGACGGGCGCCCGGAGATCGAGGAGCACCTCAACCGGGACGGGACGCGGTCCCTGGACGTCCTGACGGCCCGCGACGCCCCGGCGGCGGGGTTCACCTCCGTCTCGACGCTGACGCTGCACCGCGCGCCGAACCGGGTGGACGGCAGCGACGTCCGGGTCGAGCTGGTGACCGTCCTGGGCGGGGTGGAACCCCGGCTGGCGACGGGGCTGCTGGTGGCGTCGGCGTTCGCGGCCGTCGGCGAGGCGTGGCCGCTGCGTCCCGGGACGGTGTTCCCCGGCGTCGTCGCCGACCTGCTGGGCGGGCGCACCGAGCACCTGCTGCTCACCGCCCCGGGCACCTTCCCGCGGCTGGCGCGCTACCGGCTGGAGGCCGACGAGTTCCAGGGCGGCACCGAGGTGCGCTGGCTGCAGGCGGTGCCCCTGCACGAGGGGGAGCGCCGGTTCCTCCTCGACCGCGGCCTCGACGCGCTGGAGACGCGCCTGGCCGAGGCCGAGGTCGAGTTCCACGACGTGGGACGCGACCCCCTGCCGCTCTGACCCCGGGCCGGGGACGGCCCGGGGAGGACGCCGGGCGCACGGGGGTCCGGCCCCTCGCGGACGCTCAGGCGGTCAGCCCGACCCGGTCGGTGTAGGCGTTGGCGAACTTCCGGCGGGGGTCGTGGCGGGCGACCAGCGCCCGCGCGTCGTCGAAGCGCGGGTAGAGGCCCGCGATCCGCTGCGCGTCGGCGGCGAACAGCTTGCCCCAGTGCGGGCGCACGTCCAGCCCGGACAGCGCCGCCTCGACCTCGGCGATGGCGGCGATGACCTCGGCCTGGCGCTGCTTGTAGGTGAAGTGGAAGGCGACGCTGTCGCGCTGGTGGGAGTTGGAGAGCCACAGGTCGTCGGCGGCAACGGTGCGGATCTCGCACATGTGCAGCAGCGGCGCGATCGAGGGGCCGAGCTCGCGCAGCGCGGCGACGACGGCGAGGGCGTTCTCGCGGGCGACGAGGTACTCGACCTGGAGCTCCTCGCCGTTGCTGGGGGCGAAGCTGAACCGGAAGTGCGGCAGCCGCTCGTGCCAGGGCCCGGGGACGCCGAGCTGCTCGGTGGCGTTGCGGACGTCGACCTCGGGCAGCGGGTGCAGGGGTTCGCCCGCGCGGACGGCGCCGAACAGCTCGGCGGGGGCCTCGGCGGCGTCGCTCGTGCGGGTCTTCAGCCACACCTGGGTGGTGTCGGTCCCGATCCAGTTCGTGTAGACGCTGACGCTGTAGGCCGCGGAGGTGACGGCGTCGAAGTTCTCGGTGAACGCCTCGAACGACAACCCGGAGTAGACGTCCTGGCGCACGTCGTAGGTCGGCAGCACGTCCAGCTCCAGGTGGGTCACGACGCCCAGGGACCCCAGGGCGACGACGCTGCCGGCGAACTCCCCGTCCCCGCGCTGCACGCGCCGCACGTCGCCGTCGGCGGTGACGAGCTCCACCGCGCGGACGGCCGCGGCGAGGTTCTGCGTCCGGTCCCCCGACCCGTGGGTCGCGGTCGCGACCGCGCCGCCGACGCTGATGTGGGGCAGCGAGGCCATCGTGGCCAGCGCCAGGCCGGCGTCCTGCAACCGCTGGGCCAGGACGCCGTAGCTGGTCGCCGAGCTCACCCGCACCGCCCCGGCGGCGGAGTCGGCCTCCACCTCGACCGGCAGCGCCTCCAGGGTCACCATGTCGCCCGGGGAGTCGGCGATGTCGTTGAAGCAGTGGCGCGTTCCCACCGCCCGCACTCGCGCCGTGGACCCGACGACGGCCCGCAGCCCGTCCAGGGTCGTGGGCCGGTGCAGGGTGCCGGCGCTGAAGGCGTAGTTGCGGGCCCAGTTCACGCCGGGGGCGGTGGTGGTGGTGCCGGTGGACGACGTCGTCGAGGTGCTCACGGGGAGACGGTAATCGACGCGAGGCCGTCCCCCGGGGCTCACCGGACGACGTCGTAGACCAGCTTGGTGACCCCGTTGCCGTAGGTCTGGGCCTCCAGGACCGCCAGCCGCTGCTCGTCCTTGTCGGTGTCGCTGAACAGCCGCTTCCCGGCCCCGAGCAGGACGGGGAAGACCAGCAGGTGGTAGCGGTCCACCAGACCCGCGTCCGCCAGCGAGCGGGCCAGGGTCGCGCTGCCGTGCACCGCGATCGGGCCGCCGTCGGTCCGCTTGAGCGCGGCGACGTCGTCGAGGGAGCGCAGGATCGTCGCGGGCCAGCGCTCGTCGTCCTGCTCGAGGGTGGTGGACACCACGTAGCGGGGCATGGCGTTGTACCCGGCGAAGTCGTCCATGGTCGGCCAGACCGGGGCGAAGGCCTGGTAGCTGGTGCGGCCCAGCAGCAGGGCGGTGGTCTCCTCCTGCTCGCGGCCCTTGATCTCGTAGACGGCCTCGTCGAACTCGACGGTCCGGAACGTCCAGCCGGCGTTGCGGTAGCCGGGTTCGCCGCCCGGTGCCTCCACGACGCCGTCGAGGGAGGTGAAGGCGGTGACGATGAGGGTGCGCACGGTGGTCTCCTGTCGCCGGGGGCGGGTCGTACCCATCCGACCGCACGCGGCGCCGGAAGTCATCGCCCCCGGCGGGGAGAACGCCGCGAGGGCGGCCCTCCGGGGGGAGGACCGCCCTCGCGGGTGGTGCTGGTGCTACGGGGTGGCCGGACTCAGAAGTCCATGCCGCCCATGCCGCCGTCGCCACCGGCGGGGGCCGCAGCGGCCTTCTCCGGCTTGTCGGCGATGACGGCCTCGGTGGTGAGGAACAGCGCCGCGATGGAGGCGGCGTTCTGCAGCGCGGAGCGCGTCACCTTGACCGGGTCGTTGATGCCCGCGCCGAGCAGGTCCACGTACTCGCCGGTCGCGGCGTTGAGGCCGTGCCCGGTGGGGAGGTTGCGGACCTTCTCCGCCACGACGCCGCCCTCGAGGCCGGCGTTGATGGCGATCTGCTTCAGCGGAGCCTCGATGGCGACCTTGACGATGTTCGCGCCGGTCGCCTCGTCCCCGACGAGCTCGAGCTTCTCGAAGGCCAGCACGCCGGCCTGGATGAGGGCCACGCCACCACCGGCGACGATGCCCTCCTCGACGGCCGCCTTCGCGTTGCGGACGGCGTCCTCGATGCGGTGCTTGCGCTCCTTGAGCTCGACCTCGGTCGCCGCGCCGGCCTTGATGACGGCCACGCCGCCGGCCAGCTTGGCGAGACGCTCCTGGAGCTTCTCGCGGTCGTAGTCGGAGTCGCTGCGCTCGATCTCGGCGCGGATCTGGCCCACGCGGCCGGCGATGGCGTCGGCGTCGCCGGCACCCTCGACGATCGTGGTCTCGTCCTTGGTGACGACGACCTTGCGGGCGCGGCCCAGCAGGTCGAGGTCAGCGGTGTCGAGCTTGAGGCCGACCTCCTCGGAGATGACCTGGCCACCGGTGAGGATGGCGATGTCGCCGAGCATGGCCTTGCGGCGGTCGCCGAAGCCCGGGGCCTTGACGGCGACGGACTTGAAGGTGCCGCGGATCTTGTTGACGACCAGGGTCGCGAGCGCTTCGCCCTCGACGTCCTCGGCCACGATCACGAGCGGCTTGCCCGACTGCATGACCTTCTCCAGCAGCGGGAGCAGGTCCTTCACGGTGGAGATCTTGGAGTTGAGGATGAGGATGTAGGGGTCCTCGAGCTCGGTCTCCTGACGCTCCGCGTCGGTGACGAAGTAGGGCGAGATGTAGCCCTTGTCGAAGCGCATGCCCTCGGTGAGCTCGAGCTCGAGGCCGAAGGTGTTGCTCTCCTCGACGGTGATGACACCTTCCTTGCCGACCTTGTCGAGCGCCTCGGCGATGAGCTCGCCGATGGAGGCGTCACCGGCGGAGATCCCGGCGGTGGCCGCGATCTGCTCCTTGGTGGTGACCTCCTTGGCGGCGCCGAGCAGCTGCTCGGTCACGGCCTCGACGGCCTTCTCGATGCCGCGCTTGAGGCCCATCGGGTTCGCCCCGGCGGCCACGTTGCGCAGGCCCTCGCGGACGAGCGCCTGGGCCAGCACGGTGGCGGTGGTGGTGCCGTCGCCGGCGACGTCGTCGGTCTTCTTGGCGACTTCCTTGACGAGCTCGGCCCCGATCTTCTCGTACGGGTCCTCGAGCTCGATCTCCTTGGCGATGCTGACACCGTCGTTGGTGATCGTGGGGGCGCCCCACTTCTTCTCAAGGACGACGTTGCGGCCCTTGGGGCCGAGCGTCACCTTGACCGCGTCGGCGAGCTGGTTCATCCCGCGCTCGAGACCGCGTCGGGCCTCTTCGTCGAAGGCGATGATCTTGCTCATGCCTGGTGTTCCTCCCAGAAGACGGGCGGTGGGCGGTCGGAGCGGTGCCCGCGACGGACGGCCGGCGGGCTCCGGGGTCACGTCCCCCAGCGCCCGGCGGTCTCACCGGTCCGACCAGGGAGCTTCGCTCCCGGGTCGAGGTGCTGTTGTCACTCTCGACTCGAGAGTGCCAACGCCAATGTTGGCACTCTCCCCCGTCGAGTGCAAACCCCCGGGCCCCGGGCACGGCGGGCGGTGGGCCGGACGCGGGAACCCGGGGGAGCCGGCCCGGTGGTGCCCGTCCGATCACCTTCGACCTCGAGCACGCGGGACGGCCGAGGATCCCTTCGCACCACCCGCCCGGGGTTCGAGGTCTCCGCCACGCCCGCTCCGGCCCGAGGGGCGCCCCGCCCCGGGGGCGTGACCGCGCCCGACCGGCCCCGTCGAGCCGATCGGGCGCGGTCAGCCGTCCTCAGAGGGCGCGGACGCTCTCGGCCTGGGGGCCCTTCTGACCCTGCCCGACCTCGAACTCGACCCGCTGGCCCTCCTCGAGGGAGCGGTAGCCGTCGGCCGTGATCGCGGAGTAGTGGACGAAGACGTCGGCCCCGCCGTCGTCGACGGTGATGAAGCCGTAGCCCTTCTCGGAGTTGAACCACTTCACGGTGCCCTGTGCCATTGCGTTCTCCTGTGGTGCAGCGAACGGAAGGCGCCCCCGGCGCGCACCGGCGGCGGGTCTCACGCGGCCCGCGGCGCTGAGGCCGTGGGCGACGCCCGACGCGCGCTCCCCCGAGAGGACGTGTTCGCCGAACTGATCGACCGGTCCCAGGTTAGTGCGGGGAGGGGCTGGTGGGACAAGGTTCGACGAGGTCGGCGCAGGATCGTCGCCGCGGAACGATCGCCGCGCCCCCGCCACCACGCCCCCCGCCGCGCCCCGGCGCGGCCTCCCTCAGAGCACCCCGCCGGCCACGTCGAGCAGCGGGCCGAGCACCGAGCGGACGGCGAGCACGAGCCCCGCCCCCGCGGCCGCCGCCACCAGCGTCCACAGCAGGACCAGGACGAGCACCCCCAGCGGCCCCCGGCGGGTGCGGTGCGCACCGCGGCGGGCCGCCAGCCGGGGCACGGGCCCGCGGGTCGCGCTCAGGGCTGGACGCCCAGGCGCCGGGCCGAGCGCGCCCGCTGCCGGCTGGAGCGCATCCGGCGCAGCCGCTTGACCAGCATCGGGTCGTGGGCGAGGGCGGCCGGGGAGTCGATGAGGGCGTTGAGCAGCTGGTAGTAGCGGGTGGGCGAGAGGTCGAACAGCTCGCGCACCGCCTGCTCCTTGGCCCCGGCGTACTTCCACCACTGCCGCTCGAAGGCGAGGATCTCGGCGTCGCGGGGGCTCAGGCCCTCCGGCAGCGGGGCCTCCTGCGCGTCCCGGAGCCTCCCGCCCAGGTCGGCCCGGCCCAGGTCGTCCCGGTGCAGGTCGTCCCGCTCGATGCGTGCCGCCGCGTCCGACCGCTCCACGTCCCCAACCCCTCTCAGCACGGTCCCCGTGGTGGTGACCGCGAGCCCGAGTCTAGGAGGGGGCACCGACACCGCCCTTCCCCCCGGCGGGCGTGTCCGCACCTGGGTAGCGTCCCCCGCGTGACTCCCGCCGCAGCGTCCCCACCCGTCCCGTCCTTCCCCCCCACCGCGGAGGACCCGGCCGGTCTGGGCCTCGACGACCTCGACCCGGGCTGGGCCCGGGCGCTGGCCGGCGTGCGCCCCCGGCTGGGGGAGCTGTCGCAGCGGCTGGCCGCGGAACCGGAGCGGTGGCTGCCCGCCCCGGGGCACGTGCTGCGCGCGTTCCGCCAGCCCTTCGACGCGGTGCGGGTGCTGCTGGTGGGGCAGGACCCCTACCCCACGCCCGGGCACCCGATCGGGCTGAGCTTCGCCGTCGAGCCGCACGTGCGGCCCCTGCCGCGCAGCCTGGTCAACGTCTACAAGGAGCTCGCCGCCGACACCGGCGTGCAGCCCCCGCCGCACGGGGACCTCACGGCGTGGTCCGAGGCCGGGGTCCTGCTGCTCAACCGGGTCATGACCGTGCGCGCCGGCGACTCCGGCTCCCACCGCAAGCTGGGCTGGCAGGCCGTGACCGACGCGGCGGTGAGCGCGCTGGCCGCGCGCGGCGGCCCGCTCGTGGCCCTGCTGTGGGGCAAGGACGCGCAGACGGTGACGCCCCTGCTGGAGGGGGTCCCCGTCGTCGCCGGGGTGCACCCGAGCCCGCTGTCGGCCTCGCGGGGGTTCTTCGGGTCCCGGCCCTTCAGCCGGGTCGACGCGCTGCTGCGCGAGGAGGGTGGGGACGGGATCGACTGGCGCCTGACCTGAGCGACCTCCCCGACCGGTCCGGCCCGGTGGGCGTGGGGCAGGATCCGGGGCATGACTGCAACGTTGCACGGCGAACCCTTCGGGCGGACCCGCCGCGGTGAACCCGTCGAGCGCTGGGAACTGCGCCTGCCCTCCGGCGCGAGCGCCGCGGTCCTGACCCGCGGCGCCACCCTCCACCGGGTCCGCGTCCCCGACGCGGCCGGCGCCCTCGGCGACGTCGTCGTCGCCCTGCCGGGGGTCGCGGACTACGAGGCCGCCGAGGGCTACCCCGGCGCGGTCGTCGGACGGGTGGCCAACCGCCTCGCCCGGGGCCGCTTCACCCTGGAGGGCCGGGAGTCCCGGGTCCCCCTCAACGACGGGCCCAACGCGCTGCACGGCGGGGCGGAGGGCTTCGACCAGCGGCTCTGGCGGGCGGAGGAGGTCGACGTCGACGGGACCCCGGGCGTGCGGCTGTCCCTGCGCAGCGCCGACGGCGACATGGGCTTCCCGGGTTCCCTGGACGCGGCGGTGACGTACTCGCTGCGCGAGGAGGACGGCCGGGTCGTCCTGCGGCTGGACTACTCGGCCACGACCGACGCCCCCACCCCGGTGAACCTCACCAACCACGCCTACTTCGCCCTCGACGGGTCGGGGTCGGTGGAGGACCACGTCGCGCGGTTCTCCGCCTCGCGCTACCTGCCGGTGGACGCGGACCTGGTCCCCACCGGCGAGCTCGCCCCCGTCGCGGGCACGCCGTTCGACTTCACCACTCCCACCCGCGTCGGGGACCGGCTGCGCGACGCCGACGCGCAGCTGCTCACCGCGGGCGGTTACGACCACTGCCTGGTCCTGGACTCCCCCGGGTCCCTGCGCGAGGTCGGCTCGGTGACCGGCCCGCGCAGCGGGCGGACCGTCACGGTGCGCACCGACCTGCCGGGTCTGCAGTTCTACACCGGCAACTTCCTCGACGGGTCCTGGCGCACGCTCGAGGGCCGGCCGGTGCGCCAGGGCGACGCGCTGTGCCTGGAGACGCAGCTGCTGCCCGACGCGGTGAACCAGCCGGCGTTCGCCGGGCTCGGGGACTCCGTCCTGCGTCCCGGCGAGGAGTTCCGCTCCACGACGGAGTACGTGTTCTCCGCCTGAACCCCCGCGGACGCGGAACGCCCGCGCCCCCGTGCGGGGACGCGGGCGCTCCGGCCGGCGGGAGGCTCAGTTGATGTGCTTGCCGCCGTCGACCTGGTAGCTGACGCCGTTGACGAACCCGGCCTCCGCGGAGAGCAGGAACGCCACCATCGCCGCGATGTCGCCCGGGGTGCCGACGCGCCCCACCGGGATGCCCGCGGACATCGCGGCCTTGCGCTCGTCGGTCAGCCTCCCGCCCATGATGTCGGTGTCGATCGGGCCGGGCAGGATCGCGTTGGCGGTGATGCCGTGCGGGCCGAGCTCGCGCGCCGCACCGCGGGTCAGGCCCAGGACGGCGGCCTTGGCGGCGGCGTAGGCGGTCTTGGAGAACGTCCCGCCCCCGTCCACGGCGGTGATGGACGAGGTGTTGACGATCCGCCCCACCCCGACCTCGACCATGCGCCGGGCGGCGGCCTGGATCATCAGCAGCGACCCGGTGGCGTTGACGGCCATCGTCCGGTCCCACTCGGCGAGGGTGATCTCGAGGATCGGCGTCGGGTTGGCGATGCCGGCCAGGTTCACCAGCCCGACGACCGGAGGCAGCGCGGCGTCGAACTCGGCGAAGGCCGCGCTCACGGAGTCCGGCGCGGAGATGTCGGTGGCCACGCCGTGCACGTCGGCCCCGGCCGCGCGCAGCTCCTCGGTGATCTCCACGACGCCGTCGCCGGAGATGTCGACGAGGCCCAGGCTCCAGCCGTCCGCGGCCAGCCGGCGGGCGACGACCCGGCCGATGCCGCGGGGGGCGCCGACGCCGGTGACGACGGCGGTGCGGCGGGTGGGGAACTCCATGGTGGTCTCCTGAGGTGTCGGGCGGGTGTTCCGGTGGTCAGCGGGTGGCGGCGACGGGAGCCGCCTCGTCCTGCGGGGCGGTGGCCATCAGCTTGGTCGCGAGCAGGAGCACGGCCCCGAGCACGGCGATCCCGCCCAGGACGAACAGGCCCGCGGTGGTCGAGTCGAACGTCTCCTCCGCCCAGACGCGGATGTTGGGGGCGACGAAACCACCGAGGTTGCCGAGGCCGTTGATGAGCCCGAACCCGGCGGCCAGGGCCGCGCCGCTGAGGTAGCGGGTGGGCAGGGTCCAGAACAGCGGCTGGCAGGTGACGAACCCGACGGCGGCGACGCACAGGGCCAGCATGGCGACCAGGGCGTTCTGCGCCACCGCGGAGACGGCGATGCCGGCCCCGGACAGGACGAGCAGGGCGGCGCCGACCTCGCGGTGGCGCCGGTGGCGGTCGGCGAAGCGCGGCACGACCGCGATCGTGACCAGGGCGCACACCCACGGGATCGAGGTGAGCAGACCCACCTGGAACCCGACCTCGCGCCCGGTGATGGCCGAGACCTGGGTGGGCAGGAAGAAGGTGAGCCCGTACACCGCGGCCTGGATGCAGAGGCAGACGAGGGCGAAGTAGAGGACACGCGGGTTCAGCAGGGCCTTGCCCCACCCGAGGTGGCCGCCCGTCTCGCCGCGGGCGGCGTCGTCCTCGGCGAGGCGGGCGGCCAGGGCCGCCTTCTCCTCGGCCGGCATCCACCGGGCGGTCTCGGGGCGGTCGGTGAGGACGAACAGCGCGATGACGCCGACGACGACGGCGACGAGCCCCTCGACCATGAACAGCCACTGGTACCCGGCCAGCCCGCCGAACCCGTCCAGCTCCAGCAGCCCGCCGGACAGCGGCCCGCCGACGATGTTGGCCAGCGGCAGGCCCATCTGGAACAGCCCGGTCGCGAACGCGCGGCGGCTCTCGGGGAACCAGTAGGTGAGGTAGAGCAGGACGCCGGGGAAGAACCCGGCCTCGCAGACGCCGAGGAGGAACCGCAGGACGTAGAACATCGTCTCGCCCTGGACGAACATGAAGGCGGTGGCGACGACGCCCCAGGTGACCATGATCCGGGCCATCCACCAGCGGGCCCCGACCCGGTGCATGATCAGGTTGCTGGGCACCTCGAAGACGGCGTAGCCCACGAAGAACAGCCCCGCGCCGAAGGCGTACGCGGCGGCCGAGAGGCCGATGCTGACCTCGAGCTCCTCCTTGGCGAACCCGACGTTGCTGCGGTCGAGGAACGCGATGACGTACATGAGGAGGAGGAAGGGGATGAGCCGCTTGACCGAGCGGCGGACGGCGGAGTCGACCAGGGCGGTCTGCTCCGAGGGGGACGGCGGGGTCACTGCGCTCACTCCTGGGTCGGCGACGTCGACGGCGCGCCGATACAACATCCAATAGGATGTGGGTGTCAAACGAACCGCGCCGCCGGGCGGCGGTCCTCAGGGGGCGGGCTCCGGGGCCGCGTCGAGCCCCGCCGCCGCGCGGTCGTCGAGGGCGCGCGAGCGCACCGCCTCGAGGTGCTCGCGCATCCGCGCCGCGGCGGCGTCGCCGTCGCGGACGCGCAGGGCGTCGACCACCGCGACGTGCTCGGCGACGGCGAGGTCGGCGTCGGTGACCCCCTGCCCCAGCGCCCGCAGCCGGAACCGCTGCAGCTGCCCGTTGAGCCCCTCGAAGGCGTCGGCGAGGAAGCCGTTGCCACCGGCGCGGTTGAGGAGGCGGTGGAACTCGTTGTCGGCCTGGTGGTAGTCGCGGTAGTCGGCGAACGAGGGCCCCCGGGGGGCCACCGCCATGCGCTCCACGGTCGCGGACAACCGCACCAGCAGGTCCTCCTCGACCCGCTGCGCCGCCAGGGCGACGTTGTGGCACTCCAGCAGCAGCCGCGCGTCCATCAGCTGGTCGATCTCCTCGCGCGAGAGCATCCCCGCGACGCGGTACCCGCGCATCGCGGCCCGCTCCACCAGACCGGTGGACTCCATGCGCACCAGGGCCTCGCGCACCGGCGTCGGGGAGACCCCCAGGTCGCGGGCGAGGCCGTCGATGCTGAGCGGCGAGCCGGGGGCCGCGCCGCCGTCCATCAGCCAGGTCAGCAGCGAGGCGTGCACGGAATCGGCGAGCGATTCCCGCGCCGGGGCGGCCGGCAGCGCGACGCGGGAGCTCACCGGCGCGATCCTACGTGCCCGCCCGGGCCGGGGGGTCCAGCTCGGCAAGGGCCTCCTCGGCCCACGCCAGCGTCGCCCGCGCCGTCCGGGCGCCGGTGTCCGCGGTGGCCCTGGCCGCGACGGTCGCGGTGAACCTGCTCGGGCGCTGACGGCGGGGCGGCGCGCTCCCCCGGCCCCTCAGAACGAGGCGAGCAGGTCCTCCACCGCCGGCCGCCCGTCGTCGGCCAGGGCCAGCAGCAGCAGCCGCAGCGGCTCCAGCCCCCGCAGCGGCACGTAGGCGAGGTCGTCGGAGCGGTGGGCGGCGGCGACCGCCTCGGCCGTGATGGCCATGCCCGCGCCGGAGGCGACGAGGGCGAGCATCTCCTCGGCGGTCGAGGCGGGCGGGCCCACCACGCGCGGCACCGCCCCGGAGGGCCGCGGCTCGACGAGCCACGTCTCGCGGCCGGAGGCGGCGTCGACGATGGGCTCGTCGTCGAGGTCGGCGATGTCGAGGGAGGCCCGCCCGGCCAGCGGGTGACCGGCGGCGAACACCGCGATCCGCCGGGTGTCGGCGACGTGGACCGCCCGCACCCGCTCGTCGAGCACCTCACCGGGCGCCGCGTGCACGAAGACGACGTCGACCCGGCCGTCGACCAGACCGGCGACCTCCTGCCCCCACGGCACGTGCCGCAGCACCACGTCGAGGTCAGGGCTCTCCTGGGAGGCCTGCACCAGCCGGGTCGACACCCAGCGCGGGGTGGAGGTCCCGATGCCCACGGCGAGGCGTTCCCGCTCCCCCTCCGCCGCGGTGCGGCGGGCCCGGACCAGGGCCCGGTCGAGCAGCTCGACGACGCGCGCCGCGTCCGCCACCAGCGCCTGGCCCGCCGGGGTCAGCGCGGAGCCCTCCCGGGCCACCCCGCGCGCGTCGCGGACGACGAGCCGGCCCCCCACGAGCTGCTCCGTCCGCGCGATGGACTGGCTCAGCGCCGGCTGCGAGACCTGCAGCGACGCGGCGGCCGCGGTGAAGCTGCGCTCCCGGGCGACCGCCACCAGGTAGCGCAGGGACCGCACGTCCAGCTCGCCCCCGCGCTCACCACCGCGCTCACCCCCGCGTGCATCCACGGGATGGATGCTCCCAGAACGAGCGCTCCTGCGACACGCGGCGCCCGCGCCCCTACGTTGTGGAGGGTGCGTTCCCTGACCGCCCTGCCCAAGGTGCACGTGCACGCGCACCTCGACGGGTCCTACCCGCGGGAGGCCGTGCTGGAGCTCGCCCGCCGGCGCGGCGCCCCGGTCGACCTGCCCGTGCGCGGCGGCCCGGCCGCCACCGGCGAGGGGTGGCCCGACGTCTGGCGGTTCTTCGAGGCCTACGGTCGCGTCCCGGCGCTCGTGGCCGACCTCGACGACCTCGCGGAGCTGTGCCGGGCCCTGGTCGCCCAGGAGGCGGCCGAGGGCGTCGTCTACCTCGAACCCGCCATCGAACCCCAGCTCTACGCCCCGCGGCTGGGCAGCCTGCGCGAGGTCACCCGCGTCGTCGTGGACGCCCTCGGCGAGGCCGGCACCCGGCTCGGCGTGGAGGTCGGGGCGCTGCTCACGGTCAACACCGACCAGGACGAGCCGATCGCCGCGGAGCTCGCCGCGGTCGCCGTCGAGTTCGCCGGCCGCGGGGTCACCGCCTTCGGGACGGCCGGCTTCGAGGAGCCCTCCGGCCTGCACCGGTTCGCCGCCGCGGCCGCCGCGGCCCGGGCCGCCGGCCTGCCCGTCGTCGCCCACGCCGGGCAGACCGGGGGCTGGGAGTGCGTCGCCGAGGCCCTCGACGTGCTGGGCGCCACCCGCATCTCCCACGGCGTCCGCTCGGTGGAGAACCCCGCGTTCGTGCGGCGCCTGGTCGAGGAGGGCGTCGTCTGCGACGTCGCCCCCGTGTCCAACGTGGCGCTGGGGATCGTCCCCGACCTCGCCTCCCACCCCGCTCCCGCCCTGCACGCCGCGGGCGTCGGGATCACCCTCAACGCCGACGACCAGCTGTGGTTCGGCCGCGGCGTCAGCGACCAGTACGCCGTCGCGCGCGAGGTCTGGGGACTGGCCGACGAGGACCTCGCGGCGCTCGCCGGGCACGGCCTGCGGATCGAGGGCATGAGCCCCGCGACCCGCCACCGCCTCGGCGCGGGCCTGCTCGCCTGGCTGGGCCGCGCCGGGTGAACCCCGTGCGGCCCCCGCTGCTGCTCAGCGCCTTCGAGATCAACGCCCCGAACCTCACCAGCCAGGGCCTGTGGGCCCACCCGGAGCAGCACACCGACCGCTACCTGGACCTCGAGCACTGGACGTCGCTGGCGCGGCTGCTGGAGGACGGCGGCTTCGACCTGCTGTTCCTCGCCGACTCCCCCGGCTACCCCGTGCTGGGGGGCACCACCCCCGACGTCACCTTCGAGCAGGGCGTCGAGATGCCCACCAACGACCCGCTGCTGCTCGTCCCGGCGATGGCGGCGGTGACGCGCCGGCTGGGGTTCGCCGTGACGTCCTCCACGAGCCTGGAGGGGCCCTACCCCAACGCCCGCCGGTTCGCGACGCTGGACCACCTCACCCGGGGCCGGATCGGCTGGAACGTGGTGACCACGTCCTCGCCGGTCGTCAGCGACCTGCACGGGCGGGCCCCGCTGGCCCCGCACGACGAGCGCTACGACATGGCCGACGAGCACCTCGAGCTCAGCTACCGGCTGTTCGAGGGCAGCTGGGAGGACGCGGCCGTCCTGCACGACGGGCAGGCCCGCCGCTACGCCGACCCGCGCCGGGTCCACGAGGTGCACCACCACGGCCGGTACTTCCGCTGCGACGGGTACTTCAAGGTCGAGCCCTCACCGCAGCGCACCCCGGTCGTGTTCCAGGCCGGGGCCAGCGAACGCGGCCGGGAGTTCGCCGCCACCCACGCCGAGGTCGTGTTCCTGCAGGGCCGCGACGCCGCGACCCTGCGCGCGCAGGTGCAGGACCTGCGCGCCCGGGCCGCCCGGCGCGGACGCGGCCCGGACGCGCTGCGCACCCTGGTGGGGCTGAGCGTGGTCCTCGGCCGCGACGAGGACCACGCCCGCTCCCGGCTGGAGGAGTACCTGTCCTGGGTGGACCAGGAGGCGGCCCGCGCGTACTACGCCTCGATGACCGGCGTCGACCTGTCCGCGCTGGACCCCCGGGGCGACTTCTCCGACGTGCGGACGGAGGGCGGGCGGACCCAGGTCGAGCGGTACCGGGGCGAGACGGTGGCCCGCGCGAGGGCGGACTTCCTCCGGTTCGGGATGCGCGAGTTCGTGTTCACCGGGACGGCGACCGCGGTCGTGGACGCGATGGAGCGCCTCGTCGAGGAGAGCGGCGTCGACGGCTTCAACCTCACCCCCTTCGTGGTGCCGGGTTCCTACCGGGAGTTCTGCGAGCAGGTGGTGCCGGAACTGCGCCGGCGCGGGCTGGTGGCGCCGGCCCCCGGCGGGGACGCCCCAGGACGTACGCTGCGAGAAGCGATCTTCGGTGCGGGCCGCCGCCGGCTGCCCCCCGACCACCCGGCGGCCCGGTACCGCCACCCCGTCCCCGAGGAGACCCCGTGAGCGAGATCCCCGTCGTCCCGGAGGCGAAGGTCGGCGGTGTCGGCGTCGAGCTGAACGGCGTCAACGCCGTCGCCGCGGCCGAGCGGCACGGCCGCCCGCGCGACCTGTTCTGGCCGTGGTTCGCCGCGAACGTCTCCGTCCTCGCCGTCAGCTACGGCTCGTTCGTCCTGGGGTTCGGGATCTCGTTCTGGCAGGCGACGTTCGTCTCCGTCGGCGGGGTGCTGCTGTCCTACGTCCTCGTGGGCCTGGTCGCCATCGCCGGCAAGCGCGGCTCGGCGCCGACGATGACGTTGTCCCGCGCGGCCTTCGGGGTCGACGGGAACCGGCTGCCGTCGCTGGTCTCCTGGCTGCTGACGCTGGGCTGGGAGACGTCGCTGGCCGCGGTGGCCGTCCTGGCCACCGCCACCGTGCTGGACCGGCTCGGGGCGGGCGGCGGCACCGGCACGAAGCTCGTCGCCCTCGTCGTCGTCGTGGGGCTGATCGTGCTCGGCGGGACCCTCGGGTTCAGGGTCATCATGCGGATGCAGCGCTGGATCACCGTCGTCACCGCGGTGCTGACGGTCCTCTACATCGTCTTCGCCGCCGGCAGCATCGACCTCGACGCCGTCACGGCGATCCCCGCCGGGAGCACGGCGGCGGTCGTGGGGGCGTTCACCATGGTGATGACGGGTTTCGGCCTCGGCTGGGCCAACGCGGCCGCCGACTACTCCCGCTACCTCCCGCGCGACGCCTCCAGCCGCGGGGTCGTGCTCTGGACGACGCTGGGGTGCTCCATCGGCCCGGCCGTCCTGCTGGTCTTCGGCGCGCTCCTGGTGGGGTCCTCCCCCGACCTGGGCGCGCGGGTGGCGCAGGACCCGGTGGGGGCGCTCACCGGCATCCTGCCGACGTGGTTCCTCGTCCCGTTCGTCGTCGTCGCCGTCCTCGGTCTCGTCGGCGGCGCGGTCATGGACATCTACTCCTCCGGCCTGGCGCTGCTGAACGTCGGCCTGCGGGTGCCGCGGCCGGTGGCCGTCCTCGTCGACGGCGCCCTCATGGTGGCCGGCGCGGTCTACATCGCGTTCTTCTCGCAGGACTTCCTGGTCCCGTTCCAGGGGTTCCTCATCACCCTGGGCGTGCCGATCGCCGCCTGGGCGGGGATCTTCCTGGCCGACCTGGCGATGCGCCGGGGCGACTACGCCGAGGCCGAGCTGCTGGACCCCCGCGGGCGCTACGGCTCGGTGCGTCCCCTCGCGGTGGGGACGATGCTCGTCGCCACGTTCCTCGGGTGGGGCCTGGTGACGAACTCCGGCGCCGGCTGGCTGACCTGGCAGGGCTACCTGCTCGGCCCGATCGGCGGCCGGGAGGGCACCTGGGCCTACGCGAACCTCGGGGTCCTGCTCGCGTTCGCGGTCGGCGTCGTCGTCGTCGCGCTGCTGGGCCGCTCCGCGGTCCGGCGCCAGGAGGCCCGCGCGTAGGACGGCGCCCGCCCCGCCCCCCCCACGGGGTCGGGGCGGCGGCGCGTCCGCACGGGGTCAGCCGCGCCGGACGCTGACCGTGGGCGGGTTCTGCAGCGTCTGGGCGATGACGCAGTAGCGCTCGGCCAGGGAGACCATCTTCGCCTCGGTGGCCTCGTCGGCGTCGGAGGTGAACGTGAAGGTCAGGGTCACGTCGGTGATCCCGACGGGGACCTCGCGCGAGACCCCCAGGGTGCCGCGGGCGTCCCAGTGCGCCTCGGCGGTGACCGACGCGTTGCGCAGCTCCACGCCCATGGCGGTGGCGACGCTGCGCAGCGTCACCCCCGCGCAGGCCGCGACGGCCTCGCAGAGCATGTCCGCCGAGCACGCCTCGGTCCCGTCGCCCCCGGCGGCCGGGTGCAGCCCGGCCCGGGTGGTGCCGGCGAAGCCGTCGACGGAGACGCCGATGGACTGGCCGTCCAGCACCGCCACGGCCCGCGCGGGGACCAGCGCGCTGGCCGGGTCCTCGCGGTAGGCGTCCTTCAGCGGCTTCTGCAGGGCCCTCAGTTCGGTCGAATCCACCGGGCGAGCTTAGGCCCCGCGGCGGCGCGCCCCGCAACCTGCTGGACACTCGGGCCCGTGAAGTGGACCACTGCCGTCAGCAAGCTCGCCGAGGTCGCCGCGGGGTGCGAGCACGCGCGCACCCTGCCCGCGGGGCTGGTCGGCTTCCAGGCCGAGGAGGCCTGGGTCTTCGGGAGCCTGCTGGGCCCCCGCCGGGAGCAGGTCGACGACCTCACCGGGGTGGGCGTGGCCCTCGCGGTGGACCTGCCGGAGAGCGACTGCGCCCTCTTCACCCGGCCGCCGGCGGGCGAGCACTGGCTGAACGCGGCGGGGCTGGCGAAGCTGCCGGTGCGCCTGCTGTTCCGCTCCGGGCGGGCGCCGGTGTGGAACCACGTCGTCGAGCGCCCCGTGCGGTTCTGGAGCCACGCCGACGGCCTCGACCACGAGGTGCTCCTCCAGCTGCGCAGCGGCGACGGGGAGGCGCTGCGCCCGGAGGCGCCCGCGCCCGGGGAGCTGCGCGAGCGCCTCGACCGCGACCTCGCGGCGAGCCTGGCCGCCCTGGCCCGGACGACGCGGGCCTACGACGAGAAGCGGTGGTCCCCGGGGTCGCCGAAGAAGCGCGGGGACGCGCTGTGCGACGCGGCGCTGGGCTACGTGGACCTGCGCGCGGCCAGGGATAGCCTCGGCGGGTGAGCACCGCGAGCGAACCCGAGAAGCTGGCGTACCGGCTGCTGACCGGTCCCGACGACCGCTCCTTCTGCGAGAAGGTCTCCGCCGCGCTGGCCGACGGCTACGTCCTCCACGGCAGCCCGTCGGTGACGAGCACCGGGGGGCGCACCATCGCGGCGCAGGCCGTCGTGCTGCCGCACGTCCAGGGCTGACCCGCCCCGCGGGCGGGGCCGGCCGGCGGCCCTCCCGCCGGCGATTTGACGGCCCGGACAGCGGGAACCTACGGTCCTCCCAGGTCATGAGTGACAGCGACAAGCCCTGGCTCGCTGTCCGGCAACCCTCCTCCGCGGCGGGGTGCCCCAGGTGAAGACCCGGCCGGACGAAAACGTCCGGCAAGCGCGGATCAACGGACGCCGTCGACCACGGGGTGCTGCGAGCCGCGCGACCGCCGTTCGACCCCCGGAGAGCCCACCGTGTCCAGCCCCGCCCCCGCTCTGCCCGACAAGCCCAAGCGTCGCGGTCTCCTCATCGGGATCGTCGCCGCCCTGGCCGTGATCGCCGTGATCGTCGCCGTCGTCCTCGGCACCCGCGACGACACCACCAGCACGGCGGCCGCCGGTTCCGGTTCCGGCGAGACGGTCACGATCGGCGTCGCCGACAAGTCGCTGCCGTACTGGAACACCTACACCGAGCTCGCGCAGTCGCAGCTGGGCGTCACCGTCGAGCTGGTGAACTTCTCCGACTACACGCTGCCGAACCCGGCGCTGAAGCAGGGGGAGCTCGACCTCAACCAGTTCCAGCACATCCAGTACCTGGCGAACTACAACGTCGAGGCCGGCGACGACCTGCAGCCCATCGGGGCCACCGCCGTGTACCCGCTGCCGCTGTACTCCCTCACCGCGAAGTCGGCGGCGGAGCTGCCCGCCGACGCCAAGGTCGCCATCCCCAACGACGCGATCAACGAGGCTCGCGGCCTGCTGGTGCTGCAGGAGGCCGGCCTGGTCACCCTGAAGGACGGCGGGACCGCGTTCTCCACCACCAACGACATCGAGTCCGCCAAGGTCGAGGTCACCCCGGTGGCCGCCGACCAGACGGCCAGCGCGCTGCAGAGCGGTTCGGTGGCCGCGGCCATCGTCAACAACAACTACGCCACCGCGGCGAAGCTGCCCGCCGACTCCGTCATCGTCCAGGACGACCCGACCTCCGCCGCGGCCGCCCCGTACGTGAACATCTTCACCGCCCGCAAGGAGGACGCGGCGAACGAGACGTACCTGGAGCTCGCCGCCCTCTGGCACGACCCGGCCGTGCAGGAGGTGTTCCTGCAGGACAACCCCAGCGCCATCGTCCAGGACACCCCCGCGGCCGACCTGCAGGCCGAGCTGACCAAGGTCGAGTCTGACGCGAAGGCCGCCCAGGGCAAGTGAGCACGCTCATCTCGCTGACCGAGGTCAGCAAGAGCTTCGACCGCCGTGACGGCAAGACCGTCACGGCGGTCGACGCCGTTTCCCTCGACGTCGCCGAGGGCGAGGTCCTCGCGGTCATCGGCTACTCCGGGGCCGGCAAGTCCACCCTCGTGCGGTTGATCAACGCCCTGGAGAAGCCCACCTCGGGCAGCGTCCACGTCGCCGGCCAGGACCTGACGAAGCTGTCCGAGGGCGAGCTGCGCAAGGCGCGCTCCCGGATCGGCATGATCTTCCAGCAGTTCAACCTGTTCCGGTCCCGGACCGTCGCCGGCAACGTCGCCTACCCCCTCAAGGTCGCCGGGGTCGCCCCGGCCGAGCGCGACCGCCGCACCGCGGAACTCCTGGACTTCGTGGGCCTGCTGGACCGGGCCCACGCCTACCCCGAGCAGCTCTCCGGCGGGCAGAAGCAGCGCGTCGGCATCGCCCGCGCCCTGGCGACGAACCCCCCGCTGCTGCTGTGCGACGAGGCGACCAGCGCCCTGGACCCCGAGACGACCTCCGAGGTGCTCGCGCTGCTGCGCCGGGTCAACACCGAACTCGGCGTGACCATCGTCGTCATCACCCACGAGATGGAGGCCGTGCGGCAGATCGCCGACCGGGTCGCGGTGATGGAGGACGGCCGCGTCGTCGAGGTGGGCGACGTCTACGACGTGTTCTCCCGCCCGCGGACGGCGGCGGCGCAGCGCTTCGTGCGCAGCGCCACCCACGACCGCCCCTCCGCGGAAACCCTGGCGCGGCTGCGCACCCACCACCCCGGCCGCCTGGTCACCGTCCGCATCACCGACGAACCCGGTCTGCAGCAGCGGATCGACGCCGCGTTCCGGGAGACCGGGACGAGCGCGGAACTCGTCTACGGCGGGGTCTCGGAGATCCGCGAGCGGCGGGCCGGGTCGCTGACCTACGAGCTCGGCGGCGACGCCGACGCCGCCCTGGACGCGTTGCGCGCGGCCGGGATCGACGTGGACGAGGAGGCCTGACGTGGACTTCAGCGGATTCCTCGACACGCTCGACGTGTTCAAGGACGCGATCTGGCAGACGCTGCTCATGTCGATCGTCTCCCTCGTCGCCGCCGGCGTCCTGGGCCTGGTCCTGGGCACCGCGCTGTACGCGACGCGACCGGGGAACCTGTTCGGCAACCGGTTCGTGTTCGTGCTCATCGGTTTCGTCGTGAACCTGGTGCGCCCCATCCCGTTCGTCATCTTCCTGGCCGCGATCACGCCGCTGCAGATCGCGGCGGTGGGGACGACCATCGGGACGGAGGCGGTGACGTTCGCGATCTCGCTCGCCGCGGCGTTCGCGGTGGCGCGCATCGTCGAGCAGAGCCTCGTCGGCGTGGACCCCGGGGTCGTCGAGGCCGCGCGCGCGGTGGGGGCGTCGCGGTTGTCGATCCTCCTGGGCGTCGTCATTCCCGAGGGCCTGGGGCCGCTCATCCTGGGGTACACGTTCATCTTCGTCGGCATCGTCGACATGACCGCCCAGGCGGGTCTCGTCGGCGGCGGGGGCCTGGGCGACTACGCCATCACCTACGGCAAGCAGCGCTACGACTACGGGATCATCTACGTGGCCGTCGCCGCGATCATCATCATCGTCCAGGTGGGGCAGGTCCTCGGGAACCGGCTGGCGCGCGGCGTCATGCGGCGCTGACCGCTCCGAGGAGGGACCCCCGGCCGCGCGGCGGGCGCGGGGTGGACGAGGGCGGGTTCCCGGGAGCGCTTCCCGGGGGCCCGCCCTCGTGCGTCCCGCCCCGCGCGTGGCGGCGACCGGCCACCCACTCCACGTACTTAGTGTAGCCTCACCTACTCCACAGCTCGATCACCGGGAGGAGACGTCGTGCACGTGCGCAGGGGTGTCGCAGCGGGTCTGGTCGCCGGGGTCCTGCTCGCCGGGTGCAGCAGCACCGGCGACGCACGGACCACCGGAGGGACCGCCGGCGCGGCGGGGAGCACCGCCCCCGGGGAGACGGCACGCGACGCGGCGGGCACCTTCCCCCGCACGGTCGAGCACGACCGCGGCTCCACCACCGTCCCGGCGGTCCCCGAGCGCGTGGTCGCCCTCGACGACAGCCTCGTCGGGGCCGTGGCCGGGCTGGACGTCCAGGTCGTCGGGCACACCGGTGAGCCCGCGGGCCTGCCGGAGGTGTTCCGGCTGCCGCGGACGGAGGGCTCCACCCACGTCGGCACGCTCGCCGAGCCGAACCTGGAGGCCATCGCCGCCCTGCAGCCGGACCTCATCGTCTCCGCCAGCGTGCGCCACGAGGAGCTGTACGACGAGCTGTCCGCCATCGCCCCCACCGTCTTCACCGCCACCACCGGACCCGCGTGGAAGGACAACGTGCGCCTGGTCGCGCGGGCCCTGGGCCGTGAGGAGGCGGGCGAGCAGCAGCTCGCGGACTACGAGGAGCGCGCCGCCGCGGTCGGCGCGGACATCAACGCCGCCGCCGGACGGCCGACGATCTCCCTGGTGCGCTTCCTGTCCGCCGAGGACCCCGCGCGCCTGTACGCGAGGGCGTCCTTCCCCGGCATCGTGCTCCGGGACGCCGGGCTGGCGCGCCCGGCCCGCCAGGACGTCGACGAGTTCGCCGTCGAGGTCTCCCCCGAGCAGATCGACGCGGCCGCCGGCGACCGGGTGTTCTACTCCCGCTACGACGTCGACGACCCGGCCGCGGCCGGCCGCTTCACCGGCAACGGCCTGTGGCGCGCGCTGCCCGCCACCACGGAGGTCTCCGACGAGCGCTGGTACACCTCCGTCGGCGTGCAGGGCGCCCACCTGATCCTCGACGACCTAGCCGCCGCCTTCGGGGTCGACCCGCACCGGGCCTGAGGGGTCCCGCGCGGGTCAGGGGCAGAGCACCTCGTAGACGTCGGTGTGCATCTCGAAGCGCTCGTGCTCCTGGTGGTCGGTGACCTCGCCGTCGGAGTTGAGGCGGAACGTGCCGGAGACGGCGGTGATCTCGACGACCGTGCCGGTGGCGGTCGTGACGTCCTGGCGCGAGACGTGCACCCCGCTGCGCAGACCGGCCGCGAACCCCAGGCGGGCCAGCGGCCCGGTCGACTCCGAGACGACGACGTCGGCCACCCCGTCGTGGGGGTCGGCACCGGGGACCAGCGGGGTGCCGCCCCCGATGGTGCCGCCGATCCCGATGCCGACCATGAGCACGGGACGGCCCCCCGGCGACACGACCCGCCCGTCGACCCGGACCTGCAACCGGAACCCCCGCCCGGCGCTGACGCCCGCCCAGGCCGCCCCCACCGGGTAGGCCCCGGCCTTGAGGACCTTCTTCAGCCGCTGCGCCTTCGCCGTGGCCGAGGCCCCGATGCCGGCGTGGACGGTGTTCACGGTGATGCGGTCGCGGGAGTCCACGAGCAGCTCCAGCCCCCGCGGCCGCCCCCGGGTGACGACGCGGGCCGCGGCCACCGGGTCCAGGGGCAGGCGCAGCGAGCGGGCGAGGTCGTTGCCGGTGCCGAGGGGGACGACGCCCAGGGGGCCGACCTCGCGGGTGGCGCCGGCGTTCCAGAGCAGTTGCAGCGCGGCGTGCAGCGACCCGTCCCCGCCCAGCAGCACGACCCGCCGCCCGTCCGCGCTCAGCAGCGCCGTCGCCAGGTCCGCCAGGCTGCGGGTGCGCCGCAGCTCCACCGCACCGGCCCGGCCCAGCTCCCGCACGACGGCGTCGACGGCCCCGGCCCGTGCCGACCCCGCGCCCGCGTTGACGACGGCCAGGTACTCGTTCTCGCTCACGCCCGCTCAACGCGCCCGGCCCCCGGCGGGTGCCGGGCGCCCCGGGGTTCACAGCGCCCGCCACGTCCCGTCGGGGGCGAGCACCTCCCCCGCGCCGTCCCAGCGGTAGACCGCGCGCCCGCCGCTGACCACGTGCAGCGCGCGGGAGGCGACCTCCAGCGGGTCGCCGGACCACACGACGACGTCGCCGTCCAGACCCGGAGCCAGCGAACCGACCCGGTCGTCGATCCCGAGGATCACGGCCGGGTTCAGCGTCAGCGCCCGCAGGGCCTCGTCGGGGTCGAGCCCCTCCTTGACGGCCAGCGCCGCCGAGACCGGCAGCAGCTGGATCGGGACGACGGGGTGGTCGGTCGTCAGCGCGACCCGCAGCCCGGCCGCGGCCAGCAGCCCGGGCACCGCCATCGAGCGGTGGCGCAGCTCGGGCTTGGACCGGGAGGTCAGCAGCGGCCCCACGACGGCCGGCAGCCCGCGCTCCACGAGGAGGTCCAGCACCCGGTGGCCCTCGGTGACGTGGTTGAGCACCAGCCGGTAGCCGAACTCGTCGGCGAGGCGGACCGCGGTGGCGATGTCGTCGGCGCGGTGGGCGTGCTGCTGCCAGACGATCTCCCCGGCGAGGACCCGGGCCAGGACCTCGGCGTCGCGCTCGCGGTCGGTGGGCGGGTCCAGGGGCTCGCCCCCGGCCCGGGCGCGCTCGCGCCGGGCGGTGAAGCGCTGCGCCGCGGCGAAGGAGTCGCGCAGCGAGGCGGCGATCCCCATCCGCGTCGTGGGCCCGCCGGAGGACTGCCCGTTCTTGCGGGGGTTCTCCCCCAGGGCGCTCTTCACCCCGATCGGGGCCCGCAGCAGCATCTGCTCGACGGTGGTGCCCCAGGTCCTCAGCGCGGCCGTCTGGCCCCCGACGACGTTGGCGGACCCGGGCAGGACGGCGACGGTGGTGACCCCGGCGCTCAGCGCGTCGAGGAAGCCGCGGTCGGCGGGGTCCACCCCGTCCCAGGAGCGCAGCCGGGCCCCCCGGGGCTCGCCCTTCTCGTTGACGTCGGCGCCGTGCCAGCCCTCCCCCTCGGCGTGGACGCCGAGGTGGGTGTGGGCGTCGACGAACCCCGGCAGGACCAGCCGGCCCGTCGCGTCGAGGACCGGGACGCCCGCGGGCACGGGGACGCCCGGCCCGACGGCCGCGATCCGCCCGTCGCGCACGAGGACCGTGCCGGGCCGGCGCTGCCCGCGCCAGTCCGGGGTGAGCTCGACGAGGGTGCCCCCGACGACGGCCACGTCGCGGGCGGGACCCGCGGGGCGCGCGGGGTCGTAGGGGCTCACGCGGTCAGCGCGTCGGCGTGGGGCCGTCCTCGTCGCCGGGCCCCTCACCCTCCAGGGGCGCCGTGGCCTCCTCGAAGTTCTCCACCGCGTTCGAGGGCGCCTCCGGCGGGAAGTCCGCCGCCGTGGGCATCGGCGCGGGGGGCGGCATCTCGGAGCCCGGGGCCGCCGGCGCGACCGGGACGCCCGGCACCGGGACGCCGGACTTCGGGACCGGCACGGGCCCGCCGCCGCTGCCCGACCGCGAGCGGGCGCGCAGCACGGCGAACACCGCACCCGCGGCCCCGAGGACCGCGGTCACCAGGAACACGCTGTTCCGGGTCGTCGACGTCCGCTTCGCCACAGTTCCACCTTCACCACGTCCGACGTCCGCGGGCCCGGTCGGTCCCGCGGACCAGATCATCGCCGCTCCCGGCACGCTCGACAACCGGGAGCGGGACCGCGGGGCGTCCACGTCCCGCCTGTCGCGTGCACCGGGTCCCCCGCTGCGGTTAGCGTGGCGCTCCGTCGACGAGGAGGTCACGCATGAGCACACCGCACGAGGACCCCTACGAAGAGGTCCGCGCCTCGCCCGAGTTCCAGGCCCTCAAGCGGCGCTTCCGCCGCTTCGTCCTGCCGGCCTCGGCCCTGTTCCTGGTCTGGTACGCCACCTACGTCCTGCTCGCGGACTACGCCCACGGGTTCATGAGCACCCGGATCGGGGGGTCCAACATCACCGTGGGGCTGCTGTTCGGCCTCGGGCAGTTCGTGTCCACGTTCGTCATCACGACGGTGTACGTCCGGTGGGCCAACAAGCACTTCGACCCCGCGGCCGAGGAGCTGCGCGCCCGGGTCGAGAACGCCCCCGGGAGCCGTCGGTGAACCCCGGCACGACGGTCGGCGAACCGATCGTCAACATCTCGATCTTCCTGGTGTTCGTGGTCGTGACCCTCGTGGTCGTGCTGCGGGCCAGCCGCACCAACCGCACCGCGGCCGACTTCTACGCCGGCGGCCGTTCCTTCACCGGCCCGCAGAACGGCGTCGCGATCGCCGGGGACTACCTGTCCGCGGCGAGCTTCCTCGGCATCGCCGGGGCCATCGCCGTCTACGGCTACGACGGTTTCCTCTACTCCATCGGCTTCCTCGTCGCCTGGCTCGTCGCCCTGCTGCTGGTCGCCGAGCTCCTGCGCAACACCGGCCGGTTCACGATGGCCGACGTCCTGAGCTTCCGGCTCAAGGAACGCCCGGTCCGGACGGCGGCGGCGATCTCGACGCTGGCGGTGTCGTTCTTCTACCTGCTCGCGCAGATGGCCGGGGCGGGCGGTCTCGTCGCCCTGCTGCTGGGCATCGACTCCCGCGCCGGGCAGAACGTCGTCATCGCCGTCGTGGGGGCGCTCATGGTCCTCTACGTCCTGGTCGGCGGGATGAAGGGCACCACCTGGGTGCAGATCATCAAGGCGTGCCTGCTCGTCGTCGGGGCGGCCGTCATGACGGTGTGGGTGCTCTCGCGCTACGGGTTCAACCTCTCCGACCTGCTGGGCGCGGCGGTCAGCGCCCCGGGGTCGGCCGGCGAGGCGATGCTGGGGCCGGGGGCGCAGTACGGCGCCACCGAGACCTCCAAGCTGAACTTCCTCTCCCTGGCCCTGGCCCTGGTGCTGGGGACGGCGGGCCTGCCGCACGTCCTCATGCGCTTCTACACCGTGCCCAGCTCGAAGGAGGCCCGCCGCAGCGTGGTCTGGGCCATCTGGATCATCGGGGTGTTCTACCTGTTCACCCTGGTCATCGGGTACGGCGCCGCCGCCCTCGTCGGCGCCGACCGCATCAAGGCCGCGCCGGGGAAGGCGAACTCGGCGGCTCCGCTGCTGGCCTACGAGCTGGGCGGGACGATCCTGCTCGGGATCATCGCCGCCGTCGCGTTCGCGACGATCCTCGCCGTCGTGGCCGGCCTGGCCATCACCGCCAGCGCGTCCTTCGCCCACGACATCTACGCCAGCGTCATCAAGAAGGGCGAGGTGTCCCCCGCCGCCGAGGTCCGGGTGGCCCGGACGACGATCGTCGTCATCGGGGCCGTGGCCATCGTCGGCGGCATCTTCGCCAACGGGCAGAACGTCGCCTTCCTCGTGGCCCTGGCCTTCGCCGTCGCGGCCAGCGCGAACCTGCCGACGATCCTCTACTCGCTGTTCTGGTCCCGCTTCACCACGCGCGGGGCGCTGTGGAGCATGTACGGCGGGCTGCTGTCCTGCCTGGTGCTGATCGCGTTCTCCCCGGTGGTCTCCGGCAAGACCGATCCCGCCACCGGCGCGTCGCTGTCGATGATCACCGACACCGGGGTCGACTTCTCCTGGTTCCCCCTGGAGAACCCCGGCCTGGTGACGATCCCGCTGGCCTTCCTCCTGGGCTGGCTGGGGTCGGTGACCGGGCGCGAGCACGGCAACGAGCGGCGGGCGGCGGAGATGGAGGTGCGCAGCCTCACCGGCGCCGGCGCCGAGAAGGCGACGGAGCACTGATCGAGCCGAGGTCGGGGGTGCACGCGGCGGGAGCCGACGTGGACCCCCGACCCCAGCGGGCACGGGCCCGACCCACCGGCCGCTCGAGGGCGTACCAGCTCACCGTGGCGACGCCGACGGACGCCACCGCGGCCCCCGCCCCGACCAACACCGTCGGCTGATCGGGCAGCAGGGCTCCGGCCCACGTCACCAGCGGCCAGTTCCACAAGTAGGTGGCGTAGGAGACCGTGCCCAGTCCCACCAACGCCCGGGCCGGGAGGCTCCGCACCCGCTGGTGGGGCAGAGCTGCTACGACGAGGACCACGGTGCACACGGCGATCACCGGACCTCCCAGGAGGTAGGTCAACCGGTTGGCGTTGAGGTCCGGCACCAGGCACGTGCCCGCGAGAACCACCACCGTCGCCCCGAGCACGGTGCGGTGCCGCAGCGCCGAGCTCAGCCGAGCCGGGTCCAGCGTGCGCGCCAGTCCTCCGACCGCGAGGGCGACGAACCACGACGTCGGCAGGAAGTAGGCGCGCACCACGACGTCCCCGGCGGCGACGACGGTCGCCACCGCCGCCGCCCAGCACAGCAGCACCGCGACCAGGACACCCCGGCGCAGGGCGCGGCGGGAGGCGAGCACCAGCAGGAACGGCCACAGCAGGTAGAACTGCTCCTCCACGGCGAGGGTCCACAGGTGGGTGGAGGCAGTGCTCACCGGGAGTCCGAGCGGCAGGTCCGCGGTGTACGTGAGGGCGACGGCTACGGCCCAGCGCCACGCGGGTCCCTCGTCCAACGGGTCCGCGAGGGTTCCCACGAGGACGAGGCCGACGACGAGGAGCAGCAGCGCAGGGTACAGGCGGAGGATCCGGTGGAAGTAGAAGCGGCGGTAGTAGACCCGACCGCAGCGGTCCAGATCGGCCAGTAGCACGCCCGTGATGAGCCAGCCGGAGAGGGCGAAGAAGACCGTGACCCCGACGACGCCCGCGCCGCCGAACACGTCCGGGGCGGCGTGCCGGAGCAGGACGAGGGCGATGGCGATTCCGCGCAGCACCGTCAGGCCGTCCACGCGTCCCCGGCCAGGACCTGGCTGCGCCGAGGCGGCCACGCCGGTTCCGACCGCTCCCACCGGGTCCCGCTCGATCACACGGCACCCCGCGTCCACACGGGGAGGGGGGGCGCGGTGAACGACCGCACGGGCTGCCGGCGCGAGACCAGGGACGCGACCGCGGCTCCCGCCTCGGTGAGAAGCAGGTCCCCGGGGGGGACGTCTCCCCGCCGGGGCGCCACGTGCACGACGACGTGGAGGGCGGGGAAGTACCCGACGAAGAACACGACCAGGTCCCGCCCCGTGAAGCGCAGCGGCTGGTCGGCACACCGGTGGCCGACCTCGACGACCACGAGGGGCCCGGCCAGGGTCGCGAGGACCGAGCACGGGACGCAGCCGGAGCTCGGCGCCCTGAGGAGTGCGGGGCCGAGGACCAGCGCCGCCGCGGAGAACACGCGTGGGGAGCCCACGATCACCTGCAGCCGACCGGGCCGGTCGGCCGCCCACCGACCGAGGCCGGAGAGGGCGAAGAGGTGGGTGGGGCGTTCCGGGTGCTTCGTGTCGTCGCACAGCACCTCTGACAGCAGGATGACGAGCGGCACGAGCAGGCGGCGTCGAGGCGCGAGCGGGTAGGAGGCGCAGGGACGACCTACGTACCAGAGGCAGCTCCCCCCGCGGAGCGGGTTCGGCAGGTACCAGCGCACCGGATCGAGCCGTCCCGGCCAGTTGCAGACGGCGTACCCGGTCGTCCACAGCAGGAAGGACCAGACGGCCACCCCCACCTCGCCCCACGGGTAGCGCCTGCTCCCCTCGTCCACCGACCGAGGAAGGGGCGCGCTTGAGAACACCCGCCGGGGACTGCGGAGGGGGGCCGCGGCCAGGACACCGGCCGCGACCAGGATTGGGAGGTCGCCGTGGCGGAGCAGCGTGCCGGCGTGGAGGAGCGGGATGAGCAGGACCGCCACACCCGGCACCACATCCATCCACGCCTGGCGCGGGCGAGGGGTCCCGGATGGGCCACCGGTCCGGGCCGCAACGGTCGGTTCGACGGTCACGCGGGACTCCTCACCTCGGCTGCGCTGCCGCAAGCTACCGAGAGGACCGCTCCCGGGACAACGGCCAGCTCCCACCAGACCCCCGGGAGGAGTCAGGTGAGGACGTCCTGGAGAGTCTGCTCGAGCGTAGCGACGTCCACGAGCACGTCCGCCTCGGTGTCGGGGAAGCGCAGCGGCCCTATGAGCCGGGGTTCCCGGCCCGTGACCAACCGGTGATCCAGGCCGGCCGCTGCGCAGAGCTTGTAGTACGCCGGGAACATCAGGTTCCGCGGCAAGATCTCCACCACCGTCGTCCCCGGGTAGCAGTAGACAAGGTTCGTGAGTCCCGCTCCAAGCACCCCGGCCACCACGTCCGCCGACGCGAACAGGGCCGCTTGGTCCGCGACCGACAGGGCGCCGGCCTCGACCACCTCGAAACCCCCCGAACGCACCGCAGTGAGGACCCGGTCGCGGTTCAACAACCGTCGCTTGTCGGTCGCCGGGCGGTCAAGGAAGATGCGGCGCGGCAGGTCGTCCCGCCGCCTCAGGTCCAGGCGCGCGCGCACGGAGTCCAGGACGTGGGGCGGGACGTAACGGTTCCGGGCGGGGACGGAGGCCACCACGAGACGCTCCAGGGAGAGCACCCGCCCGGAAGGCTCCACCTCCACCCGGCGGTCCTGGGGAATCCCCAGCAGGTCCAGCCACTCCCGGACGAACGGCGAGCTCTGCGGCGGCACCAGCCACTGGTCCACCGACGCGGGATCCAGGACGCCGGCGACCATGTCGAAGCGCGGCACCGACTGCAACGTCCAGTGGTAGTAGTTGGGCATCCACGGGAGCAGCAGCGACACCGTGGTCCCGGGCAGCCGCTCGTCCGGGCGCGTGGCCAGCAACCCCGGCTGGACCATGTCTCCGGTCTCCAAACCGACTTCCTGCCACAGATCGGACACCACTCGTCGCGCACCCCCGTCTTCGACCGCGACCCAGCCGTTGCGTCCCAAGACGAGGGCGTCGGGGACGTCAAGGACGAACTGCGGCGGCAGGGTGGAGACGTCACGGTGCCGGAAGGCGCGCCAATCGGCGGGGCTGAGGGCGGCCGGTCGCTCCATCCGCACGTCCTGGCCGGGCTGGACCTCGACCCGGGCGGCACGGCCGGCGGCAGCCAGGTCGAGCGACCCCACCAGCGGTACCGGGGCGCGGCGAACGTGAGCCAGCGCCTTGCGCACCCGTCGGCCGTGGTGATCGGCCCCTCGGCGCACGAGGTAGTCCCAGCCGGCGTTCACGCTCCTCATGGCACAGACGATGGCACAGAGCGAGCACGGGGTCACGCTCGTCCGCGGGCGGTCTCAACCGGGTGAGCAATCTCACCCCAGCCTGGTGAGCACGGGGTCGAGGAGCCGGGTGAGGGCGGGGATGTCGACGACCACGTCGGCCAGGACGTCGGGGAAGCGCAGGGGCCTCGGCAGCGCGGGCTCCGTCCCGACCAGGAGGTGGTGGGTGACCTGTGCTGCATCGGCGAGCTTGGCGAAGGTCGGGAAGACGAGCCCGCGGGGAGCCAACTCCAGCACGACCGTCCCCGGTCGGCAGAAGACGAGGTTGGTGAGCCCCGCACCGTGGACACCGACGACGACGGCCGCGGACCCGAAGAGCACAGCTTCCTCCTGCACCGTCAGACTGGCGAGGTCGACGATCCGGAAGCCCCGTCCACGTAGCGCGGCGACGACATCCTCGCGGTTGAGCATGCGCCGCCGGTCGGTCTCGGGTCGGTCGACGAACACCCGCTCCCCGTGCTCCGGGGGCGGAGGGAACTGCTTGCGCAGGTGGTCCACGACCCACGAGGGGACCCAGCGGTTCGCGCCGGGAACGCTGCTCACGACGAGCCGGTCTACGGCGAACACCTGACGGCGACCACGGACCTCGACCCGGCGCTCCACCGGCACGTCGAGCCGGTCGAGCCACTCCAGGACGTAGGAGGGGGGATCGGCGGGGATCAGCCAGTGGTCCACGTCGTCACCGGCGACGTCCTTGACCATCTGCACCCGGGGGACCGCCTGCGTCGTCCAGTGGTAGTAGTTCGGCAACCAGGGCATGAGCAGCGACGCCGTCGTCCCTCCGAGGTGGGCGGGCTTCTCCAACCGGCCGCGCGGGAGCATCCGACGGGCGGGGAAGCCCACCTCCTGCCAGATCCCGTCGACGAGCCGCCCGTCGACGAAGACCCAACCCTCCCGCCCCAGCACCGTCGCGCCGCTCAACTCCACGACCGCCTGCGCGGGAACCTCGCGCACGTCACGCATCCTCAGCGCGCTGCGGTCGGAAGCGCGGAGGTCGGAAGGGACCGTCAACCGAACCTTACGTGACGGAAGGGTTTCCCGGAGCGTCGCCCCGTTCTCGCGCAACTGCTCCAGGGAGACCATGTCGACTCGCCGCGCCAGGAGTGAGCGGCACCACGCGCGCCCGGAGGAGAGGCGGTACCCGATGGCGCTCGCCAGCAGGTACCTCCACCCGACTCGCTGGTTGGACCGCACCGCAGAAGATTGACACCTCAATCGCCTTGGGACCACATGAAAGGTCGAACTCGTTCGGTCAGCAGGCCGCGGCCGGTCGGACCAGGTTCCCGGCGTCGGCCCACCAGTCCTCGGTAAAGGTGACGGCGGAGACGGAGACGGCGGCCCCGTACCGTTTGCTGTGCCTGTAGCGGTTGCCGCGGAAGACCCCGTTCTTTACGGCGGCCGAGCACCTCAACGTTGACCGAGCAGCTGCCCGTTGAAGAGGTTGTCCTCGAGGAGCAGGTTCCCCAGGCACTGCCAGCCCGCCTCGGTCCCGAGCCGGACCACCGAGTTCAGGAGGTCGTCCGAGCGGGCTCGGCGCGGATCGACGGTGGTGCACCGCACGACGATGTTCACTCCCAGGTCGACTGGAGGCCGTCGGTGTGCACCCCGTCGCTGCGGATGAGGTCGTGCACGTAGCTGTCCACGACGTCTATCTCGAGCCGGGATCGTCCTGGGTGCCGTGGACGCCCACCCGCCGCGCGCTGCACCCGCTCCGGCCGTCAGTGCCCTCGGTGCCGCCGTCGCTGACGGTCTCGGAGTCCTCCACGACGGCCCCAGGGGCGTCGAGGAGGCTCACCGCGCAGGGTGGCGTCCCGGGAGGTGATGCGGGAGGTGTGGACGGCCACGTCGGGGGTCGTGCACGGTGGGGCAGCCCTGCACGTCGAGGTCGGCCCCGGCCTCCTAGACGTCGAGGTCGGTGGACAGCGTCGTGCCGGCCGGGACACCGGTCGCCGCCGTCGGGAACCCGGCCGGGATCTGTGTCGTGACGACGGGGATCGCGCGCAGGTACTTGGTCACCGACTGCACCATGTGCTTCCCGCTGTACAGCTTCGCGACCAGCTTCACCGCTCCGAACTTGCCGGTGAGGTCGATCTCCCCGTCGCCGGCGCAGTGGTTCCCGGCGAGGGCGCAAGGGGGATCACGGGGCTTCCAGGTGGCTGAGACGAGAATGCGTCCCCTGCTTCGACGCCCGCCCCCGTCATCTGTGTCGCCCACTCCGATGCGGCGGACGGGTGACGGGGGTGACGCTACTCCCCGTGCCCGGCCGTGGGCCGGACGGACCGCTCCCGGCGCTCCAGCGTGACCGCGTCGTACAACTCCCGGCCCGGAACCCCGTGCCGGCCGGCGATCACCCGCACCGCGTCCTTCATCCGGTACCCCGACCGGACCAGTTCCGAGACCTCGCCCACGAGTTCCCCCGCCGACGCGGCCCGCCGCGGCCCCGCCGAACCGGCGACGACGAGGCACACCTCCCCGCGGACCTCGGCCGCGGCCCAGGAGACGAGTTCGCCCAGCGTGCCGCGCACGACCTCCTCGTAGGTCTTGGTGAGTTCCCGGCAGACCGCCGCCGGGCGGTCCGCCCCGAACGCCTCCGCCATCGCCGCCAGGGTGGCGCCGGTGCGGTGGGGGGACTCGAAGAAGACCAGCGTCCGCGGGTCCTGGGCGAGGTCGGCGAACACCCGGGCGCGCTCCCCCGGCTTGCGCGGGGCGAAGCCCTCGAAGGCGAACCGGTCGCAGGGCAGCCCCGAGACGGCCAGCGCGGTCAGCACCGCCGAGGGGCCGGGGACCACCGTCACCGCCAGCCCGGCGTCGACGCAGCCGCGGACCAGCCGGTAGCCGGGGTCGGACACCGAGGGCATCCCGGCGTCGGTCACCAGGGCCACCGTCGCCCCCCCGCGCACCGCGTCCACCAGCTCCGGGGTCCGCTCGGTCTCGTTGTGCTCGTGGTAGCTCAGCAGCCGCCCGCGCGGGGTGACCCCGAGCGCGGCGGCGAGCCGGTGCAGCCGGCGGGTGTCCTCGGCCGCGACGACGTCGGCGGTCTCCAGGAGGTCGACCAGCCGCCGGGTGGCGTCCCCGGCGTTGCCGATGGGGGTGCCCGCCAGCACCAGCCGTCCCGTCCCGGTGCCCTCGCCGTCGTCCCCGCTCACGCCGCCATCGTGCCGCACCGACGGGCCGGGCCCGTGCACGCCTACGATGGATCGGTGATCACGACCCAGCACCCAGGCCCGGCGTGAGCGCGGTGGGCACCCCCGCCCGGACCCGGCCGGCGGGGCCGGCCGACGCCCGCGAGCGCCTGCTGGGAGGGCCCTCGGAGATCACCGGGGAGTCCCGGTGGCGGTCCTGGACGGCGCTGCTGGTGGTCACCGCGATCGGCGGCTTCCTGCGCTTCTTCCAGCTCGGGCGGCCCCACCAGCTCGTCTTCGACGAGACCTACTACGTGAAGCAGGCGTACTCGCTGCTGCGGCACGGGGTGGAGCTGCGCACCGACGGCGGGATCGCCAAGCCCGACGAGCTCTTCACCCGCGGCACCCCCGACGTCTTCGGCACCGCGGGCGACTTCGTGGTCCACCCCCCGGTGGGCAAGTGGATGATCGCGTTCGGGGAGTGGCTGTTCGGGATCGACTCCTCCGTCGGGTGGCGCTTCTCCGCGGCGCTGGTCGGGACGCTGTCGATCCTGCTCCTGGGCCGGGTCGCCCGCCGGCTGTTCCGCTCGACGGTGCTGGGCGTCACCGCCGCGGTGCTGCTGGCCTTCGACGGCGTGCACTTCGTGGAGAGCCGCACCAGCCTGCTCGACGTCTTCCTCATGTGGTGGGTGCTGGTCGCGTTCGCGCTGCTGCTGGTCGACCGCGACCACGCCCGGGAGCGGCTGGCCCGGGCGGTGGCCGTGCACGGCGTGGAGGGCCTCGGCCCGCGGATCGGCTTCCGGGGGTGGCGGCTGGCGGCGGGGGTGAGCCTGGGCCTGGCCTGCGGGGTGAAGTGGTCGGGGATCTACGTGCTCGCGGTCTTCGGGCTGATGACCGTGCTGTGGGACGCGGGGGCCCGGCGCGCGATCGGGGTGCGGCCCTGGTTCGCGGCGGCGGTGTGGCGCGACGGGGTGGGCGCCTTCCTGCTCCTGGTCCCCGTCGCCGTCCTCACCTACGTCGCGACCTGGGCCGGCTGGTTCCGCAGCGACGCGGGCTACGACCGGCACTGGGGCGCCGAGCACCCCTCCCGGGGGCTGGGCGACGTCGTCCCGGACGCCCTGCGCAGCCTGTGGCACTACCACCAGCAGGCCTACGTCTTCCACGTCGGGCTGGACAGCCCCCACCCGTACTCGGCCAACCCGTGGTCGTGGCTGGTGCAGGGGCGCCCGACGTCGTTCTTCTACGAGGCGAAGGCGCAGGGGGTGGAGGGCTGCGCGGTGGAGAACTGCTCGAAGGCGATCACCTCGCTGGGCAACCCGGTCCTGTGGTGGGTGGGGGTGCCGGCGCTGGCGGTCCTGCTGTTCTGCTGGGCCTTCCGGCGGGACTGGCGCGCCGGGGCGGTCCTGGCCGGCTACGCCGGCGCGTACCTCCCGTGGTTCCAGTACCAGCACCGGACGATCTTCACCTTCTACGCCGTGGTCCTCGTCCCCTTCGTGGTGCTGGCGGTGACCTACCTGCTGGGCCTGGTCCTGGGTCCGGACCCCAGCGCCGCGGTGCTGCGGGGCGGGGCCCGGGTCGAGGCGGCGCTGTGGCGGCGGCGCGGGGGGGCCGTGGTGGCCGGGACCGTCGTGGTGCTGTGCGTGGCCTGCTTCGCGTTCTTCTGGCCGGTCTACACGGCGCAGGTCGTCCCCTACGAGTCCTGGAGCCGGCGGATGTGGTTGCCGAGCTGGATCTGAGGCGTCCCCCCGTCGGGGCGCACGGCCGCTGACCTGCGCTCCTGATCCTCCCGGCCACGTCCGGGGCGCGCGGATCCGTCGATCGGGTGATCGAGGTGCGGCGGAGGTGTGACGAGGGCCTCCTGGCGGTCACCCTCAGCAGTCGCTAGGGTGCGGTTCGTCACAGGTTCGCCCGTCCGGGCGGCCACGATCCAGAGGACGCCGATGACTGCTCTTCTCGTAGCCAATGACGGCGGACACCTGGCACAGCTGAAGTCGTTGGCGAAGCGGCTGCCGATCACCGACACCTTCCGCTGGGTCACGGTGCCGACACCTCAGTCCCTGTCCCTGCTCGAGGGGGAGGACGTGCTGTGGGTCAAGCCCGGGCCGACGCGCGACCTGAAGGCGGCCCTGCACAACGCCGTCATCACGTCCTCGCTCTTCCGGCGCGGCCGCATCTCCGCCGTCGTGAGCACGGGGTCCAGCCTCGCGGTCTCCGTCCTCCCCCAGGCGCGCCTGCACGGGACGCCGTCGTACTACATCGAGAGCGCGACCCGCACCCACGGGCCGAGCCTCAGCGGCCGCCTGCTCGCGAAGATCCCCGGCGTGGAGCTGTACACCCAGAACGCCTCCTGGGCCTCGAAGAAGTGGAAGTACGCCGGGTCGGTCTTCGACGGCTGGGAACCGCAGCAGCTGCCGGAACGGCCCAAGGTCTCCAAGGTCGTCGTCTCCCTCGGCACCTCGCGCACCTACGGGTTCCGCCGCCTCGTGGAGAGCATCGCCCCCCTGCTGCAGGACCTCGGCGCGGAGGTGCTCTGGCAGACGGGGACCACCGACACCACGGGGCTGCCCGTCCTGGACCCCCGCCCCGCCGTCCCCGCCCAGGAGCTCTCCGCCGCCATGCGCGAGGCGGACCTCGTCATCGCCCACGCCGGGACCGGGGTGGCCCTGGAGGCCCTGAACGCGGGCAAGCTGCCCGTCCTCATCCCGCGCCGGGCGGAGTTCGCCGAGCACGTGGACGACCACCAGGAGCAGATCGCCGCCATGCTCAAGCACCGCGGCCTGGCCGTGGTGCGGGAGGCGGACCAGGTGAACCTGGCCGACCTGGAGCTGGCCGCCGGCAGCGTCGTGGACCTGCGCGAGGACGCGCGGCCGCTGGCCCTGTGAGCTCCAGCGAAGCAGGAGGTGATCATCCCCAGGGGACTCACCTCCTGCTTCGCCGTCCGCTACCCTGCACCGGCCGCCCGGCGGTGACCCGATTGCGCCATACGACCCGGAGGTCATTCGTGTTGAAGTCGCTGAACCAGTTCCGTCGGCTGCGCAAGGTGGTCGTGGGTGGTCGGCGGTTCTACTACACCCGCGTGTGGGGCATGGACATCGACCCCACGGCCACGTTCAGCTTGTCCGCCCGCTTCGACCGCACGTACCCGCGAGGCATCCACGTAGGGGCGTGGTCGTACGTGGCTCTTGAGGCGATCATCCTCGCCCACGACATGACCCGTGCGAAGAAGGTTCACACCCGGATTGGCCGTGACTGCTTCGTCGGAGCGGGTGCCATCGTGCTGCCCGGCGTGACGATCGGAGACGGTTCGATCGTTGCTGCGGGCGCCGTCGTGACCAAGGACGTTCCCCCCGCCTCGATCGTGGCGGGATCACCGGCCCGAGTCATCCGCACTGGCATCGAAGTCGGTCACTACGGCCAGTTGCGGCGAGGCGGAACCGCCGTTGCAGTGGCGGAACCCGTGACGGTGGACCGGGAACCGCCTGTTCACTTCGTCGAGCCGTTTACCACGGTAGGAGGAAACCCGGACGGGGGCTCCGCCCATCGGGAAGACGGGACCCCGGCGACGTAGGTCGCTTCAGCCGGCGATGGAACGGCGGTACTCCTCGGCCCCCTGCCAGGTCGCCAGACGGCGCAGCAGCTTGACCGAGAGGACCAGCGGTCGCCCGCCCAATCGACGGAGCGGAGCAGTCGCGGTCCTGGCCAGCGGGAGCACCTGCGGTCGGCCGAGGAGGGCGATGGGTGGAGCGGGATCCATGGCGATCTCCCCGTGCCGGTCGCGCAGCAGGGACAGGCCCTTGCCGCGCCGGTTCGCGTCCTTGAGGAAAGCGTCCAGGCTGCGGGTGTGCCGGTGCTCGCTGACCAGATGCCTGTCGAACACCCCGTGCATACCGTTGGCCCGGCAACGCAGCCCGAAGTCGCGATCCTGGTGGTAGTAGTTCTCGAAACCCGTCGCGTTCACGCTCGTCGCGAGCGCAGCCGCGCGCGGCAGCGAGCAGTGCCCGCCCCAGAGGTTCTCCAGCACGTTCGCCGAATCCTGCTCGTACTTCGCGATGCGGCCCAGGTACTCCTGGGCGTATATCCGGCTGGTGATGTTCGTCGCCTCGGTGGTGCGGACCGGCATGAAACCCACGACGACGGCATCCCGCTCACGCACGTGGTGCTCGGCGTGCTTGCGGGCGATGTCCGGACCCGGGACGACGTCGTCGTCCAGCAGGAGGACGATCTCCCCCGTCGCGGTCTCGACCCCGCGTTGCCGCGCCACGTTGCGCCCCTGGTTGCTCCCCAACGGGACGACGACCAACCGGGACTCGGACTCCGCGAGCCCTTGCAGCACCTCGACGGTGTCGTCGCTCGACCCGTCGTCGGCGACGACGACCTCGTGGGTGGTCGGGTCGGCCAGGGCGGATTCGACGACTTCGCGCACGAGGGCGGACCTGTTGTAGGTGCAGATCACCACGCTGACGCGCGGCAAGACGGGGACCACAGGGTGTGTCGACTCCTCGACGGACTGTGCACTCACGCCGTCACCATAGTGGCTGCCGTCGAACCGGCCAAGGAGCCGCTGGTCGGCTCGCCCTGATCATCGTCGCGCAGCCGCACGCAGGTAGACACCCGTCTGGATCATCCTCATCTCCGCGTACAGCCCCAGGTACCGCGCCGTGGCCCACCAGCCGTCGGGACCGCGACCCGGGATCACGGACGCGCCCACGCTGCGGGCGAACAGGTACCACTGGCGGGCCGCCAGGCCCACGAAGTGTGCGCGACCCGCGCCGGCGGCCAGGTCGTTGTCCCGCGTGCCGGCCGACGTCCGGCGCAGCTTGGTCAGGAGCTCTGTGCGAGTGGCCCGCGCGGGGTGGCCCACGACGGCGTCCGGGACGTACCGGAGGACACCGCCCCGGGCGGCGACCCGCTGCCCGAACTCCGCATCGCCCCGGGACTGGAGCCCGGCGTTGAACGGGCCGACCGCGGAGACGCACGAACGCCAGGTGGCCATGTTCGCGGTCACCGCGAAGTTGGCCGTCCGCAGGTAGTACTCCTGGGGGAACGCATGCAGGTGCTCGTACCACTCCGCCGCCGTCTGCGGTGAGCCCGACTCGAAGGCGACCTCCACCCGGCCTCCGACGAGGTCCGCGCGAGGTTCGGCGGTCAAACCCGCGACGAGCTGCTCGACCCAGTCGGAGGCGGGCAGGCAATCGGAATCGGTGAAGACCAGGATCTCACCGCGAGCCAGCTCGAGGGCTCGGTTGCGAGCCGCGTACGACCCCCGGCGGGGCTCGTGCAGGAGTTGGAACCGCGGGTCGTCGGGAACGCAGGGGAGTCTTCCCGCCGACGAGGCGTTGTCCACGACCACGACCTCGAACCGGTCCTCGGGGTACGTCTGCACCTGCAGCGCCTGCAGACACAGGGTCAGGCGCTCGGGATCGTCGAAGACGGGGATCACGACCGAGACGAAGGGGGGTTCGATCCCAGGGCTGGTGCTCATGGAGAGATCCTGTTCTGTCGTCGCAGCGGTCTGTCCTCGCCAGCCCACGCAGCGGGCGACTGGTGATCGCCCTCCGATCGTGTGATCTGCGTCTCACAGGTGCACGCACGAACACGGGGAGTGGCGCGGGCGTAGGGTACTGGGCTCGACCAGCAACGGAACGTGACGCGTCTGCCACTAGTTGCTGACGTCTGTCATCATGACGGCGTACTCGACGACAGGAGCCCAACACTCATGGTCGGCAACGCCTCCTCGTGGCGACTTCTCTTCCTCGCACTCCGGCGGTTCTGGTACATCGCCGTCCTCTGCGGTGTCGTCGCCGGCGTCGCGGCCAGCTGGGCGGTGCAGGCCACCGCCCAGGTCGTCTACTCGGCCTCGGCGACCTACATCGTCCCCACCGCTCCCGCGGAAGCGATGACTTCCCACCCCACGACGATCTTCGACGCTCAACGGCTCGCCACCAGCTACCCGGTGGTGATGGAGAACGACGAGCAGTTGCAGGGGGCCGTGGCCGCGGCCTCGGGCCTGACCCCCGAGACCGTCAAGGCGGGACTGAACGCCGAGGGACTGTCCGGCAGCAACGTGCTGCGGGTCGACTTCACCGCCGGCAGCGCGGACGAGGTAGGCCGGTTCTTTCCGGCTCTGACCCAGACCCTGGGCACGGGAGCCACCCCGCAGATCCCCCCGGGGAACATCGAGCTTCTCCGCTCCCCCGGTGAAGTCACCGAGCAGTCCGGTCTCGCCCCTCTCGCCCCGGTCATCGGCGTCCTGGCCGGACTGGTCCTCGGCCTGGGCGGAGCCGTGCTGCTCCAGCGCCTCGACCAACGGGTCGACAGCGCGGAGGACGCTCGCACCCTGGGAGCCGCACCCGTGGTCAGCTGGTCCGGCACTCCGGACGCCGCCCAACGGCTCGTGTTGTCGAACCGGGTGGGCGACGCTCGCGAGGTGCTGCTGGTGGACATGACGAAGCACCACCCGGAGACGGCCGAAGCCGTCGCCGTGGCGATGAACTCGCGCAGCGAGGAGGGTTCCACCACTCGCTGGGTGGCAGGTGATCGGCCCGTCACCGCCGACGGCGGTTCGGACGAGGCCCTCGTGCTCGCAGACTTCGTGGTCGCGGTGGTGCCGCGCAGGGCCCGCGCTGGTGACTACCAGGCCGCTGTCAGGTACTTGTCCGATATCCGCCCGACTCGCGTCGTTCACCTGTTCTGCGACGCCAGGAAGGTTCGCGGCGCGGTGGGCGGGCCCCAGGCCGCGCCTTCTGCGGACGACCTCGGCGACGGGGGCCCGGCCGGCGCCGCGGCGGCCCCCAGCACCTCCGGGTCCATCCGTTCCGGGCGTCCGTGAACCGGCCGGCCACCGCTCGACCCCTGGACTCCTCCGCCCGTCGGCAGTCGCTGCAGACGGCGCTCGTTGGAGTCGGGGTCGTGGGGGCGGCTGCGGTGGCCGGCTTGTCGGCCCGGCTCGACGCTGCGGCCCCGCTCAGTCTGGCCGTGCTCGCCGTCGTCGTCGCCGCAGTCTGGGCGCGGCCGGCCGTGGCTGCCGTGCTGGTCGTGGCCGTGGCTCCGGCCGTGGCCGGGTTGAAGTTCACCGTTGCCCTCCCAGGACTGAACCTGGCGATGATCGTCGTCGTCGGGTGCGCGCTCGTCACCTTCTTCCGCCGCCCCGCGGTGTGGCCGCGGACCACCGCCACCGAAGTGGCCACGTTCGTCTTCGCCGCCACCGCTGCCCTCTTCGCGGGGTACCACGCTGCCGTCGACGGGAGCTCGCTGGCCAGCCTCCTGCGCGCAGCCGCTCAGCCCGCGCTGCTCTGGTTGGCCTTCTGGACGGCGAACCGCGCGGTCGGTGATCAGGGAGACCTGAGGCTCGTGCTGCGTTGGGTACTGGCGCTCAGCTTCGTCGTCTCCCTGCTGGCCATGGCCCAGTTCTTCGACCTGGCCGGGGTTCCCACGTTCCTCAAGAGCATCTCCGACGTGTACTCCTTGCCCCACGACGGCAGCGGTCCACGCGTCACCGGACCGTTCCCGATCTGGCATTCGCTGTGCGGATACCTGCTGATACCGGTCGTGCTGACGCTCTCGATGCTGCTGACGGGATCGCGCTCGATCGCGTCTCGCTGGCAGCTCGTCGTGCTCGTGGCAGCCCAACTGACGGCCGTCGTGATGGCCGTCACCGTGACGTCGTTCATCTGGCTGGCCGTGGCCGTACTCGTCGCCGCTGCCCTCCTGGGCCGGCTCGGCCGTTCGCTGGTGGTGCTCGTCCTGGCGGGCTTCACCGCAGTGACCGTGTTCTCCTCGGTGCTGGAGAGCCGGCTGGCCCAGCAGACCACTGAGGCGTCGGGGGCAGGCGGGGGTCTGCTCCCGCAGACGGTCGCTTACCGCGTCCTGGTGTGGGAACGCGATTTCCTGCCCCTGCTGCGCCAGGCGGCTGGAGCCGGTGTCGGCAACGACCTGCCCTCCACGGTGCAGTTCGCCCACACCGAGAACCAGTACTTCACCTGGATCCTGCGCGGGGGCCTGCTGCTGGCAGCGACCGGGATCGCCGTCCTGATCGTCATGTTCCTCGAAGCGGTCAGCGCGTTCCGACGTGCGAGCACCCATCGGGAAACCCTGGCAGCGCTCGTCGGGGTCGTCGTCTTCGTTCCGGCTGCGATGACCATCTGGCCCTACCTGACGAACGCCGGGTTGCCGCTGGCCCTCTTCTCCTTCGCCGGGGCCGCGATGGCGGGCCGAAGCCGCCGCAGCGCCTCGCACGTCCACCTGCACCTCGCCGTCCCCCCCCTGCAACGGAGTCCGCTGTGAGCACCGACGTGAACACTGCCCCTACCGACGGGGCTACCGAGACGGAACGCGCCGATCTGCTGTTCATCACCTGGCAACGGCACGGTGGTCGCGCCCGGGAGATCGCGGACGCACTCGGCGGGCAGGCCCTGCAGGTCCACCCGAGACTGCCCGGTGGTCGTCGCTTGCCCAACGTCGTCCGCTACGCGCTGTCGTCGATGAGCACCGCGTGGGCGCTGGCCCGTCTCCGACCCGGCGCCGTCATGGTCGTCAACCCACCCGTCGTGCCCGGGCTGATCGTGGCCGCGTACTCCGCTCTGACGGGGCGGCCGTTCGTGCTGGACAGCCACACCGGTTCGTTCGGGGTGAAGGAGAACCCGGTGACCCGGGCCATGCTGCCGGTGACGCGGGTGCTCGCCCGTCGAGCCTCCGCCGTCGCCGTGGCCGCCCAACCCTGGGCCGACCAGGTCCGGGCCTGGGGCGGACGGGCGGTCATCGTCCACGAGGCCCCGCCCGCGCGGACGATGCTGCCACCGGAACCGGACGGGAAGGCCGTGGCCCTGTTCGTCGGTGTCTTCGCCGGCGATGAACCGGTCGCCGAAGTGGTCGAGGCAGCCCGCGCCTTGCCCGGCGTGCGCTTCCGGATCACCGGCGATGTGGACCGGTGCCCAGCGGAACTGCTGCGTTCCGCCCCGGCCAATGTCGAGTTCGTGGGGTTCCTCGATACCGGCGAGTACTGGCGCAACGTTCGTGAGGCCGCCGTCCTGCTCGCCCTGACGACCGAGCCGACATCCGTGATGCGTGCTGCGTACGAGGCCGTCTACGCTGGACGCGCGCTCGTGGTCAGCGACTGGCCGGTCCTGCGGGAAACGTTCCCCCTAGCTCACCACACCGCCAACCGCGCGGACGCCTTGGCGGCCGCGGTACGGGAGGCGCTGGCCGCGACTGATCCGCAGGCTGTCGCCGCGGCCTTCGACCTCCAGCGCGCGCGCTGGGCCGAGCAGCGGCAGGAGCTGCTCGTCGCTCTCGCACGTCGCTGACCTCAGCTGTTCCGGCCGAGCGGGGTGCTCGCCGGGAGGGGATCGTCGCGGTAGCCCGGCGAACGGTAGCTCAGACCGGGCGTTCCCTCAGGCATCGTGGCCTCCTCCGCCGTCAGCAGGTCGACGGCTTCGTCACCACCGGCCACGTCCACCCCGGACCAGGTGTCCACCGGGCGGAGCAGTTGCTTGCGGGAGCGGCTGTCGTCGACGGCCAACCGCACGTCGGTCAACTTGAGCCAGTCGAGGTCCCCCTTGGGGGCCCACAGGAGGTAAGCGCTGCCCTCGACGCCGCGGATGCGCACACGTCGAAGGTCGAACAGGTCCGGCCGCGGACCGTCGTAGTGCTGGTTGGGCAGCAGGAAGAATCCTTGGTAATCCGTGGTCCCCGAGAACCCGTCGACCCGCAGGACCCGTGGCCCCGCCCAAACCTGCAGCAGGTCGGCGTGGTTGCCCTCGTAGCTGCCCCGCACGCTGTCGACCGAGATGTTCTGGAGCTGGACCGTGGCATCACGGGACTGCGCGAGATCGATGCCCTCGGCCAGGTCACCGGAGAACCGCAGACCCTCCACGTGGACGACACCGGACTGGTCCTTGAGGTAAAGCCCGCGCCGACCGGTCCATTCGTCGGCCTCCTGGGACAGACCCTCAGGAATCTGGATCTCGCCGCCCACGATGACGACGTTGCGACCACCGATGACGACCAGGCCGCCCTCGACCCGCAGAGGGACATCCGACGGCAACCGGAGCCGGTAGTCCGTCCTCGCGTCGAGTTCGAGGTGGTGGTTCGTTGCCGTGACCTCGATGGTCGTCCCGGAGTCCAAGCTGGGCGGTGCCCAGCTGAGCCTGCGGTCCGGCGGAAGCGGACGCTGGTTCTCGCCCGCGCAGGCCGCGAGGGTCCCGGTGGCCAGCAAGCCGAGGGCGATCCGGCGGCTCATCGTGTCGATGACGTCACTCCTGGCGTCCAGTCGCGTCGGTTCCTGCGACCGTACCAGGGGCTCCGCGACCCAACCTTCACCCGTCAGCGTGACGATGACCACTGTGCGAGGTCCCAGTACCCACTACGCAAAGCAATGTCCAGGTCCTCAAGGGTGAAGACGCGGTGGCCTCGCTGCTGCTGACGGTGACACACCAACACCCGTTCCAATGACCCGGTCGCGCGGCGGCCGAGCGCACCAGCCCTTCTGATAGCCATTCCGTCACTCCAAGTCACGCGTACCTCCCCCTCCGTCCCCCAGACATCCCAACGTCACCCGCAGTCACCACGACAGCGGACGCAGCGGGCGATTTCAGGCTGCTCGCGGTAACGACGATCTCGTACGGGACACCGCTTCGAGACCGACGCCGAGGAACCGCTCCGATGCCCACGCTGCCCCGTCCGTTGTCCACCGCCCTGGCCGCCGCCACCGCGCTCGTCGCACTGGCATCGGCGGCCGTCGCTGCCCCGTCAGCCGACGCCGCTCCCCCGGTGCCCCGCGCCACCCGCACGCTGGCCCTCCCTGTCGCCGACCCAGCGATGGACCCCATCCTGGTCGATCCGCTCGTCTGGAAGCCCTCCGCGGCGACGAAGACGTTCACCGCACCCGCCGACCGCGACGTGCTGGTCAATTGGCCCGACCGCCCACTGGACGTCGCCGGCGGTTTCACGCTCATCGGTGGCCGCAACGTCATCAGCACCGGCGGCACCGTGAACTTCTCCAAGGAGTACCACGTCACCGGCGAGGCCGCCAAGGACAACCGGTGCCTGTACATCGCGGGCAACGCCAAGGCCCAGGCCGCACGCACCATCGTGCTGGACGGCTTCCACTGCGCCGGCAGCAACGTCTACGAGGGCATCAACTTCGATGCCAGAGCCGAGAGCAGCACCATCACGCTGAAAATGCGCAACATCCTCATCGACGGGGTCAAGGCCCACCTGGGCGCGAGCGTCGGCTCGCACGACGGCGGGGACGCCTTCCAGGCTTGGAACGGGCCGTTGAACCTGGAGATCAACCGCTTCACGGCGAACAACCTCGACTACCAGGGCTTCTTCCTGCAGCCCTACGCCCACGGCAACGCCACCGCCATGGGGAAGTGGACCCTGTCCAACGTGACCCTCAACGGGTCCCGGTCCGGCCACGCCTACCTCCTGTGGCTCGCCGGTACCCGCAACGCCGCGGGATACCACGGTGTCGCCATAGACGTGCGCAACGTGCAACTCACCGCCGCTCCCGCGTTGGGCTGGAAGGCCGTCTGGAAGAAGGAGCAGTGGACTGACGTCCGCGTCAACCAAAGCTGAGGAAGACCGCACGCGGATCACCCCTCTCGGCAGGCGTCCACCAGAACCACCCGCACCACCCGAGCCGCACCGCCACCTGGCGGTGCGGCTCGTCGTCGTTCCGGGACGGTCTCCGAGCCCGAGGTCCCGAGAGCCCACGCTGGGCGACCACGCCGCCGACCGGGTGATTCCGTGTTTCACGAGACGGCGCGCGTCGGTGAGGACCGTACGTCCGAACGGGTCACCCGTGATCTCGGACTACCCTTCAACCGCTCCCGGTACGGGCTCTGAGGTGGCAGAGGGTGAGCGATCATGCGGGAAACAACTCCGCCTGCGCACAATCACCCTCCGTGACAGCCTGCGGGGGCCTCGAGACCCGCATCAAGAGGGCCCCGGAAGACGACGATCCCCTTTTTGTCACCACCTCTCACCCCCCACCAGAGGAACCCTCGATGCCCACGTTCTCGCGCCCCCTGCGCACCGCCCTGAGCTCCGCCGTCGCCGCCCTCACGCTGACGGCGGTCGCGGCCACCCCTGCTCTGGCCACCGGAACCACCAGCACCGTCCGGACGCTCACCACCACCACGACGAGCAGCACCGTCGCCGCCCCCGCGACGGACCCCGTCCTGGTCAACCCGGTCGTCTGGAAGCCATCTCCCACCTGGAACGTCTTCACGGCTCCCGCCGACCGAGACGTCCTCGTCGACTGGCCAGAAACCCCGCTGGACGTCGCCGGCGGTTTCACGCTCATCGGTGGCCGCAACGTCATCAGCACCGGCGGCACCGTGAACTTCTCCAAGGAGTACCACGTCACCGGCGAGGCCGCCAAGGACAACCGGTGCCTGTACATCGCGGGCAACGCCAAGGCCCAGGCCGCACGCACCATCGTGCTGGACGGCTTCCACTGCGCCGGCAGCAACGTCTACGAGGGCATCAACTTCGACTCCAAGGCCGAGAGGACCACCCTGACGCTGCGGATGCGCAACATCCTCATCGACGGGGTGAAGACGCACCTGGGCGCCGTGATGGGGCAGCACGACGGCGGCGACGCCTTCCAGACCTGGAGCGGCCCGGCCAAGCTCGAGGTGAACGGCTTCACGGCGAACAACCTCGATTACCAGGGCTTCTACCTCCAGCCCTTCAGCCGCGGTCAGGGCGCGCTCGGGCAGTGGAACCTGGCCAACGTCACCCTCAACGGCTCGCGCACGGGTCACGCCTACCTGCTCTGGCTCGCCGGCACCCGCAACGGGACCACGTCCACGTCGGTCAGGATCACCGTGCAGAACTTCCGGATCAACACCGCCCCCAACCTCAGCTGGAAGGCCGTCTGGAACAAGTCGCAGTGGCCGGACCTCACCGTGACGCAAGGCTTGTCCTACTGAAGGACGGGCTGCGCAGGAGCACGGCCGTTCGGTGACCGGGGTTCTGCTCCGGCGACCGGACGGCCGCGTTCGTGCCGTACAGGTCAGACCGCCCAGGTGCGGTGCTGCACGGATCCGACGAACCGACCGGCCAGCATCGCCGCCCGCCGCAGCCACTGCCCCCGGAAGCCGGGCTCACGGGTTCGTGGCACGTTGCGCACCAGCCACTTGCTCTCGGTGATCAACGGTCGAAGGCCTCGCCGCGGGACCCCTGCAGACCTGAACGTCCGCATCAGCAGGGCGTCGGACCGAGCGTAGAAGTAGGACTGCTTGACGTTCGCGGACAGCGTGGTCCGCATGCGGTAGGCGATGACGGCGTCCGGCGCAGACCGGAGGCAGAAACCCGCGTGCTGGGCCCGCCAGGAGAACTCCACGTCATCGCCCCCGGCGACGAAACCTTCGTCCCAGCCCCCGAGGGCGTCGAACACCTCTCGGCGCAACCCGACGTTCGCCCCGACCGCGTACGGCAAGTGCGACAGCTTCGTCGGTAGGACGCCGGGCGGGGACGTGGGACGCCACTGCTGCACCAACGCGGTGTTCAGGTGCCCGTGCACCAGGGTCCCGCCCACGAGGTCGGCCTGTTCCAACGCCCTCGCCATCGCGTCCACCCAGCCGACGCCGACGACGTCGTCCGCGTCGCAGACGAGGATGACGTCCGCGAGGGCGGCTCGGCACCCGGCGTTGCGTGCATGAGCGACACCGCGACGGGCAGAAGCATCGACCCGGCGCAGCATGAAGGGGACCCGCCTCGACCACTCCTCTACGAACTCCGCCAGACCGTCCGTCGAGCCGTTGTCGGAGACGACGACCTCGAAGGTGCAGACGGTGCTCTGCCCGGCCAACGCCTCCAGCTGCGCCGGCAGGTCGCGGGTGGCGTTGAAGCAGGGGATGACGACGGAGACGTCGACGCTCACCGTCGACCCTCCCCGGCGCGCGCGGTCGAGCGTCGGAGCAGTCGCTCGTAGAACGCGAGGTGCTCGGCAGCCACGTTCTCCCAACGGTGTCGTCGCAGGTCGGGTTCGCCGGTGAGCGTCGTGGTCTCGGCGAGCACCCGCTCCAGCACCTCCGGGGTCAGGTCACCGTCGTAGAGGTGCAGCCAACCGGCCCCCACCTCCGCGGCGAGCTCGTCGAACACCGGTGTGCGCGGGGCCAGGACGGGTCGACCAGCCGTCAGGCACAACAGGACCGAGCCGGAGTTGAACACCGAGCGGAAAGGCAGCACGACGAGGTCGGCCGCAGCCAGCACGTCGTCGACCTGTTCCTGGTGGAGCGTCTCCAGCAGCAGCCGGACGCGCGGATCGGCAGCGGCGGTGCGTTCGAGAGCCGCCCGCAAGGGCGCGTCGTCGCAGGCACCGCCGACGACGAGCCGGAGGTCCTCCGATGGGCTGGCGGCGACGGCCTCAACGAGCGCCTCGGCCCCCTTGTACGGGCGGATCCGGCCGACGAGAGCGAGGACCCGGGACTCGAGGGGGAGCCCGAGCCGCCCACGGGCGACCGCTCGGTCGGGCGCGTGGACGACAGGGGCGTAGTCACCGTGAGGGACGACGCGCGAGGGACGTCGACGCAAGGGCCTGAAGGCGTCCTGCGCACGATCGACGCCGTTGCGGGAGAGCGACAGCCAACCGGTCACCAGGCGGGGCCAGGCGGCCCACAAGATCCGCTGCAGCACCGGCCGGGATCCGTCGTGGGCCTGGAGGTTGTGCACGGTCCAGACGACGGGCAGTCCGCGACGGCGGGCGGCGACGACCTGGACGATGAGCTTCCCGGTCCCCCACAGCGCCCACCTCAACTTGCCGGAGTGCAGGTTCAGCTCGGGCCAGTGGACGTGCACGATCCCGCGCCCACCAGCAGCACCCGATCTCCCGTGCAGCGCCTGGACGTCGACGCCCTGCTCGCGCAGCGCGGCCGTGAGCATCGACAGGTAGGGATTGACCATGCGACGGGCGGGACTCGGGAAGAGGTGGACCGTGATCGGTTCCTGCCCAGCGTGGCTGGAGTCGGTCCCGCCCGGTTGAGTGCCTCTGGGCTCGACCGTCATCCGGGCTGTCCACCGCTCATCGAGGTCTCCCTGGGTCGCGCACCTGAAGGTGCCGGCTCGTGACGACGCAGAGCATGACACAGTGGCCGCGAGTGAGGGGAGCGCGCCGTTCGGGCTAGTAGGCTGCGCCTCGTGCCCGTCGCCGTCACTTGGCGTGAGTACCGGTTCGCACCCCGTTGCTGTCTGACGAGTTCCCTGCCCATGCCACGCCCGCGCACGTCGGGAGGAACCGAGGCAAGATGTCATCGAGCGGACCGGACCGACCGCACACCGATCAGTCCCGGCCCGGTGGGGGGCTCCGCGCCCGCTCGGCCGTCGGAGTGATGTGGACGGCTGGGCAGATCTGGGCGAGCCGGGCCCTGAGCGCCGCCGCCTTCGTCGTCGTGGGGCGACAGCTCGAACCTTCCGCGTTCGGCCTGGTCGCCCTCGCCACCGGAATCATCGCGGTCCTGACGATCATCAGCGACAGCGGTCTGGCGACCTACGTCATCCGGCGTCCGGTGGTCGACGAGCGGACGCGCAGCACCGCGTTCTGGACCAGCCTGGGACTCTCGATCGCCCTGGCCGGAGCCCTCGCTGCATGCGCTCCGCTGCTGGCCGACGCCTACGACCAGCCCGAGCTCGTCCCGGTCCTGCTCTGGCTGTCCCTCAACCTGCTGCTGGCCGGGGCCAACAGCCTGCCCAACGCCCTCATGCGTCGCGAACTGCGCTTCAAGGCCCTGGCCGCCCGCGCAACGGCCGCGACCTTGGTGGGCTCAGTCACCGCCATCGTCGCGGCCCTGGCTGGCGCGGGGGTCTGGTCCCTGGTCGCGCAGGTGCTCGTCGGATCGCTCACCAACACCGTCATGCTGTGGTGCGCTGTGTCCTGGCGTCCGCACCTGAGCTTCGACCGTCGTCAAGCGAGGGAGATGCTCGCCTTCGGCAGCAAGCTCCTGGGCATCGACCTGCTGATGCAGGCCCGGGACCGCGGCGAGGAGTTCGTCCTGGCTGGTATCGCATCCGCCACCGTGCTGGGGTACTGGACCGTCGGCACCCGTTTGGTGAAGCTCGTGCAAGACACCGGTTCCTCAGTCATCAGCAGTGTCGCCACCCCCACGTTCAGCAAGATCCAGGACGACCTGCCGCGGATGAGCCGCGCCTACGAAACAGCCATGGCTGCCAGTGGTGCGCTGATCTTCCCCGCCATGCTCTTCCTCGCCGCGACCAGCACCGACCTCGTCCCGTGGTTGCTCGGCGAGCAGTGGGCCGTCACGGGGAGCATTGCCCAGGTGACCGCTGTGACCGCGGCCATCGGGGTCTTCAGCTACTTCGACCGCACGGTGTTCGTCGCCGTGGGCAAGCTGCGCCCGGAACTGCTGCTGGTGCTCGGGATCGTCGTCAGCCACCTGGCCGTCGTCGTGCTGGCCGCCTCGCACGGGTTGTTCGCCCTCGCGGTGGCGCTGCTGGTGCGGCAGGCGGCGACGTTCCCAGTGCGCCAGATCGTCCTGCACCGCGCCGTGGGGATCCCATACCGGTGCCTGCTGCGTTCGGCCCGGGTGCTGCTGGCCGCTGTCGTCATGGCCGGGATCGTGCTGGCGGTCCTGCACCTGCTCACGACGGACGTGCGATGGGTGCGGGTCGCCGTCTCCGCGGGAGTCGCCGGGGTCGTCTACCCGGGGTTGCTTCTCCTGTTTGCGCGACCGGTGGCCCGGGAATTCACTGTCGACGTCCGGAACATCGTCAGCCGGCGCCGCGCCCGCAGCACCGCGGGCAGCGACCAGGAGGTCCCTGCCTCCCCCGTCCCGTGACGGTCCTGCCCGCGCGGTGACCGCCCCGCCCTTGCCGCAGGGTGGTGCGGTGACCTCGCATCTCAGTAGGCCCCGCGACCGCCGGTCACGGCCTTGAGCGTCTTGGCGAGAATCATGACGTCAAAGGTGGGCGACCAGTTCTCGACGTACTGCAGGTCCAGCCGGATCGACTCATCGAGGTCGAGGTCGGAGCGGCCGGAGACCTGCCACAGGCCCGTCAGCCCGGGCTTCACGAGCAGGCGTCGGCGCAGGTCGTTCCCGTACTCGGCGACCTCCTTGGGCAGCGGAGGCCGCGGTCCGACGAGGGACATGCTGCCGCCCAGCACGTTGAACAACTGCGGCAGCTCGTCGAGGGAGTAGCGGCGCAGCAGCGAGCCGACGCGGGTGACTCGCGGATCCCGGCGCATCTTGAACAGCAGGCCGTTCCCCTCGGACTTCGTCCGCAGATCGATGAGGAGGTTCTCCGCATCGACCACCATGGAGCGGAACTTGACCATGGAGAACTCCCGGCCGTCGCGACCAACGCGCGTCTGGCGGAAGAACACCGGGCCGCGGGAGTCGAGCTTGACAGCGACAGCGATGACGAGGAACAACGGCGCGAGGACGACGAGTCCCAGCGCGGCACTGCCCCGGTCGAAGAACGCCTTGCCCGCATGGCGCACACCCCGCAGTTCGGGTCGGTCGACGTGCAGCAGGGGCAGCCCGGACACGGGGCGGATGACGACCCGCGGTCCGACGATGTCCGTGAGGGCGGGCGCGACGATCATGTCCGCGCGGGTGCCCTCGAGCTCCCAGCCGAGCCGGCGCAGCACAGGCCCGTCGAGCTCGGGGCAGGTCAAGGTGGCGACGACGTCGGCGTCCAGCGCCTCGGCGACGCCGGCGATCTGCTCGAGGTTCCCGAGCACGGGAACGCCGAGCGCATCGAGCTGCGCGTCGGTCTCGCCCCCCGGGGTGCACGCCGCGTCGACCCGGAGTCCGTGGTTCGTCTCCCGACGCACCTGCTGCACGAGAGCGGCAACGGCCGAGGGGTGCCCGGCGACGACGGTGGACTGCATGCACTCCCCGGCCGCGCGGCGGACGTGGAGGTAGCGCCGAACGCCGAACCTGGTCAGCACGGTCAGGCAGCCTGCGACCGGCAGCGCGACCACGACGAACCCCCGGGCGACGTCGAGCTGGAGGGCCCACGAGGCCGTTCCCACCATGGCGACGACGGTCGTCCCGGCCAGCAGGACCCGCTGGAACTCCTCGAACCCGACGGCGAGGAAGCGGGGTTCGTAGGCGCGGAAGAGAAGCATCGTCAGGACCCACACGGGTGGCAGGAGCGTCATCGTGATCAACGCGGACATGCCTGCAGCCCCCTGCGCGGAGGCGGTGTCGCCGAACCGCACCACCCAGCCGATCAGGGCGCCCAACAGGGCGGCCAGGCCGTCGCCGACGACGATGGCCCGGACGTACTCGCGCTGCCAGACCGCCCGGCGCCCCGAGGACCGGGACGTGCGGTGGCGTCGACCGGGCAGCAGCGACTGCGAGACCCCCGTGGGGCGCTCGCCGGTGGGCGCGGCGCCACCGAGGGTCCTGCGCTGTTGAACCGGCACCAGTCGCACTTCGTCCGCAGCCATGGCTCCCCCGTCGGTCGTCCTGCAGAAAGTCCACGACGGCGTGGATGTCAGGCCCGCCGAGCGGCCCATGAGCAGCCTGCGTTCACGGCTGGTGACCTGACAGTACCTATCGTAGCGGCCCATCACCCGTTCGCCGCAATACCTCCACGGCTGGTCCACGATTGGTCACCTGCAGCCACAGATCTCGAAGTCCTGCCCCGAGTGTCGCTCCTACCCGGCGTAAACGCCGTGCAGGGCCGGAAGCGTCTTGCTCTCGTCGTGCCGTGCGGCGTGCTGCCGCCCCGCAGCCACCAGCGCCTTCCGCGCAGTGGGGTCGTCGAGCAACCGTCGCACCTCCGCGCGCCACGCTGCGGTGGCACCTGGCGGCAGGAGCCGGCCGCCCTCACCGTCGGCCAGGATCTCGGGGATGCCGCCCACAGCGCTGGCAACCACGCAGGCACCCGCCGTCAGCGCCTCCACGACGACCATGCCGTACGGCTCGTCGAGCGAGGGCACGACGACGATCTTGGCACGCGCCATCAGCGAGGGGACCTGGTGCGCCGGGACCTCCCCGAGCAACCGCGCCCGGGGGCTCGGCGCCAGGGTGCGCGCGAGGTCGGCTCCGAGCACCCCTTGGCCCGCGACCACGAGGGTCTCCCCCTCCCGCAGCACTCCGGCCAGGTCAGGCAGCAGCCGAACACCCTTCTCCGCCACCAGTCGGCCTACGAACAGGACGTCGACGTCGCGGGGGGCGTCGACGTCCGGCGTCGCGGCGGGAGTGAGCCCGTTGATCGCCACCTCGGGCCGTCGCCCCGCACCCCGGGCCACCTGGTCCGCCAGGGTGGCTGACACCGCGACGACGGCGTTCGAGCGGCGCACCCCCACCCGGTCGGCCACCGCGAAGAGCCAGCGTTCACCACGCCGGTAGGAACGGCCTGCGGCGGCCACCCCGGCCTGGTAGTTGTGCATCCGGAAGACGGTGCGAGCCCGGCCTGGCAGCGTCGACGCGAGCGCCGCCTCGAGGCCGCCGTGGGAGACGACGACGTCGTGGCTGCGGACCACCGCACCGATCGCGGGTGCCGCCGCGACGAGCTCCAGGAGTCGGGACAACCCCGCGGCACGCCGCCGCAGGTGACGGGCCGTCTTCGGCAGGGGCCCGCCCACACGGACGATCCGGACACCGCTGGGCAGCGAGAGGGGTTCCTCCCGCCCGCCGAGGGCGACGAGGGTGACTTGGTCCCCCTGCGCGGCGGCGAACTCCGCGTCACGTCGGGCGAGCGAGGCCACGGCACCGCGACGGAGGCCACCCAGGGCGACGACCGCGATCCTTCTGATCACCGGCGCACCTGACAGTCCGTTCACCGGGAGCGACGGAGGTCATCGACCGCCGCGGTGACCTCGGTCCAGTCCGCAGCGAAGCGGTGACCGCGGTCCATCGACGTCCAGGTGTTCCGCAGAGCGCTGATCTTGCCGAACTTGTCGTCCACGACGACGTGCGGGATGGAGAGCAGGGTGCAGAGGATGTGACCGTGCAGGCGGTCCGTCACCACGACCTCGCCGGCCGACAGCAGGTCGCGGGCCCGCAGGACGCTGTGCCGCGCCAGGTCGTGGGCGGCGCGAACGGTGGCCACCCGCGCCGCGGCGCCCAGCGGCAACCGCTGCAGCCGGTTGACGGCCATCATCGCCTGCCAGGTCGTCCAGGACAGCGAGCCGCGTCGGGCCGTGAGCCAGTCGAAGACCTCACCGTCGAGGGCGAGGTCCGCAGGCGCGTTGCCCTCCTTGTCGGTGCGTACCTGCAGACGCAACGGCGTGCGCGGCGCAAGACGCTCCATGGTGCCCAGGGCGAACGCGGCGTCGGGAGCCAGGAACACCGGGCAGTCGTAGTCGCGGACGGCGATGTCGTAACTGCGCTGGTCCCGGACCAGGAGCGTCGTACGACCGTGCTCGGCCACGGCCCGCCGGAGCTCCTCGCGGTGGTGCTCGTCCGCGTACTGGATGGACTGCGGCAGCTGCAGGACGTCACGACCGCGGCTGTCGCCGAGCAGGCGGACCCGCAGGCGGTGGTGCGTCGGGTACAGGCCGCCCCAGTTGCCGCCGGCCTGGAGCACGATGAGGGAGCCGGGGTCGAGGTGCTGGGGCCGGTAGGAGGACCGGTCTAGGACCCGCAGGACGGGTGCACCCACGGAGGCAGCGATGTTCTCGAGGCCCAGGTAGAGCGCTGCGTCACCGCAGTTGAGGTGGTTGGGGTAGTCGACGACCGTCCAGGGACGGGAGCCCAGCCCCAGCTCCGCGACCACATCGAGCAGGCGCGCCCGCAGGCCCTCAACCAGCGCGGTCGTGCTGACGGGCGCCGGATCTTGGGTCTCCACGCAGCTGCTCCTCACGACAGGGGACAATCCTCGCTCTCCGCGACGGGACGAACTCTATCGGCCACCAGCGCAGGAAACAGCAGAGGCCCCCACCGGGACACCGGTGAGGGCCTCTTTCGAAGGGTGGAGCTGAGGGGATTCGAACCCCTGACCCCCTCGTTGCGAACGAGGTGCGCTACCAGCTGCGCCACAGCCCCTTGCCGTCGCGCGCCGGACCCGTACCCGGGACGACGCGGCAACGGAGAAGAGGTTACCAGCCCCCGGCGCTACTGGTTGACGACGCGCACGTGATCACGGAGGTCGATCACCCGGGTGGGCACGTCGTCCTCGTCCACCCCGGGGACCAGGGCGACCGCCGGCAGCGGCGGGACCGCGTAGGGCGCCTTGTCCTTGAGCAGGTACGTCGGCAGCGGGACCGCCACCGGCTGCCAGCTGCGGTCCCCGGCCAGCGGGGAGGTGCGCTCCTCGCGCGGCCCGGGCACCGCGGCGGGGGCGGTGCGGGGGGCGCGAGCGGCGGGGCGGACCACCCGCGGCGTCGGCCGGGCCTCGGGGAACCGCGCCGCGGCCGGGGCGACCGGGCGCGCCGCGCGGGCCGCGCCGTGGCGGGAGAGGACGGCGACGACGAGCAGCAGCCCCAGCGTCGGCAGCGCGCCGACACCCCAGGGCGCCGACACCAGCGCGACCGCCGCCCAGCCGAGGGCGGTCAGCGCCGCGACGCTCGCCAGCAGCCGGCGACGGCGCCGGACCACGGCGGAGGTGGTGCGGACCGGGGCCGGTGCGGGCACCCGGGCCGGGACCGGTGCGGCCCCCGGCAGGGCGCGCGGGCCCGGGCCGAGGACCGGGCGGCTGGAGGACCCCGCCACGGCGTGCGCGGAGGCGGCGTTCACGGCAGCCGCCGCGAGCGCGGAACCCACCGGTGCGGAACCGCGGCGCACGACCACCCGCATCGCCTGCGAGTCCCGGTCCGCCTGGCGCGCCGACGCCGTGCGCCGGTGCTTCCGGATCGCGTTGGGCACGAGGTAGGCGGCCCACAGGACGACGATGACGAGGAAGATCAGGCTGCTGGCGGGCACGGCGCAACCGTAGGGCCACGCCACATCGAGATCGCGGACGCGCCGGGCGTGTCGCGCGGTGCGGTTGCGCGCGGGCCGCGCGCGGGTTATCCGCGGGTGGTGCGGGAGGTCCGGTAGCGGGTGAGCAACCCCTCCGGGACCTCCTCGGTCGTCAGCGCGAACGTCCGGTGGTCCCGCCAGGAGCCGTCGATGTGCAGGAACGCCTTGCGCAGTCCCTCGTCGCGCATCCCGAGCTTCTCCGCGACCCGCAGCGAGGCCGCGTTCTCGGGCCGGATGTTGACCTCGATGCGGTGCAGCCGGAGGACCCGGAAGCAGTGGTCGCCCACCAGGGCCAGCGCGACGGGGATCGTGCCGCGCCCGGCGACGCGCTGGTCGATCCAGTACCCGATGTGCGCGGAGCGCAGCGAACCCCAGGTGATGCCGGAGACGGTGATCTGCCCGACGAGGTTCCCGTCGAGCTCCACGACGAAGGGCAGCATCCGTCCCGCCCGCGCCTCGCGGGAGAAACCCCGGACCATCTGCGCGAACGTGGGTGCGGGGCCGCTGCCCTCGGGGCTGGTCGCCTCCCACGGGCGCAGCCACGCGGCGTTCGCCGCCCGCACCCGCCGCCAGGTCGCGGCGTCGCCGCGGCGCAGCGGCCGCAGCCGGACCGGTCCCTCGCGCAGTTCGACGGGCCAGCTCGGCGTCACGCGCCGCCCCCGCCGGGACGGGCGTGGTCGCCCCCGTGGACCTGGTCGACGGCGTGGCGCAGGAAACCCCGCAGCACGGCCACCCCGTCGCGGCACCCGCCCGGGGAACCGGGCAGGTTCACGACGAAGGTCCGGCCCGCGACGCCGGCGGTGCCGCGCGAGAGCACCGAGGTGGCGACCCCGGCGGCCGCTCCCGCGGCGCGGATCGCCTCCGGCACACCGGGGACCTCGTAGTCCAGGACCCGGCGGGTGCGCTCGGGGGTGAGGTCCAGGGGGCTGAGACCCGTGCCGCCGTTGGTGACGACGACGTCGTAGCCGGCCGCGACGGCGTCGCGCAGGGCCTCCTCGACGGGATCGCCGTCGGGGACGACGAGCGGGCCGTCGACGCTGAACCCGGCGTCCCGCAACCCGTCCACCACGATCGGCCCGGAGGTGTCGGCGTACACCCCGGCCGAGGCGCGGTTGGACACCGTCACCACGAGGGCGGTGGGTTCACTCATCGACGCTCCAGTCCCCCGACCGTCCCCCGCTCTTGGCGGTCACCCGCACCCCGTCGAGGACGGTGCGCCGGTCGACGGCCTTGACCATGTCCACGAACGTCAGCCCCGCCACCACGACGCAGGTCAACGCCTCCATCTCGATGCCCGTGCGGTCCGCGGTGCGGACGGCGGCGGTGATGCGCACCCCGTCCTCGACGGGGACGACGTCGACCTCCACGGCGTGCACGGCGACGGGGTGGGCCAGCGGGATCAGGTCCGGGGTGCGCTTGGCCGCCTGCAGACCGGCGATCCGCGCCACGGCGAGGGCGTCGCCCTTGGGCAGCCCGCCCTCGGCCACGAGGTCGAGCACGGCCCGCGAGCAGCGCACGTACCCCTCGGCGCGGGCCTCGCGCGCGGTCACCGGCTTCGCCGAGACGTCGACCATCCGCGCGTGCCCGGCGGCGTCGAGGTGGGTCAGGCGCTCGCTCACAGGTCCTCCACCGGCAGCGGCCCGAGCAGGACGCACTCGACCTCGTCGCCGGGTTCCACCGCGGCGACCCCGACCGGCACGACCACCAGGCACGTCGCCCGCGCCAGCCCGGTCACCAGGTGCGACCCGTGCCCGGACACCGGTTCCACCACCAGCCGGCCCTGCGCGTCGCGGGTCCAGGCCGCGCGCACGTACTGCTCCTTGGCGGGCGGGGAGGTCCACGCGGCCCCGGCCAGGGCCCGCACGCGCGGGCGCTCGGGGTCGGGGCCCTCCGCGCCCAGCATGCGGCGCAGCGCGGGCCGGACGAACACCTCGAAGGAGACGAACGCGCTCACGGGGTTGCCGGGCAGGGTGAAGACGGGGACCCCGGCCTCCCCCAGCGTCCCGCACCCCTGCGGCATCCCCGGCTGCACCGCGACGCGGTCGAAGCGCACGGCGTGGGCGCCGGGTCCGGAGAGGACCTCCTTGACGGTGTCGTAGGCGCCTTCGCTGACCCCGCCGGAGGTGAGGACGACGTCGGCGCGCACGAGCTGGTCGTCGAGGACGGCCGCGAGCTCGCGGGCGTCGTCGGCGACGACGCCCACCCGGTAGGCCAGGGCCCCGACCTCCTCCGCGGCCGCGGTCAGCAGGTAGCCGTTGGCGTCGTGCAGCTGCCCCCGGGCGAGCGCGGCACCGGGTTCGACGACCTCGGTGCCGGTGGAGACGACGACGACGCGCGGGCGCGGGCGGACCCGCACGCGGGCCCGGCCCAGGGCGGCGAGGACCCCGATGTGGCGGGGGGCCAGCCGCGTGCCGGCTTCGAGGACGAGGGTCCCCGCGTCGACGTCCTCGCCCGCGCGGCGGATGTGCTGCCCCGGGGAGGGGACGCGCCGGATGAGCACGTGGGACACGCCGCGGTCGGTCCATTCCACGGGCACGACGGCCTCGGCACCGGCCGGGACGGGCGCCCCGGTCATGATCCGGGCCGTCGTCCCGCCGGTGAGGCGCACCGCGTCGGCCCGCCCGGCGGCGATGTCGGAGACGACCGGCAGCCCCACCGGGGCGTCCTCGCCGGCGCCCTCGACGTCGCGCAGCCGCACGGCGTAGCCGTCCATGCCGGAGTTGTCGAAGGCGGGCAGGGCCCGGGGGCTGACGACGTCCTCGGCCAGCACGCAGCCGAGGGCGTCGCGCAGCGCCAGGTCCAGCGGCGGCAGCGGGCGCACCAGGTCCAGGCAGGCCTGGCGGTGGGCCGCGACGGTGGTCAGGGTCTCGACGCTCACACCCGGAAGGTTGTCACGTCGGGGCACCCCGGGCCCGTCGCGCCACCGCGCCCGCGGCCGGTCACGCCGAGGTGCTCGCGCCCGCGCCGGAGGCGACGTACTCGCCGAGCCACTCGCGCAGGTCCGGTCCGATGTCGGCGCGCTCGGTGGCCAGGCGCACGACGGCCTTGATGTAGTCCAGCTTGTCGCCGGTGTCGTAGCGGCGGCCGCGGAAGACGACGCCGTGCACGCCGTAGCCGGGACCGTCGCCCTGGGCGAGGACCTGGAGGGCGTCGGTGAGCTGGATCTCCCCGCCCTTGCCGGGCGCGGTCTCGTGCAGCACCGCGAAGACGGCGGGGTCGAGCAGGTAGCGGCCGATGATGGCGAGGTCGCTGGGGGCCTCCTCCGTCTTCGGCTTCTCCACGAGGCCGGAGACCTTGACGACGTCGGTCTCGTCGGTGGGCTCGGCGACGGCGCAGCCGTAGAGGTGGATCTGGTCGTGGGGGACCTCCATGAACGCGACGACGCTGCCGCCGCGCTCCTCCCGGACCTTGATCATGACGTCCAGCAGGGGGTCGCGGGAGTCGACGATGTCGTCGCCGAGCAGGACGACGAAGGGCTCGTCGCCGACGTGCTGCTCCGCGACCAGCACGGCGTGGCCGAGGCCCTTGGGGTCGCCCTGGCGCACGTAGTGGACCTGGGCGAGGTCGGTGGACTCCTGGACGCGCGCGAGCTTGGTCTGGTCGCCCTTCTTCTCCAGCCCGACCTCGAGCTCGACGTTGCGGTCGAAGTGGTCCTCCAGGGGGCGCTTGTTGCGCCCGGTGATCATCAGGACGTCGGTGAGCCCGGAGCGGACGGCCTCCTCGACGATGTACTGGATGGCCGGGGTGTCGACCACCGGCAGCATCTCCTTGGGCATCGCCTTGGTGGCCGGCAGGAAGCGGGTGCCCTGGCCGGCGGCGGGGATGACGGCCTTGCGCACCGTGCGGCCCGGACGCTCGTCGCGTTGAGTCATGGGCCGGAGGCTACCGCCCGTCCCGAGCCGGGCACCGGGTGCAGCGGCGGCGCCGGGGCGGGGCTCACCGCTGATCACGCAGAGTGATCAGCCATTCCCATTCCGGCCCCGAAGGGGCAGACTGGCCCCAGGACGACCGCGCAACCCCTCGCGGGACGTCCGGCAGAGCCAGGAGCCGCCGTGTCCACCCCACCTGTCACCACCCCCGCCGCCACCCCCGGTCTGGCCCTCGACACCCTGTCCGTCACCCCGGACGTGCTCGAGGTGGAGGCCCGCAAGCACCGGCTGCGCCGCGGGATCCGTTCCCGCCGCCTCGACCGCGACACGGGCAGCGCCCGGGCCGTCGACACCGCCGTGGCCCGCGTCCTCACCGGCTGCCCCCTGCTGGCCGGCGTCCACCGCGTCGCCTGCTACACCTCGCGCCCCGGGGAACCGGGCACCCGCGAGCTGCTGGCCGAGCTGGAGCGCCACGAGGTCGACGTCCTGCTGCCCGTCCTGCTGCCCGACGGCGACCTCGACTGGGAGCTGGACCGCCACCCCGGCCCGCTGGGTCCCGACGCCATCGCCGCGGTGGACCTCGTCATCGTCCCGGCGCTCGCCGTCGACACCGCCGGGCGCCGGCTCGGCCAGGGCGGCGGCAGCTACGACCGGGCGCTGGGCCGGGTGCCGGCCCGGGTCCCGGTGCTCGCCGTCGTCCACGACGACGAACTGTTCGACGCCGCCGTCACCCCCCTGCCGACGCTGCCGCACGACCGTCCCGTCCAGGCCGTGGCGACCCCGTCGCGCTGGTTGTGGCTGGCCGCCTGAGACTCCCGCGCCTCAGCCCCGTCGCCGGCGGGCCAGGTCCGTGAGGGCCCGGGTCGCAGCGTGGAAGCCGCACATGCCGTGCACCCCGCCCCCGGGCGGGGTGGCGGCGGAGCAGAGGTACAGGTTCCCGTGGGGAACCCGGTACGGGTCGGCGCCCACGACCGGCCGGAACACCTGCTGCCGCAGCGTGAGCGCTCCCCCGCCGACGTCCCCCCCGACGAGGTTCGCGTTGCCCGCCTCGAGCTGGGCCGGGGTCGTCTCGACGCGGGCGATCACCCGGTCGCGGAAGCCGGGCGCGAAGCGTTCCACCTGGCGGTCGACGCGTTCACCGGTCCGCGGGTCGGTGGACCCCTGCGGGGTGTGGGCGTACGCCCAGACCACGCGCTGACCGGCCGGAGCCCGCCCCGGGTCCGCCACGTCCTGCTGGGCGAGGAGGACGAAGGGCCGCTCGGGATGGCGACCGCGGACGACGTCGGCCTCGACGGCCGCGACTTCGGCCGCAGCTCCTCCGAGGTGGACCGTCACCACCTCGCCCAGGCGCGGATCGCGCCACGGCACGGGGCCGTCCAGGAGGTAGTCGACCTTGTGGGCGCCCGGGCCGTGGCGCCACCGCCGCAGCTGACGGGCGTACCCGGCGGGGAGCTCGTCGCCGGCGATGCGCAGCAGCTGGTGGGGCGTCAGGTCCAGCAGCGTCACGTCCGCGGGCCCGGCGACCTCGAGGTCGGCCAGCGAGGTCACCGGGTGGTCGACCAGGACCCGCCCCCCATGCTCGGCCAGCACACCGGCCAACGCCCGGGTGATCGCTCCCGCACCTCCGACGGGCACGGGCCAGCCGGTGGTGTGGGCCGCCGCGCCGAACAGCACGCCGAACGCCGCGGTGAGCGGATGGCTGTGCGGCTGCAGGGCGTGGGCCGCCATCCCGGCGAAGAGGGCCCGGGCCGGTTCGTCGCGGAAGGCGGCGCGGGTCAGCAGGGAGCTCGGCCACGCAGCGCGGGCCCCGAAGCTCGCCAGGGCGAGGGGCGACGGGGGGACCCGGAGCAGCGGTCCGAGGACGTCGGGCACCAACTGCTCCCACTGCCGCACCGGAGCGGCGAAGAGCGTCCGCCACGCCCGGCCGTCCCGACCCAGGGACTCGACCGCCTCGTCCAGGTCGTGCGGCAGGATCGCGGCCGGCCCGCCGTCGAGGGGGTGTCCCACGGGGTGGCGGCCGTGGCGCCACCGCAGGCCGTGCCGTTCCAGCGGGAGGTCGCGGAAGAAGGGGCTGGCCACCCCGAACGGGTGGACGGCCGACCCCAGGTCGCTGAGGATCCCGGGCCCCAGCAGTTCGGCACTGGCGGCGCCGCCCCCGATGTGGGGGTTCGCCTCCAGCACCGTGACCTCCAGGCCCGCCCGGGCCAGGACCACCGCGGCCGAGAGGCCGTTCGGTCCGGACCCCACCACCGTCGCACGGCCGATCACCGGCTCGACCCGTCCACTCTCGGCTGCACGGCCCCAACCTAGGGGGCGCTACGGTGCGGCATGACCCTGGACGAGTTCAGCCGCGTCCTGCTGCTGTCCTCCGGGGTCCTCCTGCTCGCCGTCCTCGCCGTGCGCCTCTCGGCCCGCACGGGTCTGCCCTCGCTGCTGATCTACCTGGGCCTGGGCCTGGTGCTGGGCGAGGACGGGCTGGGCATCCCCTTCGCCGACGCCGAGATCGCCCAGGTCCTCGGCTACGGCGCCCTCGTCCTGATCCTCGCCGAGGGCGGTCTCACGACGCGGTGGTCCGCGATCCGCGGGGTCGTGGCCCCGGCCGCGGTGCTCTCCACCGCGGGCACCCTCGTCTCGATCGGGGTCGTGGGCGTGGGCGCGCACCTGCTGCTGCAGACCACCTGGCCGGTCTCGCTGCTCATCGGGGCGGTGGTGTCCTCCACCGACGCCGCCGCGGTGTTCTCCGTGCTGCGCTCGGTGCCGCTGCCGCGCCGGCTGTCGGGGCTGCTGGAGGCGGAGTCGGGGCTGAACGACGCCCCCGTCGTCATCGCCGTCCTGGCCCTGACCGAGGTGGCGGGCGGGACCGCCCACCACGCCTGGTGGTACTTCGCCGGGGAGGCCGTCCTCGAGCTCGTGCTCGGCACCGCGGTGGGGGTCGGGATCGGGGCCGCGGGCGCGTTCCTGCTGCGGCGCACCGCGTTGCCCAGCTCCGGGCTCTACCCCGTCGCGGTCCTGGCCCTGACGGTGATGGCCTTCGCCGTGGCCGACGTCCTGCACGCCTCGGGGTTCCTGGCGACCTACCTGTGCGGCCTGGTGCTGGGCAACGCCCGGCTGCCGCACCGGCACGCGACCCGCGGCTTCGCGGAGGGGTTCGGCTGGCTCGCCCAGATCGGCCTGTTCGTCATGCTCGGGCTGCTGGCCAGCCCCTCCCGCCTGCCGAACGCGCTGGTCGACGCGCTGCTGGTCGGTCTCGTGCTGACGCTGCTGGCCCGGCCCGTCTCGGTCCTGGTCAGCCTCGCCGGGTTCCGGATGCCGGGGCGGGAGCTGCTGTTCCTGTCCTGGGCGGGTCTGCGCGGAGCGGTCCCGGTGGTGCTGGCCACGGTGCCGGTGGTGGCCGGCGTCGAGGGCTCGGAGCGGCTGTTCGACCTCGTCCTCGTGCTGGTCGTCGTGTTCACCCTCGTCCAGGCCCCCACGCTGGCCCCGGTGGCCCGCCGGCTGGGGCTGATCCCCAGCACCCCGACCCAGGAGCTCGACGTCGAGGTGTCGCCGCTGGGCACGCTGTCGGCCGACGTCGTGCAGGTCCGGGTCGGGCCGGCGTCCCGGTTGCACGGGGTGGAGGTCTTCGAGCTGCGGCTGCCGCGGGGGGCGAACGTGAGCCTCGTGGCCCGCGACGGCGCGACCTTCGTCCCGCAGCCGCGGACGGTGCTGCGCCGCGGCGACGACCTGCTCGTGGTGACCGCGACGAGCGAGCGGTCCGCGGTGGAAGAGCGCCTGCAGGCCATCAGCCGGCACGGGAAGCTCGCCGGGTGGCGCAGTTCACCCAACGGTGAGTGATGTGGTGATTACTGTGAGCGCATGCGCGTCGTCCGCACCGCCACCGCCGGGGTCTGCTCCACCCTCCTCGCGGCCCTGCTCACCACCACCACCGCCACCCCCGCGCTCGCCGACGCGCTCACCGCGGTCGAGGTGTCCAGCGACCGCGAGACCATCGCCCCGGGCCTGAGCCTGGAGCGCCGCACCACCCTCGACCCCGCCGGTCCCGTCCGCACCTCCCTGCTGCGCCTGGCCTCCGGGTCCAGCACCGTCCCCCGGCTGCTGCAGCAGGACCTCACCACCCCGCGCACCCCCGCCGACCTGGCCGCGGCCGCCGGTGCCGTCGCCGCCGTCAACGGCGACTTCTTCGACATCGACCGCACCGGGACACCCGACGGACCCGTCGTCGTGGACGGGACCCCCCTCAAGGCCGACGCCACCCCCCAGACCGCCGTCGGCGTGGAGGCCGGCGCCGCGGGCTGGACCGGGCGGCTCGGCCAGGTCCTCCTCCAGGGCAGCGCCACCCTGGCCGGGAGCACCCACCCCCTCGCCGCGCTGGGCACCCGCACCGTCCCCGCCGACTCCCTCGCGCTCTTCCCCCCCGCCTGGGGCGCCGGCGACCGCGCGCTCACCGTCGCCGACCCCGCGGCCGGGGCGGTCGAGCTGGAGGTCCGCGCCGGACGGGTCAGCGCCGTCCGCGCCCCCGGCGCGGTCCCCGTCCCCGCCGACGGGTACGTCCTGGTCGCCACCGGCTCCCGCGCCCGCGCCCTCTCGGCCACCCCGGTGGGGGCGGCGGCCGGCACCGACCTGCGGGTCCGCGACGACGCCCTCTCCCCCGGCTCGCGCGGGTTCGCCCTCGGGGCCCGCCTGGAACTGGTCCGCGACGGCGCGATCGCGCCCATCGACGTCGCCGACCCGACCTGGGCGGCGCTGCGCGCCCGCACCGCCCTGGGCTGGACCGCCACTGGCGACCTGCTGCTGCTCACCGTCGACGGCGGCACCTCCCGCTCCCGCGGCCTCACCGCCGTCGAGACCGCCCAGCGCATGGTCGAGGCCGGCGCCCGGGGCGCGGTCATGCTCGACGGCGGCGGGTCGGCCCAGCTCGTCGCCCGCCGCCCCGGCGACGCGGGGGTGAGCGAGGTGACCGTCCCCTCCGACGGCGCGGCCCGCCCCGTCGCCCACGCCGTCGGTCTCGTCCCCGCCCCCGCCGCGGCCGGGGCGGCGTCGGTGGTGCTGAACCGCGGGACCCCCCTGCGGGTCTTCCCCGGCCTGGGACGCCGGGTCGAGGCCGTGCCCGTGGACGCGGCGGGCGCCCCCGCCCCCGGCACCCCGGTCCTGACCGTCGCCGACCCGGCGCTCGCGAGCGTCGAGGGCACCCGGGTGCGCGGGACCGCCCCCGGGCGGACCGCGCTGCGGGCCGGCACCGGGACCGCCACCGGCGCGCTCGACGTGGAGGTCCTCGGGCCGCTGGCCCGCCTCGGCCTGCAGGCCCCCGCCGCGCTGCCCGGCCCCGGCGCCACCGCCGACGTCACCGTCCTCGGGCGCGACGTCGAGGGCCGCGCCGCCGCCCTCGACGCCGCCGACGTCGCCGTCACCACCGACCCCGCCCTCCTGCGCGCCGAGGCCCTGCCCGACGGCCGGCTGCGGCTGACCGCCGTGGCCGCCGGGCCCGCGACCGTCGACCTGGGTCTCGCCGCGGCCGGGGTGAGGACGAGCACGGGGGTCGCCCTCGGCTCCTCCACCGTCACCCTCGACGCCCTCGACGACCCCGCGGCGTGGACGGCGGGCGCGGTCCGCTCCACGGCCTCGGTGAGCCGCGTCGAGGTCGCGGACCTGCCCGGGGTGCGGGCCGCGCTGCGGCTGACCCACGACCCCACCGGGCAGCCGGTCGGCACCAGCACCGCCGCCCTCCTGCCCCGGGCCCCCGTGCGGCTGCCGGGCGGGACGCGGGAGGTCGCGCTGCAGGTGCGCGGGGACGGCGGGGGCGGGTGGTTGCGGGGGGTGCTGCTGGTGGACGGCGCGCAGCGGCCGGTCACGTTCGCGGCCCGGGTCGACTTCACCGGGTGGCGCACCCTGCGCGCCCCCGTCCCCGAGGGCGCCCGCTCGGTGGCGGTGGAACGGCTGTACCTGGCCCAGACCTCGGCGGCGACCCGGCGGGCGGGGGCGCTGGACGTCGCGTCCCTGCAGGCCGTGGTCCCCCCGCCGGCGAGCACGGCGACGGCGACGGGCGACCCCGCGCTGGGCCCGCTCGCGGCGGGCGGACCGCGCACCGCGCGGGTGGCGGTGCTCTCCGGCGCGGGGGTCAGCGCCGCGCGCCCCGCCTCGGCCGAGCACCTGGCGGCGGAGCTGCGCCGCGCCGTCGCCGGCGGGGCCCGGCACGTCGTCCTGGCGGGGGACGCGGTCGGGTCCGGCGGGCGCGCGGGCACCGGGGCGGACGTCGACCTCGTCCGGTCGGTGCTGGCGCGGACGCTGCCGCCGGGCACGACCTGGGCCTGGGTCCCCGGCGGCGGTGAGCGGGGGACCCCCGCCGCCGGCGGTCTCTCCTCGGCGGGGGCCCTCCCCCGCGCCGTCGACGTCGCGGGCACCCGGTTCGTCCACGTCGCGACCGCCGGGGGGACGGTCCGCGCCTCCGACCCGCAGGCGCTGGTCCGGTTGCGCGACGACCTCGCCGGCGCGGGGCCGGCCGCGCGCAGCGTCGTGGTGGTGAGCGCCGGACCGGTCGCGGATCCCGACGAGGCGGCGCTGCTGCGGCGGTGGACGACGGCGCTGCGCGCGGGCGGGGCGCGGGTGGCGGTCGTGGAGAGCGGCGCGGCGACGGGAGTCGTGCGCGAGGAGGAGGTCCTGCGGGTGGGGACGGGGACCGCGGCCTCGCTGTCGGTGGCCGCCGACGCGGCCAGCCCGCCCGCCGCGGCCCGGTCCGCGGCGCCGGGGGTGGACGACGGCTGGCTGCGGGTGCAGCCGGCGGGCCCGCTCCTCGACCGCTACCAGCGGCAGGTGCGCTGAGCCCCCGCAGCGGTGCGCGCCGAGTACCATTGGCACTCGAACTCCCCGAGTGCCAGCCGGGGTCCCGGAGCTACGGAGACAGCGTGCCCACCTACGCCTACGCCTGCCAGTCGTGCGGACACTCCTTCGAGGTCCGCCAATCCTTCAGCGACGACGCCCTGACCGTCTGCCCCGAGTGCTCCGGTCAGCTGCGCAAGCTGTTCAACAACGTCGGCATCGTGTTCAAGGGGTCCGGCTTCTACCGCAACGACTCCCGCAGCGCGTCGTCGTCCTCGGAGGGTTCCTCCGGCGGGTCCGGCAGCGGGTCCGGCAGCGCCTCCAAGGAGACGTCGAGCACGACGTCGTCCAGCGGTTCGGGCACGACCTCCGGCAGCTCCTCCAGCAGCGGGTCCAGCTCCACCACCACCTCCTCCGGCAGCGGGTCCAGCTCCGCCGCCTGAACCACCGCGGTCCCCCCAGGCCCGTCGCGGCGGCCGTCCTCCACAGCCGGGCGCCGACGGGCCCGGGGCGGGTGCGGCCCGGCCTAGCGTCCGGGCATGCCCCTCCCCACCCCTCGAGCGACGGCGCGCACCGCGGTCGGCCCCTGGTCGCGCCGGCGGCGGCGCCTGGCGCGGCGCTGGCTGGCCGCGGGCCTCGTCGCCGCGGCCGGCGGTGCGGCCGTGGCCACCCTGGCGCCCGCGGCCCCCGCCACGTCCCCGGCGCTGGTCGCCGTCCGCGACCTGCCGGTGGGGGCGGTGCTGGGCCCGGGCGACGTCCGTGAGGTCCAGCGGCCCGGCGAGACGCTGCCCGACGGCCTCCTCGACCGCACCCGCCTGACCGGCGCCGTGCTCGCCGGCCCCGTGCGGCGGGGCGAGGTGCTCACCGACGCCCGCGCCGCCGACGCGTCGGTCCTCACCGGGCAGCCGGCCGGGACGCTGGCGGTGACCGTGGACGTGGGCGACCCGGCGGTGCTGGCCGGGCTCGGGCCCGGCGTCCACGTCGACGTCCTGGCCCGCACCGAGGACCCCCTCACCGGCGCCGCCACGGGGGCGGAGCGGATCGCCACCGACGTCGTGGTGCTGCGGGTCCCCCCGGCACGGACCGCGACCGGGCTGCTGGGCGGGACCCCCGGGTCCTCGGCCACGAGCGTCCTGGTGGCGGTGGAACCCGCCACGGCGACCCGGGTGACCGCGGCGGCCGGGCGGACCGTCGTCGCGGTGCGCGGCGCGTGAGCGCCCGCTCAGCCCTCCCGCGCGCCCGGTCCGCCCGCGACCCCGGCCCGCGCCTGGCCCTGGAGCCGGGCGAGGACCTCGAGGGCCGTCGCGGGGTCCCCGACGTGCTCGCCCTGGGCGACGTGGCAGCCGAGGTCGGCCAGCGCGCGCTGGGTGGCGGCGTCGGCGACGCCCTCGGCCACGACGCGCAGCCCCAGGTCGCGGGCCATCTGGACGGTCGAGCGGACGATCACGGCGCGCGCCCGGTCGGTGGTCATCCCGGTGACGAAGCTGCGGTCGATCTTCAGCTCGTCGACGGCGAGGTCGGTGAGGTAGGTCAGGGAGCACTGGCCCGTGCCGTAGTCGTCGACGGCCACCGCGCAGCCGAGGGCGCGCAGCCGGCGCACCACGGCCCCGGCCCGCTCGGGGTCGGACACGATCCCGGTCTCGGTCACCTCGAGGACCAGGGCGTCGGCCTCGACGTCGTGGCGCTGCAGCGCGGCGGCGACGAGGGCGGGGAGGTGGTCGTCGTCGAGCAGGCGGGCCGAGAGGTTGACGGAGACGCTGGGGGTGGCGCCCGTCGCGCGCCAGCGGGCGACGTCGGCCAGGGCCCGGTCCAGGACGACCGCGGTGACCCCGGCGATGAGGCCGGACTGCTCGGCGAGGGGGATGAAGCGGTCGGGGGCGACGGGTCCGAGCTCGGGGTGCTGCCACCGCGCGAGGGCCTCGGCGCCGACGACGGCCCCGGTCCGCAGGTCGATCTGCGGCTGGTAGCGGACGTGGAGCTCACCGCGGTCCACGGCCCGGCCCAGGTCCCCCAGCAGCCGCAGCCTCTGCACGCTGTTGCCGTCGCGGCCCCCGGCGTAGGTGCGGAACCGGCCGCGCACCTCCTTGGCGTGGTAGAGCGCGACGTCGGCGTTCTTGAGCAGCGAGGGGGCGCTGGTGCCGTGGTCGGGGGCCAGCGCGACCCCGACGCTCGCCGGCAGCAGGACCTGCAGGTCGCCCACCCGCAGGGGGCGCGACATCTCCGCCACGACCGCCGCGGCGAGGGCCTCGGCGTCGGCCGCGTCGGCGACCAGCAGTCCGAACTCGTCGCCGCCGAGGCGGGCGACGACGGTCCCCGGGGGGGCCTGGGTGACGAGCCGCTCGGCGACCTCGCGCAGCAGCACGTCGCCCACGGGGTGCCCGAGGGTGTCGTTGACGTCCTTGAAGTGGTCGAGGTCCACGACGAGGAGCCCCGGCCCGGTGCGGGGGCGCTGGCCCGGGACCACCCCGCGCAGGGCACGGCTCGTCGCGGTGAGCAGGGTTTCGCGGTCGGGCAGCCCGGTGAGGTCGTCGACCCCGGCGCGGCGCTCGTGCCGGCGGACCACGGCGGCGCCGAGGAGCGCCACGGCGAGCGGGACGCAGACCAGCAGGAGCAGCCAGGCGCCGCCCTCGGCGCTGACGGCGACGACGGGGGCGGAGGCGAGGACGACGAGGGTCACCGGGCCGCCGGCGACGGCGCGCCGGGGGCCCGGGGGCCGGGCGACGACGCGGTGGCCGGCGCGGCGGGCGGCCTCCTGCACCGCCAGGCCCGCGGCGCCGCCGGCGAGGACGGCGGGCCACTGCTCCGGGGACGGGACGGCTGCTCCCGTCGGGTCGGCCCCGAGCAGGGCCCGGACGACGAGGTGGCAGGCGAGGACCCCCACCACCGGGGTCCCCACCTCCAGGGCGAGGGCGACCGGTCCCCGTCCCCGGCGCAGGCCGCGCACCAGCGCGGGCCCGGCCCGCACGAGCAGGGCGAGGGAGAGCGGCCCGAGGGCGACGAGGGCGACGAGGAAGCCCCAGGACAGCGGCAGCGCGTCGGGGCCGCCGGTGCGGCGGGTGACCGTCCGCGACTCGGTGGCGAGCACGACGGCGGCGAGCGCGAGGGAGAAGACGGAGGCGGTCCAGGGCGCGGGCGAGCGCAGGGCCAGGACGAGGCCGGCGAGGACCGCGGCCAGGGCGAGCGCGACGACGAGCACCGCGGTGAGCGCGCCGCGGACGGCGGGGGCGGTGGAGGGACGGCCACCGGCGGGGCGCCGGGCGGGGACGGGGAGGGGGCGCGGGGCGAGGAGGGTGCCCGTCGAGCGCTGCATCCTCCACCTCCCGCCGTCGAGGGACCGCCCGCGGTTCGGGACGGACTCCCCGTCCGGGGGAGCACCGGTCGAGGTTCCGCGCCCATGATGGGGCTCGGTGGCGCCCGGCAGAAGGTGCGGGGCGGCACGAAATCCCGACTTTCGACCGAGAGTCACAGGGGCTCAGCTCCCCGTCACGAACCCCTGCCTCACCGCACGTGGCCGATCACGCGCGGTGCACCCAGCGGGGGTCGGGACCGGCTCAGTCCCAGTGCGGGGGACGTTGCGAGAGGTACCACTCGTCGTCGAAGCCGGACCCGGACCGCTCGCCCCAGCCCTCGTCGCGGTCGTCCGCCGAGCGTTCGTCCTCCAGCGGGGTCGTCACGGCCGGCTCCGCGTCCCCCGGCTCCCCGGGGCCGGGCTCGCGCGGGCTCACGAGGCGTCCCGCACGGCGCGCACCGCGTCCAGGTCCCCGGTCAGGTCCCCGGCGAGGTCCCCAGTGAGGTCCCCGTCCCGGCCGTCGTCCACGTCACCGTCCTGCTCCCCGTCCCGGGCCTCGGTCACGTCCACGATCCAGGCGAGGTCGTGGCCGGTGTCGGCCAGGGCGTCGCGCCACAACCGCGCGATCCGCTGCGCCTCGGCGTCCACGTCCGCGAACACGTCGGACTCCAGGACGCACACGTAGCGCCAGCCGCGGCGCTCGAACTCGGTGGGGCCCTCCACCTCGCGGTCCAGGACCTCGACCTCGGCCCACGCCGGGTCGTCGACCTCGACGAGGAGACCCGGCCCCACCCCGGCGCGGGCGCGCCGGTCGCGCACGACCAGGGCCAGCCGGCGCGAGGTCCCGACCTCGCACTCCACGGGCAGGCCCAGGCGCCGGCAGGCCGCGGCGAGGGAACGGACCAGGGCCGAGCGACCGGGCCGGGCGGCCGGGCCGGGGTGCTCCTCCCAGTCCCGCGCCAGGACCGCGAGCGCCCGCCGCGCCTCGCCCGCCGGGTCGTCGGCGCCTTGGCCGGAGGACCAGCCGGAGTCGTCGAGGACGAGGGTGGTGCGCAGCCGGGACCGCGTCAGCGCCGCCCAGACCTGCGCCCGGCCGGCCGGCGGGTCCGACGCCACGCCCAGGCTCGCGCCGTTGAGCACCGCGTCGGCCACGACGAGCACGTGGTCGCGCCGCTCCCCCGCCCAGCGGGCCGGGGTCGCCACCAGCAGCGGCTCCCGCCCCACCGCCAGGGGCAGGGCCTGGGCCAGCGCGCGGCGGCGGACGGCGTCGGCGAGCAGCTCGGCGCCGGCGGCGTCCGGGACGACGATCCCCAGCGACTCCTCGGGGTGGGCGCGCAGGGCGGTGAGGGCACGTTCGGCGACGAGGTCGACGAGGGCGTCGGGGCCGCGCCGGGCGCCGGGCGGGCGGGTGGAGGTGCGGGCCACGGACCGCCCGTCCAGGCCGGGTCCGGGCACCGAGACCTCCCGCAGCCCCGGCAGGTCCTGCGGGACGCCCTGCAGGAGGCCGTCGTCGAGGAGGGCGTGCTGACGGTCCAGCGTCAGCGTGGGCAGCAGCCCCTCGGTGTCGGCGAACAGGCTCCCCGCCGTCGAGCACGGTTCGTCGCGGCCCTCGGCGGCGGTGGGCAGGTCGTGGGGCCCGGGCAGCGCCGGGTCGCCGACGACGAGCACCCGGCGCCCGCGCGAGAGCGCCGGCAGCAGCGCGGCCGTCGTGGTCGCCTGGGCCCCGAGGACCACCAGCAGGTCCGCCTCCGCGACCCGGTCGGCGAGGGCGGCGACCCCGGCGGCGGACAGCGCTGCGACGGGCAGGAGCGCCCCGTCGTCGCCGGGGTGGGCGCCGGCGCGCGCGTCGAGGTCGGCGCGGACCGCGGCCGCCCGCACCCCGCGGTCGGCCGCGACGGCCAGCTGCAGCTCGTAGCGGGCGCGGCGCAGGGTGCCCGCCTCGCCGGTGCCCACGAGGGGGTCGGCCATGGCCACGGAGTCGAGGACGCCCGCCCACCAGGCCGCTTCGACCTCCGAGGGCAGGTCCAGGCTGCCCGGCCCGGTCCAGCGGGCCTCGAGGTCCTCCAGCAGCCCGCCCCAGCCGGCGGCGCCGAGCTGCTCCAGGAGCACGGTGCGCCGGGGCAGGGTGTCCAGGGCGGGGGCCCCGGCGGCCAGCCGGCGCAGCAGCGCGGTGAGCTCGGGCAGCTGGACCTCGAGCAGGGACGGCGCGCCCAGCTCCTCCCAGGAGCGCGGCGGCAGCACCTCGGCCAAGGCCTGCAGCTCGTGGCGCAGGTCCTCCACGGCGGCCACGAGGGCGTCGAGGTCGGCGGGGACGGAGGGGACGCCGTCGCGCACGCAGGCGCGCTGCCAGCGCAGCCGCTGGCCGCGGGCCTGCTGCAGCCAGTCGTGCAGGGTCGCCCAGTCGCCGGTGGCGGCGTCGGGCCGCAGCAGGGTGCGGGCGCTGCGGCGCAACCGCCAGCGGGTGAGCAGGCCCAGGCGCACCTCGTGCTCGCGCCGCCACTGCGGGGTCGCCGTCGCCGCGGCGACGTCGCCCAGGGACTGCGCGAACACCTCCGGGCCGAAGCGGGCGGTCGTGGCGCGCACCCCCACGAGCAGGTCGGTGCGCTCGGCGGCCTCGGCCACCGAGGACGCCCCGCGCAGGCCGGCCGCGTCGCAGACGGTGGCGAGCAGGGCCCGCACGGCCGGCAGCCGGACCTCCACGAGGGCCTCGACACGGGTGAGGGCCGCGGCGGCGGCCTCGTCGGTGCGCAGCTGCGCGCCCGCCCACGGCGTCGTGGCGGGCCCGACCTCGAAGGCGCCCAGGTCGGCGGCCTCGACGAGGGTCCGCGCCCAGCGCTCGACGTCCTCGCGCGAGCACGCCGCGAGGTCGTCGCCGCGCAGGCGGCGGGTGGTGGTCGGGGGGAGGTCGCGCTCGGCGAGCGCCGTGAGCGCCTCCATGGCCTCGTGGACGCTGACCCCCCACGGGGCGCGGGGGCGGTGCATGGCCCGGGCGTGGTCCTCCAGCACCCGGGCGGGGCCGGCGACGTCGGGCCGGGCGGCGGGGGCGTCCCCGCCGGCCCGCCCGGCGAGCTCGCGCCGGGCGGTGTCGAGCTGGCGGTGAGCCTCCGCGTCGGTGGCCCGCAGGTCCAGGTCGGCCACCCGGTGCAGGACGAGCCGGCCGAAGCCGTGGTCGCGCAGGCGCTCGTCGACGGCCCGGCGGTCGGCGGCGGAGTCGGCGACGAGCAGCACTCGGCGCCCGGCGGCGACGGTGCCGGCGATCACCGCCGCGGCCACCTGGGTGGCTCCGGTGCCGGTGGGGGCGTGCAGGCGCAGGTCGCCGCCGGCGAGCACCGCCTCGACGGCGCGGCGCTGGGCCGGGTCGAGCGCGATGCCGACGTCGGCGGGGCTGGCGGGGCCGGCGGGGCCGGCGGGGCCGGCGGGGTCAGCGGCCGCCCCGCCCGGCCCGGGGGAGGCGGGAACGCCCGGGGGGTCCGCGGGCGGCGGGACGGGCCGCCCGGCGGCGAGGGCCGCGACGACCCGGTGGTCGCGCACCAGCGCCCCGCGGCGGCGCAGCTCGGCGAGCAGGTCCGCGCCGGGGTCGGCGAACGTCGCGAGCACCAGCCGGCGCTCCACCCGCAGCCCGGTCGTGCCGCCCAGCTGGCGGCGCAGCTCCTGCATCGCGGGGTCGGGGTCGAAGCCCCAGTGCGCGCCGACGGCCGTGGCGATGCGCCGGGTGTCGAGGTCGACGCCGAGCTCGTGGCGGGCGGCGCGCACGAGCACGGGGTTGACGATGACCTCGGGGGCCAGCTGGACGACGAAGTCGTCGAGGGCCTCGCTGGAGGGGGTGAGGGTGCAGCGGCGCAGCAGGACGGGGGTGCGGCGGGGAGGGCGCAGCGCCGGTGCGGCGCCCTCGGCCGCTTCGGCGGCGAGGTCGGCGGCGCTGGCGGCACCGGCCAGGGACCAGCCGACGGTCCCGACGGCGACGGCGAGGGAGCGCGTGCCGCGCTGGGCCAGCAGGGCGGCGGCGACGCGGTGGGTGGTGCGGGCGCGGCGCCGGGCCTCGGCGAAGGCGCCGGCCTCGCGCACGAGGCTGGACAGCGGGGCCGGCCCACCGGCGAGGAGCTGGGCCAGCCCGGAGGGGTGCGCGGTGGTCAGGTCCAGCACGGCGTCGGTGCCCACGGGGCAGTCCAGCAGACCGGAGGTGCCGCCCAGGGCCTCGGCCTCCGCCCACCACCGCCGACGTGTCGAGTCGGGGCCGATCGCGGGGAGAGACGTCACGAGTCAACAGTAGGCGTCCGCGGCGCCCGATCGGCTCAGGTGCGGAGCTCGTGCGCGCCGTCGCGCGCGCCGAGCGGGCGCGCCGCGGGGAGCGCGCTGCCGCGGGCGAGGGCGACCAGGGTGACGTCGTCGCGGGCCCGGCCCCCGCTGTGGCGGCGGGCCACCTCGAGGGCCTCCTCGACCAGGGCCTGCGGGGTCAGCTCGGGCAGCCGCCGCAGGGCCTGGAGGACCCCGGAGATGCCCAGCTCGTCGGTGGTGCCGGTGGGGCGGGCCTCGGTGAGGCCGTCGGTGTAGACCACCAGCAGCGACCCGGGCGCCATCGACGCGGTCTCGGTGCGCCAGCTGCCGGGGACGTCCAGGTGCAGCCAGGACAGCAGCGGGCCGGTGGGCCCGAGCTCGCCGACCACGCGGATCCCGCCCTCGACGGCGTCGTCGCGGCGCAGGACCAGCGGGGCGGGGTGGCCCGCGTTGGCGTAGCGGACGGTGCCGGAGTCGGGGTCGACGACCACGACGACGCAGCTGGCGAAGCGCTCGGCCTCGTCGGCGAAGACGCGGGCGGCCATGGCCAGGGCCAGGTCCGGTTCGGGGGCGAGGTGCAGGGCCGCCTCCAGGAGGCGCTTGAGCTGGATGGCGACGATGCCGGCGCGGGCGCCGTGGCCGGAGACGTCGGCGACGACGACGGCGAAGCGCCCGTCGGGCAGCGGCAGCACGTCGTACCAGTCGCCGGCGAGCAGCCCCTCGGCCGGGCGCAGGGCCGCGGCGGAGGACCAGCCGGCGACGACGGGGAGGTCGTGGGCGGCGAGCTGGTCGCGCACCTCGGCCACCAGCGGCTGCCCCTGGGCCAGCGCCTCGCGGGCCGAGACGGCGTCGGCGAGCTCGTCGAGGATCCGCCGGCGCATCATCTCCGCGGAGGCGGCGACGGCGGCGAGCTCGGGCGGGCCGGGCAGCGCGATGGGCGTCTGCAGGTCGCCGGTGCCCACCCGCACCAGCTGCGCGGACAGCGCGTCGAGGGGGCGGATCACCCAGCGCCGCACCAGGTGCAGGGCGATCGGCACCAGCAGCAGGGCGATGGCGGCGACGACGAACTGGCTCCAGCGGGTCTGGTTGCGCTCGTCCTGGTACTGCTTCGTCGCCTCCTCCCGGGCGGTGGTCAGGTGCTGGTGCAGCACGGCGACGTCCCGGTACACGGTGCCGAAGGCGGTGGTCGCGGGGGCGTTGACGATGGAGGCGCTCAGCCCGTCCTGGTTCGAGGCCTCCTTCAGGGCGGCCTGGCCGTCGGCCAGCGAGCGCCACCGGGCGGCGCCGTCGAGGACGCCGGTGAGCTGCCGCCGGGTCGGGGTGTCGAGGGCGGGCAGCCGGGCGACGAGCTGGGTGCGCACCCGCGCGTAGTCGGCCATGGCCTTCGCGCGGGCCGCGCGGCGGTCGGCGTAGGTCGTGTCGTCGGCGGTGATGAACCCCTGGTGGGCGACCTGCGCCACGACGAGGCCGCGCTGGAAGGTGCCCACCTGGTCGGTGAAGGTCCGGTCGAAGGTCTCCTCCTGGGCTCCTCCCGGACCCTGGGAGGAGGTCACCAGGCTCCGCACGAGCACGGCGGTGAGCACGAGCACGATCAGGAGGAAGGTCAGGCCCAGGACGGAGACCCGCCGCTGCAACGTCGTCCTCGTCATGAGGCGGTGCCACGCGCTCAGCACGCCCGTCCCTCCTCGCCTCGACCGCGGCGCCGGATCGACCGCCACGGGTGGTGACACCTTGTCATCCTCCCCCCCGTGGCTGTCATCCCCTTCCCCCGAGCGCGTCCCGGCCCGGCTCAGCGGGCAGGGCCGCACGAGGAGGGGTAGAGGTTGAGCCGTGATCGACGCCTCGCGCTCCTGGCCCGCCGAACTCGTCCTCGTCCGCCACGGGCAGTCGACGGGGAACCTGGCCGACGCGCACGCCCGCTCGACCCGCGCCGAGGTGGTGGACGTCGCCGAGCGGGACGCCGACGTCCCGCTCTCGCCCCTGGGGGCCCGTCAGGCGCGCGCGGTGGGGCACTGGCTGGCGAGCGCGGAGGGGGCTCCGGCTCCGCCGGAGGTGGTGCTCTGCTCGCCCTACGCCCGGGCGCACGACACCGCCCTCGCCGTCGTGGAGGCGGCCCGCGGGGCGGGGCACGACGTCCCGGAGCCGCGCACCGACGAGCGGCTGCGCGAGCGGGACCTGGGCTGGTGGGACGGTCTGACCGGGGCGGGGGTCCGCGCGCGCTTCCCGGAGGAGGCCGCGCGCCGGCAGCGGATCGGCAAGTTCTACTACCGCCCCCCGGGCGGGGAGAGCTGGTGCGACGTGGCCCTGCGGGTGCGCAGCGTCCTGTCCTCCCTGCGCGAGGAGCACCCCGGCCGGCGGGTCCTGCTGGTCTCCCACCAAGCGGTGATCATGAACTTCCGGCTGGTCCTGGAGGGGCTGGACGAGGCGCGCCTGCTGCAGCTGGACGCTGAGGCCCCCCTCGCCAACTGCTCGGTGACCGCCTACCGCCGCGAGGGCGCCGCGATGGCGCTGGGGCTGGCGGGCGACACCACCGCCGTGCAGGACGTGCGGCTGACCGACGACGACGTGGACGACGAACCGAGGGCACGATGACGAACACCGCTGACCGGGCCGTGACCGTGACCTCCGCGGTCCTGCGGGACTGGCCGTTGCCCCCGCCGGGCACGGGGAAGGAGTCGCGCGGGCGCACGATCGTGGTGGGCGGCAGCACCCGCACCCCCGGTGCGGTGCTGCTGGCCGCGGAGTCCGCGCTGCGGTGCGGGGCGGGCAAGCTGCAGGTCGCCACGACCCGCTCCACGGCCCCCGCGATGGGCGTGGCCGTCCCCGAGGCGCTGGTGCTGCCGCTGCCGGAGACCGGGGGCGGGGGAATCGACCCGGCGTGCGCCGCGGAGGGCGGGGAACTGGTGGACCTGGTCCGCAACGCCCACGCGGCGCTACTGGGGGTGGGTGCGGTCGACGAGCCGGACGTGCGGGCGCTGCTGGAGCAGCTGGTCCCCGGCCTGGGCAACGTCGTGGTCCTGGACGCGCTGGGCCTGGCGCCGGTGACGGCGGACGTGACGTTCCTGCACCACCTGCAGGGGTCGGCGGTGCTCACCCCGAACCTGGCGGAGCTGGCGATCGTGCTGGGCGCCGAGCCCGAGGAGGTGGAAGCCGACGTGGCCTCGGCGGCCGTGGAGCTGGCCCGGCGCAGCCGGTGCGCGGTCGCCGCGGGGGGCGGGGAGTCGTGGATCGCGGCGCCCGACGGCCGCCTGTGGCGGGACTCCTCCGGCGGGGCCGGGCTCGGGGTGTCCGGGTCCGGCGACGTCCTGTCGGGGATCGTCACGGGGTTGTGCGCGCGGGGCGCGGACCCCGTCCAGGCCGCCGTGTGGGCCTGCCACCTGCACGGGCGGGCCGGTGACCGGCTGGCCAGCTCGGTGGGCCGGCTGGGCTTCCTGGCCCGCGAGCTGCCGGCCCAGGTGCCGGCGGTGCTCGCGGAGATCGAGGTCTAGCTCAGGCCAGCAGGGCGGCGGCGGTCGGGACGAGGTCGGTGAGCGGGATGTCGAGGCGCCAGCTGGTCGAGGACCGGTTGCCGCAGGCCTCGGGGTCGCCCTCGGTGCCGTTCCAGGTCTGGGGCTGCGCGGTCACCTTCCACGCGGCCCCGCCCTGCTGACGGGCGCGGGCGGCGAGGCCGGCGTCGCCGGCGCGGGCGGCGGCGGAGGCGATGACGTCGACGGCGCGCCCGAGGGAGCGGGCGTCGTAGAAGGCGAGGGTGCAGCCCGCCTCGGCCACGGAGGTCGAGACGAGGATGCAGCCGGACTCCTGCAGCGCGGCGTCCAGCGCGGCGACGGCGGCCTGCTGGCGGGGCGCGCGGCGCTGGGTCGGGAGCTGCTGCGCGCGGTCGGCGCGCGAAGCGGTGCGGAGCGTGGTGGCGGGCATTCCGGTGTACTCCTCAGGAGACGACGTCGAGTGGGTGTCGGAGTCCCCGTCGACTCGTGCCCGATCACCTAGAGAGGCCATCGGTCGGTGGTCCTTGCTGCTTGAGTGTAGGCACCCGGACGGACCTCCGGTGACCGCGGGGGCGCGGTGCGGGGCCGGTGTTCGCTTGCAGCGCAGGAGATTCCCAACGACACAGCGTCGTAGTTCGACGACGTCGTACGAACGGGCGCCCCGGCCGCGGCCACCGCACGGCCGCGCGCGCCCCACCGGTAGGCTCTGGGCTGCGCCCCCGTAGCTCAGGGGATAGAGCATCGGTTTCCTAAACCGTGTGTCGCAGGTTCGAATCCTGCCGGGGGCACTCCCTCGGGCGTCGCGGTGTCGAGACCCGCTCCCGCGGAACCCTCCCCGGACCCGGGGCCCCGTCGGCCACTCCTCGCGCGAACCCCACCCGCCGCGCCCCCGTCCCGCCGCGCCCCGTCCGGCCGGACGACGCCGTCCGCGCCACCTGCGCGCACCCCCACCTCGGCCCACCTCGGCTTAGGTTAGGCTCAACTGAACGTCGCCTCCCCGGGTCGGGGACGCGCACGGACCCGTCGTCGACACCCCCGAGGGACAGCCATGCCTCCTGCCCGTTCGCTCCGCCTCGCCGCCGCCGGGACGCTGGTCGCGCTGACCCTGACCGCCTGCTCGGGCACCCGGTCCGCGGAGGAACCCGCCGCGGCCGCCGAACCGACGACGGTGACCGTCCAGGACAACCACGGCCCCCAGACCGTCCCCTCCCCCGCCCGCTCCGTCGTCGCCACCGACAACAGCACGTTCGAGACCCTCGACGCCTGGGACGTGCCGCTCACCGCCGCGCCGCGGGCGCTGATGCCGGCGACGGTCTCCTACAAGACCGACGACTCCGTCGTCGACCTCGGGACGCACCGGGAACCCGACCTCGAGGCCGTCGTCGCCGCCGACCCCGACCTCATCGTCAACGGCGGGCGCTTCGCGCAGTTCCGCGGGGACCTCGTGGAACTCGCCCCGGACGCGGCCGTCGTCGAGGTCGACCCGCGCGAGGGGGAACCCCTGGACGCCGAGCTGAAGCGCAGCACGACCCTGCTCGGGGAGGTCTTCGGCAAGCAGACCGAGGCGGAGGCGCTCAACGACGCCCTCGACGCCTCGATCGCCCGGGCGAAGGCCGCCTACTCCCCCGGCACCACCGTCATGGGCCTCATCGTCTCCGGCGGCGAGCTCGGCTACGTCGCCCCGAGCACGGGCCGCACCATCGGCCCGGTGTTCGACGTCCTCGGCCTCACCCCCGCGCTGGAGGTCCCCGGCGGCAGCGACGACCACCAGGGCGACGACATCTCCGTCGAGGCGATCGCCACCTCGAACCCCGACCTGATCATCGTCATGGACCGCGACGCCGCGACCAGCGAGGCCGCCGCCCCCGGTTACGTCCCCGCGGCGCAGGCCATCGAGTCCAGCGAGGCCCTGGCCGGGGTGAGCGCCGTGCGGACCGGCAACGTCGTGTCCCTGCCCGCGGATACCTACACGAACGAGGGCATCCAGACCTACACCGAGTTCTTCGACGCGCTGGCCGACCAGCTCGAGCGGGCCTGACGGGGCGCAGGGGGCGTGACGGTGGCGACCGCGACCCGGCCGCGGGGTGAGCGGCGGCTGCTCGAACCGAAGCTGCTCCTCGGCGTCCTCGGCGTCGCGGTGCTGCTGGCGCTGTCCCTCCTCACCGGCGCGTACGACGTGATCGGGTCCGAGGACGGGGCGGAGATGTTCCGCATCACCCGCGTCCCGCGCACGATCGCCCTGGTGCTGGCCGGGGCGGCCATGGCCATGTCGGGACTGGTGATGCAGATGCTGACCCGGAACCGCTTCGTGGAACCCACCACGACGGGGACGACCGAGTGGGCCGGTCTCGGCCTGCTCGTCGTGATGGTCCTGGCCCCCGACGCGAGCCTGACCGTGCGCATGGCGGGAGCCGTCGCGGCGGCGTTCGCCGGGACGATGGTCTTCTTCCTGGTCCTGCGGCGGGTGGCGCTGACGTCCTCCCTCGTCGTCCCGATCGTGGGCATCATGCTCGGGGCGGTGGTGGGTTCGGTCACCACGTACCTGGCGCTGGCCACCGACAAGCTGCAGAGCCTGGGGATCTGGTTCGCCGGCAGCTTCACCTCGGTGCTGCGCGGGCAGTACGAGGTGCTGTGGATCGCGGCCGCCGCCGTCGTCCTCGTCTTCGTCGGCGCCGACCGCTTCACCCTGGCCGGCCTGGGGAAGGACGTCGCCACCACCGTGGGCCTCGACCACGACCGCGTCGTCCTGCTGGGGACCGCGCTCATCGCGGTCGCCACCGGCGTGGTCACCGTCGTCGTGGGGAACCTCCCCTTCCTCGGGCTCATCGTCCCCAACGTCGTCTCGATGTTCCGCGGGGACGACCTGCGCACCAACCTGCCGTGGGTGTGCCTGCTCGGGATCGCCGCCGTGACGGTGTGCGACCTGCTGGGGCGCACCGTCATCCGCCCCTTCGAGGTCCCCGTCTCCCTCGTCCTGGGCGTCGTCGGGGCCGTCGTGTTCGTGGTCCTGCTGCTGCGGAGCCGCCGCCGTGCCTGAACCGCGAACCCTCCCGGGCGTCGCGGCCGCCCCGCCCGCGCGCGCCGACCGCACCGACGCGTTCCGCACCCCCCGGGAACGGCGCCGCCACCGGGTGCTGCTCTGCTCGCTCACCGCCCTGGCCCTCGTCCTGGCCGCGCTCGTCCTGACCTGGGGGAACCCGCTGCCGTTCGGGACCCCCGGGTTCCGGCGCATCGCGCAGCTGCGCGCGACGAGCCTGGTGGTCATCGCCGTCGTCGCCGTGTGCCAGGCCACCGCGACCGTGGCGTTCCAGACGGTCACGGGCAACCGCATCGTCACCCCCTCCGTCGTGGGGTTCGAGGCGCTCTACGTGGCGCTGCAGACCTCCGCCGTCTACGTCCTCGGCGCGGCCGGGGTCGTCGCGCTGCAGGGCCTGCCGCAGTTCGGCCTGCAGGTCGTCCTCATGGTGGGGTTCTCGCTGCTGCTCTACGGGTGGCTGCTCAGCGGCCGGTACGCGAACCTGCACGTGGTGCTGCTCATCGGCATCGTGCTGGGCGGCGGGCTGCGGTCGGTGGCCACGTTCATGCAGCGGCTGCTGACCCCCAGCGAGTTCGACGTCCTCACCGCGCGCCTGTTCGGGTCGGTCGCCAACGCCGACGCCGGGTACCTGCCCGTCGCCGTCCCGCTCTGCCTGCTCGCCGCCGCCGCGCTGTGGCGGTCCTCGGCCCGCCTCGACGTCCTCGCCCTCGGCCGGGACGTCGCCGTCACCCTCGGCGCGAACCACCGCCGCGACGTGCTGGTGACGTTGTCCCTGGTGTCGGTCCTCATGGCGGTCTCCACCGCCCTGGTCGGCCCCATGACGTTCCTCGGGTTCCTCGTCGCCACCCTGACGTACCAGCTCACCCCGACCCACCACCACCGCCACCTCTTCCCGGTGGCGGCCGTGTCGGGTTTCGTCGTCCTGGCCGGGGCCTACGTCGTGCTGAAGAACGTCTTCCACGCCGAGGGTGCGGTATCCATCATCATCGAGGCCGTCGGGGGCACCGCCTTCCTCGTCGTGCTGCTGCGGAAGGGCCGGTTGTGATCGAACTCCTGGGCGTGCGGAAGGACCACTCCGCCGAGGTGTCCATCGGGCCCGTCGACCTGCGCATCCCCGCCGGCGGCGTCACCGCGCTCGTCGGCCCGAACGGCGCCGGCAAGTCCACGCTGCTGACGCTGGTGGGGCGGCTGCTGGGCGCGGACGCCGGCGCCGTCGTGGTCGGGGGCCACGACGTCAGCCGCACCCCCTCCGCGGAACTGGCGAAGGTCGTCTCCATCCTCCGCCAGGAGAACCACTTCGTCACCCGGCTGACGGTCCGCCAGCTCGTCGCGTTCGGCCGCTACCCGCACTCGCGGGGCCGGCTCACCCGCGCCGACGAGGAGGTGGTCTCCCGCTCCATCGACTTCCTCGACCTCGGGGAGCTGGAGCACCGCTACCTCGACCAGCTGTCCGGGGGCCAGCGCCAGCGCGCCTACGTCGCGATGGTGCTCAGCCAGGAGACGGAGTACCTGCTGCTGGACGAGCCGCTGAACAACCTCGACGTGAAGCACTCGGTGCAGATGATGAAGCACCTGCGCCGGGCCGCGGACGAACTGGGCCGCACCGTGGTCGTCGTCCTGCACGACATCAACTTCGCCGGCCGCTACGCGGACCGGATCTGCGCGGTGAAGGACGGTCGCGTCGTGGAGTTCGGGACCCCCGCCGAGATCCTCACCGGCGACGTCCTCACCCGGGTCTTCGACACCCCCGTCACCTGCCTGGAGGGCCCCCACGGCCCCATCGCCGTCTACCACTGAGGCGCGGGGCCGGGTGGGCGACGATGGGCCGGTGATCCCCCGCCGCACCACCCCCGGCGCCCGCCCGGGCGGGCTGCGGCTGCGGGTGCGCGCCGCGGACTACGCCTGGATCGTCACCGCCCAGGTCCGGGCGTGGCTGGCTCCCCCCGACCCCGCGCGCTGGCTCAGTGGCCCCGGCACCCCGGTCCTGCTGCTCCCGGGCGTCTGGGAGTCGTGGTCGGTGCTGCGCGGGCTCGGCGACGCCCTGCACGCCGCCGGCCACCCCGTCCACGTCGTCCCCGGCCTGGGCACCAACTCCGCCGACCTGGACGTCGGGGCCGCGGCGGTGCGCGACCGCCTCGTGGAGCTCGACCTGCGGGGGGTCGTCGTCGTCGCCCACTCCAAGGGCGGCCTCATCGCCAAGACCGCCCTGGCCCTGCCCGAGGTCGACGCGCGGGTGCGGGGGGTGGTCGCGGTGGCGACGCCGTTCGCGGGGTCCCGCCACGCCGCCTGGTTCCCGGCCCGCGCGGTGCGCCGGATGTCCCCGCGCGCCCTGCGGGAGCTGGTGGCCGACGTGCGGTCCCACCCGCGGATCGTGGCGCTGCGCCCGCGCTTCGACCCGCACGTCCCCCGCGCGGAGGGGGCCCCGGGCCTCGCGGGGGCCGTCGAGGTCGAGCTCCCCCTCGACGGGCACTTCGCCCCCCTCGGGAACCCCGTGCTGCACGAGGCGGTCGTGCGGGCCGTGGCCGGTCTCGGCGGCGCCCCGCCCGGCGGGTCCTGAGCCGCTCCCCCCGCCGACCGGTACTTTCACGGGCGTGAGCCCCGACACCCCCCACGTCCCGGACGCCGCCCTCCACGCCGACCTGCTCCGGGCGCTGCGGGACGGGTCGGCGACGCGGATCGCGGACGTCCCGGCCCCCGACCCGGTGGAGCCGGGCTGGAGCGACCTGCTGCCGGCGAGCGCCACCTCCCGGCACACCCGGGCCGTGGCCGCCGTCCTCGCCGGCGCCCCCGCGGTGGTCGACGCGGGCGAGGAGGCCGCCGCGTTCACGGCGGGGCTGGTGGCGGTGCTGGCGGCCCGCGGCGCCGACGTGGCCGTGCTCACCGGCCCCGCGGGCGACGGGGTCCGCGCCGCGGTGACCGCGCTGGGCCGGCCGGGGAGCGACCCGGCGCCCGTCCCCGCGGGCGGGGACCCCGCCGGGGAGCCGGGGCGCTGGTCGGCCCTGGTGGACCTGCTCGGGCGCGGCGCGCAGCAGCTGCACGAGCCGGCCGCCGAGGGTGCCCCCAGCCCGTTCGCCGCGGCGGCCGAGCTCGTCGCCCTGCGCGCCCGCCACGTGCACCCCCCGCTGCTCGCGGGCGCGGCGGGCTGGACGCCGGCGCAGCGGGAGCAGGTCGCGGAGGCCGTGCACCGCGGGGCCCTCGCGGGTCCGGACCCGCTGGCCGGCCGCTCCGGGAGCGAGGTGGCCGCGGTCGAGGCCCTGCCCGCGGCCCTGCGGGAGCTGGACGAGGCGGGGCAGCGCCTGGTCGGGGAGCTCGGCTGGAACCCTCCCCGCACCCTCGCCGACCTCACCCGCGCTATGGACGTCCTCGGGCGCGTGGAGGCGCTCTCGGGCACGTACGTGCCCGGGGCGCTGCGCACCGACCTCGCCCAGGCCCGCTCGGTCCTCACCCGCCAGCAGCGCTCCTTCCTGAGCGCGGAGGAGCGCGACCGCCGCCGGGAGGTGAAGCGGCTGGGGGCCCTGCGCCACGACGGCTCCTTCGGGCTGCGCGACGTCGAGGCGCTGCAGGAGGTGCAGGACGCCTGGGCCCGGGAGGCTTCCGGGACCCCCGGGCCGTGGCCCGGGCGCCCCGACCTCGCCCGCCGGCTCGAGACCGCCCGCCGGGCCCTCGCCGGCGCGGCGGCGGTCCTGCCGGAGCTCCCCGCCGACCCCGACGACCTGGACCCCGCGCAGCTCCCCGCGCTCGCCGCCCGGGCGGAGGGCCTGGTGGCCGGGGCCCGCGACGCGCAGCGCCGTCCCCCGCTCACCCCCTCCGAGCTCGACGACCTCACCGCGGCGCTGCCCGCGGGGGCGGCCCCCGGGGACGCCGCGGACCTCGTCCGCGCCGCCTGGCTGCGGGCCCTGGTCGAGACCCGCGCGCCCGCCCCCGCCGCGGACGCGGCGGCGGAGCTGCGCGCGCTGGCCGCCGCGCGGCACGAGCGCGCCGCCGCCGGGCTGCGGGCGGCGCTGGCCGACGGATCGGCGGGCCCCGTGCGCACCTCCGTCCCCGACACCGGGGTCGACGTCCTCGTGGTGGTGGACGCCCACCGGGTCGACGCCGCGGAGGTGCTGGAGCTCGCCGGGCGGGCCCGCCAGCTGGTCCTGGTCGGCGAGGCCGCCGCGGCGGAGCCGGGCTCGGCGTGGCAGCGCGCCGCGGCGGGTGCGCTGACCCCGCACGAGCTCGGCTGGCCGGCCGTGCCCCGCGACGCCGCCGCCGAGGCCACCGAGGTCCTGGGCACCTCGATCGCGGCGGCGCTGCGGTCGGGGTCCCCCGGGTCCACGGTCACCACGGGCGACGTGCTCGCCGGCCACCCCGTCGACGTCCTGCTCACCGGCCCCGCCGAGGCCGACGGGACCGTCCCGGTGGTCGCCCTGGACCTGGACGGCGCGGGGTACCGGGCACTGCCCACGGTGCGCGACCGCGAGGTCGCGCGGCCGGCCCGGGTGGCCGAGACCGGTGCGACGCACCTGCGGGTGCCCGCCCTGGACTGGCTCCGGGACCCGCGGGCCACCACCCGGCGGGCGCTCGAAGCGCTCGCGGCCGCCGCGGACCTGGCCCGGGCCCGGCTCGTGGAGCCGGTCGTGGAGCCGGTCGTGGAGCCGGTCGTGGAGCCGGTCGTCGAGCCGGTCGTCGAGCCGGTCGTCGAGCCGGTCGTCGAGCCGGTCGTCGAGCCGGTCGTCGAGCCGGTCGTCGAGCCCGTCGTCGAGCCGGTCGTCGAGCCCGTCGTCGAGCCGGTCGTCGAGCCCGAACCCACGCCCGAGCCCACGCCCGAGCCCGTCGTGGAGCCCACGCCCGCACCGGTCGTCGAACCCACGCGCGAGCCCGAGCCCGAACCCGAACCCACCGGGGTCGTGGAACTCCCCAAGGGCCTGGGCTCGGCGGCCGCCGCCGAGGCAACCCTCGCGCAGTTCCTCACCGGCCTGGGCGGCTCGCACCCCAACGTCGACCAGACCCCGCCCGCGGTGATCGACGCCGCGGTCGCGCTCACCTTCGCCCGGCTGGGCCTGGCGGTCCCGGAGCAGGCCGTCCTGGACGGCGCGATGGACCTCCTGGGGTTCCGGCGGCGCGGTCTGAAGGTCATCCGCGCGTTCAAGGAGTCGGTGCAGCGCAGCAAGAAGCGCATGCGCGGCGCGGGGGTGCGGATCGACTGAGACCCGTCCCCGGGTCACCGGGGCGGGTCGGCACCGTGCAGGCCCCCGCGGACGTCGTCGACGAGGAGGTCACGGCCGCCGCGACCCGGGACGTCCTCGTCCGGGGCGGAACGGGTGACCGGGTGCTCGCGCTCCGCGACACGGTCGAGTGACCCTGGTCACAGCGGGGAACGTAGCCACCCGCTCGGACGTACCCGCTGACACCGGGATCGTTGCTCCGTGCAAGGGTGTACGGCGTTCCTTCAACGATGCCCTGGAGCTCACTCGTGTCAGCACAACCACGGGGGACCGACCGGAAGGCCGACGTCCTCTTCGACATCCGCACCGTGATCGGCGGCCTGTTCGCCGTCTACGGCGTGGTCTGCCTGGTCTGGGGGCTGGTGTCGTTCACCGACGCCGACCGCGCCAAGACCGGCGGGATCAACCTCAACCTGTGGAGCGGGATCGGCATGCTCGCCCTGTCCGCCGTCTTCATCGGCTGGACGCTGGCGAGACCGCTGCACCCCGCCGAGCCCACCGCGGACGCCGCCGCCACCGGGGAGGGGGAGGAGTGAGCGCCGCCCTCGCCACCGCCGTGGCCGCCGAGCCGACGCTGCGCATCGACGCCCACCTCGTCGACTACCTGCTGGTCGGCTTCTACTTCCTCGTGGTGCTCGGCATCGGCCTCATCGCCCGCCGCAACGTCTCCTCCAGCCTGGACTTCCTGCTGTCCGGGCGCAGCCTGCCCGCCTGGGTCACCGGTCTCGCGTTCGTCTCCGCGAACCTGGGCGCCACCGAGCTCCTGGGCCAGGCCGCCAACGGCGCGCAGTTCGGCGAGCAGGCGTTCCACTACTACTGGATCGGCGCCATCCCCGCGATGGTGTTCCTCGCGCTGGTGATGATGCCGTTCTACTACGGCTCGAAGGTGCGGTCGGTCCCGGAGTTCCTCGGCCGCCGCTTCGACGCCAAGACCCAGCGCCTGCAGGGCCTGCTGTTCGCCATCGCCTCGGTCCTGCTGGCCGGGGTGAACCTCTACGCGATGGCCATCGTCGTCAACGCCCTGCTGGGCTGGCCGACCTGGCTCGCGATCGTCGTCGCCGGCGTCATCGTGCTGGCCTACACGTTCCTCGGCGGTCTCTCGGCCGCGATCTACAACGAGGTCCTGCAGTTCTTCGTCATCGTGGTGACGATGGTCCCGATCACGATCGTCGGCCTGCACCGCGTCGGCGGCTGGGACGGCCTGGTGGGCCGCCTCACCGACCAGGGCAGCGAGAACATGCTGCAGGCGTTCCCGGCCCAGGACCTCACCGGCATCGGCAGCGCCATCGGCTCCACGTTCGGGGTCGTCCTCGGCCTGGGGTTCGTCACGAGCTTCGGCTACTGGACGACGAACTTCACCGAGGTGCAGCGGGCGTTCTCGGCCCGCAACGCGGCCGCGGCCCAGCGGACCCCGCTCATCGCGGCGATCCCGAAGGTCCTCATCGCGCTGGTCATCATCATCCCCGGCATGATCGCCGCGGTCCTCATCCCGGGCATCGAGAGCCTGAAGAAGGGCCTGCCCAGCGACGTCACCTACAACGACGCCGTCCCGCTGCTGCTGCGGGAACTGCTGCCGAACGGTTTCCTCGGGGTGGCCCTCGCCGGTCTGCTCGCGGCGTTCATGGCCGGCATGGCCGCCAACGTGAGCTCGTTCAACACCGTTTTCACCTACGACCTGTGGCAGGACTGGCTGCGCCCGGGCCGCGACGACCGGTACTACCTGAACGTGGGCCGCACGGTCACCGTCGTGGGGACGGTGCTGGCGATCGGCACCGCCTTCATCGCCGCGGGTTTCACGAACATCATGGACTACATCCAGACGCTGTTCTCGTTCTTCAACGTCCCGCTGTTCGCGGTGTTCGCGTTCGGCCTGTTCTGGAAGAAGCTCACCGGGACGGGCGGCTTCTGGGGCCTGCTGTCGGGGACGCTCAGCGCGGTCCTCGTCTTCGTGCTGAACCAGGTGGGTGTCCTCGACCTGTCCGGTCAGGGTTCCAGCTTCCTCGGCGGCGGGGTCGCGACCGTCGTGGCCGTCCTCGTCGGCTGGCTGATCTCCCGCGCCGGGACGCCCAAGCCGGAGGCGGACCTGGCGGGGCTGGTCTGGTCCCTCACCCCCGCCTCGGTGCGGGCCGTGCCGCGCGAGGCCGGCTGGTACCGCTCCCCCACGGTCCTCAGCGTGATCGTGCTGGTGCTGGCCGTCGGCGGGTACGTGCTCTTCGCGATCGTCTGACCCCGCACGCGCAGCGGCCCCGGGACCCTCACGGGTCCCGGGGCCGCTGTCGTCCGGGCGCGGAGGCTCAGGCGCCCGAGCCACCGCCGGGCTGCAGGACCCCGTTGGCGAACAGCTGGTACGGCGCGTACGCGGGCGCCGTCTCGGTCGGGTCGTCGGCGGTCACGATCACCGCGGCGACCTCCGGCTTGAAGCCCAGGACGAGGGAGACCGGGGCGACGGTCTTCCAGCCCCAGGGCGTGGACACGGTCGGCAGCTTCACGACGGAGGCGCGCCCGGCGTCGTAGCCGACGAGCTGCACGGTCCAGCCGGCGACCGGTACGGGGTGCGCCTGGGTGAGGGACTTCCAGGTCGACAGGTCCGCGACGCCCGGCAGTTCGACGCCGCCGACGCGCACCGACCGCACGACGACCCCGGGGTTCGAGACCCCGCCGTCGGTGACGTAGCGCAGGGCGAGGTCGACGCTGCGGCCCGCGAAGGCCGAGGCGTCCCAGGTCCGCTCACCGGAGAACGTCCCGGACAGACCGCCGGTGGTCTCGTCGGCCCCCTCGGTGGGCAGGTTCACCCACGTGCCCGTGGCCGGGTCGTGGGCCTGGACGTAGAAGTAGTCGTAGCCCTCCTCGGTGTCCAGCTCGAGGTCGAGGGTGATGGTCGGGTCGGCGGCCGGGACGTCCACGGTCCGCACGACCGCGCGGTCGAGGTTGTCGCCGCTGCCGGAGACGAGGGCGCCGTCCTCGACGGTCCACTCGACCGGGGTCGTGGGGTAGTTCTTCGCCCCGACGAAGTCGACGAACCCGTCGGAGAGGTACCCGTCGAGGTTGCGCAGCCGGACGTAGTCGGCCCCGTTGACGGGGGCACCGGGCGAGTCGTAGGCCTGCGGGGTGTCCCAGTTGACCTTCGCCGACAGCGACGCGGTCGTGAGCTTCCCCGCGTTCCCGCGCTTGACCTTCGCACCCGCATCGATGGCCGCGTCGACGGCGTTCGCGGCCAGGAAGTCGTGCAGGACGTCCTGCGCCTGCACGCGGTGTCCGGTCCGGTCCAGCACCCGCTGCAGCCCGACCAGCCCGTTCTCGGGTTCGTCGTGCAGCTGGCTCATGAACGCGTCGCCACCGAAGTGGTCGAAGAGGTAGAGCATGAACGCGTAGACGGCGCCGTAGTCGGCGAGGGTCTCCGGGTCGCCCTGGTCGCCCCACTGGGTGACGGACTGCTCCGGTCCGCCGAAGCTCTGCTGCGGGTTCCAGCCGTAGAACGTCGCCAGGTGGTTGTCGGCGGCGGGGTCGTCGAGCGGGATGGTGGGGTCGACGTAGCCGACGAGGGTCTGCGCCCAGTCGGAGAGGCCCTCGTTGACCCAGTTCACCTCGTCGGGGTCGGCGTAGTACTGCAGGAGGTGCTGGTACTCGTGGGCGAAGGTGCCCTCGTAGGTGCGGGGGCTGGCCTCGCCGAGGCCGGGACGGCCCAGGAACTCCGCGCACGCCTGGTAGTCGGCGTCCTCGGAGTCGTCCGGGGGGTTGGTGCCCGTGCGGTGCAACCAGTCGAACCCGTCGATGGTCATGACGTTGCGGTCGAGCAGCTCGTTGAAGGTCGAGAAGAAGAAGCCGGCGATGTAGGTGCGGCCGTTCTCGTTCGTCGGGTCGTAGTAGTTCTGGTCCCGGACGTTGTCGATGAGGGCGACGGTGCGGTCGCCCTCGCCCTCCCAGGTGTCGGCGGGGTAGGTCCCTTCGGGGAACAGGTCGGCGAACACCGCCTCGGACCCGTCGCGGTCGGGGGCGACGGAGAACGCCTCGGACTCCATCGGGAGCACGTTGTCGTCGAACTCGTCGGCGAAGCTCTGGGCCTGCTTGCGGGTGACGGTGGTCAGCGCCCCCCCGGAGAGGCTGTTGCGGCAGTCGCCGTCGGGGAAGCCGAGGTCGTCGGCGACCCAGACCTCGATGTGGTCGCCGAGCCCGCGCAGGGTGTACCCGCGCACGTCGATGGCGGAGCCGATCACCTCGCCCTCGGGGGTGACCCCGCCGTCGATGAGCGAGGGCCAGTCCCGGCGGTCACCGACGCGCAGCTTCCCGCCGGGACGGGGCCGCTGGGCGGAGAGCGTGGAGCGGGCCTCGGCGCCCACCTCCGCGGTGGTCGTCTCGGCGAGGGGCAGCAGCGCCCCGCCCTTGTAGTCGCCGTCGAGCAGACGGACGTCGGACGCGGCGGGGGCCGCGGACGACGCCGGTGCGGCGGCCGCGGCGGCCGCCGTCGCCGGGACGGCGAGCGCCGTCACCGACAGCGCGGCCAGGGCCAGCCGGCCCCCGCGCGAAGGGTCGAAACCCATGCATTCCTCCTGGATCGAGCCGGTCCCCGGGTGCTCTTCACCCGGAAGGCCCAGGACCGGTGCGCGCTGTGAGCTTTCACCACTCACAGCGACGCCACAAGGGGACGCGGTGGCCGAGTTCGACACAATGCGGGGGTGAGTACCGATCCGCTGCGCATCATGACCGTCTGCACCGGCAACATCTGCCGCTCCCCGATGGCGGAGGTGGTGCTGCGCGAGCGCCTGGCCTCGGCCGGTCTCGCCGACCGCGTCGTCGTGGACTCCTCCGGGATCTCCGACGAGGAGGAGGGCAACCCGATCGACCGGCGCGCGGCGTCGGTGCTGCGCGAGCACGGCTACGAGGTGCCCGCGCACCGCGCCCACCGGGCCACCGCGGAGGAGATCGGGCAGCGGGACCTGCTGCTGGCCATGACCTCCCGGCACGCCCGCTGGCTGCGCACCCAGGCCCCCGACGAGGCCAGCGCCGGGCGGGTGGCGATGTACCGGTCTTTCGACCCCGCCGCCCCCGGCCTCGACGCGCGGGACGGAGGAGGGGTCGACGAGTCCGACCTCGACATCGAGGACCCCTGGTACGGCGACCGCACCGACTTCGAGCGGACCCTGGAGCAGGTCGAGGCCGCCGCCGACGCCGTCGTGGCCCACGTGCGGGAGCGGCTGGACGGGGCGGGGCGCGCCCCCGGGACCTCCTCGCGCTCCTAGCCGCCCCAGGCGCCCCCAGCCGTCCCCACCGGGCCCGCGGGGCGCCCGGGCGGGGCGGCGCCGCTCAGAAGAGGCGTCCCCCCTCGGCCGCCGCGGGCTCCTCCAGGCTGAGCAGGAACCGCTTGCGCCACAGCCCGCCCGCGTAGCCGACGAGGGCCCCGTCGCGCCCCACGACGCGGTGGCAGGGCACGACGACGGAGAGCGGGTTGCGGCCGTTGGCGACGCCGACGGCCTGGGCGTGCCCGATCCCGCCGAGGCGGCGGGCGATGTCGCCGTAGGTCGCCGTGCTGCCGTGGGGGATCTCCCGCAGGGCGTCCCACACCGACCGGGCGAACACGTCCCCGCGGGGGTCCAGCGGCAGGTCGAAGGTGCGGCGGGACCCGGCGAAGTACTCCGCGAGCTGGGCGGCGACGTCGTCGAAGGCGGTGTCGTCGCGGGTGGTGAGGGTCTCGCTCACCCCGCCGCGGTGGTCGGCGAACCAGATCCCGGCCAGTCCCGCCCCGGTGCGGGCGACGGTGAGCTCGCCCAGCGGTGACGGCAGCACGCTCCAGCGCACGGTGGCCCCTCCTCGCGGGTGGTGTCGTACGGTGCTCAGGATCCCACCCGCACCCCCCTGGAGGAACCGTGTCCGAGCCCCCGCTGCCCGACGACGTCGCCGCGCTGTTCGCCCGCCCCAACCCGGCGGTCATGGGCACGATCCACCCCGACGGGCACCCGGTGACGGTGGCCACCTGGTACCTCTACGAGGACGGGCAGCTGCTGCTCAACCTCGACGCGGGCCGGGCCCGCCTGCGGCACCTGCGGGCGAACCCGCAGGTCTCGCTGACCGCGCTCGCCGAGGGCGACTGGTACACCCACGTCAGCGTGCAGGGGCGGGTCACCGAGATCCGCGACGACCCCGGCCTCGCCGACATCGACCGCGTCTCGACCCACTACACCGGCGGCCCCTACCCGAACCGGGACCGTCCCCGGGTGACCGTCCTCGTGGAGATCGAGCGCTGGCACGGCTGGGGCGCGGCCGGGAAGGACTGATCGCGCGGACCGCCGCGGGCGCCCGGTCCGCGCGGACCGGGCGCCCGGCTCAGGCGGCGAGCCGGAGGACGTCGCTGGTGCGCGCCAGCGTCGCGGTGAGCAGGTCGGTGTCCTCGGACAGCTTCGTGCCGTAGGAGGGCACCATCGCGGTGAGGCGCTCGCGCCACAGCTCCTGGTGGGCGGGGAAGCACTGCCGCAGCAGCCGCAGCATGACCTCGACGGCGGTGGAGGCTCCCGGGGAGGCCCCCAGCAGCGCCGCGACCGACCCGTCCCCGGCGTGCACGAGCTCGGTGCCGAACTGCAGCACCCCGCCCCGGGGGCCCTTCTTGATCACCTGGACCCGCTGGCCGGCCGTGAGCAGCTCCCAGTCGTCGCTCCGGGCGTCGGGGTAGAACACCCGCAGCGCCTCCAGGCGCTGGTCGGTGGACTGCACGATCTGCTTGCCCAGGTAGGTCATGAGCGAGACGTTGTCGCGGGCCACGGCCAGCATGGGCAGCAGGTTGTGCGGACGCACCGACAGGGGCAGGTCCAGCAGCGACCCCTGCTTGAGGAACTTGGGCGAGAACCCCGCGTAGGGCCCGAACATCAGCGCCCGGCGGCCGTGGTCGAAGCGGGTGTCCAGGTGCGGGACCGACATCGGCGGGGCGCCGACCTCGGCCTGCCCGTAGACCTTCGCCGCGTGGCGCTCCACGACCTCCTCGTTCGTGCAGCGCAGCCACTGCCCGCTGACGGGGAACCCGCCGAAGCCCTGGCCCTCGGGGATGCCGCTGCGCTGCAGCAGGTGCAGCGCCCCGCCCCCGGAGCCGACGAACACGAACGGCGTCGCCACCTGGAAGCTGCCCCCGGAGGCGCCGGTGCTCTCGCCGACGACGGTCCACCCCGACCCGCGACGGCGCAGGTCCTTGACGGTGTGCCCGGTGAGGAGCTCGACCCCGTTCTTCGCGGCGCCGGCCAGCATCTGCTTGGTCAGGGACCCGAAGTCGACGTCGGTCCCCGCCTGCGCGCGGGTGGCGGCGACCCGCTCCCCCGCCGCGCGCCCGGCCATGAGCAGCGGCGCCCACTCCCCGATCGCGGCCCGGTCCTCGGACCACTCCATCCCCGCGAACAGCGGGTGGCGGCTGAGGGCCTCGTAGCGGGCGCGGAGGAACTCGACGTCCCCGCCGCGGACGAAGCTCATGTGCGGGACGGAGTTGATGAAGTTCCCCGGGTCGGGCAGGACGCCCTCCTCGACGAGGTGCGCCCAGAACTGCCGCGACAGCTGGAACTGCTCGTTGATGGCGACGGCCTTGCCGATGTCGACCCCGCCGTCGGGGGTGGCCGGGGTGTAGTTGAGCTCGCACAGGGCCGAGTGGCCGGTGCCGGCGTTGTTCCACATGTCGGAGCTCTCGGCGCCCACGGTGTCGAGCTTCTCCAGGACCAGGACCTTCCAGTCCGGCTCGAGCTCGGCCAGCATCGTCGCCAGCGTGGCGCTCATCACGCCGCCCCCGATGAGAACGGCGTCGTAGCGGTTCGATGCGGGCACGGAGCTCACCCTCGTTCGTCGTCGATCGGTGGACCTCCGAAGGTTACGACCTGCGCGGGGCGGGGCGCCGCCCGGAGGTCCCGGCAGCGCCCCGTTGTGAGGTAGGTCTCCCGGGCCCGGGGGGCCTACCCGCCCCCGGCCCGCGGCAGCAGCCCCAGCACCGAGGCCCGCTGCGCGGCGAGGCGCTGCAGCAGCTCCAGCTCCTCCTCCGGCGCGGGCCGGCTCGTCCCCCGCCGCACCCGGTCCCGGCGGAACGCGAGCTCGGTGGCGGTCTCCTGGAACTCCCGCACCGCCCGCACCGCCGTGCGCCCCCCGGGGCCCGCGGCCGCCGACCGGGCCTGGCGCCGCAGCCGGCCGGAGGCGAGCATCTCGACCTCGCCCTCGCCCAGCCAGCCCGTGCGGACGTACACCTGCAGGTGGCGCCCGATGAGCCGCGCCTCGCGGGCCCGGGCGGCGAGCGCCACCGCGACGGCCGCGGCGAAGACGGGGACCTGCAGCAGCAGGAACGTCTCCACGAAGGTCGCCGCCCCCGACCCGGCGCTGGCGTTCCACAGCGCGTGCAGGACCACGGCGACGGCGAGACCGAGCAGGGGCGCCCCCGCCCGGTGCAGGGGCCGGCGGTGGCGGGCCGCGATCCCCAGCCCCACCCCCACGGCCATCGTGAACAGCGGGTGCGCGAACGGGGAGACGAGGCAGCGCAGGACGAAGACCGCCACCAGGGAGGAGGGGTGGCCGTCGCCCAGGGCGCGGCCGAGGTAGAGGACGTTCTCCAGGTAGGCGAACCCGACGCCGACGAAGGCGGCGTAGACGATGCCGTCGACGACGCCGTCGAACTGGCGGCGCTGCCGCAGCAGCAGCAGGAGCACCCCGAGGCCCTTGAGCGTCTCCTCGACCACGGGGGCGACGAGGACGGAGGTGTTGGTGACGTCCCCCACGGCCCGGTCGAGCAGCCGCGAGACCCCGGTGTTGAGCACCAGCGCGCCCAGGCTCGCCACGCAGGCCCCCCACCCGAAGGCGAAGGCGAGCAGGTGCGGCGGCTCCGCCTCGTGGCGGTCCAGCCACAGGACGGTGGCGAGCACCGGCCCGACGGGCACCGCGGCCAGCGCGAGGCCGGGCAGCACCCCGCCCCAGCCGACCTCCATGGTCACCGCGGTGAGGCTGAGCACCCCGCAGACGACGAGGACCACGACGGTCAGGGGGAGCAGCGCCGACGCGCGGGGGCGCTGCGGCGACATGGGTCGAGGGTACGGGCTGCTCCCCCGCCCGCCCGTCGGCGTCCGCGCCGCGCGCCGCGCGGCGTCCGCGCACCTCTACCCTGGGCCGGTGAGCAACGACAAGGTCACCGATCGCATCGTCTGGATCGACTGCGAGATGACCGGGCTGAGCCTGACCGAGGACGCGCTCGTCGAGGTCGCGGTGCTCGTCACCGACGCCGACCTCAACGTCCTCGGCGACGGGGTCGACGTGGTCATCAAGCCGCCGGCGGAGTCGCTGGTGGACATGGACCGCGTCGTCGTCGACATGCACACCGCCTCGGGGCTGCTGGCGGAGATCCCGGACGGCCGCACCCTGGAGGAGGCCGAGCGGATCGTCCTCGACTACGTGAAGCAGTGGGTGCCCGAGCCCCGCAAGGCCCCGCTGGCGGGGAGCTCGGTCCACACCGACCGCGCCTTCCTGGCCCGGGACATGGTGCAGCTCACCGACCACCTGCACTACCGCCTCATCGACGTGTCCTCGCTGAAGGAGCTGGCCAAGCGCTGGTTCCCGCGGGTCTACTTCCACACCCCCCGCAAGCACGGCGGCCACCGCGCGCTCGCGGACATCCGGGAGAGCATCCAGGAGCTGAAGTACTACCGCGAGGTGCTGTTCGTGCCGGACCCCGGTCCGGACTCCGACACGGCCAAGGCCGCGGGCGCGAAGTACGAGCTCAAGCCCGAGGCCTGAGCCGGGCGGGTGAGCCCGCCCGGAGCCGTCGGGGGAACCCGCGGGAGCGTGTATCCTCGACCCGTCACGTGCGCCGCGTCAGCGTCGAGCGTGCCGTGGTGGGTGTAGCTCAGCTGGTAGAGCACCTGGTTGTGGTCCAGGAAGTCGCGGGTTCAAGTCCCGTCACTCACCCCACGCGCGGAGGCCCCCGACGACACCGTCGGGGGCCTTCGTCGTCCTCGGGGCGTCCGGGCGGGGAGCCCGCTCAGGGCTGCTCGGTGCGCTCCCCCCTCCCCCGGGGCGTGGAGCCGGTGCGCACCAGCCGCTCGCGCAGCCAGGCCAGGTAGCCGTCGCGGTCGGCGCGCAGGCCCAGGGAGATCACCGGCCGGCCCAGGACGTCCCAGTGGTGGGCGCCCTGGACGGGCAGCACCACGACGCCGAGCTGGAAGGGGCGGATCCGCCGGCCCAGCTCGTGCTCGACCTCGGCGACGAGGTTCGTCTCGAACAGGGCGGTCGGCGTGCGGGCGAGGACGCGGCGCTCGACCTCGCGGGCCCGGGCGCTCCAGGTGACGGCGTCGTCCATGCCGAGCTCGGCCAGCCCCCGCAGCTCGGGCATCCCGGCCAGGCCGGGGAAGCGCGGGGGCAGGATCGAGGTGAGGGCGTCGGCCCCGCCGGGGAAGGACGCCGCCCACCACCGCGCCCACTGCCGCCCCGCGGCCTCGAGACCGGTGAGGTCACCGCCGGCGGTGGGCAGCGGGACGGCGGCGGGGTCCAGCGGGGGGAGGTCGGGCAGGAGCGGGGAGGTGGGCGGGCGCAGCCGGGCGGCGTCGCGCAGGTGCAGGGCCAGCAGCAGCGACTGCGGCATGGTCAGGTCGATCCCCCACCGTCCCTCGGCGCGCATCGCCCCACTGTCCCCGCCGGTGGCCGCGCCGTCCACCCGGCGGCCCCCGGCCGGGGCGGGTGGTCATCCCGGAGGGTGATGCGGAGCTACCGCGCGAGGACGATGTGCGCGGCCGCCGGGCTGCCTAGCGTGGGGCGCGTGACCTCTCCGGTGCTGACCCGCTACCCCCTCGACGCCACCGCCGCCCGCCGCCGGCGGCGGCGCATCGCGGTGGTGGTCGCCGCGCGGCGGGTGCAGTCGGGGGTCGCCCGCCCACGGGCCGCCGCGGCGCGGGAGGGTGCCGCCCCCCACGCTCGGTGACCGGGACCCGGGGCCCTGCGCCGGACGGGTCCTCCCCCGGGCGCGGCCTCAAGGCGGCCGCCGGGGGCGACGAACACTCCTACGTCCCCCGCCCCCGGGGGAACCGATCCTCGGAGGACGCATGACGAACGAGAACACCCAGGCGAACGCGACGGCCGAACCGGTCATGGAGATGCTCTCCGAGCACATCCCGCTGTCGCTGATCATGGACATGGCCTCGCCCGACGGTCCGCACTCCGCGGAGCTGCTGGCCTCGGAGGGGCTGCCCGACGACGAGTGGTGGAAGCAGGACTGACCCCTCCCCCACCGCCACGAGGTCCGGCGCTCCGGGGGGTGCGCCCCCTCTCGTCCCCCCCGGGGACCGGATTTCGTGGCACGGGCGTGGGCCTGCTAAAGTTCAACCCGTTGCGCCGTTAGCTCAATTGGCAGAGCAGCTGACTCTTAATCAGCGGGTTCGGGGTTCGAGTCCCTGACGGCGCACCAGTGGGAAACACCAGGGCCGCAACAGCTCCCGAGCTGTTGCGGCCCTCGTGCGTGGGGCCCGCCGCGCGGGTCCCCGTCCCGTGGGATCCTCCACCTCGTGGACGCACCCGCCCCGCGCGAGGACACCCGGTTCCCCGCCTCGGTCTACCGCGAGGGCGGCGAGCCGGACCCGCGGTTCTCCCTCGCCAACGAGCGAACCTTCCTCGCCTGGATCCGGACGTCGCTGGCGCTGCTGGCCGCGGGGGTCGCCCTGGAGGGCCTGGCCCTGCCCCTCCAGCCGCAGCTGCGGCTGGCCGCCGCGGGCGTGCTGGTCGTGCTCGGCCTGCTCGCCCCCCTCCAGGCCTGGCGGGGGTGGACCCGCGACGAACGGGCGCTGCGGCGCGGGGAACCGTTGCCCTCCCCCGCCCTCGCCGCCCCGCTGGCCGCCGGGACCGCGCTCGCCGGCGTCCTCGTGCTGCTCGGGCTGCTGCTGCGGTGAGCGGGCGGGGGGACGGGCCGGCGCGGGGACCGGGGGACGCGCCCCGGCTCTACGACCCGGGCCTGCAGCCGGAACGCACGGCGCTGGCCTGGCGCCGGACCGCGCTGTCGCTGGTCGTGGTCTCCCTCGGGGCGGCGCGTCTGCTGCCGGCCCAGCTCGGCGCCGGCGCGGTGGTCCTCGGGGTGGTCGGCGCCGGCGGCGGGGTGGTCGTCCACGTCCTCGCCGGCCGGCGCGCGCGGCGGGCCACCGCCGGCCTCCTCACCCGCGGCGACCTCGCCGGCGAGGGCGCGGGCCTCCTCGCCGTCACCGCCGCCACCGCCCTGCTGCTGGGCCTGGGGGCGCTGGCCCTCCTCGTCCTCGGCCACCCCCTCGGGCGGGACTGACCTCCGCCGCGGGTTCCCCACCTACGATGGTGCGGTGGCAGACGACAGCGTCGAGCGCCGTGGACCGGCCCGTCCCTACCGCAAGGGCGTCGAACGCCGCCGGCAGATCCTCGACCGGGCCATCGAGCTGTTCGCCGAGCACGGCGTCGACGGCGCGTCCATGCGGTCGGTCGGGGACGCGATCGGGGTTTCGCACGCCGCGCTGCGCCACTACTTCACCTCGCGCGAGGAACTGCTCATCGAGGTGTACCGCGAGCACGAGCAGCGCCTCCTCGTCGAGGACGAGGACACCGGGGCCGTGGAGGACATCGCCCGCAGCGCCGACCGCAACCGCGAGGTCCCGGGGCTGGTGCAGCTGTACGCGACGCTGACCGCCGACGCGCTGCAGGAGCAGCGGGCCGCGACCCGCGAGTTCGTGAACGCCCGCTTCCGCCGGGTCCGCGAGGACCTGGTCCGGCGCATCGAGCGCTCTCAGGCGGCGGGGACGACCCCCGCCGACATCGACGCCTCGGACGCGGCGTCGCTGATCGTCGCCGCCTCCGACGGCCTGCAGGTCCAGTGGTTGCTGGACCCGGGGACCGTCGACGTGCGGCGTTCGCTGGAACTCCTGGAACGGTTCCTGCCGAGCGGTTCCTGAACGCAGGAGACCCCCGGGGGAACCCGGAGGTCTCCTGGCGCTGTCGCCCTACAGGGTGGCGGCGGCGGGGTTCCAGTCCTCCGGCAGCGGCGCTACCGGGTCGACCTTCGAGGTGACCTCCACGACGCGGCGTTCCGCGGCGGCGTCCCGGATCGCGAGCAGCACGTCGAGCACGTGGGCGGCCACGGCCCCGGAGGCGCGTTCGGTGCCCCCGGAACGGATCGCGCGCGCCAGGTCCAGCACGCCGGACCCGCGGCCGTAGGTCGAACCCACCGCCGGGATCGTCTCCGGTTCCTCGGACCCGTTGCGCCACAGCACCGAATCACCCTCGAAGGTGTTCGGGTCGGGCAGCACGATGGTGCCCTCGGTGCCGTTGACCTCGACGAAGCCCGACCGCGGCAGCGCGTGCTGGAAGGAGAACGTGGACTGGGCGGACTGCCCGCCGTCGAACTCCAGCAGCGCGGCGTGGTGGGTGGGGACCTCGACGGGGAACGTCTCGCCCGCGCGCGGCCCGGTCGCGATGGTGCGCGTCGCCACCGACCGCGACGACACCGCCTGCACCCGGCTGGCGGAACCGAACGCGTGGACCAGCGTCGTCACGTAGTAGGGGCCCATGTCGAACAGGGGACCCGCGCCGTGGGCGAAGAGGAAGTCGGGGTTGGGGTGCCAGGCCTCGGGGCCGGGGACGTGGAACATCGTCGTCGCCGTGAGGGGTTCGCCGATGTCGCCGCGGGCGATGGCCCGCAGCGCGGTCTGGATGCCCGCCCCCAGCACGGTGTCCGGGGCGCACGCCACGCGCAGGCCGGCGGCGCGGGCGTCGGCGAGCAGGGCCAGGCCGGACTCCGCGTCCAGGGCGAGGGGCTTCTCGCTCCACACGTGCTTGCCGGCGGCCAGCACCTGCTGCCCGACCTCGGCGTGGGCGGCGGGGATCGTCAGGTTGACGACGATCTCGACGTCGTCGCGGGCCAGCAGGTCCGCGACGCTGCCGGAGGCGGGCACGCCGAAGGCCTCGGCCTGCGCCGCCGCGCGGTCCAGGGCGATGTCAGCGACGAAGCGCACGTCCACGTCGGGGAACTTCGTGAGGTTCTCGAGGTACTGGGTGGAGATGTTCCCCGCCCCGATGATCCCGACGCCGACGCGCCCGGAACCCGTTCCGGTTCCCGCGCTCACCGGTCGTTCTCCTGCAGCCACGCGAAGGACTGCGCGAGGCCGTCGAAGACGTCCCCGGCGTAGGCGTCGAACTCCACGACCCGCAGCGCCTGCGGGGCGGCGGCGAGGATGGCGGCGACGTCGACCTCGCCCTGCCCGGCGGGCTGCTGGGTGGAGGTGTCGGTGCTCTTGGCCCCGTCCTTGACGTGGATGAGGGTAACCCGGTCCCCCAGCGAGCGCAGCAGCGCGGGGGTGTCGGCGCCGCCGACGGTGGCCCAGAAGGTGTCGATCTCCAGGACGACCTGCGGTGCGAGGCGGTCGACGAACAGCTCCAGCGCCGGGCGGCCCTCGACGGTGTTCTCGAGCTCCCAGGCGTGGTTGTGGTAGCCGAACGTCAGGACGTACTCGTGGGCCAGCGCGCTGAGCTCGTTCACCCGGTCGGCGGTGCGGGCGACGTCGTCGGCGGTCCGCCAGCGCTCGCTCGGCACGAACGGGTCGATGACGGTGGTGATGCCGAGGGTGTTGGCGGCCTCGAAGATCGCCGCGGGGTTCTCGGAGTCGATGACGGGCGCGTGGCCCGAGGGGGCGGTGACGCCGGCGGCGGCGAGGGCGTCCTTGAACTCCACCGCCCGCTCGTGGAAGCCGTAGGGCTCGACCTGCTCGAACCCGATCTCGGCCAGGCGCGCGAGGGCGCCGGGCAGGTCGGCCTGCACGGCGTCGCGCACCGAGTAGAGCTGGACGGAGGGTTTCCGGGGCACCTGGGGGCTCCTTCGTTGCGGAGGTCGTGAACGGACTCGCAGCCGGCGGTCACGGAGGCGGCCACCCTGCCGTGCAGGATCCTACACACCAGGCTTCCACTGGAAGGTATTCCGGTGGCCGATGATGGTCCGGTGACCGCCCTCGCCGATCCCGACGACACCACCCGCTCCTACAAGCTGCGCCGGGGCCGGATGGGCACCACCGGCCGCGCCGCGCTGGAGAACCTGCAGGGCCGCTTCGCCCTGCCCGCGGGCGAGGGCGCGCTGGACCTGCCGGCGCTCTCCGGCGGCGCGCCGGTCGTCCTGGAGATCGGGTTCGGGATGGGAGCCAGCACGCTGGCCATGGCCGAGGCGGACCCGGGCACCCACGTCGTCGCCACCGACGTGCACACCCCGGGCGTCGCGCGGCTGCTGCAGGGCGTGGACGAGCGCGGGCTGACCAACGTCCACGTCCACGAGGGCGACGGGCGGATGCTCCTGCACCGGCGGATCCGCCCCGGCAGCCTGGCCGGGGTGCGGGTGTACTTCCCCGACCCCTGGCGCAAGCCCCGCCACCACAAGCGCCGCCTGGTCGACGCCGGCTTCGCCGCCCTGGTCGCCGACCGGCTGGCCCCCGGCGGCCTGCTGCACCTCGCGACGGACTGGGAGCCGTACGCGGAGCAGATGACCGCGGTGCTCTCCGCCGAACCGGGCCTGGTCCTGGAGCCGGGCGGGCTGGGCTCCCGCCCGGCCTGGCGCCCGGTGACCGGTTTCGAGGCGCGCGGCCTGGCCCTGGGCCACCGGGTGACCGACCTGTTCGCCCGCCGCCCGCGCTGAGGGGGCGCCGACGTGGACGTCCCCGCCGCGCGGTGGCGGGCGGCGCTGACCGCCGCCTTCGGCTGCAACGGCCTGACGATGGCGGCCTGGGTCTCGCGCACGCCCGCCATCCGCGACCTGACCCACTCCAGCACCGCCGCGATGGGGCTCGTCATCGCCGGGATGTCCGTGGGGTCGATGGCGGGCATCGCCGTGGGCGGCGGCTACGTCGCGCGCAGCGGGGCCCGGGCCGTGGTGCGCACGGGTCTGCTGGCCGTCGCCGCCGGGACCGCGGTCGCGGGCCTCGGCGCGACCCTCGGCCTGGGCTGGTTGGTGGCCGTGGGCCTGGCCGGGATCGGCTTCGGCATGGGCTCGGGCGAGATCGCCCTCAACGTGGAGGGGGTCGCCCTCGAGGCGGTCGTGGGACGCACCGTCGTCCCCTCCCTGCACGGCAGCTACAGCCTCGGGCTGTGCGTGGGCGCGGTCCTGGGGCTCCTGGCCAACGCCGCGCACCTGCCGGTGCTCGCCCACCTGCTGGCCGTGGCCGCGCTGACCGCGACCTGCACGGCCTGGCTGGTGCGCCACCTGCCCCCCGCCACCGGCGCCGAACCGCGCGTGGCCGGGCGCGCCGGTCCCCCGGGCAGCCCTCTCGCCGTGTGGCGCGAGACCCGCACCCTGGCGATCGGGGTGATCGTGCTGGGGATGGCGCTGGCCGAGGGGTCGGCCAACGACTGGCTGCCCCTCATCGTCGTCGACGGGTTCGGGCTGAGCGCGACGACGGGGTCGCTGGTCTTCGCGTTCTTCGGGGCGGCGATGGCGGCCGGGCGCTTCGGCGGGGGCTGGTTCCTGGACCGCTACGGCCGGACGCCGGTGGTGCTCGCCTCCGCGGCCTGCGCGGTGGCCGGGATCGGGCTGGTCTCCCTCGCCCCCGGCATCGCGGTGGCCGCGGTGGGGGTGCTGCTCTGGGGCCTGGGGGCGGCGCTGGGCTTCCCCGTCGCGCTCTCGGCCGCCGGGGACGACCCGGCCGGCGCGGCCCGGCGGGTCAGCGCCGTGGCGACGGCGGGGTACGCGGCGTTCCTCGTCGGACCGCCGCTGCTGGGCTTCGTCGGGCAGCACGCCGGGCTGCGCTCGGCGATCCTCGTGGTGCTGGCGGTGGTGGCCCTCTCCACGCTGTTCGCGCGCTCGGTGGCCCGGCCCGCCGTCCAGTAGGTTCCGGGGGTGCGCACCGGTGTGACCCTGCCCCGCGACCTGCCGACCGCCGACGTCCTGCCCTTCGCCCGCCGGGCCGACGAGCTCGGCTTCGACTCCCTCTGGGTGATCGAGGACCTCGGCTTCCGGGGCGGTTTCGCCCAGGCCGCGGCGGTCCTCGCGGTCACCCGGCGGATCCACGTCGGTCTGGGCATCGCCCCCGCCGCGGCCCGCAACCCCGCGTTCGCCGCGATGGAGGCCGCCACCCTGGCCGACCTCTTCCCGGGGCGGTTCACCGTCGGGTTCGGGCACGGGGTGCCGTTCTGGATGCGGCAGGTCGGCGCCTGGGGCGCCAGCCCGCTCACGTCGTTCACCGAGCACGTCACCGCGGTCCGGCGCCTGCTGCACGGCGAGACGGTGACCCTCGACGGCCGCTACGTCCACCTGGACGGGGTCCGGCTGGAGACCCCGCCGGCGCACCCGCCGGCCGTCGCCGCCGGGGTCCGCGGCCCGAGGTCGCTGGCGGTCTCCGGCGCCCACCTCGACGCGACGCTGCTCGCCGAGCCCGTGACCCCGGAGTACGCCCGCCTGGCCCGCGAGCAGATCGGGACCCCGGCGGTCGAGAGGCACCGGCTGATCGGCTACGAACTGGCCGCCGTCGACGACGACCTCGCCCGCGCCCGCGCCGCCGTCCGCCCCGGGCTGGTCTGGGTCGGCCTGCCCGACGCCGCCGCCCACGTCGCGCCCTCGGCCTACGCCGAGGAGCTGCGCGCCCTGCACGCGCAGTGCGCCGACGCGGAGGAGTTCACCCGCCGGATGCCCGACGCGTGGGTCGAGGACCTGACGCTGGTGGGCCCGGCCGAACGGGTCCGGGCGCGGATCGCGGAGCTGCGCGCGGCCGGGCTGGACGAGGTGGTGCTGTTCCCGGTGGGCGAGGACCGGCTGGGCGCGCTGGAGAGCCTCGCCACCGCCCTGCCCGACGGGGGGCGCTGACCCCGCTCCCCCTCCGGCGGCTTCCTTGACGCGTCCCGAAACCCCCTCGTAGGTTCACCGGCATGGTCAACGACGACCGCGTCGACGGCGACGCACCGGGGCGGCCCGTCCCCGCCGGCCCCGCGACGGTGGAACCCCTGCTGGTCGCGCGGGGCATCGTCAAGGAGTTCTCCGGGGTGCGCGCCCTGGACGGGGTGGACCTCGAGGTGCGGCCCGGGGAGGTGCACTGCCTGCTCGGGCAGAACGGCGCGGGCAAGTCCACCCTCATCAAGGTCCTGGCCGGGGCGCACCAGCCCACCGCCGGGGCCGTCCGGTGGCTGGGCGAGGAGGTCGTCCTGCCGACCCCGGTCGCGGCGCTGCGCACCGGCATCGCCACGATGCACCAGGAGCTCGACGTCGTCGACGGCCTCACGGTGGCCGAGAACGTCCACCTCGGGCACGAGACCTCCCGGGCGGGGCTGACCCGGCGCCGCGAGGCGCACGCCCGCACCCGGGACCTGCTCCGGCGGCTCGGCCACGGCGAGATCTCCCCCACCCGGGAGGTCGGTTCCCTCTCCGCGGCGGGCAAGCAGGTGGTGAGCATGGCGCGCGCCCTGTCGCACGAGGCCCGGCTCATCGTCATGGACGAACCCTCCGCGGTCCTCGACTCCGAGGAGGTCGCGAACCTGTTCCGGGTGGTGCGGCAGCTCACCGCCGCCGGGGTCGCCGTGCTCTACATCTCCCACCGCCTGGAGGAGATCCGCCGGGTCGGGGACCGGATCACCGTCCTCAAGGACGGCCGCACGGTCGCCGCGGGCCTGCCCGTCGCCGGGACCCCCACCGCGGAGCTGATCCGGCTGATGACCGGCCGCGCGGTGGACCAGGTCTTCCCCGCCCGCACCCCCGTGCCCGCGGACCGCGAGACGCTGCTGGAGGTGCGCGACCTGGGGTTGCGGGGTTCCTTCTCCGACGTCTCCTTCAGCGTGCGCGCCGGCGAGGTCGTGGGCCTGGCCGGACTGGTCGGTTCGGGGCGCTCGGAGATCCTGGAGACCGTCTTCGGCGCCCGCCGGGCGACGGCGGGGCAGGTCCTGGTCGGCGGCCGGCCGCTGCGACCGGGATCGGTCGCCGCGGCCGTGCGCGCCGGGATCGGGCTGGCCCCGGAGGAGCGCAAGAGCCAGGGCCTGCTGCTCGACGAGCCGGTGTACCGGAACATCACCCTCTCGACGTTCGGGCGCTTCGCGCGCGGGCCCGTCCTCGACGAGCGCGCGGAACGGGCCAGCGCGCGGGAGCAGATCGCCGCCCTCGACCTGCGCCCGGCCGACCCCGACCGCCCGGTGCGGACCCTCTCCGGGGGCAACCAGCAGAAGGCCGTGCTCGCCCGGTGGCTGGTGCACGGCTGCCGGGTCCTGCTGCTCGACGAACCCACCCGGGGCGTGGACGTGGGCGCGCGCGCCGAGGTGTACGCCCTGGTGCGGTCGCTGACCGCGGCCGGCAACGCCGTCGTCGTGGTGTCCAGCGAGATCGAGGAGGTGCTCGGCCTCTCCCACCGCGTCCTCGTCGTCGCCGAGGGCCGGGTCCTGCACAGCGGCCCCGCGGACCGGATCGACGAGCACCGGGTGCTCGACCTCGTCATGGAAGGACGTGCCGCGTGAGCGAGCAGCTGCCCCCGCCCCTGTCGACGGCGGGGAGCGTCCCGCCGGACCCGGACCGCCCGGCCCCGCTGGAGCGCAGCGCACCGGCGCGCGGTGCCGGTGGGCGCGGGCGGCTCGGCGGAGGCGCCGGGCGCAGCGTCGGCCTGGTCGTCGTCCTGCTCCTGGTCTGCGTCGTGGGGGTGGCCACCGCCGGGGAGCGCTTCGCCAGCGTGGACAACCTGCTGACGATCCTGCGGTTCGCGGCCGTCATCGGCGTCCTCAGCATCGGGATGACCTTCGTCATCACCGGCGGCGGCATCGACCTGTCCGTGGGTTCCGTCCTGGGCCTGGCCTCGGTCTGGGCCACGACGCTGGCGACGCAGACCATGGCCCAGGACACCCACTGGTCGCTGATGGTCCTCACCGCGCTGCTGGTGGGCACGGTGTGCGGTCTGGTCAACGGGGTCCTCGTCGCCTACGGCCGCGTCGTGGCCTTCATCGCCACGCTGGGCATGATGGTCGCCGCCCGCGGCCTGGCGGAGGTCATCGCGAACCGCCGCACGCAGATCGTGCGGGTCCAGCCGTTCCTCGACGCCTTCCAGGGCAGCGTCCTGGGCGTCCCGGTGCTGGTGTGGGTGTTCGCGCTGGTCGCGGTGGCCGGCTGGGTCCTGCTCAACCGGACGACCTTCGGGCGGCGGACCGTGGCCGTGGGCGGCAACCCGGAGGCGGCCCGCCTCGCGGGCATCGCGGTGAAGCGGCACACGGCCTACCTGTACGCCCTCTCCGGTCTCACCGCCGGCATCGCGGCCGTCATGATGCTGGCCCGCACGACGGCCGGGTCCTCCACCAACGGCGGTCTCTACGAGCTGGAGGCGATCGCGGCCGTGGTGGTGGGCGGGACCCTGCTGGCCGGCGGGCGGGGAACCGTCGTCGGCACCGTCTTCGGGGTGCTGATCTTCGCCACCCTCACCAACGTCTTCACCCAGAACAACCTGTCCATCTCGGCGCAGTCGGTGGCCAAGGGCGCCATCATCGTCGCCGCCGTGATGCTCCAGCAGCGCTTCGCGGCCCGTTCGCGCGGCGCCTGACCGCCCGGTCCGCACCACCCCCGCACCGCCCAGGATCGAAGGAGATCCCGTGTCCGCACCCCGCACCCCGCTGCGCCGCCGGCTGATCGCCGCCGGCGCCGTCACCGCCACCGCCGTGCTGCTCGGCGCCTGCACCTCCAACACCCCCGCCGAGCCGGAGGGGGACAGCAGTTCGGCGCCCGCCGCGGCCGGCGGCAACGACGAGGAGGGCGAGCAGGTCGTCATCGGGTTCTCCGCCCCCGCCTCCGACCACGGCTGGATGGGCGCGATCACCTCCGCCGCCACGAAGGAGGCGGAGCGCTACGACGACGTCGAGCTGCGGGTCTCCGAGGGCACCAACGACGTCAACCTGCAGATCAGCCAGGTCGAGCAGTTCATCAACGACGGGGTGGACGCCATCGTGCTGCTGCCCTACGACGGGGCGGCGCTGACCGAGGTCGCCACGCGCGCCATGGAGGCGGGGATCACGGTCGTCAACGTCGACCGGGAGTTCTCCAGCCCCGCCGCCGCGCGGACCACCGTCCTCGGCGACAACTACGGCATGGGGGTCTCCGCCGGGACCTACGTCTGCGAGCAGGTGGGCGACACCCCCGGCGCGGTGGTCGCGGAGATCGCCGGGATCGACTCGCTGCCCCTGACCCAGGACCGCAGCCAGGGCTTCGCCGACGCCCTGGGCGAGTGCGGGCTCGACGTCGACAACCGCGTCGCCGCGGACTTCACCGTCCAGGGCGGGCAGCAGGCGGCGGCGAACCTGCTGCAGGCCGCGCCGAAGATCGACGCGCTGTGGAACCACGACGACGACCAGGGGGTCGGGGTGATGGCCGCCATCGAGGAGGCGGGGCGCGACGAGTTCGTCATGGTCGGCGGCGCCGGCTCGGCCAACGTCATGCGGGAGATCCAGTCCGGGGACTCCGTGGTCAAGGCGACGGTGGTCTACCCCTCCACCCAGGCCGCCGACGGCGTCCGCCTGGCCCGTCTCCTCGTCCAGCGGAAGGCGATGAGCGACCTCGTGGAGGTGGAGGTCCCCCGGACCGTCCAACTGTACGCCCCCGTCGTGACGGCGGAGAACGTCGAGCGGTACCTGCCCAGCGCCTTCGAGTCCTGAGCCGCGCCCGGCCCGCCCGCGGGCGGGCCGGGCCGGCGGGTCCGGGGCGGGCGCGGGTCAGCTGAAGCCGAACTCCCCCGACAGCACCAGGGCCGCGGCCCCCTGCAGCACGCCGTTGGCCCCGAGCTGGGCCATCCGCACCTGCGGGGCGGTCCCCTCGGTGGGCAGGCAGGTGGTCTGGACGGTCTCCCGGGCCGCCTCCAGCAGCGGGCCGTCGAGCAGCTCGGCGGGCCCGGTGAGGATGACCTCCTCCAGGTCCAGGGCGGCGACGACGGGGGCGAGCACCGCCCCGAGCCGGTGGCCGGCGTCGCGCAGGGCGCTGCGCCGGCGGGCCGGGGTCCGCCCGGCGAGCGTCCGGTCCAGGTAGGCGGGGGCGACGATGGTCTCCAGGCACCCGCGGCGCCCGCACTCGCAGGGTTCCCCGCGGGGGTCGACGGTGAGGTGGCCGATCTCCCCGGCCGCGAGCCGGTGCCCGCGCACCAGGTGCCCGTCCAGCACGAGCCCGGCGCCCACCCCCTGGCCGACGGCGACGACCATGAAGCCCGAGGGGGACGCCTCGCCGTAGGTGAACTCGGCCAGCGCGGCGGTGTCGGCGTCGTTGGCGACGTGGACCCCGACCCCCAGCGCGTGGGAGAGCCGCTCGGCCAGCGGCACCGAGCGCCAGCCCAGCCGGGCGGACTCCACCACGCGCCCGGTGGCGTCGACGATGCCGGGGGTCCCGATGCCGACGCCCACCACCCGTTGCGGCGCACCGGCGATGCCGGCGCGGCAGAGGTCCTCCAGGGCGGCCGTCGCGTCCTCCCCGCGCAGGCCGGTGACGTCGGCGGTGGTCTCGCTGACGACGGTGCCGGAGAGGTCGAGCACCGCGACGCGGGCCGCGGGCAGCCGCTGCAGGTCGACGGCGACGACGTGGTGCTCGGCCGCGCGCAGCCCGACCATCATGGCCGGCTTGCCGACCCTCCCCTCCGGGCGCAGGCCCAGCTCGGCGACCAGCCCGTCGGTGAGGAGGTCGCCGACGATCTCCGAGACGGTGACCCGGGTCAGGCCGGTGGCGCGGGCGAGGTCGGCGCGCGAGACGGGCCCCTCGTGGAAGAGGAGCCCCAGCACGACGGAGCGGTTGTGGGCGCGGGCCTGGGAGGGCAGCACCTTCGCGCGCGGGCGCAGGGCCCGGGTCGAGGTGCGCCACGGCGTCGGGTGTGGCCGCGGACCGGGGGCGGTGGGGACGGTCACGGCATTAGTTTGCCCCGCTGACGAATCCTCGGCAAGTCCCTCTTCCCCCCGCGGGCGGAGGGCGTTACATTCTTGTTAAGCAGGCGTCCTAACACTTGTCACCGGCACACCGGGGTGCGAAGACTCAAGGCCGAGTCCCCCGCTCCCCCCGCTCCCCGGACGTCTGCCCGTCCACCCCGCACCGTCGCACCCGGACCCCGAAAGGCTGCCCCCATGAACCTCACCCGGCGATCCCTGCTCGCCAGCGCCTCCGGCGCCACCCTCCTCGGTGGCCTCGCCGCCTGCGGCGGCGACTCCGCCTCCGGCGACAGCAGCGCAGGGGGCGGTGGGGGCGGCGGAGGCGGCAGCAAGGACCTCACGATCTGGTTCATGGAGGACTCCGTCCCCCAGGAGACCCAGGACCGGCTGAAGGAGACCTTCGAGAGCGAGAACGAGGGCGCGACCCTCACCATCGAGGTCCAGCAGTGGGACGGCATCGTCTCCAAGCTGCAGACCAGCCTGGCCAGCGAGGACGAGAGCCCCGACGTCGTCGAGTTCGGCAACACCCAGGTCGCGCTGTTCTCCTCCGTCGGCGCCCTGCTGGACATCTCCGACCAGGAGGAGACCCTCGGCGGCGGCGACCTCATCCAGAGCTTCATCGACGCGGGCTCCTGGGAGGGCAAGCTCTACGCCACCCCGCTCTACGCCGGCGCCCGCGTGTACTACTACCGCAAGGACCTGTTCGCCGCGGCCGGCATCGCCGAACCCACCAGCCTCGACGAGCTCGTCGCCGCCGCGAAGGCGCTGGACGCGGCCAACCCCGAGGGCAACCCCGACTTCTCCGGCATCTACATGCCCGGCGCGGACCCGCACACCAACGAGGGCTGGCTGTTCACCCACGGCGGGCAGTACGCCGAGCAGGACGGGGACACCTGGAAGGGCACGCTGTCCAGCCCCGAGTCGCAGGCCGCCCTCACCCAGGTGCAGGACCTCATGCTCCACGCGACCAAGTACGCACTGGACTCCAACGAGAACGTCCAGGCCGCGCACCAGCTGTTCAACGACGGCAAGCTCGGCATCTACAGCGCGCTGAACGTCGCCGCCGCGAAGATCGACCAGGCGATGTGGGACGCCGGCAAGGTCGCCGTCATGGCCCTGCCGGGCCTGACCCCGGGCAGCATCGGCAAGACGTTCTCCGGGGGCTCCAGCATCGGCATCTCGGCCAACAACCACAACCTCGAGCTGTCGAAGGCGCTGCTGAAGCTCATCTACGCCGACGACTTCATGACCGACATGGCCAAGATCGGCGGCTGGATCCCCGGGCGCACCTCCTTCACCTCCGCCCTGGAGGGACCGACGGGCTCCATCGCGCAGGAGATCATCGAGAACTCCGTCCTCACGCCGAACTCCCCGCAGTGGGGCGTGCTCGACGGCAACAACGTCCCCCGCGACTTCTGGGTCCGCATCGCCAAGGGCGAGGACGTCAAGACCGTCGCCGCCGACCTCGACAAGACCATCGCCGACGCCCTGAACCAGAGCTGACCGACCAGCCCACGAGGACCAGCAGGAGGAGAACGTGGTGTCCGACCAGCTCAGCGCCGGCGTCCGCAACGCCCCCACCACCGCGCGCACCGGGTCACCGGACCCGGTGCGCCGCCGGGCGGGACCACGCCGCCGCGGGTCGCTCGCCGTGCCCTACCTCCTCCTGGTCCTGCCCGTGGTCCTGGTCAGCCTGGCGCTGGGCTACCCCATGGTGCGGCAGTTCGTCATGTCGTTCCAGGAGTTCGGCCTGGCCCAGCAGTTCGGCCGCCCACCCACTTGGATCGGCCTGGAGAACTACCGGCAGGTCCTCACCGACCCGTACTTCTGGATCGTCACCGCCCGCTCGATCGCCTTCTGCCTCGTCAGCGCCGGGGTGACGATGGTGATCGGCGTCGCCTTCGCCCTGCTGCTCCAGAAGCTCTCGACCTTCGCCCGGATCGCCCTGCAGATCGCCCTCGTCCTGGCCTGGGCCATGCCCCCGCTGGCGGCCCTCACCGTCTACACCTGGCTGGTCGAACCCCGCTACGGCCTGGTGAACTGGGTCCTCACCTCCCTCGGCCTGGTCGGCTTCGAGAACTTCTCCTGGCTGGCCGGGAGCCCCTGGACGTTCTTCGCCATCGCCTCGGTCACGGTGATCTGGACGTCGGTGCCCCTGGTCACCCTCACGACCTACGCCGCCCTGACCCAGGTCGACGAGGAGGTCCTGGAGGCCGGCCAGCTCGACGGCGCCGGCGGGTTCGCCCGGCTGCGGCACATCGTCCTGCCGATCATCCGCCCGGTGATCCTGCTGATCGCCATGCTCGAGATCATCTGGGACCTCAAGGTCTTCACCCAGATCAAGGTCCTGCAGGCCAGCGCCGGCAACAACCGGTCCACCAACCTCCTGGGGACCTACGTGTACGAGACGGGGATCGGCGGCGGGAACTACGGCATCGCCTCGGCGCTGGCCACGGTCATGCTGCTGCTCGTCCTGGCCCTGACCTGGCGGTACATGCGGACGCTGATGAAGCAGGGAGACATCTGATGGCGACGACCACGGGCACCACCACCGGGACCACCACCGGGACCACCACCGGGACCAGCGCGGGGGCCGGCCTCTTCGACACCACGACCCGCTCGGCCAGGAACCGGCACCGCCCGCTGTGGAACGTGCTGGCCCTCGCGCTGGCCGCCCTCTGGGCGTTCCCCATCTACTGGATGATCAACTCCGCCCTCATGCCGGCGGACCGGCTGCGGAGCACTCCCCCGCTGCTCGCGCCGCTGGAGCCGACGCTGCGCTCCTTCGACCAGATCCTGCACACCCCCCTCTTCTGGCGCTCCCTCGGCTTCAGCCTCGCGGTGACGCTGCTGTCCATCGCGGTGTCGATCCTCGCCGCCCTGTTCGGGGCCGTGGCCCTGAGCCGGTTCTCCTTCATCGGCCGCCGCGGGGTCCTCATCTCGGTGCTCGTCGTGCAGATGATCCCGGCCGAGGCGCTGTTCATCTCCCAGTACCGCATGCTGGACGGCTGGGGCCTGCTGAACTCCGTCGTCGGGCTCTCGCTGCTCTACACCGGCCTCATCGTGCCGTTCACCGTGTGGATGCTGAAGGGCTTCGTCGACGGCGTCCCGGTGGAGCTGGAGGAGGCCGCCATGGTCGACGGCTGCTCCCGGTTCACCGCGTTCACCCGGGTCACCCTGCCCCTGCTGGGGCCGGGCCTGGTCGCCACCGGCGTGTTCGGCTTCCTCGTCGCCTGGAACGAGTTCACCCTCGCGTTCGTCATGCTCTCCTCCGGCGACCGGATGACGCTGCCGGTGTGGCTGCGGACGTTCTCCTCCAACCTCCAGGAGACCGACTGGGCCGGCGTCATGGCCGGGTCCACCCTCGTCGCCGTCCCCGTCCTCGTCGTCTTCGTCATCGTCCAGAACGCCATGACCAAGGGCATGGTCGCCGGCGCCGTCAAGGGCTGACCCACCCCACCCCCACCACCAGGAGCGCTCCTCGTGCCTGTCACCCCCTTCCCCCGTCCGAAGTCGATGTCGACGACGACCGGCAGCGGTCCCGCCCCCGGCGCCACCGTGCGCGTGGTCCTCGACCCCGCCGTCCCGGCCCAGGGCTTCCGGGTCCAGACCTCCGCCGAAGGCATCACCGTCACCCACGCCGACGCCGCCGGCCTGCGCTACGGGCTCGCGACGCTGGACCAGCTGCGCGCCGGCGTCGACTTCGCGACGACGAGCTACGACATCAGCGACCACCCGGACTTCCCCGTCCGCGGCTTCATGCTCGACGTCAGCCGGGACCGGGTGCCGACCCGGCGCACCCTGGCCCGCTGGGTCGAGGTCATGGAACTCAGCCGCATCAACGCCTTCGAGCTCTACACCGAGCACACCTACGCGTTCCGCGGGGAGCAGGCGGTGTGGCAGGACGCCTCCCCGCTGACGGCCGCGGACCTGCAGTGGCTGGACGCCCTGTGCGCGTCGAAGGGCATCGAGCTGGTCTGCAACCAGAACACCCTCGGGCACATGGAGCGCTTCCTCAAGCACCCCCAGCACGCCAAGCGCGCCGAGAACGAGGACGGGTTCACGATGCGCGGGCTGCACCGCCCGCCCAGCACCGTGGAACCGACCCCGGAGAACGCGGAGTTCGTGCAGGGTCTGCTGGAGGACGTCGTCCCCAACTTCCGGACCCGCCGCATCAACATCGGCGCCGACGAGCCGTGGGAGCTGGGCACCGGCAAGAGCGCCCAGCGGGCCGAGGAGGTGGGCCTGGGCACCGTCTACTTCGAGTACGTCACCTCCGTCATGCAGCCGTGGCTGGACCGCGGCTACGCGGTGGAGTTCTGGGCCGACGTCTTCGGCGACCACCCCGAGCTCATGGACAAGGTCCCCGCCGGGGCGATCCCCGTCGTGTGGCAGTACGACTCCCCGCAGCTGCTGGCCGAGGTGCTGGACGCCGACGGCGGGCAGGTGCAGGAGTGGCGCGCCCAGGGCCTCGACGTCACCGCCCTGCGCGACGGGTTCCGCGACCGGGCCAAGCTCCTCCTCGAGGCCGGGATCCCGTTCTGGGTGGCCCCGGGCACCAGCAGCTGGAACTCGCTGCTGGGCCGCTGGGAGAACGCCGTCGGCAACATGGTCGACGCCGCCGAGGTCGGGCTGGAGAACTCCGCGCAGGGCTTCCTCAACACCGCCTGGGGCGACCACGGCCACTGGGACCCGCCGTCGGTCGCCTTCGGCCCGGCCCTCTTCGGCGGGGCGGTGTCCTGGTCGCTGGAGGACAACCGCGACGTCGACGTCGCCGCCGTCCTCTCCGACGCGCTGCTGATGGACCCCACCGGGATCACCGGCGACGTCCTCGTCCGCTCCGGGCGGGTGACCGCGCAGCTGGGGGCGCCGCTGCTCAACGCCTCCCCGCTGGTCCTGGTGCTGCGCGAACCGGACCAGCTCAAGCCGTGGGCCGTGCCCACCCCCGAGGCCCTGGCCGCGGCGCACGCCACGCTCACCTCCTGCCTGGACGACCTGCGCGCGGCGGAACCGGCCTGCGCCGACGGCGACGTCGTGCTGCGGGAACTGGCCCAGGCGCTGCGGCTGTCCGACCTCGCGGTGCGGGCCCTGCAGGTGCGCGCCGACGACGGGTCCTTCGAACCGGTCGCGGCGGGCCGGCTGCTCGTCGAGCTCGAGGCGCTGCTGGAGGAGCAGCGGACCTGCTGGCTGCTGCGGTCGCGACCCGGGGGGCTCTCGGACAGCCTCGCGGAGTTCGGCCTGCGGCACGCGCTGCTGCGCTCGGGGAGCTGAGTCGTGCCGGTGTTCGCGTCCTCCCGCACCGGCCCCGCCACCGGGCCGCTGCGCCCGGTCCGGGTCGGCCTCGACGTCGGCGGCACGAAGGTGGACGGTGTCGCGGTCGGCCCCGGCCAGGAGGTGCTGGCCACCGTGCGCCGGCCCACCTCCACCGGTGTCGCGGGGGTCGTCGCCACGGCCGCGGCCGCGGTGGCGGACCTGGTCGCCGACCTCGTCGCCGACCCGGGACCGCCCGGGCCGGGGGCGGTCTCGGGCGTGGGCATCGGCATCCCCGGCCTGGTGGACCCGGCGGCGGGCACCGTGCGCAACGCGGTGAACCTCGGCCTGGGCCCCGACCCGGTGGACCTCGCCGGGCTGGTGAGCACCGCCCTGGGCGGGGTGCCGGTGGCCGTCGAGAACGACGTCAACGCCTCGACCCTGGGGGCCTACGCCGCCTTCGGGCCCGGCACCGACCTCGCCCTGCTCTCGCTGGGCACCGGCCTGGCCGCGGGCATCGTCGTGGGCGGGCGGCTGCTGCGCGGGTCCGGCGGGGCGGCGGGCGAGATCGGGCACCTCGCCCTGGACCCCCGCGGGCTGCCGTGCAACTGCGGGCAGCGGGGCTGCCTGGAGACGGTGGCGGCCGGTTCGGCGCTGCGCCGGGACTGGCCGCACGGCGACGAGGGCCGCTCCGCGGAGCACCTGTTCGCCGCCGCCGCGGCCGGCGACCCCGCGGCGACGGAGGTCCTGGAGCGGTGGAGCACCGGGGTCGCCCTCGCGGTGCGGACGCTCGCGCTGACCTGCGACCCCGGCCGCATCGTCCTCGCCGGCGGGGTGGCGGCGGTCGGGGAACCGCTGCTGCGCAGCGTCTCCGACGCCCTGCGGCGGCAGGCGCGGAGCTCGGTGTTCCTGCGGGGCCTCGCCCTGCACGAACGTCTGGCCCTGCTGCCCCCCGGCCGTCCGGTCGCCGCGATCGGGGCGGCGGCCCAGGCGCCGGCCGCGCGGGCCGGGCGGGGGTAGTCCGGCAGGGGTGGGTCCGGCGGGGGTGGGCCCGGCCGCGGCGGGGACCGGGGCGCACTACCGTTCCCGGATGACCGGCCTCCTGCCCGACCCCCTCGTCGAGGACCTCGCGGCCCGCGTCGCGCAGCGGGCCGGGGAGCGGGTGGGCCGCCTCTTCGCCCGCGCGCTGCGCGAGACCGTCGAGCGGACCCCGACCGTGCGCCCGGACGGTTCGGTGTTCGTGGTCACCGGCGACATCCCGGCGATGTGGCTGCGCGACTCCACCGCCCAGTGGCAGCCGTACCTGCTGCTGCTGGACCGGGCCCCCGCGCTGACCGGCGTGATCGCCGGGGTGCTGCGCGCGCAGTTCGCCGCCGTCCGCCACGACCCCTACGCCAACGCCTTCAACGACGGCCCCACCGGCGCCTGCCACGAACCCGGCGACCTCGGCGACGACCCGTGGCTGTGGGAGCGCAAGTACGAGGTCGACTCCCTCGCGTTCCCGGTCCTGCTCGCGCACCGGCTGCGCCGGGCGACCGGGCGCGACGACCTGCTCGGCGCCGACGCCCACCCCGCGATGCGCCGGGTCGTGGACCTCTGGCGCCTGGAGCAGGACCACGAGGAACGCTCCCCGTACCGGTTCGTGCGCCCCACCGACCTGCGCAGCGAGACCCTCGACCGCGACGGCCTGGGGACCCCCGTGGCCCGCACCGGGATGACCTGGTCGGGTTTCCGGCCCAGCGACGACGCCTGCGAGTTCGGCTACAACGTCCCGGCCAACCTGTTCGCCGCCCGCGCCCTCGACCACGTCGCGACCTTCGCCGCGGAGGTGTTCGCCGATCCGGCGCTGGCCCGCGACGCCGCGGCCTTGGCCGCCGAGCTGCGGGCCGGGGTGGCGGAGCACGGCGTCGTCGAGCACCCCGTGCACGGGCGGGTGTGGGCCTACGAGGTCGACGGCCTCGGCGGGCGGTTGCTGGCCGACGACGCGAACACCCCCAGCCTGCTGTCGCTGCCCCTGCTGGGGGCGTGCGCCGCCGACGACCCGCTCTACCGGGCGACGCGCGCGCTGGTGCTCAGCGAGGAGAACCCCTGGTTCCACCGGGGCACCGCCGCCGCCGGCATCGGCAGCCCGCACACCCCCGACCGCTACGTCTGGCCGATCTCCCTCGCCGTCCAGGCCCTCACCGGCGGCGACCCGGACGAGGCGGTCGCGACGCTGCGGCTCATCGCCGACACCGACGACGGGACCCTGCACGTCCACGAGGGCTTCCACGTCGACGACCCCTCGCGGTGGACGCGGGAGTGGTTCTCCTGGGCGGACGCGACGTTCTGCGAGCTGGCGCTGTCGCTGCTGGGGATGCGGGTCCTGGACCTCGACGCGGCCTGACCCCGGGAGGCGCGGTGCGCCGGAGTTGCGGACCGCACCCCGGTGCCGGACCGTCGGGAGGAGGGGTTCGACCACGAGCCACCACCGCGACGACCTGCGGAGGACCACCGTGAACGCCGAGCGCGCCGACCTGCCCGTCCCCGACTACGACCACCTGCCCGTCGCCACCCTGGCCCACCGGGTCCGCTCCCTGGACGCCGACGCGCTGGCGGTCCTGGTGGGCTACGAGGAGGAGCACGGGGCGCGCGAACCCGTGCTCACCGTGCTGCGGGCGCGGGCCGACCAGCTCGCCGCCGGGGCCGAACCCTCCGGCGGGGACCCGGCCGCGGTCCAGCCCGAGCACGCCCCGCCGGCCGACGGCGCCGCCGCCCCGAACACCGACGCCCCGCCGGTCAACCCCCCGTCGCACGGCGACCCGACGAACCCGGCCCAGCCGCGTCGCTGACGCCGCCCCGGCGGGCCGGGCGCGCGCCGCGCAGCGGAGTCGGTCACACTCGGGGGGAGTCATGACGCGGCTCGCGACTCCACCGACCCCACGGGGAGGCACTCCCCATGAGCTCCGGGTCCGGATCCTCGGGTGAGGCGCTGGCGCGCGCCGTGGCCGAGCTCGCCGCCGCCGCGAACGACCGCGCCACCCCCGACGAGCTCCTGCGCGGCCTCGCCGACGTCGCCGGCCGCCACCTCGCCGTCGACGGCGTCGGCGTCATGGTCCTCGACGAGGACGGCGGCGGGACCGCGCGCTTCGTGCACGCCCACCCGCCCGCGGTCGCAGGGCCCGAGCGGTTGCAGCAGGTGCTGCAGGAGGGCCCCTGCCAGGACGCGATGGCCTTCCAGGTCGAGGTGGTCGTGGACGACCTGGAGGACCCGGTCCAGACCGCGTGGGAGGAGTACGTCCCCGCGGTCCTCGACCTGGGCTTCCGGTCGGTCGTCGCGCTCCCGCTCGTGGCCCGCGGCCGGGTCTGGGGCGCGCTCGACCTGTACCGGCGCGAGGCGGGGACGTGGCAGCTGCCCGAGCTCACCTGGACGCGGCTGCTGGCCCAGGTCACCGCGTCCTACCTGGTGATGGCGGCCGACCGCGACGAGGCGCGGCGCGCGGAACGGGAGCTGGCCCACCACAGCGCCCACGACGCGCTGACCGGCCTGCCCAACCGGGTGCTGCTCTTCGACCGCCTGGACCGGGCGCTGGCCGCGGCCCGGCGCCGCCGGGAGTCCGTGGCCTGCCTGTTCATCGACCTCGACCGGTTCAAGGCCGTCAACGACACGTACGGGCACGCCGCCGGGGACACCGTCCTCGTCACGGTCGCCCACCGCCTGCAGGCCGCGCTGCGGGGCGAGGACACGCTGGCGCGGCTGGCCGGGGACGAGTTCGTCCTGCTCTGCGAGGACCTCCCCCAGTCCAGCCCGGAGGAGCTGTCGCACGGCCTGGACGGCGTCGTCACCCGGCTGCGCCGGGCGCTGGCCGAGCCCGTGGCCTGCGCCGGCACCGAGATCGTGGTCTCGGCCAGCATCGGGATCGCCCTCAGCGGGGAGGGCACCACCCCCGACGACCTCCTCGCCGACGCCGACGGGGCGATGTACCGGGCCAAGCGGGAGGGGGCGGTGGGGACCACCCGGCGCCGCTCGGGGCGCCGGCGGGAACGGTCCCCGGGCCCGGTGCCGCAGGCGGCTCAGCTGGAGCTGCCGTACCGCCCCGCCGACGCGGCGGGCGAGGGGCCGCGGGACGTGACGGGCCCCGGGACGTGAGGGCCGCGGGGGCTCCGCTCAGGAGCCCTCGCCGGCGCGGACGGCCGCGCCGATGACGTGGGTCAGCCCGTCGCGCAGCTGCTCCAGCTCGTGCACGTCCATCCCCAGCCGCTCGACGATCTGCGGCGGCACCCTCAGCGCCTCGGTGCGCAGCGCGCGGCCCCGCCCGGTGAGGGTCACGGCCAGCGAGCGCTGGTCCTCGGGCAGGCGCCGGCGCTCCAGCAGGCCCGCGGCCTCCAGGCGCTTCAGCAGCGGCGACAGCGTCGGCGGGTCGAGCTGGAGGGCCTCGCTGAGGTCCTTGACCGACAGGGGCTCGTTCCCCCACAGGGCCAGCATCACGAGGTACTGGGGGTGGGTCAGCCCGAGCGGTTCCAGCACGGGCCGGTACACCGACAGCACGCTCCGGGCGGCCACGACGAGCGCGAAGCAGACCTGGCGCTCGAGGGCGAGCGGATCGGCCGTCTCGTCGGTGGTGGGCACCTCCGCAGGCTACCCGTTCGCGGGCGAAGCGTTCGTGCGCGAGCCGGCGGCGCGGGCCAGCGCAGGGCGGCGCGGGTCCCTCAGGCGGACTCGCGGACCACGAGCCCCAGGACGTCGCCCGGGTCGGGCGGCGGGTTCCCCCCGCCGTCGAGGGCGTCGACCACCTGGGCGGCCAGGTGCCCGGCCTGGACCTCGGCGGCCTGGGACACCGTGGTCAGGGCCGGGGTCACCAGCCGGGCGGCGGGGACGTCGTCCACGCCGATGACGGCGACGTCGCCGGGCACGGCCAGCCCCTCGGCGCGCAGCCCGGCCAGCACCGCGAGGGCCACCTCGTCGTTGTAGGCGGCGACGGCGGTGACCGGCGGGTTCGCGCGCCGCCAGGCGGTGACCGCGCGCACCGCCGAGGCGACGTCGAGGGACACCGGCTCGACGAGCGGCGCGGGCAGCCCCAGGTCCGCGCAGCGGCGGACGACCCCGGCCAGGCGGAGGTCGGCGAAACCCGCGAGGCGGGGGTCGGTGGGGTAGGCGTAGCCGGTGCGGCGGTGCCCGGCGGCGGCCAGGTGCTGGACCTGCAGCCCCCCCACCCCGCCCTGGGAGGCGGTGAGGGCGCCGGGGCGGTGGGGGTCCTCCTCCTGCAGGACCACGACGACCTCGATGCCGGCCTGCTGCATGACCCGCTCGTCCTCGGGGGTGAACGCGCTCAGGCCGACGACCGCGCGCGGGGTGACCACCGGCCACAGGTCGGAGAGGGGCCGCTCGTCGCGGGCGTGGTGCACGAGCAGGGCGAGACCGCGCTCGGCGAGGGCGTCGGCGAGGTGGTCCAGCACCGAGTCGACCACGGGACCCGTCGGCCAGTCCGGCAGCACGCACACCACGAGGTCGCTGCGTCCCGCGCGCAGGGTGCGGGCCGCGGCGGAGGGGGCGTAGCCCAGGGCCGCGGCGGCGGCCTTGACCCGTTCGCGGGTCGCCTCGGAGATGAGGGCGCCCTCGCGGGCGTTGAGGACGTAGCTCACCGTCGTCCGCGAGACGCCGCTCGCGCGGGCGACGTCGCTGCTGGTGACCCGCCCCACGGCTCCCCCTCCCGCTCACCCGACCGCACCCGCGCCACGCGGTCCGTTGACATCCCCGGGCCCGGCCCTAGGCTAGCGAGCACCGCAGGTGACACGAGTCACTGCGGGGACACCCCTCGATGGAGAGGACTCCACGTGCAGACCGCAGCACCCCCCACGAGCAGCTCCCGGGCACCGGCCGGCCCCCACCGCCGCCCCCGCCACCTCGCCCGCGCCCTGGCCCTCGCCGTCGCCGTGACGACCGGCGCGGCGGTCGTCCCCCCGGCCGCGGCGGCCCCGCCGCGCGCGCCCGGCCCGGCGGCCCCCGGCCTCGGCACCAACGTCGTGGTCTTCGACCCGAGCATGCCGGTCGAGCAGATCCAGCAGAAGGTCGACGAGGTCAACGCCCAGCAGATCGACGCCGAGATGGGCACCCAGCGCTACGCGCTGCTGTTCAAGCCCGGCGTCTACGGCACCGACGAGAACCCGCTGCAGATGCAGGTCGGCTACTACACCGAGGTCGCCGGCCTCGGGGCGTCGCCGAGCGACGTGACCATCAACGGCAAGGTGGAGGTCTACAACCGCTGCCTGGAGGGCGGGGGCACGAGCAACTGCCTCGCCCTGGTCAACTTCTGGCGCACCCTGTCCAACCTCACCATCGACGTCAACGGCGCGGGTCAGGACGACTGCCGCGGCACGGCGAACTTCTGGGCGGTCTCCCAGGCCGTCTCGATGCGCCGGGTGAACGTCACCGGCGGGACCCTGTCGCTGATGGACTACTGCACCGCGGGCCCGCAGTACGCCAGCGGCGGCTACATCGCCGACTCGAAGACCGGCGACGTCGTCAACGGCTCCCAGCAGCAGTGGTACACCCGCGGCAGCACGATCGGCAGCTGGAGCAACGGCGTCTGGAACCAGGTCTTCTCGGGCGTCGAGGGCGCCCCGGCCGAGACCGGGTTCCCCACCCCGCCGTACACGACCCTCGCCACGACCCCGGTCAGCCGCGAGAAGCCCTACCTGTTCCTCGGCCGGGACGGGAAGTACAACGTGCGCGTCCCGTCGGCGCAGCGGAACTCCTCCGGCGTCTCCTGGGACGAGGGCCCGACCGCGGGGCGCACCCTGCCGCTCAGCGACTTCTTCGTCGCCAGCCCCTCCAGCAGCGTGCAGGAGATCAACCGGGAACTCGCCCGCGGCCGGAACCTCCTCCTCACGCCGGGGGTCTACGACGTCGCCAGGAGCATCGCCGTCAAGCGCGCCGGCACGGTCGTCCTGGGCCTGGGCCACGCGACGCTCACGGCCGTCGGCGGCGCCGTCCCCATGACGGTCGCCGACGTCCCCGGCGTGATCGTCGCCGGCGTCTCCTTCGACGCCGGCACCGTGGAGTCCCCGGCCCTGCTGCGGGTCGGCGACCGGCACGGCCGGCAGAACCCCGGCAAGAGCGACCCGGCGAACCCGACGACCCTGTCCGACGTGTACTTCCGCGTCGGCGGCCCGCACGTGGGCAAGGCCGAGGTCAGCCTCGAGATCAACAGCGACGACGTCCTCGTCGACCACACCTGGGTGTGGCGCGCCGACCACGGCGTCGAGGGTTTCGCGAACGACGACGAGCGCTGGGCGGTCAGCACCGGCCGCAACGGCGTCGTCGTCAACGGCGACCGCGTCACCGCGACCGGCCTGTTCGTCGAGCACTTCCAGGAGTACAACGTCATCTGGAACGGCGAGGACGGGACCACCGTCTTCTTCCAGAACGAACTGCCCTACGACCCGCCTAACCAGGCCGCGTGGCAGCACGACGGCGTCCTGGGCTGGGCGGCGTACAAGGTGGCCGACGACGTGCAGAGGCACCGCCTGTACGGGGGCGGGTCCTACGTCTTCACCAGCAACGACCCCTCGATCCACGCGACGCGCGGTTTCGAGGTCCCGGTCACCCCGGGGGTGAGGCTGCACCACGTCCTCACCGTCAACCTCAGCGCCGGCACCATCGACCACGTCGTCAACGACACCGGCGCCCCGGTCGACAACAGCAACACCGGCACGCCGAGCTACGTCGTCGACTACCCGGTGCCCGCGGGCACCTGAGCGGCACCACCGGACGGCACGACCCGGGGGCCGGTGGGGCGCGACGGCGCCCCACCGGCCCCTCCGCCGGTCGTGGGACGGAACGGGCGGGGGTCCTCAGGCGGCCGCGAGGACGGGGCCGGGGGCCACGTCGAACCACACCGTCTTGCCCGCGGGACCCTCCAGGTCGGTCCCCCAGGCGGCGGCGAGGCGGTCGACGAGGGCGATGCCCCGTCCCCCGGTGGCGCGCGGGCCGACGGTGCGCAGGACCGGGGGGCGCGGTTCACCGTCGTGCACGGACACCCGGACGCGACCGGTGGCCCCGTCCCGGGTCAGGTCCAGGCGCAGCGGCCCGCGGCCGTGGTGGACGGCGTTGGCGACGGTCTCGGTGACGAGGAGTTCCAGGACACCCAGGGCGGCGGCGTCCCCGCCGCGGCCGGTGCGCAGGAACTCCCCCGCCGCCCAGTGCCGGGCGGTGCCGACCGAGGACAGGTGCGCGTCGAGTTCGAGCCGGGCCACGACGTTCCTCCTCGTCCGTTCCTGGCACCACCGTCCCGCGGAACCCCCCGGCCGGCAACCGGGCGCCGCCCTCAGGCGCGCCGGACCACCCGGACCGCCGCCCGGCGCAGCAGCGCCAGGAGGGCCTGGTCGCCGGGGTCCTTCACCAGCAGCGCCGCGACGTCGCGCACCTTGACGTTGCGGTCCTGGCTGAGCTGGGTCAGGACGTCGAAGGCCTGCTCGATCGAGCACCCCAGCCACGCGGCCACCAGGCCCTTGGCCTGCTCGATGGTGGAGCGGAAGGCCATGGCCAGCTGCAGGTGCTCCGCCGTCGAGCGCAGTTCCCCCACCTGCCGCAGGGACACCAGCAGGGCCGCCGCGGCCCCGGCGAACACCTCGGCCCGGGCGCGGGGGCCCTCCCCGGCGAACGCCCCCGGTTCCTCCGACCCCACGGTCAGCACCCCCGCGACCTCGTCGTCGACGACGAGCGGGGCGGCCAGCACCGAGCGCACGGGCAGCGCGGCCACCGCGGCCGTCAGCCGCGGCCACCGGGCGTCGGCGCGGACGTCGAGGACCCCGACGACGGCGCCCCCCTCGGCGGCCACGACCCCGGGCCCCTCGCCGGCCCGCCACTGCGCCCCGTCGAACGCCTGGGCCCCGGTGGAGTCCGCCACGACCTCCTCCGGCGCGAGGGGGCTGCCGAGCGTGACGCTGGTCCAGGCCGCCCCGGGGACGGCCGCGGTCGTGCTCGCCGTCAGCCGGGCCAGCGCCCCGTGCCGGTCGCCGTCGGCCACGGGCAGCGAGGTGAGGTCGGCCAGGGCCCGCAGCAGTGGCTCCCGGTGCGGCGGCTCCCCGGGGGTGGACAGGACCCAGGAGACGGCGCCCCCGCCCCAGGCCCCCGCCCGCGGGCCGTCCTCGGCCGGGGTGAGGGCCACGTGGGCGTGCACGGGGTCCCCGTGGCGCGGGACCAGGTCCAGCTCGCCGGAGGCGCCCCCCGCCTCCCGGGCGAGGGCGAGGAGGCGGCGGGCCCGGGCCCGGTGGGGCGCGGCGACGTGGGTGAGCAGGGGGGCGCGCGGCAACCGGGCCAGCGGGACGCCCAGCAGGGCCGAGGCGGCCTCGTTGGCCGCGGTCACGGCCCCGTCCGCGTCGGTGGTGACGACGGGCAGGTCCACCGACTCCGCCACCGCGCGCAGCACCCGGTGCGCGGAGGCCTCGCGGGCCAGGAGGGCGGTGATCTCCTGCTGCTGCGCGGCCAGCTCCTCGGTGGCCACCGCCAGCTCCTCGGTGACGACCTCGAGGCGCCGGGCCGGGTCGGCGCCCTCGGCGTGGATCCGGGCGCGCTGCACGGCGACCTCCGCTCGTCACGAGGCACCCCGCTCGGTGCCGCCCGGTGCCGTCCCGCACCGGACCCGCACAGCCTCGCACGCGCGCGGCGAACGGGCACCCGGCGAACCGGGGCGGTCAGGAGACCCGGCGGACGAGGTGCGGGCAGAGGACGTCCGCGACCCCCAGGACGGTGAGCACGTGCAGCAGGAACGGCCGGACGCCGGTGAGGACGAGGCGGTGCCCGGCGTCGTGGGCGGTGCGCTGCAGCCGCAGGACGTCCTCCACCGCCGCCACGTCGCAGAAGGTGACCTCGGCCATGACCAGCTGCACGTCGCGGCGCTGGGCGAGGGCGTGCTCGACGGCGGCGCGCAGCAGGTCCACCGACGAGTCGTCCAGCTCGCCGACGGGCACCACGCGCAGGTGGTCGGGGCGGGGGTCCAGGCGCACGCGCAGGACGGGTTCGAGGACGTCGTCCGGGTGGAAGACCCAGGGGCTGGCAGAGGGGGATCGGGTCACGGAGGACTCCTGCACCGGTGGACGGGGCCCGCGTAGTCGCGGGAGCCGTCGTTCTCAGGCTGGTCGTACAACCTGCCCGAAGGTTAGCCTCTCGCCCCGCGACGCACCAGGGCCGCGGCGGCCGCCCGGTGCAGCAGGGCCTGGTGGCGCGGCGGCAGCTCCGTCGCCAGCGAGATCGAGGTGCTCGTGCGCACGACCCCGGGGACGCTGAACAGCGACGTCGTGATCCGGTGCAGGTCGGCGGTGTCGCGGGCGACGACCTTCATCAGCAGGTCCGCGTCGCCGGTCGTGGCGTGCATCTCCACCACCTCGGGGACCTCCCGCAGCGCCGCGATGGCCTCCGGCCCCGACGCCTGGCTCAGCGCGACGGACAGGAACGCCACCAGCGGGTAGCCCAGGGCGACGGGGTCCAGGCGGCGGCTGAACTCCCCCAGCGCCCCGGCGGCGTTCATCCGCAGCAACCGGGCGTGCACGGTGTTGCGCGCCACCCCCAGCTCCCGGGCCAGGGCCAGGACGGTGGCGTCCGGCGCGGCGTCCAGGGCCAGCAGGATCCGGGCGTCCAACGCGTCGAGGGTGTCCACGGTGGGCACTTTGCCACCTCCCGCCCGGCGACGGGGTCATCGTGCGCAGTCCGCGGGGGCTCTGTTGTGCGACCTCCCGCGGTCGCCGACGCTGGCGGGGTGACGACGACCCCCGAGCGCCGGGTGCACCGCGCCGACCCCCGCGGCGGGGCCCCGGGCGCCCCCGCGCCCGACGCCGCACCCCCGCACACCCGCGCCGAGGACGTCGCGGGCGTGGTGGTGGGGACGTTCCTGGCCTCCTTCGGGTTGTTCCTGCTGCACAGCACCGCCGCCGTCACCGGCGGGACCGCCGGGCTCGGCCTGCTGCTCAGCTACGCCCTGCCCGTGCCCTTCGCGGTGCTGTTCCCGCTGGTGAACCTGCCGTTCTTCGTCCTCGCCGTGCGCACGCGCGGGTGGTCGTTCACGCTGCGCTCGCTGGTCGCGGTCGTCGCGGTCTCGCTGTTCTCCTCCGTCCACGCCGCCGCGCTGCCGGACCTGTCGGTGGCCCCGGTGTACGCGGCGCTGTTCGGGAACCTCGCCGCCGGGGTGGGGATCCTCGTGCTGTTCCGCCACCGCGCGAGCCTGGGCGGGTTCGGGATCCTCGCCCTGCTGCTGCAGGACCGCCTGGGCTGGCGGGCCGGGTACGTGCAGATGGTCCTCGACGTCGTCGTCGTGCTCTCCGCGTTCAGCGTCGTCGCCCCGCCCGTCGTCGCCCTGTCGGCGCTGGGCGCGGTGGTGCTCAACCTCGTGCTGTCGATGAACCACCGGCCGGGGCGCTACCGGGGGTGAAAGGATCCCCCGGTGAGGCGGAGGTTCAGCGTGCGCGACATCGCCGTGCAGGCGGGGTTGTCCGAGGCCACCGTCGACCGGGTGCTGCACGAGCGTCCCGGGGTGCGCGCGGGCACCGTCGAGCAGGTGCGCCGGGCCCTCGCCGACCTCGAGCGGCAGCAGTCGCAGGTGCGCCTCACCGGCCGCGTCGTCGTGCTCGACGTCGTGATGTCCGCCCCGCGGCGCTTCGCGGACGCGGTGCGCACCGCCCTGGAGGCGGAACTGCCCGCCCTGCACCCGGCCACGGTGCGGGCCCGGTTCCGCACCTGCGCCGGCGCGGACGGGGCGTGGGTGGCCGCGGAGCTGGACCGGGTGCTGCGCACCGGCTCCCACGGCGTCGTCCTGCAGGCCCCGGACTCCCCCGCCGTCCGCGCCGCCGTGCAGCGGCTGGCCGACGCGCACGTCCCGGTGGTGACGCTGGCCACCGACCTGCCCGGCAGCGCCCGCCGGGGGTACGTGGGGGCGGACAACCGCGGCGCCGGCTCCACCGCGGCGTACCTGCTGACGCAGTGGGCCCCCGACCCCGAGGAACCCGTGCTCGTCGTCCGCAGCCGGCAGCACCTGGACAACGAGCGCGAGCGGTCCCGGGGCTTCGAGGCGACCCTGGCCCAGCTGGAGGGCTCGGTGCGCCCGGTCGTCGACGTCGTCGACGACGACCGCGACCCGGCCGTCCTCGAGGACGCCGTGGTGGCGGTCCTCGGGGAGCGACCAGGTCTGCGGGCGGTCTACTCGATGTGCGCGGGGGCGGGCGGGAACCCGGCCGTCCTGCGCGGCTTCGAGCGGCGCGGGACGCGCCCGGTGCCGTTCGTGGTGCACGACCTCGACGGCGAGAACGCGGCGATGCTGGCCCGCGGCGACGTCTCCGCGGTCCTGCACCACGACCTGCGCACCGATTGCCGGCGGGCCTGCCGGTTGCTGCTGCGGGCCCCCCTGGCCCGCGACGAGCACGTCGGCACGGCTTCGGCGATCCAGGTCCTCACCCCGTTCAACGTCCCCGGCCGGGAACGCTGACCCGCCCCGCTCAGGCGGTGGCGGAGGTGCGCACGTCCTCCTCAGGGTCGGCCGGCTTGAGCAGCAGCGACAGCCCCGCGTAGGGCGCGAGCCACACCCCGAAGCTCTTGAGGTCGTCGACCCAGCCGATCTCGGCGCCGGAGGTCATGTCGCGGACCGGGACCCGCGGGGTGAAGTGCTCCGAGCGCACCGAGCCCTCGATGGTCTCGGCCCCGAAGTTCAGGACCGTCACCTGGAGGACCTCCCGGCCGTCGTGGTCGGCGGGGTCGAGGGCGTGGACCATGACGAGCATGCTCGGGTGCGCCACGGGCGGGATGTCGATCTGGCGGGCGGTGGCGATCTTGTGGTCGCGGCGGACGGTGAGGACCTCGCTCAGCCGGTTGGCGAAGGAGCCCTCGTCGGCGAGCTGCTCGGGGATGGTCCCGTAGAGCGAGCGGCCGACGGGCACGCCGGAGGCCGAGACCGTCGCCTCGGGGGCCACGCCCATGAGGTCGTGGGCCGCGCGCTCGATCCAGCGGGTGTCCCCGGAGGACAGCAGCGGCTTCACGCTCTCCACCGGCAGCGGCAGCATGCCCAGGAGGTCCCAGCCGGACATCGCGAACACCCCGGGCTGCCAGGCGTTGAACATCGCCATCAGCAGGTGCGCCCGCTTGATCTGCTCGACGTCCTCGCCGGTGAGCTCGGCGAGGTCGCGGTGCCCGCGGCTGGCGGCGATGACGCTGGCGCTGGTGCAGGCGATCCCGTTGGTGGTGAAGACGAGGTTGTACGGGCCGTTCTCGCCCGTCAGCTTCTCGACGAGGTCGGCGCGGATCCGCTCGGCCAGCGCACCGCCGGTGATTCTCGCGCCGTGGTAGTCGTACTCGTCCTCGGCGTGGCGGGTCGCCCAGTGGACGAGCTCGTAGGTGAGCTCGTCGTGGTTCTGCAGGGCGTGCACGAGCGAGGCCGGGTCGACGCCGAGGCTGAGGGCCTCGCGCAGGCACAGGCGCAGGAACTCGGTGTCCCCCGTCGCGACGGCGTGCTGGCAGCCGGGGCGGGTGATGAAGTCGTAGGAGAGGTCCGCGCCGACCTCGGAGGTGTCGCGGATGTCCTCGATGGTGAGGTTCAGCTCCTGGAAGGTGAACCCCCCGACCTTGCGGACCATCCCGGCGATGAGGTGGTTGGCGGCCTCGGAGAGCGGGTGCCCCTCCGACCACGCGGGACCCTCGACGCTCTTCTCCACCCCGAGGAAGCCGTTGGCGTCCAGGCGCAGCGCGCTGGTCCCGAGGTCGCCCAGGGAGTGCAGGGCGTCGCCGATGACGAGCTTCATCCCCGCGAAGGAGGGGTCGAGCCAGTTCACCGAGGGCTGGCCCTGCTTGAAGTAGTGCAGGTAGACCCAGCGGCGGGTGACCCCGTCGACCCCCACGACCTCGCGGGTCGCGGACCAGTTCGTCTCCTTGATGCCCGGCGCGTAGAAGATGACGCGCTGGAGCTGGCCGATGATGTAGCCGTGCTCGGAGAGCGCCGCCTCGGCCGCGGCGTCGAGGTTCGCGGCGTCGTGGCCGGGGGGGACGTCGGGCAGCAGGTTCCAGCACTCCGGCGGGATCTCGACCATGTGGTAGATGCCGGGGTAGTCCTGGAAGGCCATCTCGGCGAGGCGGAAGTCCGCGCCCTTGCCGGTGTGGCCGGGGACGATGTCGTCGATGACGCTGCCGTCGTGCTCGGCGGCGACCTCGCACAGGTGGCGGAACTCGCCCTCGGTGCCGAACATCGGGTCGATCTCGGTGGAGATGCGGTCGAAGTGGCCGTCGACGCTGGGGGTCTGGCGCCAGCCGTCGAGCCCGCCGGCGGACTTCACCGGGCCGGTGTGCACGGCGTCGATCCCGATGCGCTGGAACGCCTCCCACAGCTCCGGGTCGCCCAGGGACCCGAGGAACGAGCGGCCCGGGCGGGTCACCAGCGAGATCGGGTAGGCGGTGAACCACACCGCGGCCGTGTCCACGGCCCGGCGGGGGTCGGGCTTGGCGTAGGGGTTCTGCCACATGCTGGCCTGGCCGGAGAACTGCCGGCTGATCTTCTGTGCGTCCTGGAGCATGGACTGCACGAGCAGCCACCGCACGTACTCGGGGTTGCTGCCGTCGGCGGGACCCTCCCCCGCGGCGGGGCGCGGGGGCGCGTCGGTGCCGCGCAGCCGCGCCTGGGGCCGGGGCCGGCGCAAGGCGCGCGGGCGGGAGTCGTACCGCTGCTCGTCGTAGGTGATCTCGGTGGGCTCGTGCCCGGCGATCTCCACCCCGTCGGCCGCCTCCACCGCCACCGACGCCTCCGCGCCGTCCTCGACCGTGCTGCCGACCTCGTTCACGAACACTCCTCCGCCTCGCCCTGCCGATGCCTCCGCTCACCCCACCACAGACCGGGCTCCTTCTCGACCGGAGGGCGGCCGACGGGGCGACCACTGACAACGGGAACGATTCTCAGTTGTGTTAGCGTCGCCCCGTCCACAGCCCCCGACCAGGTTGGAAGAACGCACCGTGCGCCGCAGCCCCCTCCTCGCCCTCCCCCTCACCGCGGCCCTGCTCACGAGCTGCGGCGGCAGCTCCGCGGAGGAACCCGCCGCTCCCGCCACCAGCAGCGCGACCGAGCGCCCCGCCACCGAGGTCGCCGCCGCCGCCCCGCGCGTGGCCGTCACCTACGACGGCGGCGTCCAGGTCCTCGACGCCGCCACCTTCGAGGTGCTGGCCGACCTGCCCTTCGACGGCTTCACCCGCCTCAACCCCGCGGGCGACGGCCGGCACGTGGTGGTCTCCGCCACCGGCGGCTTCCACGTCGTCGACGCCGGCGCGTGGAGCGAACCGCACGGCGACCACGCGCACCACTACACGGGCGAACCGCACGACACCGGCGTGGTGTACGGGGCCGAGGAGCCCGGCCACGTCGTGCGCCACGCCGGCAGGACGACGCTGTTCGACGACGGCACCGGTCACGTCGTGTCCTTCGACTCCGAGCACGTCGGCCACGACGCCGTCGCCGAGGGCGAGGCCCGCGAGCACACCACCCCCGCCGCCCACCACGGCGTCGCCGTCGAGCGCAGCGACGGGACGCTCGTCGTCACCGAGGGCACCGAGGAGGCCCGGACGGGCATCCGCATCCTCGACGCGCAGGACCGGGAGATCGCCGCGAACGACCAGTGCCCGAACACCCACGGCGAGACCGTCGCCGCGGACGAGACCGTCGTCATCGGCTGCAGCGACGGCGTCCTCGTCGTCAAGGGCACCGAGATCACCAAGGTCCAGAGCCCGGACGCCTACGGCCGCATCGGGAACCAGTGGGGCACCGAGGAGTCCCCGATCGTCCTCGGCGACTACAAGTCGAACCCGGACGCCGAGATCGACCTCACCACGCGCGTCTCGCTCATCGACACCACCACCGCGAGCATGCGCCTCGTGGAACTGCCCGGGGGCACCTCCTACTGGTACCGCTCCCTCGGCCGCGGCGAGAACGGCGAGGGCGTCGTGCTCGGCACCGACGGTCAGCTGCACCTCGTCGACACCGTCGCGGGCACCGTCACCCGCTCCACCCCGGTCGTCGACCCGTGGGAGGTCCAGGAGGACTGGCAGGCCCCGCAGCCGCAGGTCTTCACCATGGACGGCACCGCGTACGTCACCGAGCCGGCCACGAAGGAGATCCACGCGGTCGACATCGAGACCGGCGAGGTCTACGCCAGCGGCACCCTCACGGTGCAGCCGAACGAGCTCACCGGCGTCCCCGGCGAGGTCACCGAGTGAGGTCCGCCCTCCTGGGCGGGGCCGCAGCCCTCGTCCTGCTCGCCGGCTGCGGGGGGTCCTCCAGCGCGGAGGACCCCGCAGCCGGCGGGGACGGGGCGGGTGGCGCGCGTGACGGCCTGACCGTCGTCACCACGTCGCACCCGCTGGAGTACGTCGCCTCCGCGGTGGCCGGCGATCGGGCGGCGGTGAGCAACCTCGTCGCCCCCGGCGCCGACAGCCACGACGCGGAGATCTCCACCCGCCAGCTCGCCGACGTGACCGGCGCCGACGTGGTGGTGCACCTGTCGGGCCTGCAACCGGCGGTCGACGACGCCCTGTCCACCCGCCCGCCCGCGCACCTCGTCGACGCCGCGCGGTACGCCGACGACGAGCGGGACCCGCACTTCTGGCTCGACCCCGTGCGGATGGCCGACCTCGGCGAGGACGTGGCGGCGGAGCTGTCCGAGGTGGACCCGGACCACGCGGCCGCGTACGCCGCCGGGGCGGGCGAACTGCGGCAGCGGATGGAGGCCCTGGACGCCGACTACGCCGGGGCGCTGGCCGGCTGCCGGGACGCCGCCCTGGTCACCTCCCACGAGGCGTTCGGCTACCTCGCCGGGCGGTACGGCCTGCGGCAGATCGGCATCGCCGGGATCGACCCGTCGGTCGAACCCTCCCCCGCCCGGATCCGCGACGTGCTGGAGGTGGCGCGCGAGAACGCCGTGACGACCATCTTCTTCGAGTCCACCGCCAACCCCGCCGTCGCGGAGAAGCTGGCCGCGGAGCTCGGGGTGCGCACGGCGGTGCTGCACCCGGTGGAACGCGTGGACGCCGACGAGGACTACCTCGGCCTCATGCGGGAGAACCTCGACGCGCTGCGCTCCGGGCTCGCCTGCTCCTGAGACCCGCCCCTCAGCGTTCCGCCGCCGCCACGCCCAGCAGGTCGCGGGCGGGACCGGGCGGCAGCCGGGCGGGCCCGGCCCACACCGCGCGCAGCGTGCGGCCGAGGTCGAGGCCCTCGACGGGGACGGCCCGCAGCCGGCCCGCGTCGAGGTCGTCGGTGACGGCGAGGCGGCTGAGGACGGCGACCCCCGTGCCCGCCCGGACGGCCTCGCGCACGCTCGTCGCGGTGGTGAGCTCCACCGCGGGCGGCCCCGCGCGCAGACCCGCGGCGGCGAGGGCGTTCTCCAGGACCTCGCGGGTCCCCGACCCGGCCTCGCGCGAGACCAGCGCCGTCGCGGCGAGCTCCTGCGGCGTCACCGGGCGCCGGCGGCGGGTCCAGGGGTGGCCGGGGGCGACGACCACCACCAGGTGGTCCTCGGCCAGCGGGCGGCTGCGCAGACCCCGGGGCACGCTCGGGCCCTCGACGAACCCCAGGTCGACGTCGCCGCGCTCGACGGCGGCCAGGACGTGGACGCTGTTGGTGGCGGTGAGCTCCACCGCGGGCGGGACGGCACCGGCGGAGGTCGCCCGCTGGCGCAGCACCAGCAGCCACCGCGGCACGAGGTGCTCCGCGATCGTCATGCTGGACGCGACCCGCAGGCGGGCGGCGCTGCCGGCGCGCAGGGTGGCGATGCCCTCGGCGACCTCGGCCGCGGCGTCCAGCAGCCGGGCCGCCCACCCCGCGAGGACGACGCCCGCCTCGGTGGGCACCGACCCCTGGCGGCTGCGGCGCAGCAGCGCCGCCCCGACCTGGGCCTCGACGCCGCGCAACCGGTCCGAGGCCGACTGCTGGGTGATCCCCACGCTGCGCGCGCCCGCCCCGATCGACCCGGTCTCGACGACGGCGACGAACAGCCGCAGCGAGGTCAGGTCGGGGACGCGGTCGAGGGACACCCCGGAAGCGTAGGACCGGCCGCGCCCGGGCAGGGCGGGAGAGGATGGCCCGGTGACCCCCTCCCCGGCCGACCCCGCCCTGCTGACCCGCCTGCTCACCCGCGCCGTGGACGCCGTCGCCCGCGCGGACGCCGAGGACTTCGACGGCGCCGGTGCGGAGCTGGCCGGCTTCGACGCCGACCAGGCCCGGACCGTGCTGGGCTGGGTGCTGCGGCAGGGGCTGGAGGAGCGCCACCCCGACGGCCTGGACGCCGACGACCTGCGGGAGGCGGTGGCGCGGACGGCGCGGGCGGCGGGCTGGTTCCCGGCGCTGGACGCCCGGATCCTCGTCCTGGTCCTCACCGCGGCGCTCGGGGAGCACCCGGACCCCGAGGAGGTCCCCCGGCTGGGCCACGCGCTGGTCCTGCAGCACTCCCTGCTGCTGGTCCACGACCTCGTGGCGGCCGGGGGCGCCTCGGCGGGTCCCCCGCTGCGGCGGCGGATCGACGCGGCCCTGGCGGAGGTCCGCCGGGCCGAGACGGTGGAGATGCCCTGAGACCGCCCCTCAGCCGCCGGTCGTGGTGAGCGGGTGGGAGCCGCGCCGGTCGCGCTTGCGCAGCACCGCGGGGCGCCCGTCGTCGGCGGCGTCGTGGACCTCGCGGACGACGGCGGCGCTGCGGGCGTCGAGCTCGCGCTCCACGGCCCCGAGGTCTACCGAGGAGCGCCACTCCCGCGGCGGTGCGAGGTGGTCGTTGCGGCCGTCCTCGTCGGCGACGGGCAGGCCGTGGTGGGCGGCGAGGGCGTAGAGGGCGAGGACCTTCTCGCCGTGGCGGCGGGCGTAGCAGTCCAGGAACGAGGGCGTGAGCGTGCCCTGGCCCGCGGCGAACTCGAGGTCCCGCAGGACCTGCTGGAGCGGTTTCACGATGGATCCTCCTCGATCTCGTGACCACGGCCGTCGGCCGTCCCCGGTCCATCGACCGGCCGGGGGCCGGGCTCGAGCCCCCGGGCCCCGGGACCACCCGTCCGGAGCAGGCGCCGTCACCGGCCCGCGGTGACGTCGACCTCCACGAGGGCGCCCACGGCGAGCCCGGTGACCCCGATCGTCGTGCGGGCGGGCAGCGGCCCGGCGAACCACGTCCGGTAGCGCTCGTTGAACGCCTCGAAGTGCTCGTCGAAGTGCCGCAGGTAGACGCGGACCTGCAGGGCGTCGTCGAGGGTGAGGTCGAACCCCGCGAGGACGGCGGCGAGGTTCGCGCGGACCTGCTCGGCCTGCTCGACGATCCCGCCGCCCACCAGCTCCCCGGTGGCGGGGTCGGTGGGCATCTGGCCGGTGAGGAAGACCAGGTCGCCGAGGCGGGTCGCGTGCGCGAACGGGCCGACCTGCGGGGGCACGCCGTCGGAGGCGGCGAAGACGAAGGTCTCCTTGCGGCTGGCGGGGCGGCTCTCGTTCACGACGCCGAGGGTGCCAGACGCTCCACGTGCAGCGGCAGCCCCCCGCGCGGGCGCAGCGTCACCAGCGCATCGACGCGCGGCGCCGGGCCGGCGGGCCGCACGGTGCGCTCGCACAGCAGCGTCGCCAGGACCAGGACCTCCTCGACGAGGGCGAGGTCGCGCCCGATGCACAACCGCGGTCCCGCCCCGAAGGGGACGTAGCTGCCCGCCGCCGGGCGGGGGGCGTCGAGGAAGCGGTCCGGGCGGAACTCCTCCGGCGCCTCCCACAGCGCGGGGTCGCGGTGCAGCCCCCACGTGCAGACGATGACCAGCGTCCCCGCGGGGACCGCGACGCCCGCGACGACGTCGTCGGCGAGGGCCTGGCGGGTCACCACCCACGCCGGGGGGTAGAGGCGCAGCGACTCGTCCACGACGGCCCGCAGCAGCGGCAGCTTCCCCAGGTCGTCCCAGCCGGGCTCGCGCCCCCCGAGGGCGCCGGCGAGCTCGGCGTGGACCCGGGCCAGGACGGAGGGGGCGCGGGCCAGCAGGTCCAGGGTCCAGGTGAGGGAGGACGCGACGGTCTCGTGCCCGGCGACGACGAAGGTGACGAGCTCGTCGCGGACCTGCCGGTCGTCCATCCCGGCGGCCAGCATCAGCCCGACGACGTCGCGGGGGTCCTCGAGCGGGCGGGCGCGCCGCGTCGCGACGATGCGGGCGCAGACCTCGTCGATCACCGCGACCTCGCGGGCCAGCCGCCGCCGGGCGGGGGTCGGCCAGGCCGCGGGGACGGGGCTCGCGGCGCGGCGGACGACGAGTTCGAGGGCCCGCCCGACGGCCTCGACGAGCAGCGGGGCGTCCCCGGAGAGGTCGGCCGCGGCCAGGGTGTGCCCGACGACCTCCAGACCGGCGCGGGAGGTCGCGCCGAGCACCTCCAGCGGGGTGCCCGGGGGCAGGGCGTCGGCCTCGGCGACCAGCCCCCGCGCGGCGTGCACGGCGTGGGCGGCGACGTCCTCGAGGCTGCCGTGGTGGAAGGCGGGCTGGACGGTGCGGCGGTGCTGCTTCCAGACCTCCCCGTCGCCGGCGAGCAGCCCGGGGCCGGTGACCGTCGCCAGCGCCGAGTACTGGATCGTCGCCTTGCCGTAGCCGCGGGCGTTCTCGACGAGGACCCGGCGGACCCCGTCGGGGTCGGCGAGGACGAGGACGGGCGTGCGCGGCAACGGGATCGCCGCGACGGGGCCGTGGCGGCGGGTGACCTCGGCGAGGAACAGGTGCGGGGCCCGCACGATGGCGGGGACGGCGCGGACCATGTCCAGGGGCAGCGGCCCCGCGACGTCGAGCGGCGAGTAGCGGTTCAGAGGTACAACCCGGTGCCGCCGTCCTCGACGCCCGGGGCGGCGACGGCGTGCAGGTCGCGTTCGCGCAGCAGGGTGTACCCCTTGCCGTGCAGCTCGACCTCGGCCTTCTCCTCGGGGTCGAAGAGGACCCGATCCCCCTGCTCGACCTGCCGGACGTGGGGCCCCACGGCGACGACCAGCGCCCAGGAGAGCCGCTTGCCGACGGCGGCGGTGGCCGGGATGAGGATGCCGGCGGAGGACTTGCGCTCCGCGGCGTCGTCGGGGAGGACGAGGACGCGGTCGTGCAGCATCCGCACGGGCAGCCGGTCCGCGGGGGGCGTCGTGGGGTCGGTGGGGGGTGTCACGGCGGGAACCGTAGCGCCCCCGGACCCGAGGCGGGTCCGGGGGCGCGGCGGGAGGTGCTTCCGCGGGGGGTCAGCGGCGCTTGCGCACCGCGCGGACGACGAGGACCGTCGCGACGCCCAGGACGGCCACCCCGACCGCGGCGACGCGCTCGACGCGCAGCCCGCCCCGGTGGTCGTAGGCGAAGCCGTTCACCTTGGCGCGCACCGTCGCCACCGAGCGGTCCTTCAGGGCGGTCGGGGCCAGCCGCGACGTGAGCTCGTCGATGGTGCCGGCGAGGTGGGCACGCCGCGCCTCGACCTCGCGCTCCAGGGCCCGGGGGTCGGTCGTCGTGATCTCGGCCTTGCCGTCGCTGGCCGCCACGGCCACCTCCTGTGCTCGTCCTGCGTCGTCGTGGGTCGTCCTGGTCCAGCGTCCCCGGAACCGTACCGGAGCCCGGGCCCGCTCTCCCGGCGGGGCACGCGCCCGGCCCGGTCGTTATCGTCCCGGCATGACCGCCCGACTCTCCCCCGGTGACCGCGCTCCCGGCTTCGCGCTGCCCGCCCACGACGGTTCGACCGTCTCGCTGGAGGGTCTGCTGGCGCAGGGCGGGCGCGTCGTCGTGTACTTCTACCCCGCGGCGATGACCCCCGGCTGCACGACGCAGGCCTGCGACTTCCGCGACTCCCTGGACGCGCTGAACGCCTCGGGCCACCGGGTGGTGGGGATCTCGAGGGACCCGGTGGCGAAGCTGGCGCGGTTCGCCGAGCGCGACGGGATCACCTTCCCGCTGCTGTCCGACCCCGACCACGCGGTGCTGGAGGCGTACGGGGCGTGGGGGGAGAAGACGAACTACGGGCGCACCTCGGTGGGCGTCGTGCGCTCCACCGTCGTGGTGGGACCCGGGGGGACGGTGGAGCTCGCGCAGTACAACGTGCGCGCGAAGGGCCACGTCGCGAAGCTGCGCAGGGACCTCGGCCTGGACGCGTGAGTGCCCGTACGCTGGGCCCGCGAGCGGGAGTGGTGTAACTGGCAGCCACGCAGGATTTAGGTTCCTGTGCCTCCGGGCGTGCGGGTTCGAGTCCCGTCTCCCGCACGGTCGGTCCGGCGGCGGCCGGACCTCAGGCGGGCAGGGCGGTGAACACCACGGGGGTCGTGGTGGGCTGCGGCGAGCCCCCGGCGGGTTCGACGGAGATCCCGACCCCGTCGGAGTCCCCGACCTCCACCACCGTCGCCGCCGTTCCCCCCGCTCCCACGCCGAGCATCCCGGCGGAGGACACGGCCTCGCCGCTGGCCAGCCAGAGCTGGTAGTCCCGCCCGGCGCCGGCGGCGGGCAGACCCGTCGTCAGGACGCCCAGGCGGCCGTCGGCGCGGACGAGCGTGGCCGTACCGCCGTCGCTGGCCGTGACGGTGGAGACCCGGGCCCCGGGGGCGGCGAGGAGGTCCGCGACCTCCTGGCGCGCGGCCTCCTGGGCGCTGACGACCGGCGGGTCGTCGGGTCCCGCGCCGACACCGACGCCGATGCCGGCCGCCGCGACGACGAGCCCGGCGGCGGCGACGAGGACGCTCCAGCGGGCGGGACGACGCGTCCGGTCCCGCCGGGCGGCCCGGGCTGCGCCGAGGTCGGTGACCGCGGGGGGTTCCTGCGCGGAGGGTTCCTGCGCGGGGGGTTCCTGTCCCGGGGGTTCCTGCGCGGGGGGTTCCTGCGCGGGGAGTTCCTGTCCCGGGGGTTCCTGCGCGGTGGTGGCCAGGGCGGCGAGGATCCCCGCGCGCAGCCGGGCGGGGGGCTCGACGGGCACGGCCGCGCCGAGCCGGGCGGCGGTCTCGCGCAGCGCGTCGGCGTCGGCCCGCTCCTCGGGGCGGGTGCGCAGGCGTTCCTCGTAGGCGGCGCGCTCGTCGTCGTCGAGCGCGTCGAGCGCCCAGGCGGCGGCGAGCAAGGGGTCCTCCGAAGGGGTGGGGCGGTGGTCGTGGGAGCGGTCGCGGGAGTTCTCGTCGAGGGGGTTCACGCCGACACCACCCCCATCGCGTCCCGCAGTCTGATGAGGCCGTCGCGCAGCCTCGTCTTCACGGTACCCAGCGGCACCGCGAGGTCGTCGGCGATCTGCCGGTGGGTCCGTCCGCCGTAGTAGGCGAGGTCGATGGCCTCGCGCTGCAGCGGGGTGAGGGAGGTGAGCGCGCGGCGCACCTCGTCCTGCTCGAGCAGCACCTGCACCTCCTCGCTGACGCTGTCGTAGGGCGGGAGCTCGCGCACGCCGACCTTCTCGTCGCGGTTCGCGCTGGCCTGCGCCGCGCGGACCCGGTCCACCGCCCGCCGGTGCGCCATGGTCACCACCCACGCCCGGGCGCTGCCGCGGGCCGGGTCGAAGCGGGCCGCGGTGCGCCACGCCTCCAGGAACACCTCCTGGACGACCTCCTCGGACTGGGCCGGGTCGCGCAGGACGCGCAGGACCGTGCCGTGCGCGGCCGCGGCGGTGGCGTCGTAGAACGCCGCGAAGGCGGCCTGGTCGCCACGGGCCGCGGCGACCAGCGCGGATTCAGCGCTGGTCTCCGCGGCGTCCCGTGGGCTCGAGGTCGACATCGCGGTCACTGTGCCACCCCGGACCAGGGTGGGCACACCCGGGCTCACCTCGGACCGGTCTCAGGCCGGCGGCATGAGGACGGAGTCCACCAGGTAGACCGTCGCGTTGGCCGTGGAGACCCCGCCGCAGATGACGTTGGTGCTGCCGTTGACGGTCAGCGCCTCCGGGGTCCCGGCCACGGTGACGTCGCCGCCCTCGAGGGTGGCGTGGGTGCCGGCGAGCTGGTCGGGGGCGATCCGGCCCTGCACGACGTGGTAGGTGAGGATCTTCTGCAGCGTGGCGCTGTCGGTCTTGAGGCCCTCGATCGTGGCCGGGTCGATCTTCGCGAAGGCGTCGTCGACGGGGGCGAAGACGGTGAACTCCCCGCCGTTGAGGTCGTTGACCAGGTTCACCTGCGGGTTGAGCTGGCCGGAGACGGCCGCGGTGAGGGTCTTCAGCAGCGGGTTGTTGCTCGCGGCGGTGGCCAGCGGGTCCGCGGCCATGCCGTCGACCGACGCGGGACCGGAGGCGTTGGCCGCGGCGTAGTCCGCGCAGCCGGGGCCGACGGGCCCGGACATGGCGGCCATCGAGGGGCTGGAGCTGGTCATCGACGGCGAGCTCGAGGTGGTGCTGCTGGAACTGCTCGAGGACGTCGTGTCCGAGGACGCGGTGTCCGAGCCGCCGCCGCAGGCCGCGAGACCGAACGTGGCGGTGGCGGCGATGGCCATGAGGGTTCCAGCGCGGCGGGTCTGCATGAGCTTCACGGGTTTCCTCCTGTGGTGTTCCGGGCGAGGTGCCCGGCCGGTCGAACACCAGGGATTCGAACCCGCGGCGCGAATGGATTGGTCTGCACCGCAAGTCTTCGCGGGAACTCGTCGCGACGACCCGCGGGGACGGCGAAACCCCCGGCCAGGAGGTTCCTGACCGGGGGTGCGCGGGCGCGGGGGTCCTACTCGACGGTGACGGACACCGAGTCGTACCCGCTGGAGCCGTCGGGGATGGGGGCGGCGACGACGTCGGTCTGCGGTTCGCCCGTCCCGTCGACGGCGCGGACCTGGACGGTGTGGTTCCCCGGCTCGGAGGCGTCCCAGTCGTAGACCCACTGGCACCAGGTGTCCTCGGAGGCGGAGGGCAGGACCTTCGCCGGCCGCCACTCCCCCTCGTCGACGCGGACCTCGACGGCGCTGATCCCGCGGTGCTGGGCCCAGGCGACCCCGGCGACCGGGACCCGCCCGGCGCGCAGCTTCGCGAAGGACCGCGGCACGTCGATGCGCGAGGCCGTCTTGATCGGGCCCTTCGCCGCCCAGCCGCGGTCGGTCCAGTAGGCGGTCTTGTCCGCGAAGCGGGTGACCTCGAGGTCGGTGACCCACTTGCACGCCGAGACGTAGCCGTACAGCCCGGGGACGACCAGGCGCACCGGGAAGCCGTGCTCGCGCGGCAACGGTTCCCCGTTCATGCCCACCACGAGCATCGCGTCACGGCCGTCGGTGGCCTCGGCCAGCGGGGTGGACAGGGTGAACCCGTCGGTGCTCGTGGCGTAGAGCATGTCGGCGCCGGCCCGGACCCCGGCCCGTTCCAGCAGCTCGGCCAGCGGGTACCCCAGCCACCGCGCGGTGCCGACGTAGCTCCCGCCGACCTCGTTGCTGACGCAGGTCAGGGTGATCCAGCGCTCCCGCAGCGGCATCGCGAGCACGTCGTCGAAGCTCAGGGTGAGCTCGCGGTCGACGAGGCCGTGCACCCGCAGCGACCAGTCCTCGGCCCGCACGTCGGGGACGACGAGGGCGGTGTCGACGCGGTAGAAGTCCGCGGTCCTGGTGGCGTACGTGGTCAGCCCGCTGGCCAGCGCGTCGGCCGGGTCGAGGCCGGCGGGCAGCGGCGGGGCGGGGTCGGCGGGCGCGGGCAGGACGACCCCGGCGCGCGAGTCCTCGGCGCTGCGGGTGGTCACCAGCAGCTGCCCCGCCCCGCCCGTCGCGGCCGCGGCCACCGCCGTGCCGCCCAGCAGGACCGCCCGGCGCCGCGGCCCCCCGGCGGCGCGCAGCGCGGGCCCGGCGAGACGGCGGGTCAGGACGGTGAGGGCGTAGGCCCCCGCCCCCGCCCCCAGGACCGAGGGCAGCGGGGACAGCGGGGTCGCGTCGGGGCGGGTGGCGGCGGCGAGCACGCCGACGAGCCCGAGGGCGCCGACGAGCCCGACGCCGACGGCGAGGCGGCGCCGCGCCAGCACCCCCGCCAGCGCGGCGAGCAGGGTGACCAGGACCGCGATCGTCGCCAGCAGCACCACCTTGTCGTGGGCGCCGAAGGTCCGGATCGCGAAGTCCTTCAGCCCGGCGGGGACGCGGTCCACCACCGCGGCCCCGACGACGACGAGGGGCGCGGCCGACGGGGAGACGATCCCCGCGACCAGCTGCCCCACGCCGAGCGTCAGTCCCGCGCTCAGGACGCCCGAGAGCGCACCGGTCCCCCGACGCTTCCCCTCCGGAGCGTCGGCCGGTGCGTTCTCCCCCGTGTGCGTGGCTGTCCTCACACCCTCTTCTTCGGAGCCGGCTCAGCCGTGGATGGGTGGGACGAGCGTCCCGTCGCGCAGCGCCTGCACGACCAGCGGGGCCAGGGCGCGGAACGCCGCCCCGCGGTGGCTGATCGCGTTCTTCTCCTCGGCGCTGTGCTCGGCGAGGGTCCGCCCGGCGCCGGCGGGCACGAAGACCGGGTCGTAGCCGAACCCGCCGCTCCCGCCGGGGGCGGTGGCGATCGTGCCGCGCAGCTCCCCGGTGCGGACCGCGGAGGTCCCCCCCGGCAGGGCCAGGGCCGCCGCGCACACGAACGCCCCGCCGCGGTGCTCGGCGGGGACGTCGGCGATCTGGGCGAGCAGGAGCTCGAGGTTCGCCGCGTCGTCGCCGTGGCGGCCGGCCCAGCGGGCCGAGAAGATCCCCGGCGCCCCGCCGAGGACGTCCACGCTGATCCCCGAGTCGTCCGCGATCGCGGGCACGCCCGTCGCCGCGGCGACCGCGCGCGCCTTCAGCAGGGCGTTGCCGGCGAAGGTGACCTCCGTCTCGGCGACCTCGGGGACCCCCTCGAACGCGTCGACCGTGAGGACCTCCACGTCGGGCAGCAGCGGGGCGAGCACCGCCCGCAGCTCCCCCACCTTGTGGGCGTTGCGGGTGGCCAGCACGACCCGCTGCGGCGTCGTCGCGCTCACCGGGCCAGCGCCTCCGCCTGGAGCGCGGCCAGGCGCGCGCAGCCGCCGACGGCGAGGTCGAGCAGCGCGTCGAGCTCGGCGCGGTCGAAGGGCGTCCCCTCGGCGGTGCCCTGGACCTCCACGAACCGGCCGTCGCCGGTGACGACGACGTTCATGTCGGTCTCGGCGCGCACGTCCTCGACGTAAGGCAGGTCCAGGACGGGGACGCCGTCGACGACGCCCACGCTGATCGCGGAGACCGAGCCGGTCAGCGGCTGGCGCGAGGCCTTGACGATGCCCTGGCCGCGCGCCCAGGAGATCGCGTCCGCGAGCGCCACGTAGGCCCCGGTGACCGCCGCGGTGCGGGTGCCGCCGTCGGCCTGCAGGACGTCGCAGTCCAGGACGATCGTGTTCTCGCCCAGCTGCTTGGTGTCGACGACGGCGCGCAGGCTGCGGCCGATGAGGCGGGAGATCTCGTGGGTGCGCCCGCCGATCTTCCCCTTGACCGACTCGCGGTCGCCGCGGGTGTTCGTGGCGCGCGGCAGCATGGCGTACTCGGCGGTCACCCAGCCCTGCCCGGAGCCCTTGCGCCAGCGCGGGACGCCCTCGGTGAAGGACGCGGCGCACAGGACGCGGGTGCGGCCGAACTCCACGAGGACGCTGCCCTCGGCGTGGTCGAGCCAGTTCCGGGTGATGGTCACCGGGCGCAGCTCGTCGACGGCGCGGCCGTCGGCGCGGGCGGGGGCGGGGGTCGGGGTGGTCACGCCCTCACCCTAGGGCGCCCAGGTACAGCGGTCCCGTCTCGTCGACGTCGACGAGCTGCGGGCCCAGCTGCGGGCCCAGGAAGCGCCGGGCCAGGTGGCGGAACGCGGCCGAGTCGCCGGTGGAGGTGAACCGGTGCCGCGGCTCGGGGCGGTCGTCGGGGCGCAGCAGCTCGCGGGCGGCGAGCTCGCGGTAGACGTCGAAGGCGGTCTCCTCGGCGCTGGAGACGAGGGTCACGTCGTCCCCGACGACGCTGCGCAGCACGGCCATGAGCAGCGGGTAGTGCGTGCAGCCCAGGACGAGGGTGTCGACGTCGGCGGCGATCGCGGGGGCGAGGTAGCCGCGGGCGGCGGTCAGCAGCTCCGGGCCGCTGGTGACCCCGCGCTCGACGAACTCCACGAACGCCGGGCAGGCGGCGGTGGTGAGGGCCAGGTGCGGAGCGGCGGCGAAGGCGTCCTCGTAGGCGCGGGAGGAGATCGTCGCGCGGGTCCCGATGACCCCGACCCGCCCGTTGCGGGTGGCGCGCACCGCCCGGCGGACGGCGGGCTGGATGACCTCCACCACGGGCACGTCGTAGCGCTCGCGGGCGTCGCGCAGCATCGCCGCCGAGGCGGAGTTGCAGGCGATGACCAGCATCTTCACCCCCGACTCCACGAGCCGGTCCAGGACGTCGAGGGCCAGGCGGCGCACCTCGGCGATCGGCTTGGGCCCGTAGGGGGCGTGCGCGGTGTCGCCGACGTAGTGGACCGCCTCGTGGGGCAGCTGGTCCAGCACGGCGCGGGCGACGGTGAGCCCGCCCACCCCGGAGTCGAAGATGCCGATGGGCAGGTCGGCGTCGGGTCGGGCCGGGCTCACGACAGCGACCTCACGAGGGTCTCCTGCAGGTGGGTGGTGAAGTCGTAGACCGCCCACGCCCAGCGCGCGGGGTCGTCCTCGGCGAGGTCGGCGTCGGGGTCGGCGTCCTCGCTGACCCCCAGGCGGGTGCCCAGGGCGAGGCGGATGTCGTTGAGCGCGGCCAGCCAGGTGCGGGCGCCGTCGGCGTCGAGCTGGACCCGTCCGCCCTGGCCCTCGACGGGGGCGAGGCCGGCGAGCAGGCCGCTGGCCGCGGCCGCCTTGCGCTCGCGCAGGCCGCGCTCGGTGAAGCGGCGGAAGTCGGCCGAGGCGTCGGGGTCGTCGCCGTAGGCGTCGGGCAGCAGCCGCCGCAGGACCTCGTCCTCGGGCGGGGCCACCGGCCCGTCGCCGGCGAGGTCGTCGAGGGGGGTGTCGAAGCCGGGGAGGTCGCTGAGCCCGAGCTCGGCCTGCAGCGGGTCCACCGGCCGCGGCGGCGCGGCGGCGGGGACCTCGAGGAGCTCCAGGACCTCGCGCGCCAGCGAGGCCAGCAGGTCGGCCTCGGCGGCGTGCAGGGTGAGGGAGAAGTGGCCGTTGCGGGTCCGGCGGAACGTCGCCACGCGGCGCCTCACTCGTCCTTCTGCAGGGTGGCCCACAGCCCGTAGCCGTGCATGGCCTCGACGTCGCGCTCCATGGCCTCGCGGCTGCCCGCGCTCACCGCGGCGCGCCCCTTCTGGTGCACGTCGAGCATCAGCGCGTCCGCCTTGGCCTGGGAGTAGCCGAAGTGGGTGCGGAAGACGTAGGCCACGTAGGACATGAGGTTCACCGGGTCGTTCCAGACGAGGGTGACCCAGGGCGTGTCCGGGACGGTGGTGAGGTCGGTCTCCGGACGCTCGAGCTCGGTGGGAGCGGTCAGGACGACGGGCACCCGAGCAGTCTAGGCAGCCGCGCGGTCGCTAGATTCCCGGCATGGTGAGTACAGCTCTGCTGACCGACCACTACGAGCTCACGATGCTGCAGGCCGCGCTCTCGGACGGGACGGGCGAGCGGGCCTGCACGTTCGAGGTGTTCGGCCGCCGGCTGCCCGAGGGGCGCCGCTACGGGGTGGTGGCCGGCACCGAGCGCGTGCTGGACGCCGTGCGGGACTTCACGTTCGACCCCGACGTGCTGGCGGGGCTGCGCGGGGTGCTGGACGAGCCGACGCTGGAGTGGCTGGCCGGCTACCGCTTCCGCGGCTCGATCGAGGGCTACGCCGAGGGCGAGCTGTGGTTCCCCGGCTCCCCCATCCTCACCGTGACCGGCACCTTCGCCGAGGCCGTGGTGCTGGAGACGGTGGTGCTCTCGATCCTCAACCACGACTGCGCCATCGCCGCGGCCGCGGCCCGGATGGCCCGCTCGGCCGGGGACCGCCCGATCATCGAGATGGGCTCGCGGCGCACCCACGAGCGGGCCGCGGTGGCCGCCTCGCGCGCGGCCTACCTGGCCGGGTTCACCTCCACGTCGAACCTGCAGGCGGGCGCCACCTACGGGATCCCGACCTCGGGGACCTCCGCGCACGCGTTCACCCTGCTGCACGACACCGAGGCGGAGGCCTTCGCCGCGCAGGTCGCGGCGCTGGGGGTCGGCACGACGCTGCTGGTGGACACCTACGACATCACCGCCGGGATCGCGACGGCCATCGAGGTCGCCGGCCCGCAGCTGGGCGCGGTGCGCATCGACTCCGGGGACCTGTCGGTCCTCGCCGTCCAGGCCCGCGAGCAGCTGGACTCCCTGGGCGCGACCTCCACGCGCATCGTCGTCTCCGGGGACCTCGACGAGTACGCCCTCGCCGCGCTGGCCGCGGCCCCCGTCGACGGCTACGGCGTGGGGACCTCGCTGGTCACCGGGTCCGGGGCCCCCACCGCGGGCCTGGTCTACAAGCTCGTCGAGGTCGAGGGCCGCCCGGTCGCGAAGCGCTCGACGTCGAAGGTCACCCAGGGCGGGCGGAAGACCGCCGTCCGCCGGCACCGGCCCACCGGGACGGCCACCGACGAGGTCCTGGGGGTCGGGTTCACCCCGCCGCGCGAGCCGAACGACCGGCCGCTGCAGGTCCCCTTCGTGCGCGACGGCGAGCGCGTCGCAGGCCTGCCGGACCTGGAGGCCTCGCGCGAGCACCTGCGGCGCGCGCTGGTGACGCTGCCCTGGGACGGCCTGGCCCTCTCCAAGGGCGACCCGGCCATCCCCACGACCGTGCTCGACGCCGACCGGGCGGTGCGGCGGTGACCCGCGCCCTGGTCGTGGTGGACGTGCAGAACGACTTCTGCCCCGGCGGGTCGCTGGCCGTGGCCGGCGGCGACGAGGTCGCCGCCGGCATCACGCAGCTCATCGCCCGGGGCGCCTCCCCCACCGGGCCCTTCGAGCGCGGCATCGGCTACGACCACGTGGTCGCGACCCAGGACTTCCACATCGACCCCGGCCCGCACTTCTCCGACGAGCCCGACTTCGTCGACAGCTGGCCCCCGCACTGCCGCGCCGGCAGCTACGGGGCGCTGCTGCACGACGCGCTGGAGACCCGCCGGATCGAGGCGGTGTTCCGCAAGGGCCAGTACGCCGCCGCCTACTCCGGCTTCGAGGGCACCACCAGCCGCGTCGACGAGCAGGGCGGGGAGCTCGACACCGGCCTCGCGGACTGGTTGCGGGCCCACGACGTCGAGGAGGTCCACGTCGTGGGGATCGCCACCGACCACTGCGTGCGGGCGACGGCGCTGGACGCGGTGGCGGCGGGCTTCCGCACGACGGTGCTGCTGGGGCTGACGGCCGGGATCTCGGCGGCCACGGTGGAGCCCGCGCTGGCGCAGCTGCGCCGCGCGGGCGTCGCCCTCGTCGGGGAGCCGGTCGTGGCGGGTTAGCGCTTCACGACGACGGTGCGGCCCATCTTGTCGTGCAGGGCCTGGCGGCGCTGGTCCCAGCACGGCCAGAGGAAGTCCAGGAGGTACCAGAGGATCAGCAGCTGCCCGAGCAGGTCGCTGCCCAGCCACCGCACGATCGCCTGACCCCAGCTCGGCAGCCCGGGCCGTTCCCAGTCGCGCACCCGCAGGCGCAGCAGCAGCTTGCCCGGCGTGGCCCCGGCGAAGCGGACGGTGAGGATCGTGTAGGCAGCGCTGACGGCGAGCAGCACCAGCGTCCACGTCTGCGACGCCGCGGCGAAGCCGGCGTTCTCCAGGAGGGCGAAGACCGCGGAGGTGTCCCCGGTGCGGCTGACCCCCTCCAGCGCCTCCGCGTAGAGGGTGCTCATCGTCCGCAGCGAGGACCAGCCCGCGGCGACGGCGATGAGCGTCGTGAGCAGGAGGTCGACGATCCGGGCCAGCAGGCGCGCCCCGAGCCCGCCCAGGGCCTGCCCGTCGGGGGTGGCGATGGCCTTCACCCCGGGCAGGGGGTACTGCGACGGCGGGTACGCGGGCCGCGGCGCCCCGTAGGGGTCGTGCTGCGCGGCGTAGGGGTCGTGCGGCACCGCGGGGCGGGAACCGGGGTGCGGCGCCTTCGTCAGCGAGGGGCCGGGGGTGTTCCGGTGGACGTGCTCGGTCCACCGCCCCCCGTCCCACCAGCGCAGCTGCACCCCCGCGGGGTCGTGCGTCGCGCTGGGGGCGGAGGGGTCCGGGTACCACCCGGCGGGCGTGCTCATGGTCGACAAGGGTGCCAGGTTCAGGCGACGCCGAACTCGGAGGGGTCGATGCCCGCGGACTGGCAGACCTCGCGCACGGCGCGCTTCTCGTTGGGGTCGAAGTCGCCGTCGGCGCCGCCGATGACGATGCCCACCTGCACGACCGCGCGGGCCTGCTCGGGCTTGCTGCGCAGCTTCCCGACCGCCTGCAGCGCCTCGATCTTGCCGAAGTCGTAGTCGGAGGTCAGCTTGGTGCACCACTTGTCGAAGGACTCCCGCAGCTGCCCCGCGTTGAACACCGACAGCACGTCGTTGCTGGCGATGAACGCCGCGGTCTTCTGGCGCTCCTCGGGGTCGATGCTGCCGTCGGCCGCGGCGATGAGGGCGCACGTCGCCATGCTGGCCTCGGCGAAGTCCTTGGTCTTGAACTGACCGACCCTGGTCTTGAGCTGGTCGCCCGCGAGCGCACCCTTGTTCTTCAGCGAGTCGAGGAATCCCATGTCCCGTCCAACGGGTGGGGGTCGCGCGCGGTTCCTCAGCTGAAGCGGCGGACGATCTCGGAGTTCCGGTCGGCCAGCAGCTGGTGCAGGGTGCGGCGCACGAACAGCACGTCGGCGACGCGGCCCAGCAGCCCCCAGGGCGAACGCCACGCCATCCGGTCGGTCATGATCGTCATCTGCGGGCCCTCGGGCTCGTAGGAGTGCTCGTGCCGGAACCGCGCGAACGCCCCGGAGGACATCTCGTCGACGAAGCGGTGGGGCCGGTCCAGCTCCACGATGCGGGAGGTGTGCGTCACCGGGAAACCCCACAGGCGCAACCGCCACCGCACCTCCTCGTGCAGCCCGATCCGCCCGCTGGTGCGCCCGGCGCCCTCGACGGCCCGCACCTTGAACCGCTTCCCCGCGACGCGCTCGACGTCGAGGTCGAGGGACACGTCGAACACCTCGGCGAGGGGTGCGCGGACCATGGTCCGCTGGACGATCTCGGGCACCTCAGCAACCTAGACCATGGACAGCAGGTGATCGCGCCGACGGCGCAGCACGTCCACCGGCGCCGAGGCCGAGGGCGGGCCGGGGACGGCGGCGCGCAGCTTGGAGTAGACGCTGGCGTGGGGCATCGCCCGGCCCGCGGCGACGCGCCCCACGAGGCCGTGGATCTCCTTGCGCAGCAGCGCGGCGGTGTGCCAGGTGGCGTCCTCCTGCTCGGGTTCGGCGACCTCGACCACGTCCTCCACCGCGCGCGGGGTCGCGGTGCGCCTGCGGATCTCCGCGTCGCGCTGCGAGAGCAGGGCCGCGGTCTGCTCGGGGGAGAGCAGCCCGGGCAGGCCGAGGTAGTCCTGCTCGTCGACGCTGACCTGCGGCAGGGCCCCCCCGGTGAGGGCCTTGCCGCCGTGCAGGACGTGGGCGAACTCCGCCTGCGCCTCCAGCGCCTCGTACTCCTTGGGACCGCCCGGTTCGCGCTCGGGCGGGGGCAGCAGGTCCAGACCGCCCTCGTCGACCTCGTCGGAGGACACCGACGGCGGCGGGGGGATGACGTGGTTGCGGTCGGTCTCCATCTCCGCGGCGAGGGTCAGCAGCGGCCGGACCGCGGGCAGGAAGACCGTCGCGGACTCCCCCGGGACGCGCGAGCGCACGACGCGGCCGACGGCCTGGGCGAAGAACAGCGGGGTCCGGTAGGACGTCATCCAGGCCAGGCACGCCGCCCGCGGCACGTCGACGCCCTCGGAGATCATCCGGACGCAGACCGCGAACCGCTGGTCCCCGGCGGCGAAGTCGGAGATCCGCTGCGAGGCCTTGGGGTCGTCGGACAGGATCAGCGCGGGCTTCTCCCCCGTGACCCGCTGCACGATCTTGGCGTAGGCGCGCGCGTCCTCCTGGTCCGAGGCCAGCACCAGCCCGGCGGCGTCGTGCATGCCGTGCTCGCGCAGGTGGTCCAGGCGCTCGTCCATGGCAGCGATGACGTGCGGCACCCAGTCCCCGCGCGGGTCCAGCGCGGTCTTCCAGGCCAGCGACTCCACCGCCTTCGTGGTGGCGTCGGTCAGGGACGCCGCGACGACCTCGCCGGCGGAGTTCCGCCACCGCGAGACGCCGGTGTAGGCGGCGAACACCACCGGGCGGACCACGCCGTCGGCCAGCGCCTCCTTGTAGCCGTAGGTGAAGTCCGCGGCGCTGCGCAGACCGCCCTCGGACTCCGGGGAGTCGTCGTCGACGTACTGGACGAACGGGATGCGCTCGTCGGCCTTGGTGCGGAACGGGGTCCCGGTCAGCGACAGCCGGCGGCGGGCGTCGGCGAAGGCCTCGAAGACCGCGTCGCCCCAGGACAGGCCGTCCCCGGCGTGGTGGATCTCGTCCATGACCACCAGGGAGCGCTTCGCGGTGGCCCGGGCCCGGTGCAGCATCGGGTGCCCGGCGACCTGGGCGTAGGTGGTGACGTAGCCCTTGACGTCGGCGCGGACCGGGCCGACGGCGTTGGTCATCGTCGGGTCCAGCTCGATCCCGGCGCGGTGGGCGGCCTCGGCCCACTGGGTGCGCAGGTGGTCGGTGGGGGCGACGACGACGACCCGGTCCACCCGGCGGGTGTCCAGCAGCCGCCGGGCCAGGGCGAGGGCGAAGGTCGTCTTGCCCGCGCCCGGCGTCGCGGTGACGAGGAAGTCGGCTGGCTCGTCCCGCTCGGGGTCGAAGTATCGCTCCAGGGCCGCGTCCTGCCACGCCCGCAGCGGGCGGGCGGCGGGGACACCAGGGGTGGCGGCCGGGGCCGGCTGGGGTTCGCGTTCGGTGGTGCTCATCGGTCCGTCCACCGTAGACGAGGCCCGGGGGTGCTCCGGCGCGGCGACGCGCCGGGGCCCCGCCCGGCGGGCGGGACCCGTCAGTCCTTGTCGTCCCCGCCCTTGCCGGACAGCGTCTCGTAGATCTCCTTGCAGGTCGGGCAGACCGGGAACCGCTTGGGGTCGCGGCCGGGCACCCACACCTTGCCGCAGAGCGCGATCACGGGGTCGCCCGAGAGGGCGGACTCCATGATCTTCTCCTTCTTGACGTAGTGCGCGAAGCGCTCGTGGTCGCCGGGTTCGACCTTCTCCTCGGCCTGCTCCTCGCGGTCGAGGACGGCGGTGCGCGAGGGGGTGGACGCCGGCGACTGCTCCGGCTGGACGCGGAACGGGTCGTCGGTCGGCGAGCTCAGGCGGCCACTCATGCGCAGGATGGTACGCGCGTCAGTTCATCGAGACGTCCTGCGGGAAGCTGGCGACCAGCGCCAGGTCCCCGCCCTGGCGGCGCAGCACCTGCCCCCACAGCTCCCGGGGGGTGTCGCTGAAGGGGTCGCGCGCCTCGGCGGGCACGACGAACCAGGCCCCCTCGGCGATCTCCGCCTCCAGCTGCGCGGCGCTCCAGCCCGCGTAGCCGGCGAAGATCCGCAGCCCCGACAGCTGCGCCACCACCGCCTCGGGCGGGGTGTCGAGGTCGACCAGGCCGACGGACCCCAGGCCCACCGAGCCGAACACCCGCCGCACCCCCACCGGGTCCGGTTCGTCACCGGGCACCGCGACCAGCCCGAGCGCGGAGTCCAGCGCGACCGGGCCGCCCTGGAAGAGCTTTCCCGGGGCGGTCGCGAACGGCTGCCAGCCCGGCAGGACGCTCTCCACGTCGACGTCCAGCGGGCGGTTCACGACCACCCCGAGCGCGCCGTCCTCGTCGTGGTTGAGCACCAGGACGACGGAGCGGGCGAAGTTCTCGTCGGTCAGCGCCGGGGTGGCCAGCAGCAGCCGGCCCGCGAGGGTCGACGACGTGGGGGGCTGCTCCGGGCTGCTCACGCCCCCATCATGGCGTCCCGTCCGCTCCTCGTCGCGCCTGACGCGGGGAGACGTGCGGGACGGGCGCGCGGGTGGCGCGGACGTACTGCGGGGGCCAGGCCACGGCCTCGGGGGCGTGCAGGGCCTGCGCCGCCCGCTGCGGCCAGCGCGGGTCGGCCAGCAGCGGGCGGGCCAGGAACACCGCGTCGGCGTCCCCGCTGACCAGCACCTGCTCGGCCTGCGCCGGTTCGAGGATGAGCCCGACCGCGGCGACGGGGACCCCGGTCTCGCGCCGGATCCGGGCCGCGGCGGGCACCTGGTACCCGGGTCCGACGGGGATCCGCTGCCGCGGGTCGTTGCCGCCGGAGCTGGCGTCGACGAGGTCGGCCCCGCGGGCGGCGAGCTCGCGGGTGAGCTCGACCGACTCCGCCACGTCCCAGCCCCCCTCGACCCAGTCGGAGGTGGACAGGCGCACGAGGACCGGCTTGTCCCGCGGCCACACCGCGCGCACGGCGTCGAGGACCTCCAGCAGCAGCCGCGAGCGGCCGGCGAGGTCCCCGCCGTAGCCGTCGGTGCGGTGGTTGGACAGCGGGGAGAGGAACTGGTGCAGCAGGTAGCCGTGGGCGGCGTGCAGCTCCACGACGTCGAAGCCGGCGGTCTCGGCCCGGCGGGCGGCGTCGGCGAAGGCCGTCACGACGCGCTCCAGGCCGGCCTCGTCCAGGGCGGTCGGCACGGCGTGGTCGCCGAAGGCGAGGGCGCTGGGGCCGACGGTCTCCCAGCCGCCCTCGGCGGGCGGGACGCTGCCCTGCTGCTCCGCCCAGGGGCGGTGGGTGCTGGCCTTGCGCCCGGCGTGGGCCAGCTGGACGCCGATCGCGACGCCCTGGGAGTGCGCGAAGTCGACGACGCGCGTCCAGGCCCGGGTCTGCTCCTCGTTCCACAGCCCGGCGTCCTGGGGGGTGATCCGCCCCTCGGGGACCACGGCCGCGGCCTCGGTGAGGACGAGCCCGCAGCCGCCCACGGCCAGGCCGCCCAGGTGCACGAGGTGCCAGTCGGTGGGGACGCCGGGGGCGAGGTCGGGGTCGCAGGAGTACTGGCACGTGGGCGAGGCCCAGATGCGGTTCGCGAAGGTGGTGCCGCGCAGGGTGAGGGGTTCCAGCAGTTTCGCCACCCGGGCACGCTACGCGCCGCCCCGGGGACGGGGCGGGACGGGTCGGTGCGGTGCCGGGGCGGGGCCGGCGGGTCGCAGCGGCGGGTCAGGAGCGGCGGCGGCGCTTGTCCTCGTACATGTGCCGGTCCGCCCGGGCGAGCACCTCGGCGGGGCTCGCCGCCGGGTCGTCGACCACCAGGCCGACGCTGCAGGAGACCCGCAGCGTCGAGCCGTCCGGCAGCTCGACCGGGACGTCGGCGACGGCCTCGCGCAGCCGCTGGGCCAGGGCCTGCGGTTCGACGTCGGGGGCGCTCTCGGCGAGGACCACGAACTCGTCGCCGCCGAAGCGGGCGACGGTGTCCTCCGCGCGGGAGGCGCCGGAGAGCCGTTCGGCGATCCGGACGAGGGCGGCGTCGCCGGCGAGGTGCCCGTGGGCGTCGTTGAGGTCCTTGAGGCCGTCGACGTCGCAGAAGGCCACGACCGGGACCGACCCGGTGCGGCGGGCCCGGGAGCGCGCCCGCACCCAGCGGTCCTCGAGCAGACCGCGGTCGGGCAGGCCCGTCAGCGGGTCGTGGGTGGCGCGGTGGGCGAGGTCGCGGGTGCGCGCGACGTGCCGGCTGACGTCCCAGCAGGCCAGGCCCAGGGTCCCGTCGCCGGCGGCGAGCGGGCCGGCGGGGCCCATCAGCACCTCGACCGTCACGGTCGTCCCGTCGGGGCGGACGAACCGCCACTCGAAGGCCGTGCGGTCCCCGGTGAGCCCGCGGTCGAGGACCGCGACGGCCCCGGCGAGGTCGTCGGGGTGGAGCAGGTCGCTCAGCGCGACCCCGGCCGGCTGCTCGAGCCCGGGGTGGGCGAGGAGCTCGACGGCGGCGGTGTTCGCCCACGTCGTCCTCCACCCCCCGGCGGTGGGGTGGACCAGCAGGGTGGCCAGCGGAGAGTCCTCCACCAGGCGCCGGTAGTCGGCGTCCTGCACAGCACTCCCCCCGTCCCACCGGCTCGGGCTGAACCGGTGTCGAACGACCGTACGAGGGGTGAGCCCTTCTGCCGCAGCGGATGCGGGAAACTCCCCGAGTCGGCGCACACCGCGCGACGCTGCGTGTCGGGGTCTGACTCAGCGAGACGGGATCCCGGTCGCGTCCCCGGCCGCGGCGGCCTCCACCAGCGGCCGGCTGGCCCGCGCCGCGAGCAGGACGAGACCCGCGCCCGCCCCCGCGCAGGCGACGAACCACAGCACCCCCACCGGCGCCGACCCCAGCAGCCCCAGCACCGGGGAGACGATCAGCAGCGCCAGGGCCGCGGCCCCGCCCATCGTGACCACCAGCGGGATCCACGTCTCCCGCGAGCGGGCGGCGTGCAGGACGGCGACGTCGGTGCCCGACAGGTGCAGCGTCCGGTAGCGGTCGCGGGAGTCCAGCACCCGCGAGGCCTGGGTGACGCCCGTGGAGACCGCCGCCAGCACCGCGGCGATGACCAGGGTGACCGCGGCGCCGGTGCCGATGTCGCTCATCAGCTGCGCCTCCCCACCGGCGGGGGCGCCCGCGGTCAGCCCGGGCGTCACGCTGAGGCACCCGGCGACGAAGGTCACCAGCGAGACCCCGCCCACGCTGCGCCAGGTGCTCTTCGGGTCCTCGCTCATCCGCCGGGCCGCCAGCAGCGTCGGGACGCTGCGCGCCCGGGCGCTCAGCACCCGCCCCAGCAGCGAGACGAGCAGCGGGCCGACGAGGTTGAACACCGCGAACGCCCCGGCCAGGAAGCCCACCAGGACCAGCGCGCCGACGACCACGCCGGCCCCGAACACGAGGCTGCCGGCGTTGAAGGCCGCGACGAAGCCCACCCCGAGCACCAGCACGGGCACGACGCGGGCCCAGCTCAGCCCCCGCTGCGGCAGGCGCTGCGCGACGCCGAGCGGGGTGATCGCGACCCGCCGCAGGCTCACCGCGGAGGAGACCAGCGCGACCAGCAGCACCGCGGCGACGGTCCCCAGCACCGGCCCCGCCCCCAGCCGGAGCTCGGCCACCTCGAAGGCGCGGCCCTGGAACCGCAGCCGGGCCACCGCCGGCAGCGCCACGAGGTCGAGGACCACCCCGAGGCCGGCCCCGGCGACGGCCTGGACGGCCGCGTCGAGCAGGGCCACCACCCCGATCTGGGTGCTCGTCGCCCCCGCCAGCCGCAGCCGGGCCAGCCGCTCGTCGCGCCGGGCGACGGTGAGCCGCGCCGCCGCCGCGCCGAGGGTCGCGGTCGGCACCAGGAGCAGGGCGACGGAGACCCAGGACAGCAGCGGGTAGGTCTCGGCGTCGGGGCCCGCGCCCGGCAGCTGCGCCCGGGCGGCGAAGGCCTGCACCCCGCCCGCCACCGTCAGCACCGACCACGTCGTGACGGCGAAGGCGGTGACCGCGAGCACCGTCGGCAACCGGCCGCCGCGACCGTGGGTGTGCCGCACCAGGGACCACCAGGTGCGCAGGGCGCCGCTCACGGGAGGGGCACCTGGTGCTGCGGGGCGGGAGCGCGGAACTCGCCGACGACGCGGCCGTCGCGCATGGCCAGGGTCCGGTCGCACCAGCGGGCCACGCCGGGGTCGTGGGTGACGACGACGAGGGCGGCCCCGCCGGCCCGGGCGGCGGAGGTGAGCAGGTCCAGGACCTCGCGGCCGGTGGCCTGGTCCAGGGCGCCGGTGGGCTCGTCGGCGAAGACGACCGAGGGCGAGCCGACCAGCGCCCGGGCGATGGCGACCCGCTGGGCCTGCCCGCCCGACAGCTCCCCCGGGCGGCGGCGCTCCATCCCCGCGAGCCCCAGCCGGGCCAGCAGCTCCCGGGCGCGCGCCGTGGCGGCCGCCCGCGGGCGCCCGGCCAGCAGGAGGGGCAGGGCGGCGTTCTCGTCGGCGGGCAGCTCGGCCAGCAGCTGCCCGGACTGGAAGACGAAGCCGAAGTCGTCGCGGCGCAGCCGGGTGCGCTGCGCGTCGCTCAGCGCGACCAGGTCGGTCCCGGCGAGGTCGACCGTGCCGGAGGTGGGGCGCAGCACCCCGGCCAGGACGTGCAGCAGCGTCGTCTTGCCCGACCCCGAGGGGCCCATCACGGCGACCGACTCGCCGGCCCGCACGGTGACGTCGACGCCGTCGAGGGCGCGGGTGCTCCCGTAGGTCATGACCAGACCCCGGGCGGTGAGGATGTCCATGCCCCGAGCCTCGTGCCCGGACGGGGCCGAGCGCGTCGGAGCGCGGGCGGAGGTCCGGCGCGGGCCGTCCGACCGCGGGCGTAGGCCCGGAGCACGAGAGCGCCCCCGCGGCAGGCGTGTGCCTGCCGCGGGGGCGCTCTCGTGGTGCCGCGCGGGACGGGCCCGGGGGCTCGTCCCGCCGCGCGGCGGTGGAGTGGAGATGGCGGGAATCGAACCCGCGTCCGTCAGCGTGGTACCAGGGCTTCTCCGGGTGCATCCTGTTCAGCGGTCTGCTCGGCCCCGATGCTCATACAGGCATGTCATCGCCGGGCCCAGCCGCGTTGATTGTCCCTCTCACCTACGCGACCTCGGTGAGAGGTGAGCCCCCTAGTCGATGCCAGGACCCGGGGCGGGAGCTCACCCGGGCTGACAGAGTCGCGCTCGCTCAGGCGGCGAGGGCGAACTCGGTGCGCTTGGAATCGGCACCTATTGGTTTGCATGGATCGTTGACGAGATGACCATGCATCCTCGACCCGCTTCCCCTGGCTCGACGACCAACGTCGAAACCTGTCATCCCCATGTTCAGTTGTGCGTCCAGCTTACCCCTCAACGGCGCCGGTGTCGTGCGCATTCCCGCCGGTCAGCGGTCCTTGCGCTCCGACATCGCGCGGTCGGCCTCGCGCCGGTCCTGGCGCTCGCGCAGCGCGTGGCGCTTGTCGTAGTTCTTCTTGCCCCGCGCCAGGCCGATCTCGACCTTGACCCGGCCGTCGAGGAAGTACAGCGCCAGCGGGACGATCGTCAGCCCCGACTCGCGGACCTTCCCGGCCCAGCGGTCGATCTCCTCGCGGTGCAGCAGCAGCTTCCGCTTGCGGCGCGGCGTGTGGTTGGTCCAGGTCCCCTGGACGTACTCGGGGATGTGGACCCCCTCCAGCCACATCTCGCCCCGGTCGATGTGGGCGAAGCCGTCCACCAGCGAGGCGCGGCCCATGCGCAGGGCCTTGACCTCGGTGCCCATCAGGCTGACGCCCGCCTCGTAGACGTCGTCGATGAAGTAGTCGTGGCGCGCCTTGCGGTTGCTGGCGATCACCTTGCGACCGGTCTCGCGCGGCACCTGGTCCCCCTGATCCTCGAACTCCGACCCTCGAGTCTAGGCGCCCGGGCCCCCGGTCCGCGCGGTGGTTCCGCCGCGGGCGCTCAGACCTTCAGCCAGCGCCGCAGGGAGAAGAGGGAGGCGATGACCGCGAAGACCACGCCCACGACGACGATGACCGGGCCGGTCTCGGTGAGCACGTCCTGCGTGGAGATGAGCCGGGTCGTGAAGCCCGGGCGGGACTGCAACCGGGAGACCCCGAAGTTGACCATCGCCCACAGCGCCCCCGAGGCCAGGAGACCGCCGACGAAGCTGGCCACGACGCCCTCGAGGACGAAGGGCAGCTGGATCAGGGCGCGCGAGGCCCCCACCAGCCGCATGATCGTCGTCTCGCGCCGGCGGCTGAACGCCGTCAGCCGGATGGTGGTGGAGACGAGCATCATCGAGCACAGCAGCATGAGGGCGGCCAGGCCCAGCGAGACCCGCGTCGCGGTGTCGAGCACCGTGAAGAGCGGCTGCAGGATCGCGCGCTGGTCGGGGATCTCCTCGACGCCAGGGTCGTCCACGTACGCGGCGCTCAGCTCCAGGTAGCGCGAGGGCTCCTTCAGCTTGACCCGGAAGGACTCGGGCAGCTGGTCGGGCGTGACCTTGTCCGAGATCGTCGGGGACGTCGTCTCCTTGAAGTTCTCGAACGCGTCCTGCTTGGACTCGTAGAAGACCTGGTCCACCAGCGGGTCGTTGGTCAGCGCGGTGCGCAGGGCGTCGCGCTGGGCGTCGGTGACGGCCCCGCCGGGGCAGTTCTCCGCGAGCGACTCGTCGCCGCACATGAAGATCGACACCTGCACGCGGTCGTACCACTCGCCCTTGAGGATGTCCGCCTGCTTCTGCACCAGGAGGCCGGCGCCGAAGAAGAACAGCGACACCATCGTCACGAGCACGACCGACAGGGTCATCGTGAGGTTGCGGCGCAACCCGGCGAACATCTCCCCGAGGACGAAGCCGATCCGCATCAGCGACCCGACCCGTACACGCCGCGGTCCTCGTCGCGCACGACGCGGCCGTCGCGCAGCTCCACGACGCGCTTGCGCATCTGGTCGACGATGTCGTCGTCGTGGGTGGCCATGACGATGGTCGTCCCGGTGCGGTTGATGCGGTCGAGCAGCTTCATGATCCCCACGCTGGTCTCGGGGTCGAGGTTGCCGGTGGGCTCGTCGGCCAGCAGCAGCGCAGGCCGGTTGACGAAGGCGCGCGCGATCGCCACCCGCTGCTGCTCACCCCCGGACAGCTCGTGCGGGCGGCGCTTCTCCTTGCCCTGCAACCCGACCAGGGCCAGTGTCTCGGGCACGGTCTGGGCGATGACGTGGCGCGGCTTGCCCAGCACCTGCAGCGCGAAGGCGACGTTCTCGTAGACGCTCTTGTCGGCCAGCAGCCGGAAGTCCTGGAAGACGACGCCGATCTGGCGGCGCAGGGCCGGCACCTTCCAGCTGCGCAGCCGGCCGACGTCGCGCCCGGCGACCTGGACCGACCCGCCGCTGGCCTTCTCCTCCTTGAGGACCAGGCGCAGGAACGTCGACTTGCCCGACCCGGAGGGACCGACGAGGAAGACGAAGTCGCCCTTGTCGATCTGCAGGGTCACCTCGGCGAGCGCGGGGCGGTGCCCCTCGCCGTAGACCTTGCTGACGTGCTCGAAGGTGATCACTCGTGGGGTGGCCAGTCTCGGGGACGGGACGGGTGGTGCGGGCGGTGCGGCCTGGCCACCCTCACTCTACGGTCCGACCGCGCTGCGCAGTCGCCCTGGTCCGGACGGGTGATCCTCAGCTCTCACCCTGCTTGCGCCAGCGGATCCCCGCCTCGAGGAAGCTGTCGATCTCCCCGTCGAAGATGCTCGAGGTGTTGCCGACCTCGTAGTTCGTCCGCAGGTCCTTGACCATCTGGTACGGGTGCAGCACGTAGGAGCGCATCTGGTTGCCCCACGAGCCGGAGTCGTCGCCCTTGAGGGCGTCCAGCTCGGCCTGGCGGTCCTTGCGGGCCTTCTCCAGCAGCTTCGCCTGCAGGACGCGCATCGCGGCGGCCTTGTTCTGCAGCTGCGACTTCTCGTTCTGGCAGGTCACCACGATGCCCGTGGGCAGGTGGGTCAGGCGCACCGCGGAGTCGGTGGTGTTGACCGACTGGCCCCCGGGGCCCGAGGAGCGGTAGACGTCGACGCGGACCTCGTTCTCGGGGACGTCGACGTGGTCGGTCTCGGCCACCACCGGCAGCACCTCGACCCCGGCGAACGACGTCTGGCGCCGGCCCTGGTTGTCGAAGGGCGAGATCCGCACCAGTCGGTGGGTGCCCTGCTCGACGCTGAGGGTGCCGTAGGCGTAGGGCGCGGCGACCTTGAAGGTCGCGGACTTGATGCCCGCCTCCTCCGCGTAGGAGGTGTCGTAGACCTCGGACTTGTAGCCGCGGCGCTCGGCCCAGCGCAGGTACATCCGCATGAGCATCTCCGCGAAGTCGGCGGCGTCGACGCCCCCGGCCTCGGAGCGGATCGTGACGATCGCCTCGCGGCTGTCGTACTCCCCCGACAGCAGGGTGCGGACCTCCAGCTGGGCGAGCTGCTCCTTGACCTCGTTCAGCTCGGTCTCGGCCTCGGCCAGGGAGTCGGCGTCGTGCTCGTCCTCGGAGAGCTCGACGAGCACCTCGAGGTCGTCGATGCGCCCACCCATCTTCTCGATGCGGTCGAGCTCGGCCTGCACGGCGGAGAGCCGGCTGGTCACCGTCTGGGCGTGCTCGGGGTCGTCCCACAGGCTGGGGGCGGCGGCCTCGTCGTTGAGGTCGGCCAGCTCCTTGCGCAGCGCGTCGAGGTCCGACACCTCCCGGATCGACGCGTAGGTCGTGCGGAGGGCGGAGATCTCGGAGGGGAAGTCGATGGCCACGACCGACGAGTCTACGTCCGGCGCCGGCCCTGGTCTCTCCCCCGCGGCCCCACCGGGGCCTCAGCCGAAGGCCGCCGCCGGCAGCTCGCGCTCGTCGTCGACGATCGCGCGCACGATCCGCTCCGCCACCGCGTCCGGCTCCAGCCCCCGCGGCAGCCGCGGCGCCGTCCCCGCCACCGGGCGCTGCGCCAGGCCCGTCTCGGTGTGCGGGGGCCGCACGTCGAGCACGCGGACCTCGCGGCGCACCTCCCGCGCCAGGGCCAGGGTGAAGGCGCTCTGCGCCGCCTTGGCCGCCGAGTAGGCCGCCATCCCCGGCTGCGGGCGCTCGGCGACCACCGCGGACAGGACCACCGCGAAGGACCCCGGTCCGGAGGCGCGCAGGTGCGGGACGGCCTCGCGCAGTAACCGGATCGGGCCCAGGGCGTCGGCGAGGAAGAGCTCGTCCAGCAGCTCGTCGTCGGCCTCCTCCGCCGGCCCGAACGCCACCACGCCCGCGGCGTGCACCAGCCCGTCCAGCCCGCCCAGGTGCGCCACCGCCTCCGCGACCAGCCGCTCCGGCTCCCCGGGCAGGCGCAGGTCCGCCACCACCGGGTGCCCCCCGAGGCCGGTCAGGCGCGTCGCGTCGCGCCCGCTGAGCACCAGGCGGGCCCCGGCGCCCACCAGCCGCGCCGCGACCGGCCGGCCGAGACCGCCGCTCGCGCCCGTCACCAGCACCCGGGCCCCGCTCAGATCGCTCACGCCCGGAGGCTGGCACGCTCAGCGCAGGTCGGCCACCGCGCGCGAGGTCGCGCTCAGCCCGATCCCGCCCGCGAACGCCTCCGGGACGAACGCCGCGAACACCGGCTGCACCTCCACGGCCAGCACGACGACCGCCGTCCGCCCGTCCGGGGTCCCGGTCCCCTCCGCCACCACGACGCCGGTCAGGTCGCCCTGACCGCCCAGGTAGTCCTGCGCGCTGGCCCGCACCGAGGCGTCGGAGAGCAGCCGCTCGCCGTCGCCGGCGTAGTAGGTCGCCCCGTCCAGGGCGTCGGCGGCGTCGGCGGCCGCGGCGTCGGCCAGGGCGTGGAGGCGCTTGCGCTGCAGGTGGACCGCCGAGGCGGACACGACGACGAGCACCAGGACCAGGGCCAGCAGCCCGAACCCGAGGGAGAGCAGCGCGATCCGGCCCTCGTCGCGCGCCCGTCCCGCCGGCGGCGGCCTCACGGGACGAAGCGGTCCACGACCGCGACCCGGCGCACCTGCACGGGCACCCGCGCGGGGACCGCAGCGGCCAGGAACCCCGGGACGAGCGGCAGGTCCACCTCGACGCGTACGGTGGCGACGACCTCGGCGCCCGGGGAGCGGCAGGGGTCGGCCGCGCACTCCAGCGCCAGGTCCCCCGCGGCGGGGGCGAACCCCTGGTCGGCCAGCGCCAGCGCGACCGCCGCCCGCGCCGCGCTCTCCCCCCGCGGCGCCGCGGCCACGACCCGCGACGCCTCCCGCGCACCGGACTCCGCGGCGAACGTCGCGGCCTGGACCCGGCCGAGGGTGAGGACGAGGTACGCGATCGGGACCAGCAGCAGCACCCCGACGGCGAGGAACTCCACCGCGGCGCTGCCCCCGTCGCTCACCCCGGCCTCCGGCCCGGGGCGCGCGCCGGCGTTCACGCGGCACCCTCGAGCACGGCGTGGCCGCGCAGGTGCAGCCCGCGTCCCACCCCGAGCAGGCCCACGACGGGCAGCGGAGCGACGACGTCGACCTCCACGACGGCCAGCCCGCCGACCTCGACCACGCCCGCCTCGACGTCGCGGGCGAAGCGCGGGGACAACGACGCGGCCAGCAGGTCCCGGCTGCGCTGCGCCCCCAGCTCGGGGGTGTTGCCCCGCAGGGCCCCGAAGCGGGCTCCCTCCCCCGCGCAGTCGGCCGCCGTGGCGCGCACGTGCTGCACGACCGCCAGCTGCACGACCGCGGCGAACAGCAGGGCGAGCAGCCCCGCGACGGCGGCGAACTCCGCGACCGCGGACCCCTCGTCGGCGGCCGCGGCGGTGCGGGGAGAACCCCTCACAGCTGCCCGACGACGGCGTCCATGGCCTGGGTGAACACCGCCTCCAGCCGGGGGCCGGCGATCGCCCACAGGCCCACGACCAACCCGGCCGTCATGATCGTGACCAGGACCCAGCCGGGGACGTCGCCCCGGTCGTCGCCGTGGTCGAGGGCACGGGCGATCCAGCTGCGCACCCGGCGCAGGTCGAGCGTCGACACGTTTCGTCTCCAGGTTCGGTGGGGTGGTCCGGTTCGGTGGTTCGGTTCGGGGGGGATCTCGGGGCTCGCGGGATCCGGGGCACGGGGCGGTCAGCCCAGCTGCAGCTGGGCGAGGCCGGGGAAGACCGCGAACACCACGGTCACGGGCAGGACCCCGAACACGACGGGGACCATCATCTGGACCTCTCGCCGCCCGCCGGTCTCCAGCAGCCGCCGGCGCTCGGCCTCCCGGGCGTCGGCGGCCTGCGCCCGCAGCACCTCGGCCAGCGGGCTGCCGGACTCGACCGCGACGGCGATCCCGTCGACGAGGCGGGTGAAGGGCGCCACGCCCCACCGGCCGGCGAGGTCCACCAGGGCGTCCAGCAGCGGCGTCCCGGTGCGCACCCGCCCCAGGCTGTGCCGCAGCTGCGCGCACAGCGGGCCGGAACCGGCCGAGACCCGCTCCAGGGCCGCGACGACGTTCTCCCCCGCCCCGACGGAGAGCGCGAGCAGCTCCGCGACGTCGGGCAGGTCGGCGGCGATCTCCCCGCGGCGCACCCGCACTCGCCGGGCCAGCAGCTCCCCGCGGGCCAGCGCACCGCCGGCCCCGCCGGACACCAGCAGCGCCAGCACCGCGAGCGGCGGCAGACCCGCCGCGACCCGGGCGAGCAGCACCGCGAGGACCGCTCCGGCCACGGCCCACAGGACCTGCTCCGCGCGGTGCTGGGCCGCCTCGGCCTCGGCGTCGCCGCCGGGGTCGAGGACGGCCAGCCGCTCGGCGACCACCCGCCCGGGGCCCAGCCGCGCCGCGACGGCCGTCCCGGTGCTGCGCAGCGGCTCGCGCCACCAGTCCCCCGCCCGGGGTCCGGCAGCGCGCAGGTAGGGCGCGACCCGGGCGGTGAGGTCGGGCGTGCGGCGCCACGGGGAGAGCAGGACCAGCACCGCCAGTCCCGTCCCCCCGAGCAGCCCGAGCAGGGCCCCGGTACCGACGGGGCTCACGACAGGACCCGCCGGGGGCTGGGCAACCGCCCCAGCCGGCTCATCACCGCGTACGAGCCCGCGGACACCACCGCCCCCGCGCCGAGGACGACCACCCCGGCGCCGGTGTCGAAGGCCTCCAGCGTGCCCGGCCGGGTCGCCAGCAGCGCCAGGACGACCCACGGCGCGGCAACGGCCAGCCGGGCGGCGGACACCGTCCAGCTCTGCCGGGCCAGCAGTTCCCCGCGGGTCCGCTGGTCCTCGCGGAGGTAGCCCGAGAGGGTCCGCAGCGTGGTCCCGAGGTCGCTGCCCCCCACCTGCCGCGTCATCCGCAGGGTGGCCGCCAGCCGGTCGAACACCGGGTCGGCGAGCTCGTCCTGCAACCGCCGCAGCTCGGGTTCGAAGGCGCCGCTGGCGCGGTGGGCGGCGGCGAAGCGGGCGAAGGCGGGACGCGACGACCGCGGGCCCCGCACGGCCAGGGCGCACACCGCCTCCGGCAGCGACGCCCCGGCCCGCACCGCCGAGGCCAGGGTGTCGACCACGTCCGGCCACTGCGCGGCGGCCTCCTGCCGGCGTCGCCGGGCCCGGGAGCGCACGGCGGCCACCGGGAGGACCGCCGCGGCGGTCCCCGCGGCGAGACCCAGGACCAGGACGCGCCCGATCCCCGTCACCGCCACGGCGGACACCAGCCCCGCGAGCAGGCAGGCCAGCGGCAGCGCGGGGGCCGGGACCTCCCGCATCCCCGCGGCGTCGAGGAGTTCGCGCACCCGCGCCCAGGGGGAACGCCGGGCCGTCCGCGACGGCACCCGCTCCCAGCAGGCCCACCAGGCGCAGAACAACCCCACCCCGAGCAGCCCGCCGACCCCGACGCCGCCCATCAGCGCGCCTCCGCGAGCAGCGCGGTCAGGTCGAAACCGGCGCGCGCGAAGCGGTCCCGGTGCGGCGGCCAGCCCGTCGCGCGGACGAGGGCGCCCTCGCGGGTGGTGAACACCTCGGCGGTCTCGACGACACCGCCCTCGCTGCGGCCGGTGACCGCGAGGACCTCGCGCACCCGGCGGCGGCCCCCGCCGTCGAGTTCCGCGTGCACGACCAGGTCCAGGCTCGCCGCCACCGCGGGGACGACGAAACCGCTCGTGACGTTCTCCCCGGCCAGCAGCGGGAGCGTGCACATCTTGGCCACCGCGTCGGCCGCGGAGTTCGCGTGCACCGTCGCCGCGCCGGGCAGGCCGGAGTTCAGGGCGATGAGCAGGTCGAGGCTCTCCTCCTGCCGCACCTCGCCCACCACGAGGCGGTCCGGGCGCATCCGCAGCGCCTCCTTCACCAGCCGGCGCAGGGGGATCTCCCCGCGGCCCTCGAGGTTCGGCTGGCGGCACTGCATCGCGACGACGTCGCGGGCGGAGGGCTGCAGCTCGAAGACCTCCTCGCAGGTGATGACGCGCTGGTGGGCGGGAACGGCGCTCAGCAGGCAGTTCAGCAGCGTCGTCTTCCCGGCCTGCGTCGCTCCCGACACCAGGAGGTTCAACCCGGAGGCGACCGCCGCGGCGAGGAACCGCGCGGCCGGCGCGGTCAGCGACCCCAGTTCCACCAGGTCCTCCAGCCGCCGCGCCCGCGCGACGAACCGGCGCACGTTGACGGCCCAGTGCCGGCGGGTGACGTCGGGGATGACCACGTGGACGCGGGAACCGTCGGGCAGCGACGCGTCCACGAACGGGCTGGAGAGGTCGACCCGGCGGCCGGTGCTGGCCAGCATGCGCTCGACGAGTTCGGCGACGGTGTCCTCGTCGAGGATCGTGGTCGTGAGTTCCGCGACCCCGTGGCGGGCGACGAACACCTTCCCGGGCTCGTTGATCCAGATCTCCTCGACGTCGGGGTCGTCGAAGTACCGTTGCAGCGGACCGAAACCGGAGACGGCGGCCACCACGGTCCGCACCGCGGCGTCCCGGTCCCCCAGCCCGGGCAGCGAGCCGTCGAGGGAACGCAGGTCGTAGTCGAGCACCGCGCCGTCGACCAGGGCGCGCAGTTCCCCGGGTTCGCCGCGGAAGTTCCCGGCGGCGATGCGCCGGCGCACTAGCGCGCGCACCTCGTCCTCGACGATCCGCACCGCGTCCACGGCCACCTCCCCTCCCCGCCCGGTTCCCGTCCCCGGCCCGCCGACGGTAGGGCAGGAGGACGTCGTGGCGTTCGGGTGATGTGGACAACTCCCCGCCGGCCGGGGGTGTGGACGAGGTCCGGTGGCGCCGGGGGGCGCCGTGCCACGATCCGGCGGTGCCGTTCCGGATGACCGTGCTGGGTTCCGACGTGGAGATCGACCTGCCGGTCGACGACCCCGCCGGCACCACCCTGTCGGAGGTGCGGGAACTCCTGGAACCCCTGACCGGTCCCTGGCCGCCGGGGTGGGAGGAGGAGTGGCGCGCCGGCGGGGAACCCGTCGCCGCGGCCGTCCTGGGCCGGCCGCCGCTGCTGGCCGGCGCACTCGTCCCCGGTCCCCTCGCGGCGCCCGCGCCGGCGGGGGTCGCGGTGCGGGTGGTCGCCGGCCCCGCCGCCGGCCGCCTGCTGTCCCTGGGGGCGGGTACCCACCTCGTGGGCCGGCCGGGGGCGGCCTCGGCGCTGGCCCTGGACGACCCGTCGGTGTCGCGGCGGCACGCAGAGGTCACCGTGCACGACGACGGCTCCGTGAGCCTGCGCGACCGCGGGTCCCTGAACGGCACGACGTGGCTGCGCGGCGACGAGCGCGAACCCGTGCGCGACGGGTGCGCGCTGGACCTGCCCGCGCGGGTGGCGGTGGGCGACACGGTGCTCCACCTCGGGCCCCTCCCGCCCCGGCCCGCCAGCGTCCGACCGGACGGGCGCGGGCACCTGCTGCTCAACCGACCGCCGCGCCTGGTCCCGCAGGTCGAGGCGCGGGTCCTGGACTGGCCCGCGGAGCAGCCCGCGCCCGAGCGGCCGGAGCTGCCCGTGCTGGCCCTGCTCGTCCCGCTGGCCGTGGCCGGGGTGCTGGCCCTGGTGTGGAGCCCGCTGTCGCTGCTGCTGGGGCTGGTTTCCCCGCTGCTGGTGGGCGGGCAGTGGTGGACGCAGCGGCGCCGGTGGGCGGCCGGCGCCCTCCGTCGCGGGGCGGAGCTGGCCGCGGCGCGCGACGCGGTGCGGCGCACCCACCGGGAGGCGCTGGCCGCGGAGCACGCGCGCGCCCACGACCTCGCCCCGGACGCCGGCGCGCTGCTGGCGGAGGTGCTGGCCCGCGGGGAGCGGCTGTTCGCCCGCTCCGCGGAGCACCCCGACCACCTGCACTGCCGGCTCGGCCTCGGGGACCGCCCCGCCCTGACCTGCCTCGTCCGCCCCGCACGTGCCGGTGCCGTCGGCACCACCGGCACCGCCGACGGAGGGGCGGAGGCTCCGGACCCGCTGCTGCACGACGTCCCCGTGAACGTCGACCTGACCCGGGGGCCGCTCGGGCTGGCCGGGGACCGTCCCGCCCTGCTGCGCACCGCTCGGCTGCTCCTCGCCCAGGTCGCGGCCTGGCACTCCCCGGCGAGCGTGCGGCTGGCCGTGGCGGGGGACGGGGAGGAGTGGGCCTGGACCCGCTGGCTCCCGCACCTGGACGCCTCGGACGGGACGGCCCTCGACGCGGCGGCCCGCGCGCTCGCGCGACGGCGGGCCACCACCCGCGGCGGGGCCGAGCGGTGGGCGGGCGAGGACCACCTCGTCGTCCTGCTCGACGGGGTGGCGCGGTGGCGCTCGGACCCGCGGCTGGCGGAGCTGCTCGTCGCCGGGGCCCGGCACGGCGTGCACGTGGTCTGCCTCGCGCCGACCGTCTCCGAGCTGCCCGCGGAGTGCCGCTCCGTGGTGGACCTCGCTCCCGCGCCCGCGCGGTCGCACACCGAGCAGGGGTCCGTGGACTTCCGCGCCGACGGGGTGGACGCGAGCTGGGCGGAGGCCGTGGCCCGCGCCCTGGCCCCGCTGCGCGACGCGGGGGGCGCGCGGGCCGCGACCACCCCGGTCGACGTCCGCCTGGGCGACCTCCTCGGTCCCACCGGGCCCGAGGACCTGGCCCGGACGTGGCGGGCCCCCGCCCCCGGGCTCACCGTGGCGCTGGGGGCCGGAGCCGGCGGGACCCGGTCGGTGGACCTGGTGGTCGACGGGCCGCACGCGCTGGTCGCGGGCACGACCGGGTCGGGCAAGTCGGTGCTGCTGCGCACGCTGGTGGCGGGGTTGTGCGCGGGGTTCTCCCCGCAGGCGGTCCAGCTGGTCCTGGTCGACTACAAGGGCGGGGCGGCCTTCGGGCCCTGCACCCGGTTCCCGCACGTGGCCGGGGTGGTCACCGACCTCGACGAGCAGCTGGCCGCGCGGGTCCTGCGCAGCCTGCGCGCCGAGGTCCGCCGCCGCGAGGAGGTGCTCGCCCGCGCCGGCGCGGACGACGTGCGGGACCTGCTCCCGGGCCGGTTGCCCCGGCTCGTGGTGGTGGTGGACGAGTTCCGGGTGCTGTCGCAGGAACTGCCCGACTTCGTCGACGGCCTGGTGCGCCTGGCCGTCGTGGGGCGGTCGCTGGGGGTACACCTCGTGCTGGCGACCCAGCGCCCGGCGGGGGTGGTCAGCCCGGAGATCCGGGCGAACACCAACCTGCGGATCGTCCTGCGGGTGCAGGACCGGGTCGACGCCGAGGACGTGGTGGGCGACCCGGCCCCGGCCGGCTTCAGCGACCGCACCCCCGGCCGGGCCGTCCTGCGGCGCGGCAGCGAGGGGCTGGAGACCTTCCAGGTGGCCCGGCTGTCGGGACCGGCCCGTGAGCGCGGGGTGCGGGTGCGCGCCCCGGGGGCGGGGTCGGCGGCCGGGGAGGTCGACGACCTCCCGCTGCTGGTGGACGCGGTCGTGGCGGCGGCCGCGGGCGGGGAGGTGCCCCCCGCGCCGTGGTCGCCGCCGCTGCCGGGCGTGCTGCCCCCCGACGAGGTGCCCGCCGGTCCGGGGGCGGTGCTGACGTGGGGCCTGCTGGACCGCCCCGACGCCCAGCGCCGGGAGGTCGCCGGCTGGGACCTCGGCGCGGGCGGGCACCTCCTCGTCGTCGGCGGGGTGCGCAGCGGCCGGACGACGCTGCTGCGCCGGCTGGTGACGGCGGCCGGGCGCGGCCCGGGTGCCGCCGAGGTGGAGGTCCACGTGCTGGACGCCGGCGGCGGCCTCGTCGACCTCGCCGGGCGGGGCCGCACGGGGTCGGTGGTGACGGCGGCGGAGGTCTGGCGGGCCGGCCGGCTCCTGCAGCGCCTGCAGGAGGAGGTCGAGCGCCGCCGCGCGCTCGGGGCCGCCCCCGGGGCGGGCGCGCCCCTGGTGGTGCTCGTGGTCGACGGCTGGGAGGCGTGGTCCACGGCGCTGGCGGGGGCCGACCCGAGCGCGGGCCCGGAGGCGCTGCTGCGCCTGCTGCGGGAGGCCTCCGGCGTCGGGTTCCGGGTGGTGGTGGCCGCGGACCGGCAGGCGCTGACCGGCCCGGTCGCGGCCGCGTGCGCTCAGGTGGTGCTGCTGCGCCTGCCCGACCGCACCGACGCGGCCCTGCTGGGGGTGCGGCCGGCGGAGGTCCCCCGCCACGCCCCGCCCGGGCGGGGTCTCCTCGTCGTCGACGGCCGCGGTCACGAGGTCCAGGTGGCCCTGCCGTTCCCGGTCCCCGCACCCGGGGCTCCCGCGCGCCTGGCGGTGGCCCCGCTGCCCGGGCGGGTCGACGACGGGGACGCCGTCGACGCCGTCGTGGGCGTGGGCGGCTCCTCACTCCCCCTGGGACGGGGCGGGGACGCGGCGGAGGTCGTGACCGTCGACCCCGCGGGGACGGTGCTGGTCTGCGGCCCGCCCGGCAGCGGGCGCACGTCGGTGCTGCGGGTCCTGGCCGCGGCCGAGGCCCGGGCGGGGCGGACGGCGTCGTGGGCGCGCGAGGCGCGCCCGGAGGAGCTCGGGGAGGTCCTGGCGGGGGGCGGGCTGGTGCTGGTCGACGACGTCGGACGGCCGCTGCCGCCGGGGGTGGAGGACGTCCTGGTGGCGGCGCTCGCGCGCGGGGGGCCGGTGCGGCTGGTGGTGGCCGGCGACGGGGCGGAGGTGGCCGGCGCCTTCCGCGGCCTGGCCGCGCTGGCGCGCACCGGCGCCCGCACCACCGTCCTGCTGGGGCGCGAGGGGACCGTGCCCGCCGAGGTGGTCTCCCGGCGACCGGTGGCGGCCCCGGGGCGGGGCGTCGGGGCGGGCTTCGTGGTGCGCGGGGGCCGGTGGACGAGCGTGCGCGTGGCGACCGCGGGAGTGGAGCCCGCGGGGGCTGGGACGGGCACGGCGACCTGGCCTACCGTGGTCGTGTGAGCCCCGCCTTCACCCTGCGCACCGCCGGTCCCGCGGACGGGGCGAGCATCGCCGAGCTGGTCCGCGAGCTGGCGGAGTACGAGCGCGAACCGGACGCGGCGACGGCCACCGCCGACGACTTCGCCCGGGCCCTGGCGCCGGGCACGGGCATCGGGTGCGTGCTGGCCGAGGTGGAGACCGACCACGGCGTCGAGGTCGCGGGGATGGCCCTGTGGTACACGACGTTCTCGACCTGGCTGGGGCGGCAGGGCATGTGGTTGGAGGACCTCTTCGTCCGCCCGCAGCACCGGCGGGCCGGGATCGGGCGGGCGTTCTTCGCCGAGCTGGGCCGGGTCTGCGCCGAGCGTGGGTTCGGGCGGCTGGAGTTCTGGGTCCTGGACTGGAACACCTCCGCGCACGACTTCTACCGGGCGCTGGGCGCACGTCCCGAGGAGGACTGGACGGTCTGGCGGGTGGACGGCCGGGGGCTGGACGCCCTGGGCTCCCCCCCGGACCGGATGTGACCCATCGTGGTCAACTGTCTACCGTGAGCATCTACCAAGCTGCCGCGTGCTCCCCGCACCCGGTCTCGAGAGGACGCTGACCCGTGTCGACCCCCACGACCGGTGACCCGGTGGGCGCACCGGCCCCGGACGCGACCACCGACATGGTGGAACTGCGCGTGCCCGCCGACCCGGCGTACCTGACCGTGGTCCGCACCGCGAGCGCCGGTCTGGCCGCCCGCCTGGACCTGACCCTCGACGAGATCGAGGACCTGCGCATCGCCGTCGACGAGGCCTGCACGCTGCTGCTGGGCTCGGCGCCGGGCGAGGACGACCTCGTCGCCACGTTCCGGCTGGGCGAGGGGACCCTCGAGGTGGAGGTCCGCGGTCCGGCGCGCGAACTGCCCGAGCGCTCCAGCTTCGCCTGGGCCGTGCTGGAGGCCCTGGTGGGCGAGGTCTTCACCGGCACCTCCTCGACCGGGGCGTGGATCGTGTTGCGGCACAGCAGGACCAGCGGGGTGGGGGCGAGCCTGGTCGTGGGGGTCGGGTGAACCGGACGCCTCCGCGCCCGCGGGCGCGCGACGTCCCGGTGGCGCGCACCCCGGACCCCGGCGACCCTGGGGTCATCGACCCGCACCGCAGAGCCGACGAGGCCCGGTCGCTGCCGCCGCCGGCGGAGTCCCCCGGGCCGGACCACCTCCTCGCCGACGACGGCCCCGAGACCCCCGCACCCGCCGCGACCGCCGACGCGGAGCCGGCCGGGGCACCTCTCGTGCTGCCCTCCTCCCGCGACGTGGAGGACGCTCCCCTGCTCTCGCGGATGGCGTCGCTGGACCCCGAGGACCCCGAGCGGGCCCGGTTGCGCGAGGAGCTGACCCGGCGCCACCTGCCGCTGGCCGACCACCTGGCCGCCCGCTTCCTGGGGCGGGGGGAACCCCAGGACGACCTGGTGCAGGTCGCGACGATCGGTCTGCTGAAGGCCCTGGACCGCTTCGACCCCTCTCGGGGCGTCCCCTTCGGCGCCTACGCGGTCCCGACGATGCTCGGTGAGATCAAGCGGCACTTCCGCGACCGCGGGTGGGCCATGCGCGTGCCCCGGCGCATCCAGGAGGCGGGACGGGCCCTGGGGGACGCGAGGGAGGCGCTCACCCACGAGCTGGGCCGGGCCCCGACGGTGGCCGAGCTGGCCGAGCGCACCGGGTACGACCCCGAGGACGTGGTCGACGTCCTGGAGTCGGCCAACGCCTACTCCACGCTGCCGCTGGACACCGGGTCGCCGACCTCGCTGGTGGCCTCCCTGGGGGCGGACGACGACGCGCTGCAGAACGTGGAGAACCGCGAGGCCCTGCGGCCGCTGCTGGCCGGGCTGCCGGCGCGGGAGCGGCGGATCCTGGCCCTGCGCTTCGTCCGGGGCATGTCCCAGTCCCAGATCGCCGCCGAGGTGGGCATCTCGCAGATGCACGTGTCCCGCCTGCTCACCCGCACCCTGGCCCAGCTGCGGGAGGGTCTGGGCGACGAGGCGGGCTGAGCCCGGGTCCCCGTCCCACTCGGGTCAGCGCGAGACCTGCGCCGACACCGAGGGCAGGAAGAGCCCGACGAGGACGACCACGGCGGGCAGCACGAGCGCGGCGCCGATCCACGGCGACCCGCCGCTGAACGCGGGGATCCCCGCGGCGAGCTGGAGCAGCTGCCACACCACGACCGGGGAGCGCGCCCACGTCGCGCGCTGCAGCAGCCCCCGGCCGCAGAAGCCGATCGCGACGGCGAAGACGAGGGCGGCGCCGACCATGGCGGCGGCCGCGATCGGGGCCGTCACGTCCCCGCCGAGCAGGCCGCGCAGCAGGTAGGCCGCGGCGGCGACGAGGACGACCGCCTCGAAGAGGACCAGCACCCCGATCAGGGTCAGGAGTGGCGAGCGGCGCGGCAGGGCCGCAGGCTGGTGGACGGGACCGGAGGGCACGGGAGCACGCTACGACCCACCCGCGGTGCCCGCCCCCCCTCGGGGGGACGGCCTCTCGGCGTGTCGTCGAGGCTCGCGGGAAGATCTGGGATTACCGGAAGGGGTCATCCGTGTTACGTCCATGTGACGAAGCTGACACGCTTCCTCCACGAACGGCCCGGCCGTACCCCTTGTGGGAAGCGCCGCGGGATGTGACTCTGGATCCCGAACGCGATCCCCGACACGCGTCGCCCCCTGGTCTCCTGCGGACCAGGGACGCGTGTCCCGGCACCGCCGGCGTTGCCGGTGCTCAGGGATCCCGCGTGTCCCACCTCGTCACGGCGATGAAGACACGCGCGTACTGAGACCGCACACGCTAGAAGGAGTGGAACCCCCATGGACTGGCGCCACCGCGCTGCCTGCCTCGACGAAGACCCCGAACTCTTCTTCCCCATCGGGAACACGGGTCCGGCCATCCTCCAGATCGAAGAGGCCAAGGCCGTCTGCCGTCGTTGCGACGTCGTCGACTCCTGCTTGAAGTGGGCCCTGGAGACCGGTCAGGACGCCGGCGTCTGGGGCGGCATGAGCGAGGACGAGCGCCGCGCGCTCAAGCGGCGCGCCGCCCGCGCCCGTCGCGCGAGCTGACCTCACCCCCAGCCCGCCCAGCAGCCCCCGATCCACGAGGTCGGGGGCTGTTCGGCGTCTGGGCCTCAGTTGCGGACGCTCCCGATCTGCGACGGGTCGCGCCGCACCCGCAGGTCCAGCCGCACCTCGGTGCCCCCGGACCCGCTCGACCCGAACTCCATGCGCCCGCGCAGCTCCCCCGCCACCAGCGACCGCACGATCTGGGTCCCCAGACCGGAGCTGCCGACCTGGAAGTCCTCGGGCAACCCGATCCCGTCGTCGCTGACGACGACCTCCAGCCGGTCGTCGTCGGTGTGCTCCACCTTCACCACGACCGTTCCCGCGCGGTCGGACCCGAACCCGTGCTCCACGGCGTTGGTCACCAGCTCCGTCAGCACCAGCGCCAGCGCCGTCGCGTCCTCCTGACGCAGCTCCCCGAACTTCCCCTCGCGCACGGTGCGGACCCGCTCGGCGTTCTCCATCGCGACCTCGGCGGCCATCATCAGGCAGCGGTCGAGCACCTGGTCGAAGTCGACGTTCTCGTCGATCCCCTGCGACAGGGTCTCGTGCACGGTGGCGATGGTCGAGACGCGGCGCATCGCCTCCTGGAGCGCGGACCGCCCCTCCTCCGACACGATCCGGCGGGCCTGCAGGCGCAGCAGCGCCGCCACCGTCTGCAGGTTGTTCTTCACCCGGTGGTGGACCTCGCGGATGGTGGCGTCCTTCGTCATGAGTTCCCGCTCACGACGGCGCAGCTCGGAGACGTCGCGCACCAGCAGCAGCGCCGCCATCCGGGTCGTCGTCCCGTTCTCCCTGCGCGTCAACGGGATCGCCCGCATGGACAACGTCGCGGCGTCCGTCTCCAGGTCCGTCCGCCACGGAGCGCGACCGGTCACGACCAGCGGTAGCGACTCGTCGACGGGGAGGTGGCTCGCGGCCAGGGAGCTGGAGATCTCGGCCAGGTTCGCGCCGACGAGTTCCCCGATCAGCCCCGCCCGGTGGAACGCCGACAGCGCGTTCGGGCTCGCGTAGGTGACGACCCCCTCCGCGTCCAGGCGCAGCATCCCGTCCCCGACCCTCGGCGCACCGCGGCGCGGGCCGGTGGGCGCCGCGGTCTGCGGGAAGTCCCCGTCGGCGATCATCCGGGTGAGGTCGTCGGCGCACTTGACGTAGTTCAGCTCCAACCGGCTCGGCGTCCGCGAGGTCGCCAGGTTGGTGTGCCGGGCCAGCACGCCCAGGACGACGCCCCCGCGCACGACGGGGATCGTCTCCTCGCGCACCGGGACGTCGTCGTCCCACTCCGGGTCCCGGCCGCGCAGGCTGCGGGCCTCGTCGAAGGTCGTGTCGACCTGCGGGCGGCGACCCCGCTCCAGCACCGCCCCGACGACGTCGTCGTAGTGGACCGTCGGGCCCGTGGTGGGCCGGCAGTGGGCGACGGCGACGAAGTGCTGGCGGTCGGCCGAGGGCACCCAGAGGACGAGGTCGGCGAAGGAGAGGTCGGAGATCAGCTGCCAGTCGCCGACGAGCAACCGCAACCACTCCGCCTCACCACCGTCGACGGCGGTCTCCGAGCGCAGCAGGTCCGACATGGTGGGCACCCCGCGAGCCTACGTCGCGCCGCGGCCGCGGAACCGGTCAGCCCGCACGCAGCACCGTCCGCAACGTCCGCAGCCCCACGGACAGCGCCGCGAGGTCGCCGGCGCCCGGCTCGCCCTCGAGGTCCCCCATGGTCTGGCGGGCGCGGCGCACCGCCGGGGCGTGGGCGGTCTCCCACGCCTCGACCGCGGCCACCGGGTCGACGGCCTCCGCGGGACCGGCGTGCGCGATCACCGCGGCGGTGAGGTCCCGCAGCGCGGAGTACAGGTCGTCGCGCAGCGCCGCGCGGGCCAGCGACTGCCACCGGTCGGTGCGGGGCAGGGCCGCGATGCCCGCCAGCATCCCCTCGATGCCGTAGCGGTGGGACAGCTCGTACCACGTGGCCGCGACCTCCTCCACGGCCCGGCCCGACGCGCCGGCGACCTCCACCACGTCCAGCAGCGGGAACGTGGCCAGCAGCGACACCGTCCGCCGCGCCTCGGCCTCCTCCACCCCGCGCTCGGTGAACCAGGCCGCCTCCGTCGCGACGGCCTGCGCGTCCTCCCCGCGCATGAACGTCCCCATCCGCGGCGCCAGCCGCTCCACGGCCGGCCGGAACCGCCCGATCTCCCCGGGCACGTCGACGCCCTCCGGGCGGGCGTGCAGCAGCCAGCGCACCGAGCGGTCCAGCATCCGCTGCTGCTCCTGACGCATCCGCGACTGGACGAACGCCTCCACGGTCCCGTCCAGCGCCTCCACGGCCGCGGCGCGCTCCGGCAGGCCGAAGACCGCGGTGGCGACGACGAAGGCCCGCACCACGTCGGCGAGGTCGCACCCGGTCTCCTCCGCGGCCCGGAACGCGAACGTCAGCCCGCCGGTGCCCACGACGTGGTTCACCAGGACGGTCGTGGCGATCTCCCGGCGCAGCGGGTGGTCGGCGAGGTGGTCCCCGAAGCGCTGCCCCAGCTCGGCCGGGAAGTACCCCCGCAGCGTCTGCGCCACCCACTCCTCGTCCGGCAGGGCGCTGGCCAGGACCTCCCGGCCCAGGCTGATCTTCGCGTGGGCGATGACCACCGACAGTTCCGGCATCGTCAGCCCGCCCCCGTCGCGAGCGCGGCGGTCCAGCTCCGGTCCCGAGGGCAGCGCCTCCAGGCGCCGGTCGATGTCCCCGTTGCGCTGCAACGAGTCCAGGAACCTCCGGTGCGCCGGCAGCAACCCCGCGGCGAAGGCCCCCTCGACGCTGAGGACGACGTTCTGCTCGTAGTTGTCGCGCAGCACCAGCCGGCCGACCTCGTCGGTCATCCGCAGCAGCGTGTCGTTGCGGTCCCCCGGTTCGAGCTCACCGCGCGAGACCAGGTGGTCCAGCAGGATCTTGATGTTGACCTCGTGGTCGCTGCAGTCCACCCCGGCGGAGTTGTCGATGGCGTCGGTGTTCAGCTTCACCCCGGCGCGCGCCCCCGACGCCCCCACCGGCCCGCCCGCCAGCGCGGCCTCGATCCGCCCGCGCTGGGTCAGCCCGAGGTTGCCGCCCTCCCCCACGACCCGCACCCGCAGGTCGCGGCCGTCGATGCGGATCGCGTCGTTGGCCTTGTCCCCCACGTCGGCGTGCGACTCCGTCGACGCCTTCACGTAGGTGCCGATGCCGCCGTTCCAGAACAGGTCCACCGGCGCGGCCAGGACCGCGCGCAGCAGCTCCACCGGCGACATCGACCGCACCTCGGTCCCCAGGCCGAGGCGCTGGGCGACCTGCGGGCTGATCGGCACCGACTTCGCCGTCCGCGGGTACACCCCGCCGCCGGCGGAGATGAGGGAGGGGTCGTAGTCCTCCCACGAGGACCGCGGCAGGGCGAACAACCGCGCCCGTTCCGCGTGCGAGGAGGCCGGGTCGGGGTCGGGGTCGAGGAACACGTGGCGGTGGTCGAAGGCCGCCACCAGCCGGATCCGGTCCGAGAGCAGCATCCCGTTGCCGAAGACGTCCCCGCTCATGTCCCCGACGCCGACGACGGTGAACTCCTGCGTCTGGGTGTCGTGGCCCAGTTCGCGGAAGTGGCGGCGCACGCTCTCCCACGCCCCGCGCGCGGTGATGCCCATCGCCTTGTGGTCGTAGCCGACGGACCCGCCCGAGGCGAACGCGTCGCCCAGCCAGAAGCCCCGCGACACCGCGATCTCGTTGGCGATGTCGGAGAAGCTCGCCGTGCCCTTGTCGGCGGCGACCACGAGGTAGGAGTCGTCGCCGTCGTAGCGCACGACGTCGACCGGCGGCACCGTGACCCGGACCTGGCGCCCCTGCTCGTCCTCCACGACCCGCAGGTCGTCGGTGATGTCGAGCAACCCGCTGATGAACGTCCGGTAGGAGGCGATCCCCTCCGCCCACCACGCGTCGCGGTCCACCGACGGGTCCGGCAGCCGCTTGGCGACGAAACCGCCCTTGGCCCCGGTGGGGACGATGACGGCGTTCTTCACGATCTGCGCCTTCACCAGCCCCAGCACCTCGGTGCGGAAGTCCTCGCGGCGGTCCGACCAGCGCAACCCGCCGCGCGCGACCTCCCCGAAGCGCAGGTGGACGCCCTCCACCCGCGGGGAGTACACCCACACCTCCGCGTGCGGGGCCGGCTCGGGCATGCCCGCCACCAGCCGCGGCGACAGCTTGAAGGAGAGGTGCTCGTGCGGGCGCCCGTCGGGCCCGGACTGGTAGGCGTTGGTGCGCACCACCGCCCGCACCACCGACAGCAGCGCCCGCAGGATCCGGTCGGCGTCGAGGCCGTCGACACCCTCGAGAGCGCCGTGGGTCTCCTCCACCAGCGCGTCGACGAGCTCGGCCCGCTCGTCCTCGTGACCCGGGCGGGTGGGCGCGAACCGCGCCTCGAACAACCGCACGATCAGCCGGGTGAGACCCACGTCGGCGAGCAGGCAGTTCGCGACGTAGTCGAGCGAGTACGCCAGCCCCACCTGCCGCAGGTAGCGCACCAGGGCCCGCAGGACCGCGACCTGGCGCCAGTCCAGCTGCCCCGCCAGGACCAGCCGGGCCAGCGCGTCGCTCTCCGCGCGCCCCGTCCAGGCCGCCGCGAACGCCTCGCGGAACCGGGTCCGGGCCGCCGCGGGGTCGGCGTCCAGCTGCCAGACGTCGACGGGCAGCCGCAGCCCGACGTCGTCGATGTGCACCGTGCGCCCGTCGTCGCGGGTGACGACGTGCGGACGCTCGTCGGTGACCTCCACCCCCAGGTCGGTGAGCACCGGCAGGACCGCGCTGAGGGTCACCGGGGCGGTGCGGTAGCTCGTGAACCGCCACGTGCGGGGCTGATCGGGGTCCTCGCGCAGGTCCAGGACCGGCACCTCGCCCCCGGCCGCCAGCAGCTCACCGGCGCGGATGAGGTCCCGCGTGGCCCGCTCCACGTCGACGGCGGCGCGGTAGCCGTTGGGGATGCCCCCCGCCCAGCGGGCCACCAGGGCCGCGCCCTCGCGGTCGCCGAGCTGCGCGCGGGCGGCGTCGGCGAGGTCGTCGTCCCACGACCGCGCCGCCCGCGCGACGTCCGCCTCCAGGCGGGAGACGTCGACGTCGCTGAGCTCCTCCCCGGCGCGGGCGCGGACGACGACGTGCAGCCGGGCCAGCACCGACTCCGAGACCCGCAGCGTCGACTCGACCGACCCGCCGTCGAAGGCCTCCAGCAGCGACGCCTCGATGCGGGCCCCCACCCGGGTCGTGTAGCGGTCGCGCGGCAGGTACACCAGGCACGACATGAACCGGCGGTAGTCGTCGCGGCGCAGGAACAACCGGGTCCGGCGACGTTCCTGCAGGCGCAGGACCGCCATCGCCGTGCTCAGGATCGAGCCCACGTCGGACTGCAGCAGCTCGTCGCGGGGGAACGTCTCGAGGATGCTCAGCAGGTCCTTGGCGGAGTGCCCGCTGGAGCCGAAGCCCGCGCGCTGCAGGACGTCGTTGACCTTCTCCGCGACGACCGGCACCCGCTTGACGGAGTCGGTGTAGGCGACGGAGGTGAACAACCCCAGGAACCGGCGCTCGCCGACGACCCGACCCTGCTCGTCGAAGGTCTTGACCCCGACGTAGTCCAGGAACGCCGGCCGGTGCACCGTCGCGCGCGCGTTGGCCTTGGTGACGACCAGCACCTGCGGCTCGGTCGCCTTGTCGCGCACCGGGCCCGACAGCGTCCGCTCCCGCCCCCCGGCCCGGCCCGGCCGGTCGGCCAGCACCCCGAGACCGGTCCCCGAGCGCGCCGCCAGGACGACGTCGTCCCCGGAGGTGCGCAGGTCGTACTCGCGGTAGCCGAGGAAGGTGAACCGGTCGTCGGCCATCCAGCGCAGGAACCGCTCGGCCACCCGCAGCTCGGTCTCGGCGACCCCGCGCGGCGGGTCGATCTGGAGGGCGTCGGCGATCTGCAGGGCCCGCGCGCGCATGGGCTGCCAGCCGTTCACGGCCGCCCGCACGTCGTCGAGCACCGCCCGCAGCTCGGCCAGGAGCCCCCCGTCGCCGTCCGCGCCCTCACCGGTGTGCCGGTCGACCTCGATGCGGATCCACGACTCCGCCGGCTCCGAGGGCGGCGCGGTCCCGACGTCGTGCAGGTCGAGCAGCACGCCGTCGTCGTCGCGCTTGGCCGCCAGCCGGGGGTGCACGAGCAGGTGGATCCCCCGCCCCGACCGGGTCAGGGCGGCGGTCAGGCTGTCCACCAGGAACGGCATGTCGTCGGTGACGACCTCGACGGTGGAGCGGCCCGCGCCCGCACCGGAGTCCACGCCGTCGACGACCCGGACCAGGGTCGTGCCCGGTGCCCGCCGCAGGCCGCTGCGGACGTGGGAGACGACGGCCGTGGCGAGCTCGGCGGGGTCGTGGTCGGCGAGGTCCTCCACCGCCGTGTGCGCGAAGTAGTCGAGCAGCAGGCGCTCGGGGGCGCTGCCCCCGCGCAGGGCGTCCGGCAGGCCGTCACCCCACTGCGGGTCGCGGTCGGCGACAGCGGCTCGGACGAGCTCGCGGACGGTGCTGGCGGGGGCCGAGGTCGAGGCGGGCATCACTGCTCCGGTTCGCGGGTGGAAACGCACCCCCACCCTAGTGGTGATCTCCCCGCGGTGGGGGGGCGCGGCGCGCGGAGGCGCTGCGCGCACGCGTGCATAGAGTGGGTGCGTGCCGATCACCAGCGAGCCGGTCCGACGCCCCCCGGGCGCGTCCCCGACCGAGCGCGCCGCGCTGGCCCGGGAGCTGGCCGCCACCGACGTCGACCTGCGCGACCCCGCCGCCACGACCGCGGTCCTGGACCTGCTGACGGCCGTGCACGGACTGCTGTCGCGCCCGTGACCGTCACCGACCTCGTCGGCGCGGCCCGCGGTGACGTCGCCGGGCTCCGCGCCCTGGCCTCGCGCCTGCGCCGCGCCGCGGCCGCCCTGCCGGACCCGGAGGACGCGGTCGCCGTCCGGGCGGCCGCCGACGCGGTGGACGTCGCCGCCGAGGGGCTGCGGGCGCTGCCCGCCCCTCCCCCGCCGGGTGCGGTGGTCGAGGTCGAGACCGCCCTGGCCAGGGACCTGGCCGCACCGCTCGCCGTCCTGACTCGCGAAGGGAACCACTGACCGTGCCCACGAACTTCTCCGAGCGCTCGCAGTTCACCGCCGACCCGGAGGCCGTCTGGGCCGTCCTCGTCGACCCGGCGTTCCTCGCCGCCCGCGCCGAACGCTCCGGAGCCCTCGCCCACGAGGAGTCCACCACCGTCGAGGGCGGCACGACGGTCGTCACCACGTCGCGGACCGTCGGGACCGAGCGGTTGCCGCAGGCCGCCTCCCGCTTCCTCGGGGCGAGCGCCGTGGTGGAGCAGGTGGAGCGCTGGGCACCGGCGGGCGCCGACGGTTCCCGGCGGGCGCAGCTGACCCTCACCATCCGCTCCGCCCCGGTGGAGCTGGTCGCGACGGTCACCCTGACCCCCGACGCCGTCGGCTGCACGCACGACCTCACCGGCTCACTGACCGTCAAGGTGCCGCTGCTGGGCGGCTCGGTGGAGAAGGCCGCGCTGCCGGGCCTGCTCGACCTGATCCGTTCCGAGGTCGAGCTGGCCCGGGAGTGGTCGTCCCGCTGAGGAACCCCCTCAGGGACCGACGGCGAGCAGGACGGGCAGTTCGCTCGCGTCGTACCAGAGCAGGTCGTGGCCCTCGCAGGCCTCCACGGTGAACCGGGCGTCCTCGTCGCCGGCGTCGGCCGCGGCCAACACCGCCACGGCCGCCCGGACGTCGGCCTCCGCCTCGGCGTCGTCAACGTGGACGCTGGCCAGCGCGTCCAGGGACAGGGGCACCGTCACCGTCACCCGCGACCGCTCCGGCGCGGCCCACCCGGCGTCGGGCTGGACCTCGACGGCGTCGTCCGCCACGTCGAGGGCCAGCACCACGCGGCGCGGCGCGGCGGACGGGTCCTGCCCGAGGAGGCGCACCGACTGCTCCGCCGCGTCGGACATCGCGACGTACTCCAGCTCCTCCTCGAGGTCACGAGGATCGGCGTCGGCGTAGAAGTCGCGCAGCGTGCGGGTGACGGCGTGCACCACCGCCGGTGCCGGCGCGAGGTCCCCCGCCCCGACTACCCGCGCCAGCTCCGCCAACGTCGTCGGCCAGTACACCCGCACGCGGCTCAGCCTTCGCTCGTCGGCTCGTCGTCGGACTCGTCGTCGTCGGACTCGTCGTCGTCGGACTCGTCGTCGTCGGACTCGTCGTCGTCGGACTCGTCGTCGTCGGACTCGTCGTCGTCGGACTCGTCGTCGTCGGACTCGTCGTCGTCGGACTCGTCGTCGTCGGACTCGTCGTCGACCGCGGCGACGTCGTCGTCGAACTCCTCGTCGAAGACGATGCCGTCGAGCTCGTCGAGACGCTCGGAGGCGTCGGTCTCCCCGTCGGTGTCGGCCTCGGCGGCCCGGACCAACCACTCGCGGGCGTCGGCCTCGCGACCGACGGAGATCAGTGCGTCGGCGTAGGCGTACCAGAGCCGGGCCCGCCAGCTCGCACGGCTGTTGGTGCGCAGCTGCGGGACCTGCAGCGAGACGACCGCCGCCTCGTGCTGACCGAGGTCGTGACGCGCCCCGGCCGCGACGATGAGCATCTCCACCTTGGCCTCGGTGTCCAGGCCGGCGGCTTCCCGCGAGCTCGCGAGGTCCAGGGCACGTTCAGGGCGTCCCAGCCCTCGCTCGCAGTCCGCCATGAGCGGCAGGTAGCTGTCGTCGCCGGTCATCCGGCGAACCGTGCGCAGCTCCGAGAGCGCTTCCCGGAAGTGACCCGCCTTGTAGGCGGCGATCGCCGCAGCCTCCCGGACGGCGGCGATGCGCCCACCGCGCCGTTGGGCGGCCTGCGCGTGCTGCCAGGCGAGCTCGGCGTCGACGTCCACGAAACGGCCGCTGGCCACGAGGTGCTTCGCGACGATGTCCGCGTTCTCCGGGGTCAGGCCCGAGAGCGACCGACGGATGTCGGGGGCCAGTTCCTTGCCCGTGACGTCCTCCGGCAGCCGCGGTCCCGACGGACGCGCGGGGCGGTCGTCGCGCGACCGGTCCGCTCCCCCGCGGGCGGGGCCACGATCCTCGCGGTGACCACGGTCGTCGCCACGCGACGGACGGGTGCTGCCGGCGGTCCGGTCACCGTCGCGATGAGGGCGCTCGGAACGAGCACGCCCACCACTGTCGCGGGCCGGACGCTGGTCCTGGCCGCCGCGGAAGGGCCGTTCGTCACGGGAGCCACCGCGCTGAGGGCGGTCGGAACCGTAGGAACGGGCACCATCACGCGCCGGACGCTGGTCACGGTCACTGCGCTGAGGACGCTCCGAACCGTAGGAACGGGCGCCGTCGCGCGCAGGACGCTGGTCGCGATCGCTGCGGAAGGGCCGATCCCCGGCGGAGTCGTTGCGCTGGGGTCGGTCGGAGCCGTAGGAGCGGGCGCCGTCGCGGGCAGGACGCTGGTCCTGGCCGCCGCGGAAGGGCCGTTCGTCACGGGAGCCACCGCGCTGAGGGCGGTCGGAACCGTAGGAACGGGCACCATCACGCGCAGGACGCTGGTCGCGATCGCCGCGGAAGGGCCGATCCCCGGCGGAGTCGTTGCGCTGGGGTCGGTCGGAGCCGTAGGAGCGGGCACTGTCGCGCGCCGGACGCTGGTCGCGGTCGCCGCGGAAGGACCGTTCGTCGCGAGAACCACTGCGCTGGGGCCGGTCAGAGCCGTAGGAACGCGCACCGTCGCGCGCCGGACGGCCGTCACGATCCGGACGAGAAGGACGATCGTTGCGCTGCGCCCGCTCGGACCCCGAGAACGCGTCACGCGATGAACGCTGACCGCCTCCGCTGGCAGGACGACGGTCGCCGTCGTTCCCGCTGCGGCTCTCACTGCCGGAACGCGGCCCCGCGGAGCCGCCACCGTCACGACGAGGACCACTGGTGGAGGGTCGGAACCCGCCGCCCGTCCGCGGAGCGCCGGAGCGTCCGCCACGTTGGCCGCCGCCGGCTGGACGCCGGTCGCCGCCACCGCTGTTGCGATCACGTGCACCAGATTCAGCCATGCCGATCTCCCACCCACCCGCGCTGCGCGCGGTGTCCTCGTCACTGTTCACGTTGAGCTCATTGTCTGAGCAGTTCAGGGTCTCACGGCCCTGGATATGGGTGTGGGGAGCAGCCCGGTACGGGCTGCTCCCCACACACCTCTCACCACAAGTGTGAGTGGCCGGCGGTGACCTACTCTCCCACCCAGTCTCCCGAGCAGTACCATCGGCGCTGGTGGGCTTAGCTTCCGGGTTCGGAATGAGACCGGGCGTTTCCCCACCGCTATGACCACCGGACCACAAAGGTCAGGATCAAACCACACCCCACCCCCGACAGACGAAAGTCTGCGCAAGAGTGGTGTGTTCGAGTTCTCTCCCGAGAACCACACAATGGACGCGAACACCAGCAGCGGTGCTTGATCTCGTAACCGTTCAAGTACTCGCCTCAACCCCACACCCCACCGCACTGCTCAGCAGTGATGGTGACTGGTGCGTGGTAGACAAGTGATCGGCCTATTAGTACCGGTCAGCTCCACAACTCTCTCGTCGTTGCTTCCACACCCGGCCTATCAACCCCGTCGTCTACAGGGAGCCTCTCACCCCACAAGGGGGCACGGAAACCTCATCTCGAAGCAGGCTTCCCGCTTAGATGCCTTCAGCGGTTATCCCTTCCGAACGTAGCCAACCAGCCATGCTCCTGGCGGAACAACTGGCACACCAGAGGTTCGTCCGTCCCGGTCCTCTCGTACTAGGGACAGCCCTTCTCAAGTTTCCAACGCGCGCAGCGGATAGGGACCGAACTGTCTCACGACGTTCTAAACCCAGCTCGCGTACCGCTTTAATGGGCGAACAGCCCAACCCTTGGGACCTACTCCAGCCCCAGGATGCGACGAGCCGACATCGAGGTGCCAAACCATGCCGTCGATATGGACTCTTGGGCAAGATCAGCCTGTTATCCCCGGGGTACCTTTTATCCGTTGAGCGACCGCGATTCCACACTCCACGGCCGGATCACTAGTCCCGACTTTCGTCCCTGCTCGACCTGTCGGTCTCACAGTCAAGCTCCCTTGTGCACTTACACTCAACACCTGATTGCCAACCAGGCTGAGGGAACCTTTGGGCGCCTCCGTTACTCTTTAGGAGGCAACCGCCCCAGTTAAACTACCCACCAGGCACTGTCCCTGATCCGGATCACGGACCGAAGTTAGACATCCAGAACGACCAGAGTGGTATTTCAACGTTGACTCCACCCACACTAGCGTGTGAGCTTCACAGTCTCCCACCTATCCTACACAAGCCGTCCCGAACACCAATACCAAGCTATAGTGAAGGTCCCGGGGTCTTTCCGTCCTGCTGCGCGTAACGAGCATCTTTACTCGTAGTGCAATTTCGCCGAGTTCGCGGTTGAGACAGCGGGGAAGTCGTTACGCCATTCGTGCAGGTCGGAACTTACCCGACAAGGAATTTCGCTACCTTAGGATGGTTATAGTTACCACCGCCGTTTACTGGCGCTTAAGTTCTCAGCGTCCCCACCACAAGGGTGAGTAACCGGTCCCCTTAACGTTCCAGCACCGGGCAGGCGTCAGTCCGTATACATCGTCTTGCGACTTCGCACGGACCTGTGTTTTTAGTAAACAGTCGCTTCCCCCTGGTCTCTGCGGCCCTCAAACGCTAGCCCGCAAGGAGCTTCACGTCTCAGGCCCCCCTTCTCCCGAAGTTACGGGGGCATTTTGCCGAGTTCCTTAACCACGATTCACTCGAACGCCTCGGTATTCTCTACCTGACCACCTGAGTCGGTTTAGGGTACGGGCGGCTCGAACCTCGCGCCGAGGCTTTTCTAGGCAGCATGGGATCACCCTACTTCCCCCCGAAAGGGTCACCATCAGGTCTCAAGCTCGACATTCAAGTCAGCGCTGCGGATTTACCAACAGCACGCCCTACACCCTTGGACGTGGACAACCATCGCCACGCGGAAGCTACCCTCCTGCGTCACCCCTGTTAATACGCTTGACTACTACCGGATCGGGTCACACGCTCCACCAACCACCACCCGAAGGTGGTGGCGGCTTTGGGTGCTTAGCATCCCCGGCCTCACCATGGACGGTTCTACGCCGGTACGGGAATATCAACCCGTTGTCCATCGACTACGCCTGTCGGCCTCGCCTTAGGTCCCGACTTACCCAGGGCGGATGAACCTAGCCCTGGAACCCTTGGTCAATCGGCGGACGGGTTTCTCACCCGTCATTCGCTACTCATGCCTGCATTCTCACTCGCGTGCAGTCCACAACCCATCACCAGGCTGCTTCACCCCACACACGACGCTCCCCTACCCATCCACACACCTGCAGACACTCAGAACAAGTCCAAGCACCTGGGGTTAACATGTGAATGCCACAGCTTCGGCGGTGTACTTGAGCCCCGCTACATTGTCGGCGCGGAATCACTTGACCAGTGAGCTATTACGCACTCTTTAAAGGGTGGCTGCTTCTAAGCCAACCTCCTGGTTGTCTGCGCAACTCCACATCCTTTCCCACTTAGCACACGCTTAGGGGCCTTAGCTGATGATCTGGGCTGTTTCCCTCTCGACTACGAAGCTTATCCCCCGCAGTCTCACTGCCACGCTCTCACTTACCGGCATTCGGAGTTTGGCTGACGTCAGTAACCCGGTGGGGCCCATTAGCCATCCAGTAGCTCTACCTCCAGCAAGAAACACGTGACGCTGCACCTAAATGCATTTCGGGGAGAACCAGCTATCACGGAGTTTGATTGGCCTTTCACCCCTACCCACAGCTCATCCCCCAGGTTTTCAACCCTGGTGGGTTCGGTCCTCCACACGGTCTTACCCGCGCTTCAACCTGGCCATGGGTAGATCACTCCGCTTCGGGTCTAGAGCACGCGACTAAAAACGCCCTATTCGGACTCGCTTTCGCTACGGCTACCCCACACGGGTTAACCTCGCCACGCACCACTAACTCGCAGGCTCATTCTTCAAAAGGCACGCCGTCACAGGTACAAGCCTGCTCCGACGGATTGTAGGCACACGGTTTCAGGTACTATTTCACTCCCCTCCCGGGGTGCTTTTCACCATTCCCTCACGGTACTTGTCCGCTATCGGTCATCAGGAAGTATTTAGGCTTACCAGGTGGTCCTGGCAGATTCACACGAGATTTCACGAGCCCCGTGCTACTCGGGACATGCTCCCAAGGAGGCCGCAATGTTTCGCCTACGGGGGTCTCACCCACTACGCCGGACCATCCCAGGCCCTTCGGCTACACCACGACTTTCTCACTCCCCGACCAGGTGGTAGCCCAGTCCAGAACACTCCCACAACCCCTCACCCGCAACCCCTACCAGGTATCACACGAGCCAGGTTTAGCCTCATCCGCTTTCGCTCGCCACTACTCACGGAATCACTCAATTGTTTTCTCTTCCTGTGGGTACTGAGATGTTTCACTTCCCCACGTTCCCTCCACGCACCCTATACATTCAGATGCGGGTGACCGCCCATGACGACGGCCGGGTTTCCCCATTCGGACACCCTCGGATCAACATTCGGTTGCCAACTCCCCGAGGCTTATCGCAGGCTCCCACGTCCTTCATCGGCTCCTGATGCCAAGGCATCCACCATGCGCCCTTAAACACTTGACCACCACACACCACCCACCACCACACACCCGCCGAAGCGAGAACAGCGATGAACGATCAATGCGGGTCAAGGCGATAAACTTGAACCCAAACCACAAAGACACGGACCACCCACCCAGACACCCACGAAGGAGCCCCTGGACGCAACGGTCCGATCATCAGAGGATTATCTACTCGACGAACACCACTACTAAAAGATGTTCGCGTCCACTGTGCAGTTCTCAACAGACAACCCGCACCCACCTCTAACGACCACCACCAGCACCCGCAGAGCACCACCGAAGTGACAACCCTCTGCAAGCCGATGTGAATGACCAAGGCAGGCCCAGACCAAGAAACCACCCGCAACCCCGTCAATCACTCGACGGAGTTGCCGGCCGGTCCCTCAGGACCCAACAGTGCGCCAGACCCTTTCCGAACTCCCCACCGCGTTCCACTCCCGCACGCGGGAGGTACTGACAGCAGAAGAAGCCAGAAAGAATCGTGTTGATGTTCCACCCTTGAGCACCGGCCCCGGAACGTACGTCCGAAGAAACCGGCCCACCCACCCTCACCACCAACCCACGACGGAGCCGGTGGTCTGTGAGGTGTGGTTGATGCTCCTTAGAAAGGAGGTGATCCAGCCGCACCTTCCGGTACGGCTACCTTGTTACGACTTCGTCCCAATCGCCAGTCCCACCTTCGACAGCTCCCCCCCTTACGGGTTGGGCCACCGGCTTCGGGTGTTACCGACTTTCATGACGTGACGGGCGGTGTGTACAAGGCCCGGGAACGTATTCACCGCAGCGTTGCTGATCTGCGATTACTAGCGACTCCGACTTCACGGGGTCGAGTTGCAGACCCCGATCCGAACTGAGACCAGCTTTTTGGGATTCGCTCCACCTCACGGTATCGCAGCCCTCTGTACTGGCCATTGTAGCATGCGTGAAGCCCAAGACATAAGGGGCATGATGATTTGACGTCATCCCCACCTTCCTCCGAGTTGACCCCGGCAGTCTCCCATGAGTCCCCACCATAACGTGCTGGCAACATGGAACGAGGGTTGCGCTCGTTGCGGGACTTAACCCAACATCTCACGACACGAGCTGACGACAACCATGCACCACCTGTACGCGACCAACTAAATGACACCCCATCTCTGGGATTCCACCGCGCATGTCAAGCCTTGGTAAGGTTCTTCGCGTTGCATCGAATTAATCCGCATGCTCCGCCGCTTGTGCGGGCCCCCGTCAATTCCTTTGAGTTTTAGCCTTGCGGCCGTACTCCCCAGGCGGGGCGCTTAATGCGTTAGCTGCGGCACGGAATCCGTGGAATGGACCCCACACCTAGCGCCCAACGTTTACGGCATGGACTACCAGGGTATCTAATCCTGTTCGCTCCCCATGCTTTCGCTCCTCAGCGTCAGTAACTGCCCAGAGACCCGCCTTCGCCACCGGTGTTCCTCCTGATATCTGCGCATTTCACCGCTACACCAGGAATTCCAGTCTCCCCTACAGCACTCAAGTGTGCCCGTACCCACTGCAAGCTCAGAGTTGAGCCCTGAGTTTTCACAGCAGACGCGACACACCGCCTACGAGCTCTTTACGCCCAATAATTCCGGACAACGCTTGCACCCTACGTATTACCGCGGCTGCTGGCACGTAGTTAGCCGGTGCTTCTTCTGCTCCTACCGTCACTTTCGCTTCTTCGGAGCTGAAAGAGGTTTACAACCCGAAGGCCGTCATCCCTCACGCGGCGTCGCTGCATCAGGCTTTCGCCCATTGTGCAATATTCCCCACTGCTGCCTCCCGTAGGAGTCTGGGCCGTGTCTCAGTCCCAGTGTGGCCGGTCGCCCTCTCAGGCCGGCTACCCGTCGTCGCCTTGGTAGGCCATTACCCCACCAACAAGCTGATAGGCCGCGAGCCCATCCCCAGCCGAAAAACTTTCCACCCACACACCATGCGGTGATGAGTCGTATCCGGTATTAGCCACCGTTTCCAGTGGTTGTCCCAGAGCCAGGGGCAGGTTGCTCACGTGTTACTCACCCGTTCGCCACTGATCCCCCCCGAAGGGGTTCACCGTTCGACTTGCATGTGTTAAGCACGCCGCCAGCGTTCGTCCTGAGCCAGGATCAAACTCTCCGTCGAAAAACCTTCCACCCCCAACCACCCCCGAAAGGAACAGTCAGCGATGTAGATCATTTCACTTCATAGTTGACCCTTGGACTCGAAAACCCCACCCCCCACTGGCGTGAAAGAGGCAGAGATCAATCCCAAAGGAATCCCCGACCATCCACCCCCACCACACCAGACGATGCAGCAGAACATGAACAGCCATTGGGGGTTGATACATATGGCATCAACACTTTTTGGCACACTGTTGAGTTCTCAAGAACCGGACGCGAGACCGTCGACCACTTCCGTGGCCTCTTGTCTGCGGTGTCGTCCAACTTACCGGATGTTTCGACCCGGTCAGGACACTCCGTCTTCATCGGCAGCCGGTGGGCGCGGTTGAGCGCCGGCGGCTGGTGATGTCGTCGGGGGATGTCCCCTCCCCAGTCGGAGACCGGCCGGTTGCCCGTCCGTTCCTCTCCGCCCTGCGGTGTGACAACTACGTTAACGGCGGGCCAGCAGCCGGTCAAATCCTGGGTCGGCCGACAGGTCCGCGGTGTCCTCCGGGAGGTCCACGACCGCCTCCAGGTGCTCCGCCAGCCGGCGGACGGCGCGGCGCAGGCCGCTGCGCGGGGCGACCTCGGCCAGGGTGCGGCCCGCGAGCAGCGCGGTGTCCGCCGCCTCGTCCTCGGGCAGGAGGACCGGGGCCTCGACACCACCGAGGCGGTGGAGCGCGCTCGTCGTGCGGCGCGCCGCGGACCCACCCACCGCCGACGCCCGGACCCGCGTCACCACGGGGAGCACGAGCGCGTCCGGAGCCAGTTCCGGCATCCGCTGCCAGGTGCGCAGGAAGCGCTGCAGCCCGACGGGGTCGGCGGTCCCCGTCACGATGACGACCTCGGCCGCCTCCAGCGTCGCCGCCGTCACCGCGTCCCGACCGCGCCCGCCGTCGAACCCGTCCGGCAGGTCGTCGGTCCCCCCGGGCAGGTCCACCACCGTCCAATCGTGGCCCGCGGCGCCGACCTCGAGCACCCGGCGGAAGGCGGCGGGTCTGACCTCGCTCCAGCGCGCGGGGTCCCCGGATCCGGTGAGGACCGCCAGCCCCGGTGCGACGGCGGCGGCGTGCCGGCGCAGGGCGGCGACGTCGAGCCGGCCGTCGGCGGCGGACCGGAGCGCCGCGAGCAGCCCCGGGGCCTCGTCGAGGAGGCCGAGCACCTGCCCCACCGCCGCCCCCCGGGTGTCGGCGTCGAGCAGGAGGACGGCCTGGTCGGCCAGGGCGAGCTCCGCGGCGAGGTTCACCGCCACCGTCGTGCGCCCCGTCGAGCCGTGGGGTCCCCAGACCGCGACCGTCCGCCCCGGGACGGCGGGCCCCAGCGGACCGGGCGCCGGCTCAGCGGCCCCGCCCCGCGGGTCCCCGTCCCCGCCGTCCTCGGCCCGCACCGCCTCCACCGCCAGGGCGACCTCCCGCGCCAGGTCGGCGGCGGGACGGTCCTCGCCGGCGAAGCGCAGCGCGCCGACCGCCCGCCACCGCCGTTCGGCGGCCTCGCCCCCGGCCCCCTCGGGCAGCAGGACGAGCAGCGCCACGCCCCAGCGGCGGAACGCCTCCACCGTCTCGCTGTCGCAGCCGGGCAGGTCGGCCCCCACCACGACGGCCCGGACCAGCCCGGCCCCGGCCGCCGCCAGCAGGTCCGCCACGTCCGGGCAGCGGCGCACCACCACCAGCTCCCGGCGCAGCGGTTCCCACCCCGCCAGCAGCCTCGCCTCCGCCGACCCCGGCACCGACACCGCGACCGGCAGCGTCACGAGCGCGCCCCGGTCGCCGCCGCGCCCGCGCCGGGGAGGGGCACCAGGACCACGTCGTGGCCGTCGGAACCCGCCTGCAGCAGCGCCGCCATCGCGTCCTGGGGGACGAGCACCTGGACGTCCGCGCCCGAGCGCGCGCTCAGCCCGCCCCCGCCGGTGACCACGGCCGAGACCTCCGCGGCCCCCACGACCCGCTCCGGTTCGGCGGGGTCCGCGAGCCCGGAGGGGTCACCGGGGCGCACGACCCACACGTCCACCAGGGCGCCGACCTCCACCCCGCGCGGGACGTTGCCGGTCACGGGGACCGTCACCGGACGGGAGGTGAGGTCGCCGGTGCGGCCGAGCGCCGCCCGCGGGAGGAGTTCGCCCGGGGCCAGGCCGCGCAGGGCCACCAGGTCCGGGGCGAGCTCGGCGGAGGCGGGGACGTAGGCCGGCGACGTGCCCGCGTCCAGGTGCACCTCGGCGACGCGCAGGTCGGCCGCGGTGACCGGCTGGCCTGCGCCGACGGCCCGGGACAACGCCCAGACGCTCGCCGTCTGCTGCGCGGCGCTGACCACCCGGGCGCCGAGGACGACGCTGGCCAGCACCAGCACGACGCCCACCAGCAGCCGCGGGTCCCGCCACGAGGGGGCGCTCACCCGCCGAGCGGCCGTCGCCGGCGGCACGTCCCGTCCGTGCACCGCTCGCACCGCTGTCCGCACTGGTCCTCCGTCGCTCCCGGGCGCACGGCCGGGCGGACGTGCGGTGGTCGGAAGCCATGGTGCGGTGCCCGGGGGACGCCCGGGGACCGTCGTCCACAGGCCACCCGAACGGCCGATGCGCAGGACGGACGTCGTGCGAGGATGCGGGCACCGGGCAGCCCTGCCCCCGATCCAGCCCCCAGGAGCCCCCGTGCCCGCCCGATTCGTCCCGCTCGCGGACGTCGCCGAGACGCTCGCGATCTCCTCGGCCCAGGCCTACGCCCTGGTCCGGACGGGTGAACTGCGCGCCATCAAGGTCGGTGGCCGCGGGCAGTGGCGCGTCGAGGAGTCCGAGCTCGAGGACTACATCCAGCGCATGTACGCCCAGACCCGGGAGAGCGTCCTCGCCGGCGAGGACCACCTCACCGACCAGGCCTGACCACCCGGGGTTCAGCCCAGCTCGGCGACGCTGAGCAGCGCCGCGAAGGGGATCGAGACCGGCCCCTCCCCCGCGCCCCTCCCCACCTCGACGAGGACGTCGAGGTGGTCCGACCCGACCCGGCCGATCCTGCCGCGCACGTCGAGGGCGACCGCGCGCACGAGCACCGGCTCCTCCGCCCGGGCCAGGGCCCGGACGGCCATCAGCAGCGTCCGCCGCGCCGCGACCGGGCCCCACGGCGCCGCGCTGCGCGCCGGGGCGCCGCGGACCGCGCTGACCGCCGCCGCCGGCACCAGGACCTGCCGCCGGGCCCACTCCTCCTGGAGCAGGAACCAGTCCGGGCCGGCCCCGGCGAGCCGGCCGGCGACGCGGGAACCGTCGCGCAGGACGAGGACGAGGTCCCCGCCCGCCCGGACGCGGTCCACCAGCGCCACCGTGGCCTCGTCGCGCCGGATGCGGTCGAAGACCTCCTCGTCCCGCTGGAGCCGCTCAGCGTGCTCGGCCTGACCCGTCAGGTCCTCGAAGAGGTCGTCCCAGCGCACGGCTCAACGCTACGGGCCGGGCACCCTCCGTCCCCCCGTGCGTCACCCGGATTCACCCACCGTCAAGCAGCACCGCCCGATCGGGCGCATGTCCCCCGACTCGCTGGCTCTGCGCCCAGGTGATCGCTAGACATGGCGCACCAAACGACACCAAACGACACCGAAGAGCCTCCAACGGGTTCAAGAGTGCTCACCCACACGGAGGACGGTCCACGTGCGCTGCTCGCGCCACCTGCTCACGCTCGCCGTCGGACTGCTGCTGGCCGGGGTGCCCGCACTGGCCGGGGCCGGGCTGCTCGCCCTCGCCGCACCGGCGCTGGGCACCGCCCGCGCCGGGACGGCCTCCGTCCCCGACCTCCTGGTGGCCGGCTGCTCCACCGCCGGCGCGCTCCTGCTCGCCTGGCTGGCCGTCACGGTCCTGCTGGCCACCGCGGACGAGGTCCGCGCCCGCCGGCACCCGCGCCGACGGACCCGCGAACTGCCCGGGGTGCCCCGGCTCGTCCGCCGCCTCGTCGCCCTGGTCGTCGGCGTCCTGCTCGGTTCGACGGCCCTGTCCGCCGGGGCGGCCGAACGCGGAGCCGCCACCGCCGCCCCCGAGCTCGGCTGGGCGGCCAGCGCCCCGGCCGCCCCGGGCGCGGCCGCACCCGCCGCGCTGCCCGACCCGGGCTGGGCACCCCTCATCCCGACGGTCCCCCGCCCCGCGGCCCCCGACCGCACCGGCGGGTCCGAGGTCGTCGTCCACCGCGGCGACACCCTCTGGTCGCTGGCCTCGGCGCGCTGCGGCCCCGGCGCCGACCCCGGCGAGATCGCGGCCGAGCAGCAGCGCCTCCACGCCGCCAACCTCGACGTCATCGGCGAGGACCCCGACCTGCTGCTGCCCGGTCAGGTCCTGCGCCTGACCTGACTCCCCCCGCCCCTCCCCCGCACCACCCACGACCCAGGAGACCCCGCGTGACCAGCTCCACCGCCGCTCTGCTCGACGAACCCCCGGGCACGGGGCGGGTGCCGCTGCCCTACGGCCTGCCGCCCTACGTCGACGAGCGCGAGGACGCCTTCGGGCCCGAAGGACCCGTCCTGACCCACCTCGACCCCGACCAGGGGGTGCTCGAGCTCGTCCTCGTCGACCCGCGGCTGCTGCCCCCGGCGGAACTGCCCGAGGTCACGGCGTGGACGCGCCGCTACCTCGTGGTGATGCTGGAGGTCCTCGCCGGGCAGCGACCGCCCCAGCAGCTGCTGCGCTGGTCCAGCGCCGACATCTACGCCGGGGTGCAGCGCCGGACGGCCCTGCGGGCGAGGCTGCGCACCCGCACCGGCCGGACCGTGCGCCCCGCGCGCGTGGTGTCGCTGCGGGTGTCCTTCCCCCGGGACGGCGTCGCCGAGGTCGGCGGCGTGCTGCAGGACGGCGACCGCGTGCGCGCCGTCGCCCTGCGCGTCGACCGCAGCACCGACCGCTCCGGGGAGCGCTGGCGGGTCACCGCCCTCGAACTGGGGTGACCCGCCCGCCCGGTGGGGTCAGACCTCGCGCTGCTGGCGCTGGTTCGCGCGCCGCTGGGCGCGGTTGCCCGTGTCCGCGTCCGTCGCGGCGGCGTCGCCGGCGTGGACCTCGACGTCGCCCTCGGCGGTGGGCGCGGAGTACTGCAGCTGCTGGCGCACCGGCGGAGCCCCGAACCCGGGGGGCGTCGCCGCGGCCCCGGCCTGGGCGGCCGGCTGCACCTGGAGGGAGAACAGGTACCCGACAGACTCCTCCTTGATGGCCTCGGTCATGGCCCCGAACAGCTGGTACCCCTCGCGCTGGTACTCCACCAGCGGGTCGCGCTGCGCCATCGCCCGCAGGCCGATGCCCTCCTGGAGGTAGTCCATCTCGTAGAGGTGCTCGCGCCACTTGCGGTCCAGGACCGACAGCACGACGCGGCGCTCCAGGTCGCGCACGACGGTCTCGCCGAGCTCCTGCTCGCGGGCGTCGTAGCAGGCCTGGGCGTCGGCGCGCATCTCCTCCAGGAGGCGTTCCACGGTGAGGTTGCCCCGACCGCCCGCCGCCTCGACGACCTCCTCGGGGGTCACCGAGACGGGGTAGAGGCTGCGCAGCGCCTCGAACAGCTCGTCGAGGTCCCAGTCCTCGCCGAACCCCCGCGCGGTGGCCTCGGTGACGTAGGCCGTCACGACGTCGTCGATGAAGTGGCGGATCTGCAGGTGCAGGTCCTCGCCCTCGAGCACCTTGCGGCGCTCGGCGTAGATGACCTCGCGCTGGCGGTTGAGGACGTCGTCGTACTTCAGGACGTTCTTGCGGATCTCGAAGTTGCGGCCCTCGACCTGCCCCTGCGCGCTCTGGATGGCGCGCGAGACCATCTTCGACTCGATGGGGACGTCCTCCGGGATGCCCGTGCGGGTCAGGAAGGACTCGACCAGGGCCGCGTTGAACAGCCGCATGAGGTCGTCGGTCAGGGACAGGTAGAAGCGGGACTCCCCCGGGTCGCCCTGGCGCCCCGAGCGCCCCCGCAGCTGGTTGTCGATGCGGCGCGACTCGTGGCGCTCGGTGCCCAGGACGTAGAGCCCGCCCAGGTCGCGGACCTCGTCGTGCTCGGCCTTCACCGACGCCTGGGCCTGCTCCAGGACCTCCGGCCACGCGGCCTCGTAGTCCTCGGGCGTCTCGTCCGGGTCGAGGCCCTTGTCCCTCATGGCCTGCACGGCCAGGAACTCCGCGTTGCCGCCCAGGATGATGTCCGTCCCGCGGCCGGCCATGTTCGTGGCGACGGTGACGGCGCCCTTGCGGCCCGCCATCGCCACGATCGAGGCCTCGCGCTCGTGCTGCTTGGCGTTGAGGACGGTGTGCTCGACCCCGGCCTTGGTGAGCAGGGTCGAGAGGTACTCGCTCTTCTCGACGCTGGTGGTGCCGACGAGGACGGGCTGACCCGCCGCGTGGTGCTCGGCGATGTCCTCGACGACGGCGGCGAACTTGGCCTGCTCGTTCTTGTAGACGAGGTCGGGCTGGTCCACCCGCACCGCCGGGCGGTTCGTCGGGATGGGGACGACGCCCAGCTTGTACGTCTGGTGGAACTCGGCGGCCTCGGTCATGGCCGTGCCGGTCATCCCCGCCAGCTTGTCGTACATGCGGAAGAAGTTCTGCAGGGTGATCGTCGCCAGCGTCTGGTTCTCGTTCTGGATCGGCACCCCCTCCTTGGCCTCGATGGCCTGGTGCATGCCCTCGTTGTAGCGGCGGCCCGCGAGGATGCGCCCGGTGTGCTCGTCGACGATGAGGACCTCGTCGTTGGGGGACACGACGTAGTCCTTGTCCCGCTTGAAGAGCTCCTTGGCCTTGACGGCGTTGTTGAGGAACCCGATGAGCGGGGTGTTCACGCTCTCGTAGAGGTTCTCGATGCCGAGGAGGTCCTCGACCTTCTCGATGCCGGCCTCGAGGATGCCGATGGTGCGCTTCTTCTCGTCGACCTCGTAGTCGACGTCGACGGTCAGGCGGCGGGCGATCTTGGCGAACTCGCCGTACCACTTCGTCGGGGAATCCGAGGGGCCCGAGATGATCAGCGGGGTGCGGGCCTCGTCGATGAGGATGGAGTCGACCTCGTCCACGATGGCGAAGTTGTGCCCGCGCTGGACCATCTCGGCCGTGCTCCAGGCCATGTTGTCGCGCAGGTAGTCGAAGCCGAACTCGTTGTTCGTGCCGTAGGTGATGTCGGCGGCGTAGGCCTCGCGCCGCTCGTCGGGGCGCATCCGGGACAGGATGCACGCGCTGGTCAGGCCCAGGAACCGGTACACCCGGCCCATCAGCTCGCTCTGGTACTCGGCCAGGAAGTCGTTGACCGTGATGACGTGCACGCCCTTGCCCGACAGGGCGTTGAGGTAGGCCGGCAGCGTCGCGACGAGGGTCTTGCCCTCACCGGTGCGCATCTCGGCGATGTTGCCCTGGTGCAGGGCCGCACCCCCCATGAGCTGCACGTCGAAGTGGCGCTGGCCCAGCGTGCGCCGGGCGGCCTCGCGCACCACCGCGAAGGCCTCGGGGAGCAGGTCGTCGAGCGTCTCACCGGCCGCGAGGCGCTCGCGGAAGCGGACGGTCTCGCCGCGCAGCTCCTCGTCGTTCATGGCCTCGAAGTCGCTCTCGAGGGCGTTCACCTGCTCCGCGACGCGGTGCAGGCGCTTGACCACGCGGCCCTCACCGGCGCGGAGGACCTTTTCGACGATCGCTGGCACCCCTTCACTCTAGCGGCGCGACCGCGGGTGACGGTGAACGCACGGGGAGCCACCCGCCGCGACGGAGGGGCCGCTCAGCGCGAGCGGTCCAGCATCCGGCGCAGGTCGGTGGGCCGCACGCCGCTGATGGGCACCGGGACCGGGCTCCCCGGGGCGCCGGCGGGCCCCGCGGCGGGAGGGGCCGGGAGGGCCACGGCCCCCTCCCGGGCCACCCCCACCGGCCCGAACTCCCGCGCGAACAGCTCCGCGGCGCTCAGCGGGAGCCCCGGCTCCGGCCCGCCCGCCTCGGGGTGCGCCCCCGGGGCGCCGACGAGCTCGACGAGGTCCGCGAGCGCGGGGACGGCGACCCCGGGCTCGACCGGGCCCAGCTCGCCGGCGGCGAGGTCCGAGCCCAGCTCCTCCACCGAGCGCGGCGCGCCCAGCAGGACGCCCTGGCCGACGGTGCAGCCGGCCTCCTGGAGCAGCAGGACCTGCTCGGCGCGCTCCACGCCCTCCGCCACGACCCCCAGGTCGAGGGCGGCGCCCAGCTCGCACAGCGTCCGGACCGCGGCCAGCGCGTCGACGCCGTCGGGGCCGTCGATCTCGGCGACGAGGGTGCGGTCCAGCTTCACCCCGTCCACCGGCAGCTGGCGCAGCGGGGCCAGCGAGTGCCCGGCGAGGACCCCGCCGTCGGGGCGCAGGGTGGCGAAGTCGTCGAGCAGGATCCGCGCCCCGGTGGCGCGCAGCTTCCTCAGGCGGGCGACGAGGACGTCGGGGTCCTCGGCGAGCAGGTCGGCGGGGACGTCCAGGACGAGGGCCGTCGGGTCCAGCGACGCCGCGGTCAGGGCCCGGCGGACGTCGTCGGCGACCCCGCGGGTCATGACGTGCGCCGCGGAGAGGTTGACGGTGATCGACAGGTCCGGGACCTGCTCGCGCCACAGCGCGGCCTGCGCGCAGGCGGTGCGCAAGACCCACCGCCACAGCTCCTCCACCGCCGGGGAGCGCTCGGCGCCGGCGAGGAACGCACCCGGCTCCAGCAGCCCGCGGGTGCCGTGGCGCCAGCGCAGCAGGGCCTCCGCGCCCACGACCGCGCCGTCGCCGAGGCGGACGATCGGCTGGTAGACCAGCTCGAACTCCTCCCCGGTGACGGCGGAGAGCAGGTCGTGCTCGAGCCGGCGGCGCAGCCGGTCCACGTCGTGCATGTCGGCCTCGAACAGGACGACGCGACCCGTCAGCGAGCCGTCGGTCGCCTCGGCGGAGGGCGCGGGGGACCCCGTCCGCGACTCGGCCTTGGCGCGGTACATCGCGCTGTCGGCCCGGCGCAGCATCTCCGCGGCCCCCACCCCGCTCTCGGCGACGGCGATGCCGATGCTCGCGCCCACGCGGACGGTGCGGCCGTGGGTCTCCAGGGGCATCGCCACGTCGGCCTGCACCCGCGCGGCGATGCGGGCCGCGGCGCGCGCCGGCTCCACGTCGCGCACGACGAGGGCGAACTCGTCCCCGCCGAGCCGGGCGGCGAGGTCGTCCCCGCGCAGGCAGCGGCGCAGCCGGCGGGCCACCCGGGACAGGACCTCGTCGCCGGCGGCGTGGCCGAGGGAGTCGTTGACCTGCTTGAACCCGTTGAGGTCGATGAACAGCACCGCGGTGCCCACCCCGTCGGCCTCGGTGACGCGCAGCGCGACCTCGAGGTGGCGCAGCAGGGCCGCGCGGTTGGGCAGGTTGGTCAGCGGGTCCGAGGAGGCGGCCTCGACGGCGCGCACGGTGTCGGCGTGGCTGAGCGCCATGCTGGCGTGCTCGGCGAAGGCGCGCAGCACCGTCGCCCCCACCGGGTCGAGGGAGCCGCTGCCGAGGGTGTCCAGGACCAGCGCCCCCACGCTGCGGCCGTTGATGTGCACGGCCGCGGCCGCCGGGGTGCGCTCGTCGCCGACCGCCACCCCGAACCCGCCCAGGGCCGCCGTCGCGGCCAGCGCCAGCCCGGGGTCCAGCTGCGGCTCGCCGACGGCGGCGACCACGCGCATCTCCATCCGCGAGCGGGGGTCGGCCAGGACGAGGGTGACGGCGCGCCCGTCCATGAGCTCGGAGGAGCTGGCGGCGATCTGCAGCAGCAGCTCCGGCAGCGGGCGGCGGCTGGAGACCGCGCGCTGGAAGCGGACCGAGGTGGTGAGGACCTGCTCGCGCTGGCGCAGGGCCTGCTGCAGCCGGCCGCGCTCGGCGGCGCCCCGGGCCCCCTGCTGGCGGTGCCAGCGCTCGCGCTCGCGCCCGTGCCGGCTCAGGACGACCAGGCCCAGGACGCGGGCGACGAGGGCGGTGGTGGTGAGGGTGGTCCCGGGTTCGGCGGCGCCCTCGACCCGGCCCACGACCAGGTGGACCCCGGACAGGGCCGGCACCGCGACGACGGTGGCGCGGACCCGGCCCAGGCCCGGCACCGCGAAGGACCCCCCGCCGTCGCGGACGACGCGGGCCAGGCCGCGCTCGGGCAGGAACCGCTGCCCGAGGCCGACCCCGCCGTGCACGTGCGCGCCTTCGCACACCGCGACGACGTCGGCGTCGACGAGGTCGGCGACGAGGGTCGCGGCCCGGGTCAGCACGTCGCGCTCGCTGGTCCCCGCGCTCAGCTCGGTGAGCACGTGCTCGAGCAGAGCGCTGGCGTGCCCGAGCTGGTCGGGCGAGAGGGCGGCGAGGTCCACGAGTGCTGGATCGGCCCGCGGGGAGGTGATGTTGAGGCGATCGCGCGTCAGTGACCCGAACGCCGGAACGTCCCCGCCACCGCGCGGGACAGCGCGGGGGCCAGGTCGCCCCGCTCGGCGACCACCACGCCGGCCAGCCCCAGCCAGCCGGCGAGGTCGTGCAGCTCCTCGGCGAGCTCGGCGGCGGTCTCCGCCGGGGCGCCGGGTTCGGCCCAGGACGCCTCCACCCGCAGCAGTCCCGTCCCGTCCGGGGCGGGGGCGGTCCGGTCGGCCTTGAGGTCCACGCGGGCGACGACGTCCTCCCCCAGCAGGAAGGGCAGCACGTAGTAGCCGTGGACCCGGCGCTCGCGCGGCACGTAGAACTCCAGCCGGACCTCGACGCCGAACAGCTCCCGGGTGCGCTCGCGGTGCCAGACCAGGGGGTCGAAGGGGGTGAGCAGCGCGCGGGCCCGCACCCGGGGCGCGGGCGTGCCCGGGACCCGGTAGGCCGGGCGGTGCGCGGCCCAGCCCCGCACCCGGACGGGTTCGAGCTCCCCGGCCTCGACGAGTTCGGCCACCGCCGTCCGGGACCGCTGCGGGCTGAGGCGGAAGTAGTCGCGCAGGCTGGGCTCGGTGGCGACGCCGGTGGCGCGGGCCGCGATCCGGACCAGCTCGCGGACGGCGTCGGCGGGGTCGGGGACGGGGAGGGCGGCGACCGCGGCGGGCAGGACCCGCTCGGTGAGGTCGTAGAGCCGCTCGAACTGCCGGGTCCGCCCGGCTGCGGAGAGGCGGCCGGCGAAGAAGAGGTGCTCGCAGGCGCGCTTGACGTCGGACCAGTTCCAGCCCCAGTGCTCGGTGGGGCGGGTGCCCTGCGGCGTCAGGGCCGCCTCGAGCCGTCGCGCGGTGGTGGGCCCGTGCACCGCGACGTGCTCCACCACGGCCTCCAGCAGGTCGGGGCGCTCGGTGGCGATGCTGCGCACGCTGCCCCAGGCGTCGTCGGCGACGCGGTCCATCCGCCAGCGCAGCAGCCGGTGGGTGGCGGGGGCGACGTAGCTGGCCTCGTGGGCCCAGTACTCGACCAGCCGCCGCGGGCCGCGGTTCGCGGCCCGGTCCACGAGGTCGGTGGAGTAGGGACCCAGGCGGGAGAAGAAGGGCAGGTAGTGGCTGCGGCAGAGGACGTTGACGCTGTCGATCTGGACGACGCCCAGGCGGTCGAGCACCCGCGAGACCCCGGCCGCGGTGACGGTGGCGGGGCGCCGCCGGCTGAAGCCCTGCGCGGCGAGGGCGGCGCGCCGGGCCTGGCGGGCGGTGATCTCCTCCACCGCGGGCGGGACGGCCGGGCGGCCCGCCGTCACGACAGCTCCACGATCTTCTCCCGCACGGCGTAGACGACGGCCTCCATGCGCGAGTGCAGCTGGAGCTTCTCCAGGATGTTGCGGACGTGGTTCTTGACGGTGTTCTCGCTGATCCCCAGCGACCCGGCGATCTCCCGGTTGGCCATGCCGCGGGCCAGCAGGCGCAGCACGTCCAGCTCGCGCGGGGACAGCCGCGGGGCGCCGGGCAGCCCGAGGTTGCGCTCCTCGTCGCGGCGGCGCATCGCGTTGAACTCGCCCAGCAGCAGCCCGGCCATCTTGGGGGTGATGAGCGACTGCCCGGTCACCACGGCGCGGATGGCGTCGGCGACCTCCTCGGCGGGGACGTCCTTGAGCAGGTAGCCGTTGGCGCCGGCGCGGACGGCGCCGAAGAGGTCCTCCTCCTCCTCGGAGGAGGTCAGCATGATGATGCGCGTGGAGGGGGCGGCCGCCTTGATCTCGGCGCAGGCGTCGATGCCGGAGCGCCGCGGCATCCACACGTCCATGAGCACCACGTCGGGCAGGAGCTCCTCCACGCGGCGCAGAGCCTCGGCGCCGTCGGAGGCCTCGCCGACGACGTCGATGTCGTCCTCGGTGGAGAGCACCATCTGCAGCCCGCGGCGGAACAGCGAGTGGTCGTCCACGACGATCACCCGGATCGCCTCGCCCGCCCGGCCCCCGGTGCTCGCGCCGGTCGTCGCATCCGTCATCGCGTGGTCGTCCCCTCGTCGTGGCGACCGCTGCGCCCTCGACGCCGCGGCGTCCCCGATCTTGGCACGGACGGCACCGGGCGCCACCCCCTCGCGGGAGCGGCGCCCGGGCCCGGCGCTCAGCGGACGGCGGTCAGCGGACGGCGGCCGCGACGGCGGCGCCGAGCGCGTCCCCGGCGGAGCGGTGGTCCTCCGCTCCCGCCTCGTCGGTGCGGACGTCGAGGTGGATCACCCCGTAGTCCCACCCGCGACGGCGGTAGACCACGCTCGGGGCGCCGGTCGCGGCGTCCACGAAGAGGTAGAAGTCGTGGCCGACGAGCTCCATCTCGTAGAGGGCCTGGTCCAGGGTCATCGGGACGGCGTCGTGGGTCTTCTCCCGGATGACCACCGGGGAGGCGTCGGCGGCCTCGGCGTCGGCGGGTGCCGCCGTCGGCGGCTTCGAGCCGGCCATCACCGCCGGGGTCGGCACCCCGCTCGCGTCGTGGTCGGCGTGCTCGACCTGCTCGGCGAGGGGGCGGTCGGGGTCGAAGTACCCGCTCAGCGCCTCGTCGGACAACCCGGCGGTGGCCTGGTGGACCGAGGTGGGCCGGTGCCGGCCGTGGTGGACCTTGCGCCGGTCGCGGGAACGGCGCAACCGCTCGTAGAGCTTCGTGGTCGCGAGGTCCAGGGCGGCGTAGGGGTCGTCGGCGCAGGCCTCGGCCCGCACCACCGGTCCCTTGTCCCGCACCGTGATCTCGACGCGTTCGGAACTGCTCGCCTGGCGGCGGTTGTTCTCGTGGGACAGTTCGACGTCGATGCGCTGGGCGCGCGGGGCGAACTGGACGACCTTCTCCAGCTTGTCCTCGACGTGGCGCCGGAACCTCTCCTTGACGTCGGTGTGCCGTCCGGTGACCACAACTTCCACGGGATGCCTCCCTCGTTCGAACTGGCGGCACCGGCACGTGGGGCCGGCCCGCCTCGGACCGTCACCTCGTGCCGCGCACCACCCCCGCGGGGAGCGCGCGGTGAGCAGGCAGGCACCGGCAGGTTCGAGCACCCCGGGGAGCGGGCCCGACCTCGGGCACCGCCGGGGATCCACCCGACCTGACGCCGGTGAGGGCTGCCATGCACACACGCTAGACCCCGTTCCGCCCCGGTGCCCAGGTGCACGGCGTCCGGGCGCGGCGGAGCGGTGGACCCGGCGGACCGCTGCGCCCCGGGCGTGCTCACGCGAGCGTCACCGCGAGCACCCCCAGCACCGGGGCCCCGCCCGCGCGCAGGGCCCGCACGGCCTCCGCGGCCGTGGCGGTCGTCGTCACGACGTCGTCGAGGACGACGACCGGCCGCCCCGGGGCGGGCCCGCGCACCGCGAAGGCCCCGGCGAGGTTGGCCTGCCGGCCCGCGGCGTCCAGGTCGGTCTGGTCCACGACCCGGCGCACCACCCGCAGCGACCGGACCACCGCCACGTCGCGCCCCCGGCGGCGGGCGAGGGCGGCGGTGCGGGCGGCGAGGTCGGCCACCAGGTCCCCGCCGCGGGCGCGGCGGCTGGCCCGGCGGGCCGGGACGGGGACGAGGTCCACGGGCCCGTGCGGGAGGAGGTCGTGCAGCGCCGGGACCAGCGCCCCGGCCAGCCGCCCGCGCAGCTCGGCCCGGCCGCGCTCCTTGACCGCCAGCAGCAGCTGCCGGGCGGGCCCGTCGTGCGCGGCGCAGGCCCGCACCGGGGTGCCGTCGGGCAGGGCCGAGCGGGCGCCGGCGCGCAGGGCCCGCCCGCACGGGACGCAGCAGGCGGTGCCGGGGCGGGCGCAGCCGGCGCAGTCGGCCGGCCAGACGAGGTCGGCGGCGGCGAGCAGGGGTCCGGGGGTCACCGGGGCAGCCTGCCGGTCCCGCCCGGCGCCGTCCCCCGCCGTCCCCCCGCCGTCCACCGGCCTGCCCCGCGCGGCGTCCCGTGCACGCGCGGACGTCACCCCGGCGGTCCCCGCTGGTCCCGGGGGCCCGGGGCGCCTCAGCCGGGGTAGGCGGGGTCGCGGCCGGTGGCGACGGCGATCCAGTCCGCGCCGCTGCGGCTGAGCAGGCGCCCGTCGGCGGTGCCGACGACCACGTCGCGGTCGGTCCAGCCGCCCGCGACCGCCACCGCGCCGGGGACCGCAGGCAGCGGGGTGCTCGGCCCCGACACCTCGGCCAGCACCGGCACCGGGTCCGCCCCGGGGGGGCGGACGAGGACGACCAGCTCGTCCTCGACCAGCCACGCCGCGTCGAGGACCTCACCGGCCCCCGGCACCAGGTCGGCGGTCCCCACCCCCAGGCGCAGCGGCTTGCCGCCGGCGTCGCGGACGATGCCGTGGACCCGCACGTGGGCGACCCCGGCGGCGTCGCGGCCCACCACGAGCAGGCGCGCGCCGTCGCGCGAGACCCGCACGCGCTGGACCGAGCCCAGCCCCTCCGCCGGCGGGACCACCTGCGCGGCCGGTGTCTCCGGGGCCGCGGTGGGCACCACCAGGGGTGCGGCGCCCGCGGTGGCGGGGGCCGTCCACAGCCACCCGAAGCGGTCGATCGAGGGCGGCGCCAGGACGCCCTGCCCGCCCACGGCGACCTCCAGCTCCCCGCCGGGGCGCTGCACCCGCAGCGTGCGGCCCCCGTCGGTGAGGACCGCGAACGCGCTCGCGTCCGCCGCGGCCGCGGGGTGCGCGGCCGCCCCGGCGAGGTCGAGACCCGGCCCGGTGCCCGCCACCGGCCGCAACCGGTCCCCGTCGTGGCGCGAGAGCCCCTCGGGGCCCAGGGCGACCAGGCGCGGGTCGGCCACGACCGCGGAGCGGGGCACGTCCGCCCCCGCCGCGCCCGGGGCGCGGGTCAGCTCGGCCCCGTCCACGGTGACCTGCACGTCGTCGACGCCGGGCAGGCCCGAGAGGCTGGCGCGCAGCTGGGAGAGCAGCAGGCCCCGCTCGGCGGGGTCGGCGCCCAGGACGGCGTCGGAGAGGTCGACCGTCGCCGTGCCCGTCCCCGCCTCCACGGGGACGGTGCCGACGCGCAGCCCGGTGCCCGCCGGCGCCCCCGTGGACACCCCCGGCGCCAGCCACGGCGAGGGCCCCTGCAGCAGCGCGGCCACGACGCGGGTGGCGGTGGAGGAGTCGTAGCCGAACCAGCGCACGTCGCCGACCAGGCGCGGCGAGGGTCCGGCGGTGGCGAAGTAGACGGGGAAGGGGCGCAGCGTGCGCGAGGCGTCGAGCGCGGTGAGCACGACCCCGTCGGCGGGGTCGGTCACCCGCCACCGGCCTCCGACGCGGGACAGGTGCAGCGAGGAGGTGAGCGTCGTGCCGGGGGGCTCCTCGGCGTAGCGGCCCGCGGCGTCCACCCGCGCCTGCACGGCCGCGGTGACCGCCACCACGGCGGAGTCCCCGTCCTGCTGGAGCAGGGCCAGGCCGGGGTCGGCCGCGACGATGGTCGTGCCCGCGTCCGGGCGCCAGGACTGCGCCGCCGCGGGCCCCAGGAACTCCCGGGCCACCGCGTGGTCGTCCTCGGCCGAGGCCGCCGCCAGCAGGAAGCCGCGCACGACGTCGACCGCGCCCGCGTCGTCCTCCGGGCCGTCGGGGAGGACCTGCAGCAGACCGGCCCGGGGGTCCTCCTCGACGGGGGAGCCGCTGACGACGTCGCTGGAGCGCGGGACGCCGCCGCAGCCGGCCAGCAGCGCGACCGGGACCAGCGCGGGCGCCAGCACCCGGGCCAGCGCGGGCCACGCCCGCCCCCGGCGCCCGCTCGCCCGGCGCGCGCTCACGGGGACCCCGGGGCGGGGGCGCCGCGCCCGGCCGGCAGCGCCGCGACCGGTTCGCGCCAGCCCAGCGGGACCACCGGCAGCGGCGAGGACCGCAGGGCCCGCCCCGCCGTGCGCGGCACGGTCAGGACGAAGTGGCAGCCCTGCCCGGGCCGCCCCCACGCCTCCAGCCAGCCCCCGTGCAGCCGGGTGTCCTCCAGGGCGATCGCGAGCCCGAGCCCGCTGCCCCCCGTGGTGCGCGCCCGGGCCGGGTCGGCGCGCCAGAACCGGTCGAAGACCCGCGGCAGCTGCGCCGGCTCCAGCCCGACGCCGTGGTCGCGCACCCCCACGGCCACGGCGTGCTCGTCGCAGACGACGGTGATCTCGATGGGCCGGGCCTCCCCGTGCTCGATGGCGTTGCCGACGAGGTTGCGCAGGACCCGCTCGATGCGCCGGGAGTCGACCTCCGCGGTGCACGGCGAGGCCGGCTCGGACAGCAGGACCCGGCTGCCGCGGCGCTCGGCGAGGGTCGAGGTGAACTCCACGACCCGGTGCACCAGGACGCGCACGTCCTGCGGGTCCGGTTCCAGGGCCGCCGCACCGGCGTCGAAGCGGCTGATCTCCAGCAGGTCCGACAGCAGCGAGTCGAACCGCTCCAGCTGGGTCAGCATGAGCTCCGCCGAGCGCGCCACCGCGGGGTCGAACCCGCCGCGCGCGTCGTGCAGGACCTCACCGGCCATCCGGATCGTCGTCAGCGGGGTGCGCAGCTCGTGGCTGACGTCGGAGACGAAGCGGCGCTGCACCCGGGAGAGCTCCTCCAGCTGCTCGATGTGCTGCTGCATGCCCGCGGCCATCTCGTTGAAGGCGCGCGCGAGCCGGGCCAGGTCGTCGCTGCCGCGCACCCGCATGCGCTCGTCGAGGTGGCCGCCGGTGAGGCGCTCGGCGGTGCCGGCGGCCTCGCGGACCGGTTCGACGACCATCCGGGCCACGACCCAGGCCACGGCCCCCACGAGGAGCACCAGGGCGATCCCGCCGCCCACGAACGTCGTGCGCACCAGCGAGACCGTGGCCTCCTCGCTGGCCAGGGAGTAGACGAAGTACAGCTCGCAGCGCCCCGCCCGGGGCAGGGTCACGGTGGAGCCGACCACCAGCGAGGGCGCGCCCCGGCCTTCGGAGAGGTCCACGATCTGCAGCTGCTGGACGTCGGAGGAGACCACGGCCTCCCGCAGCGCCGGCGGGACGTCGTCGGCCTCCAGCCCCTCCGAGGCGATGTCGCGCACGACGACCTGCCCGTTGCCGCTGGTGTCGGAGGAGTCGCTGGCGCGCAGCAGGACCACCCCGCGCACGCGGTCGGGACCGGCCCCCTCCAGGGAGGAGACGACGTCGCCGGCGAGCTGCTCGACCTCGGCGGAGTCCGTCGTGGTGGCCGCGTCGAACTGCCGCTGGGCGGTCTGCGCGCCGCGCGCGGCGTCGGCCAGGGCGACCTCCTGCCGCTCGGTGACGAGGCCGTCGGCGATGCCGTCGAGGAGGAACGAGCCGACCCCGACGACGACGGCGAGACCCAGCAGGGTCGTCAGCACGACCACGCGCAGCTGCAGCGAGGCCCGCCAGCGGGCCAGCGCCCGCAGGACCCACCTCACGGGTGCCCGCTCACAGCGGCCCGGCGCGGTACCCCACCCCGCGGACGGTCACGACGATCTCGGGGTGCTCGGGGTCGCGCTCGATCTTCGAGCGCAGCCGCTGGACGTGGACGTTGACGAGGCGGGTGTCGGCGGCGTGGCGGTAGCCCCACACCTGCTCCAGCAGCAGCTCGCGGGTGAACGCCTGCCAGGGCTTGCGGGCGAGGGTCACCAGCAGCTCGAACTCCAGCGGCGTCAGCGGCAGCGAGCGGCCGTCGCGGCGCACCGAGTGCCCGGCGACGTCGATGGTGAGGTCGCCGATGCGCAGCGTCTCCGGGGGCCGCTCCCCCGCCGAGCGCAACCGGGCCCGGACCCGGGCGACGAGCTCCTTGGGCTTGAAGGGCTTGACGACGTAGTCGTCGGCGCCGGCCTCCAGGCCGAGGACGACGTCGACGGTGTCGCTCTTGGCCGTGAGCATGACGATGGGCACGCCGGACTCGGCGCGGATCTGACGGCACACCTCCATGCCGTCGGTCCCGGGCAGCATCAGGTCCAGCAGCACCAGGTCCGGCCGGGTGGCCCGGAAGGCACCGACCGCCTGGTCGCCGTCGGCGCAGAAGCGGGTCTCCAGGCCCTCGCCCTGCAGCACGATCCCCAGCATCTCGGCGAGCGCGGTGTCGTCGTCCACCACGAGGACGCGTCCCCTCATGGCCCCATCCTGCCCGCTGCGGCCGCGTCACCGGGTGACCACCACGCCGGGGGGAGCCTCCTCTGGCACGATGGGTCACCGGCGATCGGGTGGATCTTGGCGGTGCGGGGGCGTTCGGGCGATGGGGATGGACCAGTGGCGACGTCCGGACGAGGGTGCCCCGGACCCCGTCCCGGGACCCCCCGCGGTCCCCGGCCCGCCCGACCCCGCGGCCGGTCCGCCCGCTCCCTCCGGGTGGGGAGCCCCCGCGCCGGTGCCCCCGGGCGCCCCGCAGCCGGGCCCGCCGCGGCCCGCCGCCCCCCGCCCGGGCATCGTGCCGCTGCGGCCGCTGGGCCTGGGTGAGATCTGGGACGGCGCGTTCCGCGCGTTCCGGCAGAACCCGCGGGTGATGGTGGGGCTGTCGGCGGTGGTCGTGGTCCTCACCTCCTTCGTGACCCTGGTGGCGACCTACGCCACGACCCGCGACCTCGTCGGGGCCCTCAACCGGCTGGAGGCCGCCGGCGGCGGGGTGGAGGACCTCTTCTCCTCGCTGCAGCGCACGGTGCCGCTGCTGGTCCTCACCTCCGTGCTGCAGGCCGTGGCCGTCCTCGTCCTCAACGGGATGCTCATCGTCAGCGTCAGCCGCGCGGTGCTCGGGCGCACCATCGGCTTCGGGGAGCTGTGGCGCACCTGCCGGGGCCGGCTGCTGCCGCTGATCGGGCTGTCGCTGGTCATCACCCTGGGCACCGCCCTGGTGGGGGCGCTCGCGCTGGCCCCCGGCGTGCTGCTGGTGGTGTTCTCCGGTTCGGACCTGGTCACCGGCGCCGGGGTGGTCGCGCTGCTGCTCGGCCTGCTCGCCTGGCTGGCGGGCGGGGTGTTCCTCTGGGTGCGGTGGTCGATGGCGACCCCGGCGATGCTGCTGGAGGGGCTCGGCGTGAGGGCGGCGCTGCGCCGGTCCGCCGCCCTGGTCCGGCGCTCCTTCTGGCGCACCTTCGGGATCCTGCTGCTGACCACGATCGTCACCTACGTCGTCGTGACGGCCGTGGCGGTGCCCTTCGGCGCCGTGGGGACGGTGCTGGGCGGGGTCGACGGCGGCGACCCGGACTCGGTCTGGTTCGCGGTGTCGCAGACCACCTCGACGCTGGGCTCGATCATCGGCAGCGTCGTGGCGTACCCGTTCCTGGCCTCGGTCACGGCCCTGCTCTACGTGGACCTGCGGATGCGCCGCGAGGGTCTCGACGTGGAGCTGCACCGGGCGTCGGAGCGGTGAGCCGGCTGCTGGCGGGGGTCCCCGTGGCCCCCGACCGGGCGCGCGGGCGGGAGTGGCTGGCCCGGGAACTGGCCGGTCCGGAGTACCGCGAGGCCCAGGGGTCGTGGCTGGCGCGGGCCTGGGAGTGGTTGCAGGACTGGCTCTCCCAGGTCCGGGTGCCGGGGCTGGGGACGAGCTGGACGGGCGTCGTCGTGGTCGTGCTGCTGCTCGCCGCCGTCGTCGCGGTGGTCCTGCTGGTCGGCGGGCCCGTGCGGCGCAGCGCCCGCCAGCGCGAGCCCGGTGCGGTCTTCGACGCCGCCCCCGAACCCGCGCGCGCGCACTTCGCCCGCGCCGACGCCGCGGCGGCGGCCGGGGACTGGGACCTCGCCGTGGCCGAGCGCTTCCGCGGGCTGGTCCGCTCCCTGGAGGAGCGCACCCTCGTCGACCCCCGGCCCGGGAGCACCGCCGGTGAGCTCGCCGCGCGGGCGGCGACGTCGCTGCCCGGCTGCGCCGAGGGCCTGACCCGGGCCGCGCGCACCTTCGACGACGTCCGCTACGGCGGGCGGAGCGCCGGGGCGGGCACCGACGGCGACCTGCGCGAGGTCGTCCGCGCGGTGGCCGCGACCCGTCCCGCGGTGAGCGCGTGAGCACGGTCCTCGACGTCCCCGCCGCCGACGCGGGCGCGGCGGCGGGCTGGCGCCGCTGGCGGGGGCTGGTGGCGCTCGGGGTGGGCGTCGTGGCGGTCCTGCTGCTGCTGGCCCTGCTCGGCCCCCGCACCAGCGAGGAGGCCCTGGCCCCGGACTCGGTCGCGCCCGACGGGGCCCGGGCGGTGGCCCGGGTGCTGGCGGAGCAGGGCGTCGAGGTCACCGAGGCCCGCTCCTTCGCGGGGGCGACCCGCGCGCTGGAGGGGGCCCGCGCCCGGGGTGCGACGGTCCTGGTCACGCAGCCGGACCTGCTCTCCGCGGCGCGCCTGCGGACGCTGTCCGCCTCCGGCGCGGACCTGGTGCTGCTGCGCCCCGGCGACGCGGCGCTGGCGGCGCTGACCCCCGACGTGCGCCGGGCGGGGTCGGCCGCCGCCGGCGACCGCGCCCCCGGCTGCGAGGTCGCCGACCCCGCCGCGGCGGGCACGGCGCGCGCGGGCGGGCCGACCTACGCGGGCACCGGCGACGCGCGCACCTGCTACGGCGGCTCCTACGCGCGGGTGGAGCGCTCCGGCGCGGGCCCGCTCACCGTCCTGGGGCAGCCGGCGCTGCTGACCAACCGCTGGGCGGACCGGGAGGGCAACGGGACGCTGGCGCTGCGCACCCTCGGCGCGCAGCCGGAGCTGGTCTGGTACCTGCCCGACCCGCTGGACACCGACTCCCCCACCGTGCCGCTGCTGGACCTCGTCCCCCGCTGGTTCCTCCCCGCCGTCGCGCTGGTCCTGCTGTCCGCGGTGGTGGCGGTGCTGTGGCGGGGGCGGCGGCTGGGGCGGCTGGTGGAGGAGCCGCTGCCGGTGGTGGTGCGCGCGGCCGAGACCGTCGAGGGCCACGGCCGGCTGTACGCCAGCGCCGGGGCCTCCGGCCGCGCCGCCGACGAGCTGCGCCGGGCGACGCTGCGGCGGTTGCGGGGCTGGGTGGGCCTGGACCCGCGGGCCCCGGTGCAGGACGTCGCCGACCAGGTGGCGTGGCTGACCGGGCGCCCCGCCCCCGCCGTGCGGGAACTGCTGGCCGGGACCTCCCCGCGCGACGACCCCGCGCTGGTCCGGCTGGCCCTGGAACTGGACACCCTGGAGGACGACGTGCGTGGCACCCCGAGCCGACGATTGGACGCTGGACAGTGAGCGAGCCCGTGACCCCCGAGACCGCCCCGCCCCCGAGCGCGGCCGAGGGGCCCGAGGTGGAGGACGCCCGGCAGGCGCTGCGGGCGGTCCGCCAGGAGGTCGCCAAGGCCGTCGTCGGGCAGGACGCCGCCGTCACCGGCCTGGTCATCGCCGTCCTGTGCCGCGGCCACGTGCTGCTGGAGGGCGTGCCGGGGGTGGCCAAGACGCTGCTGGTGCGCAGCCTCTCGGCGGCGCTGGCGCTGGACACCAAGCGGGTGCAGTTCACCCCCGACCTCATGCCCGGCGACGTGACGGGCTCGCTGGTCTACGACGCGCAGACCTCGCGGTTCTCCTTCCGCGAGGGCCCGGTGTTCACGAACATCCTGCTCGCCGACGAGATCAACCGGACCCCGCCCAAGACGCAGGCGTCGCTGCTGGAGGCGATGGAGGAGAAGCAGGTCTCGGTGGAGGGCGAACCCCGCCCGCTGCCGGACCCCTTCATCGTCGCCGCCACCCAGAACCCGGTGGAGTACGAGGGCACCTACCCCCTGCCCGAGGCCCAGCTGGACCGCTTCCTGCTGAAGCTGACCCTGCCGCTGCCCCCGCGCGAGGACGAGGTGGAGGTGCTGGCCCGGCACGCGACGGGGTTCGACCCGCGCGACCTGGCCGCGGCGGGGGTGCGCGCGGTCGCCTCCCCGCAGCAGCTGGCGATCGCGTCCGCGGCCGTGCGGCGGGTGCAGTGCTCGCGGGAGGTCATCGGCTACGTCGTCGACGTGTGCCGCGCCACCCGCAGCTCGCCGTCGCTGGCGCTGGGGGTCTCCCCCCGCGGCGCCACCGCCCTGCTGGCCACGGCGCGCGCCTGGGCGTGGCTGTCGGGGCGCGACTACGTCTCCCCCGACGACGTGAAGGCGCTGGCGCGCCCGACGCTGCGCCACCGCGTGCAGCTGCGTCCCGAGGCCGAGCTGGACGGGGTGAGCGTGGACGCGGTCCTGGACTCCGTGCTCGGCTCCGTGCCCGTCCCGCGTTGACGCGCCCGTGACCGGGGTGGCGGTGACCGGGCGGGCCGTGCTGCTCGTCCTCGCGGGGCTGGTGCTGGTCGTGGCCTGGCCCGGCTGGACCTCGTTCTGGCTGTGGGCCCTGCTGAGCGCGCTGCTCGTCGCGCTCGACGTGGTCCTGGCCCCCTCCCCGCGCCGGGTGCGGGTGGAGCGGTCGCCGTTGCCGGCGGTGCGCCTGGGCGAGCCCCGCGAGACGGAGCTGCTGGTCACCAACACCGGCGGCCGGCGGGTGCGGGGGGTGCTGCGCGACGCGTGGGTCCCCTCCGCGGGGGCCCGTTCCTCCCGCCACCGCCTGGACCTGCCGGCCGGGGAGCGGCGCCGGTTCACGACCGTCCTGGTGCCGAACCGGCGCGGGGACCGCCTCAGCGACCGGGTGACGCTGCGCTGCGCCGGCCCGCTCGGCCTCGCCGCCCGGCAGCGCTCGGCGCCGGTGCCGGGGCGGCTGCGGGTCCTGCCGCCCTTCGCCTCCCGCAAGCACCTGCCCTCCCGCCTGGCCCGGCTGCGCGAGCTGGACGGGCGCAGCTCCGTGCAGCACCGCGGCCAGGGCACCGAGTTCGACTCGCTGCGCGAGTACGTCGACGGCGACGACGTCCGCTCCATCGACTGGCGGGCCAGCGCGCGCCGGCAGGCCGTGGTGGTCCGCACCTGGCGACCCGAGCGGGACCGCCGGGTGCTGCTGGTCGTCGACACCTCCCGCACCTCCGCGGCCCGGCTGGCGGGTCCCGGCGACCCCCGCGACCCGGCGGGGGCGGGGGTGCCGGCCGCGGTCGCCGTCCGCCTCGACGCCCAGATCGAGGCGGCGCTGCTGACCGCGGCGCTGGCCGCCCGCGCCGGGGACCGGGTGGACCTGGTCGCCCACGACCGGCGGGTCCGGGCGCGGGTGCGGGGCGGCACCCGCGGTGACCTGCTGCCGTCCCTGGTGGAGGCGCTGGCCCCGCTGGAGCCCTCCCTGGTGGAGGCCGACTGGGACGCCGTGGCCACCGAGGTCCGCACCACCGCCCGCCAGCGCTCGCTGGTGGTGCTGCTCACGGCCCTGGACTCCTCCGTCCTGGACTCCGGCCTGCTGGCGGTGCTGGAGCAGCTCGCCACCCGGCACACCGTCGTCCTCGCCGCGGTCGACGACCCGGCCCTGACCCGGCTGGCGCGCGGCCGCTCCGACGCCGAGGCCGTCTACACCGCCGCCGCCGCCGAGGCCGCGACGGCCGAGCGGGACCGCACGGCCCGGTTGCTGGCGCGGCTGGGGGTGGAGGTCGTGCACGCCGACCCGGAGGGCCTGGCCCCGGCGCTGGCCGACCGCTACCTCGCGCTGAAGGCGGCCGGGAGGCTGTAGGCCCGGCGGGCGCAGGGGCCGCCGGTTCGCCGCGGGCCACGGGAGGCTGATGTCGCGGACCGGGGACGGTGCTAGACCTGGACCCCGTGCTGCTCCCCCTCCTGCGAGAACACCTGCGCCCGCACCGCGGGCTGCTGATCGCCGTCGTCGTGCTGCAGGTCCTGCAGACCGCGGCGTCGCTGTACCTGCCCCGGCTCAACGCCGAGGTCATCGACCGGGGTGTGAGCACCGGCGACACCGCCTTCATCTGGCGCACCGGGGCCGTGATGCTGGGCGTGACGCTGGTGCAGGTGGTCGCCACGATCACCGCCGTGTGGTGCGGGGCGCGGGTGGCGATGGCGCTGGGCCGGGACCTGCGCGCCGCCGTCTTCACCCACGTGCTGGCCCTCTCCCGGGCGGAGGTGTCCCGCTTCGGGGCGCCCTCGCTCATCACCCGCGCCACCAACGACGTGCAGCAGGTGCAGGTGCTCGTCCTGGTGACCTGCACGGTGATCGTCTCCGCGCCCCTCCTCTGCGTCGGGGGGATCGTCATGGCGCTGCGCGAGGACGTGGGGCTGAGCTGGCTCGTCGTGGTCGCGGTGCCGGTGCTGGTCGCGGTGATGGCGCTCATCATGGTCCGCCTCGGCCCGTTGTTCGGGGTGCTGCAGGAGCGGCTGGACACCGTGAACCGGGTGCTGCGCGAGCAGCTGACCGGTCTGCGCGTGGTCCGCGGCTTCGTGCGCGAGGACGCCGAGGAGGCGCGCTTCGCGCGCGCCAACACCGACCTCACCGACGTCGCGCTGCGCGCCGGGCGGTGGTTCGCCGTCGTCTTCCCCGTGGTGGTGCTCGTGGTGAACCTCACCAGCGCGGCCGTCGTCTGGTTCGGCGCGCCCCGGGTGGAGGCCGGTGAGCTGCAGGTGGGCTCGCTCATCGCGTTCCTCAGCTACCTGGTGCAGATCCTGACCGGCGTGATGATGACGACGTTCCTGGCCGTCCTGGGGCCGCGGGCGGCGGTCTCGGCCGGCCGCATCGGCGAGGTGCTGGACCTCGAACCGGGCGTGCGGGACCCGGACGTCCCCGTCGAGGTCCCCGCCGGGGTGCCCGGGGGGCGGTCGCTGGAGTTCCGCGACGTGACCTTCCGCTACCCGGGCGCGGACCGGCCGGTGCTGGACCGCGTCAGCCTCGACGTGCGGGCGGGCCGGACGACGGCGGTCATCGGGTCGACCGGGGCGGGCAAGACGACGCTGGTGGACCTCGCGACCCGCCTGGCCGACGCGACCTCGGGCGCGGTGCTGCTGGACGGGGTCGACGTGCGCTCGGTGGCCGACGCCGACCTGCGCCGCCGGGTCGGGCTGGCGCCGCAGCGGCCGTACCTGTTCGCCGGGACGGTGGCCACGAACCTGCGCTTCGGGCGCCCCGACGCGAGCGACGAGGAGCTGTGGGCGGCGCTGCGCACGGCGCAGGCGGCCGACTTCGTGGAACGGATGGAGGGCGGTCTGGACGCCCCGATCACCCAGGGCGGCACGAACGTCTCCGGCGGGCAGCGGCAGCGGCTCTCGATCGCGCGGCTGCTCGTGCAGGCCCCGGCCGTGCACGTCTTCGACGACGCGTTCTCCGCGCTGGACACCGCGACCGACGCCCGGCTGCGCGCCGCGCTGGCCGCGGCCCGGCCCGACGCGGCGATCCTCGTGGTGGCGCAGCGGGTCTCGACCATCGTGGGCGCCGACGAGATCGTCGTGCTGGAGGCCGGGCGGGTGGTGGGCCGCGGACGGCACCGGGAGCTGCTGGCGGACTGCCCGACCTACCGGGAGATCGTGTCCAGCCAGCTGGAGGTGGCGGCGTGAGCGGGCGCGGGGGGCCGACGCGGACGGCCGGGGTGCCGCCGCAGCGGTCGGTGGACTTCCTGCCCTCGGCGAAGCGGCTGCTGCGCCGGATGGGACCGGAGGCGCCGCTGCTGGCGGTGGTGGTGGTCCTCGCCGTGGCCGGCGTCGCGCTGGCGGTCGTGGCCCCGAAGCTGCTGGGTGACGCGACCGACCACGTCGTGGACGCCGCGTTCCTCGGGCGGCCGCTGGACCGCGCCGGCCTGGAGCGCACCGTCCTGCAGGTCGTGGCGGTCGTGACCGGTTCGGCCGTGCTCGCCTTCGTCCAGGGGGTCCTGCTGAACCGGGTGGTGCAGCGCACGGTGTTCCGGCTGCGCGCCGACGTCGAGTCGACGATCCACCGGTTGCCGCTGTCGCACGTCGACGCCACCCCCCGCGGGGAGCTGCTGAGCCGGGTCACCAACGACATCGACAACGTCTCCCAGAGCCTGCAGCAGACGGTGTCGCAGGCCCTGGTGTCGGTGCTGACCGTCGTCGGGGTCGTGGCGATGATGTTCTCCATCTCGTGGCGCCTGGCGCTGGTGGCGCTGGTCGCCGTCCCGCTCACCCTCGTCGTGGTGGCGCTCATCGCCCGGCGCGCGCAGCCGCTGTTCGCGGGGCAGTGGCGCGAGACGGGGGCGCTGAACGCGCAGATCGAGGAGGCCTTCACCGGCCACGACGTCGTCACCGCGTCCGGTCGCCGCGAGGAGGTCCGGGCGCGGTTCGCGGCCAAGAACGACGAGCTGTTCGCCGCCAGCGCGGGCGCGCAGTTCCTGTCGGGCACGATCATGCCCTCGACGATGCTCATCGGGAACCTCGTCTACGTCGCCATCGCCGTGGTCGGGGCGACGATGGTGACCGGCGGGTCGATCACGATCGGCGGGGTGCAGGCGTTCGTGCAGTACTCCCGCCAGTTCACCCAGCCGCTGGCGCAGCTGGGCTCGATGGCGAACCTGCTGCAGTCGGGGGTGGCGTCCGCGGAACGGGTGTTCGAGCTCCTGGACGCACCGCGGATGTCGCCGGACCCGGCCGACGGGCCGAAGCCCTCCGGGTCCGGGCGCATCGAGTTCGAGCACGTGTCGTTCCGCTACACCCCCGACACCCCCCTCATCGAGGACCTGTCGTTCACGGCCGAACCGGGGCAGACCGTCGCCATCGTCGGGCCGACCGGGGCGGGCAAGACGACGCTGGTGAACCTGCTGCTGCGCTACTACGAGGTGACGTCGGGCCGCATCCTGCTCGACGGCGTCGACACGGCGACGATGTCGCGGGCGGAACTGCGCTCGCGCGCCGCGATCGTGCTGCAGGACACCTGGCTGTTCCAGGGGACCATCGCGGAGAACATCGCCTACGCGAGGCCGTCGGCGAGCGGGGCCGAGGTGCTGGAGGCCGCGCGGGCCGCGTCGGTGGACACCGTGGTGGCCACCCTGCCCGAGGGTTTCCAGACCGTCGTCGACGACGACGCGGGGCGCATCAGCGCCGGCGAGAAGCAGCTCATCACCATCGCCCGGGCCCACCTGGCCCGGCCCCGGGTGCTGGTGCTGGACGAGGCGACGAGCTCGGTGGACACCCGCACCGAGCGGGTGGTGCAGCGGGCGATGGCCGCGCTGCGCGCGGACCGCACGAGCCTGGTCATCGCCCACCGCCTCTCCACGATCCGCGACGCCGACCTCATCCTCGTCATGGAGTCGGGCCGGGTCGTGGAGCAGGGCCGGCACGAGGACCTGGTCGGCGCCGGTGGGCCGTACGCGCGCCTGCACGAGGCGCAGTTCGCGGGGGCGGCGACGGAGGTCGAGTGAAACCCCACGCCGACCCTCGCGGGCGGCGGGCGCGGCGGCGCGCCCGGCGTTGACAGGAGCGCCACCGCGGGCGAGGCTGTGCGCGCGCTCTGAGAGCGCTCTCAACGAAGAGGAGACGCCCCCGTGCCTTCGCACCCCCGCAAGAGCCGTGCCCGCGCGCTGACCGCGGTCAGCGCGCTGCTCGTCCCCGCCAGCCTCCTGCTGACCCCCTCCGCGGCCCAGGCCGCCGACCAGATCACCAACGGGTCCTTCGACAACGGCACCACCGGCTGGCAGGTCTACCCCACCGCCTCCGTCCAGGACGGCGCCGGCTGCACCACCGTGCCGGCCTCCACCGGCGCCTACGGCGCGGCCATCCAGCAGGAGGTCCCGCTCACCGAGGGCGAGACCTACAAGCTCTCGTTCCGGGCCCGCACCACCCCGGCCACCACCGGGCCGGTGCGCGTGGTCGTCCAGGGCGGGGCGGACGTGAACTACCAGCAGTTCCTGCCCGCGGAGAAGCCCGCGTTCGAGAGCGCCTTCGGCACCTACGAGTACTACTTCACCGCCGACCGCGACTACCCCAACGCCCAGCTCGCGTTCCAGCAGGACGTCGTCAACCCCGTCGCCTACACCCTGTGCGTCGACGACGTGGTCCTGGAGGGCGGCGCCGAGCGCCCGCCGTACGTGCCCGAGACCGGCCCCCGGGTCCGGGTCAACCAGGAGGCGTACCTGCCGCAGGGACCCAAGGGCGCCACCCTGGTCACCGACTCCACCACCGCCCTGCCGTGGGAGCTGAAGAGCGCCGGCGGCACCGTCCTCGCCCGGGGCACCACCACCCCCCGCGGCGTCGACCCGAGCGCGGGCCTGAACGTCCACGTGATCGACTTCAGCGGCTACCAGCGGCGCAGCACCGACCTCGTGCTCACCGTCGACGGGGAGACCAGCCACCCCTTCGACATCGGCGAGGACGCCTACGAGCGCCTGCGCGACGACTCGATGACGTTCTTCTACACCAACCGCAGCGGAACCCCGATCTCCGACGAACTGGCCCCCGGCTACGGCCGCGCCGCCGGTCACGTGGGCGTCGCCCCCAACCTCGGCGACACCGCGGTGCCCTGCCAGAGCCTCGAGGACGACTCCCAGGAACTGCTGGTCAAGCAGGGCGACCAGCCCTTCACCTGCGACTACACCACCGACGTCACCGGCGGCTGGTACGACGCGGGCGACCACGGCAAGTACGTCGTCAACGGCGGCATCGCCGTGGGGCAGCTGCTGCAGCAGTACGAGCGCAGCCTCACCGCCCCCACCGCGGACCGCGGCGCCCTCGCCGACGGGACCCTGAGCATCCCCGAGTCCGGGAACCGCGTGCCCGACGTCCTGGACGAGGCGCGCTGGGAACTGGAGTGGTTCCTCAAGATGCAGGTCCAGCCGGGCCGCCCCTACGCCGGGATGGTCTTCCACAAGGTCGCCGACGTCGACTGGACGGGCCTGCCGCAGGACCCGGCCACCGACCCGCAGCCGCGGGTCCTGTACCGCCCCTCCACGGCGGCGACCCTGAACGTGGCCGCCACCGCCGCGCAGGGCGCGCGCCTGTTCGCCCGCTACGACCGGGCGTTCTCCCAGCGCCTGCTCGCCACCGCGCGCACGGCCTACGCCGCCGCGCAGGCGAACCCGGCCGTGTACGCCCCGGCGCCGGACGCGGCCCTCGACCCGAACCCGGGCAGCGGCCCCTACGACGACCGCGACGTGTCCGACGAGTTCTACTGGGCCGCCGCCGAGCTGTACCTGACCACCGGTGAGCCGCAGTTCCGCAAGGACGTCCTGGGTTCCCCCGTCCACACCGCCGACGTGTTCCCCGCCGGTGGTTTCGACTGGGGCCACGTCGGGGCGCTGGCCCGCCTCGACCTGGCCACCGTGCCCAGCGAGCTGAACCAGCGCGAGCGGCGCGCCGTGCGGCGCTCGGTGACCGAGGCCGCCGACCGCCTGCTCATCGACCAGGCCGGCCAGCCGTTCGGGCAGCCCTACGCCCCCGAGGGCGGGCAGTACGCGTGGGGTTCGAACTCGGGGATCCTCGCCAACCTGCAGGTCCTGGGCACCGCCTTCGACCTCACCGGTGACGACGCCTACCGCGACGGGGTGGTCCGCGGCATGGACTACCTGCTCGGGCGGAACGCGCTGAACAACTCCTACATCACCGGCTACGGCGACGTGTTCTCGAAGAACCAGCACTCGCGGATGTACGCCAACCAGCTCGACCCCTCCCTGCCCAACCCCCCGGCGGGCACGGTGGCCGGCGGCCCGTACTCCCCCACCGCCACCAGCGGTGACCCGATCACGGCCCCGCTGTTCCCCGAGGGCTGCGCGGCGCAGTTCTGCTACGTGGACGACATCGGGTCGTGGTCGACCAACGAGATCACGGTCAACTGGAACGCCCCGCTGGCCTGGGTGGCGTCCTTCGTCGCCGACCAGGACGGCGGTCGCGACGAGCGTCAGCGACGCTGACCCCGGGAACCCCGCCCCGTCGGCGAGCCCCCGTCCCGGCACCCGCCGGGGCGGGGGCTCGCCCTCGTCGGTGGCGGTGACCCGCCGCGGGGGGACGGGGGGGCCGGGGTCTCGCGTCACGACCCCCCGGACCGGTGGCCCAGGGCCGCGATGAGCCCCCGCGCGTCGCGCACCGCGTTGCCGCCGCCGTCGTTGTTGAAGTAGGCGTGGACCTCGATCCCGCCCGCCTCCCACTCGAGCATCCGGTCCGCCCACCACGCCAGGTCCGCCCCCGAGTACGACCCCGCGTAGAGGTGGTCGTGGTCGGGGCCGTGCAGGCGCACGTACGCGAACGGCGCCGTCACCCGCAGCACGCAGGGCAGGTGCGCGCCGCTCATCACGCAGTAGCCGACGCCGCGCTCGGCGAGCAGGGCGAACACCGCCTCCTCGTGCCAGCTCGGGTGCCGGAACTCCACCGCCACCCGCATCCACGGCGGGAGGCGGTCCAGGAAGGAGCGCAGGCGGTCGTCGTCGCGGGCGTGGTCGGGACGCAGCTGCACCAGCAGCACCGCCCGCCGGGGACCCAGCTCGTGCCAGGAGGCGGACATCCGCTGCGCCCACGCCTCCGGGGCCTGGAGCCGCTTGGCGTGGGTGAGCCCCCTCGGCGCCTTGACCGAGAGGGCGAACCCCTCGGGCAGCCGGCGCCGCCACGAGGCGAACGAGGCGTCGCGGGGCCAGCGGTAGAAGCTGGCGTTCAGCTCCACGGTGGGGAACTCGCGCACGTAGAGGGCCAGCCGGTCGCGGGCGGGCGTGCCGGGCGGGTAGAGCACGCCCTCCCAGTGGTCGTAGCTCCACCCGGAGGTGCCGACGCGGATGGTCACCCCGGCCCCCGTCCCGTCCCCGCGGGCACCGAGCGCGCCGCGGCGGTCGCACCCTACGGCCCCGCACCGGGGCCCGCGATCGCCCGGGCGCGGGACCCGGCCCGCCCGCTCGTCCACCCGGGGGCGGGAGCGGGGTCGCATAGGCTCCTCCGACGTGTCCTCCCGCCCCGTCGCCGACGTCCTGCGGCGCCACCCCCGCGCGGCCGCCGTCGGCTGCGGGTCCTCGATGCTGCACCAGACCTGCGAGGCCCTCGTGCCCGTCGCCATCGGCGCCGTGGTCGACGGGGCCGTGCGCACCGGGGACACCCCCGCGATCGTCGTCTCCGTCCTGGCGGTGCTCGCGCTGTTCACCGTCCTCGCCACCGCGGGGGCCTTCGCGTTCTGGACGATCGACAAGGCGCAGTTCGCCGAGGCGCACTTCCTGCGCACCGCCGTGGCCCGCGCGGTGCTGCGCGACCCGGCGGTGCTGCGCGACCGGCAGGTCGGGGAGGCGCTGTCGGTGGCGACCTCGGACACCCGCCACGCCGCGGAGGCCCTGGGCCTGCTGAGCTTCGGGGTCTCGGGCTGCTTCGGGATGCTCGTCGCGGCCGTCGTGCTGCTGCGCATCGACGTGGCGCTCGGGCTCGGCCTGCTGCTCTGCGTCCCCGTCCTGGTCCTGGGGCTGCAGGCCCTCGCCCCCCGCCTGGAGGCGCGGATGCACACCCGCCAGCGCAGCGCCGGCCTCGCCGCCGCCGTCGCCGCCGACCTGCTCGCCGGGCTGCGGCCGCTGCGCGGCTTCGGCGGGGTCCCCGAGGCCGTGCGCCGCTACCGCTCCGCGAGCCGCACCTCCCGGCGGGCCGCGGTCCAGGCGGCCGGGGCGACCTCCGTCGTCGTCGGCGTCAGCACCCTGGCCACCGGCGCGGTCCTCGTCGCCACCGCGGCCGTCGCGGGCGCCTTCGTGCAGCAGGGGCGCCTGAGCGTCGGCGAGTTCGTCACCGTCGTCGGGATGGCCAGCTTCCTGGCCGACCCCGTGCGCAACGTCAGCCAGTGCGTCCAGCAGCTGGCGGTGTCGCGGGCCAGCGCGCGCCGCGTCGCGGAGGTCCTGGAGACCCCCGCCGCCCCGGCCGCGGCGGTGCCCGCGCCGCCGGTGCGGGCGGTGGCCGGGGAGGTGCTGGGGGTGGTGACGACGGACACCGCCACCGCCGACGCCGTCACGGCCGCGTTCGCGTTCGCCGGCGGCGCGGACGGGAGCGGCGGGGTCCTCGTCGAGCCGGCCGAGACGCACCTGCTCGGCGACACCCTCGCCGACGCCCTCGACACCGGCCCCGCCCCGGCCGGGCGCGGGATCGCCCTGGCCGACGCCCTGCGCGCCGCGACCGCCCCCGAGGACCTCACCACCCCCCTCGCCGACGGCGGCGCCAACTACTCCGGCGGCCAGCGCCAGCGCATCGGCCTGGCCCGGGCGCTGGCCGCCGACCGCGAGCTGCTGGTGCTGCGCGACCCCACGACGGCCCTGGACGCCGTCACCGAGGACCGCGTCGCCGCCGGCCTGCGCGCGGTGCGGGCCGGGACCGGCACGACGGTCCTGATCACCACCTCCCCGCTGCTGCTGGCCCGCTGCGACCGGGTGGTGCTCCTCGACGGGGACGGCCGGCACCGCACCGGCCGCCACGCCGACCTGCTCGCCGACCCCGGCTACGCCGCGGCGGTGGCCCGGTGAGCGCCCCGGCGGGGACCACCACGGGGCCCGGGACGGGGGACGGGGCGGGGACCCCGGCGGGGGACGGCGGGCAGCGCGCGCTGCCCGTGGCCACCGGCCGCCGAAGCGCGGCCGTGCTGGCCCGCACCGCCACCGCCCACCCCGGGGAGCTCGCCGCGGCCCTGGTGACGACGGCGCTGGCCAGCGCGGGCACCGTGGCCCTGCCCCTGCTGCTGGGCCGCGCCGTCGACGTCGTGCGGGCGGGGACGTCCCTCACCCCCGTCCTGGTGCTGCTGGCGCTGGTCGCGGTCGCGACGGCGGTGGCGAGCGCGCTGGCCCGCCGCGACGCCGAGCGCCTCGGGGCGAGCATCGCCGCCGACCTGCGCGAGCGGGTCGTGGAGCGCTCGCTGCGCATGTCGCCGCGGGTCCTGGAACGGGCCGGGTCCGGGGACGTGGCCTCCCGCGTCACCGAGGACGTGGAGCTGTTCACCTCCTCGGTGCAGCTGGGCGCCACCGTCCTCACCTCCGCCCTGACCGTCGTGCTGTCGGCGGCGGGCTTCGTCTCCCTGGACTGGCGCCTGGCCCTGGCCTTCTGCACCGTCTTCCCCGTCTACGCGCTGAGCCTGCGCGGGTACCTGCCGAGGTCGGGGCCGCTGTACGCGGCCGAGCGGGCCGTCGCGGCGCGGCGCTCGCAGGTGGTGCTGCAGTCCTTCCACGGCGCCTCCACCGTCCACGCCTACGGGATGGCCGCGCTGCAGGGCCGGCGCGTGGAGGTCGCCTCCGAGCGGACGATCGGGGCGTCGCTGGCGGCGCTGCGGACCTTCGCGCGGCTGGCGGTGTCGATGAACGGCGCCGAGGCGGTCGGGCTGTCGAGCCTGCTGCTCACCGGGTTCCTCCTGGTCCGCGGCGGGGACGTCAGCGTCGGGGACGTGACGGCCGCGGCGCTGCTGTTCCACCGGCTGTTCGGGCCGCTCGGCGCGCTGCTGCTGAGCTTCGACGAGGTGCAGCGCGCCGCCGCCGCGCTGGGCCGGCTCGTCGGGGTCGTGGACCTGCCGGACGCACCGGACGCGGACCCGGGGGCGCTGGAGCGCGCGCCCCGCCGCGCGGTGGCGCTGCGGGTGCGCGGGGTGTCGCACGCCTACGCCGACCCCTCCCCGGGCGAGGACCCCGACCTGGTCCTGCGCGCGGTGGACCTCGACGTGCCCGCGGGGACGTCGCTGGCCGTCGTCGGCGGCAGCGGGGCGGGCAAGACGACGCTGGCCGCGATCGTCGGCGGGGTCTTCCCCCCCACCGCCGGCCGCGTCGAGCTGGTCGGGGCGCAGGGCGCGGTGGACCTCGCCGACCTGGACGCCGCCGCCGTGCGCGAGCGCATCGGGGTCATCGCCCAGGAGTCCCACGTGTTCACCGGCACCCTGCGCGAGGACCTCACCCTGGCCCGCCCCGACGCCACCGACGAGGACCTGCACCGGGCGCTGGGCGTGGTCGGGGCCGACGACTGGGTGAGCGCCCTGCCCGAGGGCCTGGGCACCCGGGTCGGGCCGGGGGAGCTCCCGCTGTCCCCGGCGCGGCGCCAGCAGCTGGCCCTGGCCCGGGTCGTGCTGCGCGACCCGCCCGTGGTCGTGCTGGACGAGGCGACCGCCGAGGCCGGCAGCGCGGGGGCCCGCGACCTGGAGCAGGCGGCGCTCGCCGTCGTGGCGGGGCGGACGGCGCTGGTGGTGGCGCACCGGCTGAGCCAGGCCGCGGTGTGCGACGCCATCGCGGTCGTGGAGGCCGGGGAGGTCGTCGAGCTCGGCAGCCACGCGGACCTGCTGGCGCGCGGGGGCCGCTACGCCCGGTTGTGGAGCACCTGGTCGCACCCCGGCCGGCCGGCCGGGACGGTCCCCGGCGCGGTCGCCGAGCCGTGAGCGGCGGCAGCGGGGGCCCGGGCGACCTGGATGACCCGGGCGCGCCGCTGCGGGCCGCGTTGCGCGCCGGGGTGCGGGCCGGGTCGTTCCCCGGGGCGAGCGCGGTGTCCTCCGCCGCCGACGGCACCGTGCGGCGGGCCGTGGCGGGGACCCTCGCCCCCGGCGACCCGGACCCGGTGACGCCGGGGACCCGCGCCGACCTCGGCGCGGTGACGGAGGTGTTCACCGCGGTGGTCGTCCACGCCCTGGCCGAGGTGGGGGCGGTGGACCTGGACCGCCCGACCGGGCGGGGGTTCACCCTGGCCCAGCTGCTGGCCCACACCTCCGGCCTGCCCGCGGACTCCGACGCCCGGCACCGCGGGGACCTGCGTCCCGCGCAGCGGTTGCAGCGGGTGCTGGACGCACCGCTGGAGTCCGCGCCCGGGACGGTGACCCGCCCCTCGCGGGTGGGGTACGTGGTCGCGGGGCACCTCGTGGAGGAGGCCACCGGGCAGGGGCTGGACGCCCTGGTCGAGGAGTTCGTCACCGCTCCCCTGGGCCTGCGCGGCCCGGTGTTCGGGACGGCCGGCGCGCCGGTGGCCGGCCCGGTCCTGGCGACCGGGGGCGGGACCGCCCGCGGGGTGGTGCACGACGGGCTGGCCGCCTCGCTGCGCCGCCCGGCCGGGAACGCGGGGTTGTTCGGGACGGCCGAGGAGGTCCACGCCCTGGGCCGGGCGCTGCTGGAGGGCACCCTGCTGCCGCCCGCCGCGTGGGCGCGGGTGCGCCGCGGGGAGGGGTTGCCGGTCGGGGACCCGACGTGGATGCCCGCCCCGGACTCCTCGGGACGCAGCGGGTCCACCGGAGCCTCGCTGCTGCTGGACCCGCGGTCGGGCTCCTGCCTGGTGCTGCTGACCGGCGGCGTCCACCTCGACCGGTCCCGCGGGAACCTCACCGGTTTCCGGAAGTCGCTGGCCGCGGGGTTCACCGCACGGCCATGATCGCGGCGTGGACGCCGAGACCCGTGACCTGGCCCGCTCGATCCGCCGCTTCCTCGACGACGTCGTGCACTCCCAGCGCGTCGACGCCGACGACTCCCGCCCCTCGGTCGGGGACGTCGTCGGCGCCTTCCTGGGGGTGGCGGCGCGGGAGGTGCCGGTGGTGCGCGAGGAGGTTCCCGAGCACCAGTACGTCGACCTCGACCTCGCCCTGACCCTGCTGGCCGAGCACGGCGGCGGCGAGGAGGTCGTCGGCGTGGGCGGCGGGGACCAGCGCCACCACCAGAGCTTCTCCGACCTCCTCTCCGAGCAGTTCGGCCGGTTCGGGACCGGGGCAGTGGACCGGGTGAACCTGCCGACCGGCCCGGACACCACCCGACGCGCCGTCGGCCTGGGCGTGCGGATGCTGCGGTTCGAGGGCCACCCGGTCGCGGTGCTGCAGCGTGCGGCGCAGCGCCACAGCGGGCATCCCGCCGGGTTCGAGGTCGCCTGCCCCGAGGAGGACGTCGTCCCGCGGTTCATCGCCGAGGTGCGCCGGACGATGCTCGAGCGCAGCGTGCTGCGCGGGCAGGTGCTGTCGTTCTCCGGGTCGCCCTACGAGCCCCACAACGCCGGGATCACCTTCCTGCACCGGCCGGAGGTGAGCGCGGAGGACGTCGTCCTGCCCGACGGCGCGCTGGAGCGCATCGCCCGCCACGTCGTCGGGGTGGGCGCCCACGCGCAGCGGCTGGCGCGGGCCGGGCAGCACCTCAAGCGCGGGGTCCTGCTCTACGGCCCGCCCGGAACGGGCAAGACCCTGACCGTGCGCCACCTCGTCTCCCGCGCCCGGGACAGCACCGTGGTGCTGCTCTCCGGGCAGTCGCTGGCCCTGGTCACGACGGCCGCGCACCTGGCCCGAGCGATGCAGCCCGCGATCGTCGTCCTGGAGGACTGCGACCTCGTCGCCGAGGACCGCGGCCAGTCCCCCGGCGAACGGCCCCTGCTGTTCGAGCTGCTGGACGCCATGGACGGCCTCGACGGCGACGCCGACGTCGCCTTCCTGCTGACCACGAACCGCGCCGACCTGCTGGAGCGGGCCCTGGCCCAGCGCCCGGGCCGGGTCGACCTGGCCGTGGAGGTCCCGCTGCCCGACGAGGCCGCGCGCCACGCCCTGTTCCGGCTCTACGCGCGCGGTCTCGGGGTCTCCGACGAGGTGCTGCGCGAGGCCGCCGCCCGGTCCGCCGGGGTCACCGCGAGCTTCGCGCGGGAGCTGCTGCGCCGGGCCGTGCTGGTGGGCGCCGAGGCCGGTCACGAGGTCCGCGACGGGGACGTGCGCACCGCCTTGGAGGAACTGCTCTCCGACGCCGAGGCGCTGACCCGCAGCCTGCTGGGCAGCGGCGGGTCCTGAGCCCGGGCCCCTCGGTGCCGGGCGGACGGGACGCCCCGGGTGGGCGTTCGCTCAGCCGCTGACGGGGGCGGTGTCGCCGGCGAACCTCTCCTCGAGGTCGCCGGTCTCCCCCGCCCGCGCCGCGGGCCGGCCCAGGACGAGGACGTAGGTGAGGAACGCGACCTCGGCCAGGGCCCCGATGCCGATGCGCGCCCACGTCGGCAACCCCGAGGGGGTGACGAAACCCTCGATGACCCCGGAGACGAAGAGCACGACGACGAGGCCGAGGGCGACGCCCATCATCGCCCGGCCCTCGGTCGCGAGGGCCTGCGCGCGGCTGCGCGCCCCCGGTGACACCCACGCCCAGAACAGCTTCGTCCCGGCGCCGGCGGCGACGAAGACGGCCGTGAGCTCGAGCAGGCCGTGGGGCAGGATAAGGCCGAAGAACAGCTCCCCGCGGTCGTTGTCGATGAGCAGCCCGCCCTGCAGGCCCACGTTGACCGCGTTGGTGGTGAGGGCCACCAGCACGAAGACCCCGGTGATGCCCAGGGCGATGCACGTCGCGGCGACCATCGCGTTGTTCGTCCAGACCCGCCCGGCGAAGGACGCGTGCCCGTACTCGGAGTAGTACCCGGCGAAGTCGGACTCCACGAGCCGGCGGACCTCCTCGTCGGAGCCGAAGAGGCTGGCCTGGGCGGCGGGGTCGCCGGCCATCCAGGCCCCGGCGACCACGGCGAGCAGAATTGTGTAGGCGGCGGCGCCCGTCGTCCACCACCGCACCCGCCACAGCGCCGCGGGCAGCCCGCGGGTGGTGAAGTGCACGACCTGGCGCCACGCGGTGTAGCGGGAACCGGTGAGCCGGGCGCGGGCGCGGACCAGCGCGGTGGACAGCTCGTCGAGCAGGACCGGTTCGGACTGCGCCGAGCGCAGCGAGGACAGGTGGGTGGCCGTCCGCTGGTAGAGGACGACGAGCTCGTCGGCCTCCTGGCCGGTGAGGTGGCGCTGGCCGACGAGACGGCGCAGGCGCGACCACTCGTGCTCGTGCACCGCTCGGAAGGCGTCGACGTCCACGGGTTCAGGCTAGTGGCCGGCGCGGGCGGGGTGCCCTCCCCGCCCGCGCCGGGCCGTCAGCGGATCAGCAGTTGGTGCTGCGGTACTCGCTGATCGCCAGGCTCGTGCCCGGGGCCGGGCAGAGGAACTGGGTGTACCGGGTGTCGTCGTCGACGTAGCGCTTGAGCCAGCTGATGCTGTACTTCGCGATCGTCGTGTTCGCGCTGTTCGGCGCGAAGTGGCTGGCGCCGCGCAGCTCCAGGTAGGCCTTGTCGGTGGCGGTGGGGATGGAGCCGTAGAACGGTTCGGAGTGCGAGGCGACCGGCGCGGTGGAGTCGTTCTCCGCACCGACGATCAGCGTGGGGGTGCTGATCTCCGGCCAGGTCTTGTCCAGGTTCCAGGGCGTCAGCGGGATGGCGGCCTTGATGGCCGGGTTGTCCTTGACGGCCTCGAGGGTGCCGCCGCCGCCCATGGAGTGGCCCATGACGGCCAGGCGGCTCGCGTCGACGCGGGTGCGGACGGTGCTGCGCTGGGTCAGGTACGTCAGCGCGGCCTGGAGCTGGTCACCGCGGGAGGCGGGCTGGTCGTAGCGGCCCTCGGTGTCGATGGTGAACACCACGAAGCCCTGGGAGGCCAGGCGGGGTCCGTACCAGGCCATGCTCGACTGGCTGGCGGTGTAGCCGGGGGCGATCACCACGGCGCCGAAGGTGCCGGAGGTGGTGGAGGTCGGGTAGTAGATCGTGCCGCCGCCGAAGCCGGTGGCGGCGAAGTTCGACACGGTCGTGGTGGAGACCGCGAAGGAACCGCGCGTCGCCTCCACCGAGGTGTTCGTGGGCGCCGGACCGCGCTCGTAGGGGTTGGTGGCGGCCTCGGCCGGGGCGACGCCGACGAGGAGGGGCAGGGCGACGGCGCTGGCGGCCAGCGAGGCGCGGAACCCGCGGGCGGAACGGCGCCGGGACGGGCGCACGAGGGTGTTCGGCATCGAACGGCTCTCCGGGGGACGTGGTGCTGCGACGGGGGGACGCCGGTGGACGACCCGGGCGCGCGGGGCCCCCCGCGTTCCGCGTCTGGCCCCGCCCGGGAACCTCGACCCCTGGCGTGGGCGACAAGGTAGCGATGGACTGACCGAGTGGTCAAGCAATCTCGGGGAACCCCCGGCGGCGCCTCCCGCGGTTACCCTCGCGCCGTGGGGAGCGCGGGGGACGAGGAACCGGAACGGGTGGACGGACGGCGGTTGCGCTACCGCCACCGCCGCGAGGAGCTGCTGCAGGCCGCCACCGAGCACGCCCTCGAGCACGGCCCGGCCCGGCTGTCCCTGCGCCGCATCGCCGACAGCGCCGGGGTCGGCCACGCCGCGCTGCTGCACCACTTCGGCACCCGGGAGAAGCTCGTCGCCGAGATCGTCGAACGCGTCCTGGACCGGACCTTCACCGGGCCGAGGGTGCTCGCGAACGAGCAGCGCACCGGGACCGAAGGCGGCCCGCTGCGCGCGCTGTGGCAGCAGGCCACCACCGGCAGCGGTGAGGCGCACGTGCGGCTGTTCCTGGCCATCACCGGGAACGCCCTGCACGACGAGGCGCTGGCCGCGGCGGTGCGCCGCTCGCTGCACCGGCGCACCGGGCTCTTGGAGGCCGCCCTGGTGCGCGCCGGCTGCCCGCCGCCGGAGGCGGGGGCGCTGGCGACGCTGGTGCTGGGCACCCTGCGCGGCCTGGTGCTGGACCGGCTCCTCACCGGCGACACCGCGCGGGTCGACGCGGCGTTCGAGGTGTTCGCGCTCGGCCTCGACCGGCGGCGCGAGAGCTGGGGGGGCTGACCCGGCGGGAGTCAGCCGTCGAGGTGCAGCCGCGGGACCCCCGGCGGGTCGAAGCCCCACACCTGCCCGTAGAAGGACAGCTCGGCCTCCAGGGCGGCGGCGACGTTCTCGGCCCGCCGGAACCCGTGCTGCTCGCCGGGGAAGACGACCAGCGCGTGCGGCAACCCCTTGCGGTGCAGGGCCGCCGCGAACGCCTCGGCCTGCGAGCGCGGCACCACCGGGTCGTCGGCGCCCTGCAGCAGCAGGACCGGGCAGGACAGGCCGTCGACGTGGGACAGCGGCGCGCGCTCCACGTAGACGTCCTCGGCCGCGGGCAGCGGACCGACGAGGGAGTCCAGGTAGCGGGACTCGAAGTCGTGGGTCTCGGCGGCCAGCGCCCGCAGGTCGGCCACGCCGTAGTACGAGGTCCCCGCCGAGAACGCGTCGGTGCCGGTGAGCGCGGCGAGGACGGTGAAACCCCCCGCGCTGCCGCCGCGGATCCCGACCCGGCCGGGCGGGGCGAGACCCTCCTCGACCAGCCAGCGGGCCACAGCGGTGCAGTCCTCCACGTCGACGACCCCCCAGTTCCCGTCCAGGGCCTCGCGGTAGGCGCGGCCGTAACCGGTGGACCCGCCGTACTGGACGTCGACGACGCCGATGCCGCGGGAGGTGAAGAACGCGACCTCCGGGGAGTACGCGGCCTGCGACTGCGCGGTCGGGCCGCCGTGCACGAACAGGACGTGCGGGGCGGCCCCGGCGTCGGGGTGGTCGGGGTGGGTCGGCGGGTAGCGGTGGGCGTGGACGGTGCGCCCGCCGGCGCTGGGCAGGGAGAGGGGCTGCGGCACCGGCAGGTGCGCGGGGTCCGGGGCCGCCGCGGAGACGCGGACGACGTCGACGGCGGGGGCGGTGGGGTCGGCGGGGTCGGCGGGGTCGACGACGACGACGGCGGCGGGGGCGGTGGGGGACGCGGCCACGGCGACGACGCGGCCTCCCCCGCCGGCCAGCACCGGCGCGTAGGCCGTGAACGGCAGGTCGAGCGCCTCGACGCGGCCGCCGGCGCGGTGGACCACGTCGAGGCGGTAGCCGACGTCGGCGGCGTGGACCAGCGCGACCCGGTCGGCGTCCAGCGCCGCCCAGGACGTCGTCGCGAACACCCACGGCGGGAACCCCTGGTCGGCGGCCTCGGCCAGCAGCGGGCGCAACCCGCCGTCGGGGCCCACCTCGTGCAGGTTCCACCAGCCGCTGCGGTCGCTGACGACGAGGACGGTGCCGTCGGGCGCGAACCCCGGGTGCACCAGCGACTCGCGCCGGTCCCGCCCCGCCAGGACCCGCACGTCGGACAGCTGCCCCGCCGCGACGTCCAGGCGCGCCTCCCAGAGCAGGGTCGACTGCCAGGGCATGTCCGGGTGCTCCCAGCTGGTCCAGACCAGCCGGGAGCCGTCCGGGGAGACGCGCGGCGCGGCCAGGAACCGCGGGCCCTCGAACAACTCCCGCGGGCCGGACCCGTCGAGGGGGACGTGCACCAGCGAGCGGCGCGGAACCCCCTCGCGCACGTCCTCGGCCACCAGGACGATCCCGTCGCCGGCCTGGTCGGGGTCGGCGTAGCGGACGCCGTCGGCGGGGGTCAGCGGCCGCGGCGGGCGCCCCGCCGCGGCGTGGAACCAGCGCTGGTCGCTCGCCGAGGCCAGCACCGCCCCGGTCTCCCCCCGCGCGTCGCGGACCAGGCCCCAGGCCCCGCCGCCGTACTCGTGCACGCGCGTGCGGGCGTCGAGGCCGGGGGCGGCCTCCACGACCCGGCCGTCGGGCTCGCGCCGCAGGACCGCCACCCGGCCCCCCTCGGCGGGGCGGCCCTCGGACCACCAGGCCCGGCCCGCGGCGTCGAGGGCGACGCCGCTCAGGCGCAGGCCCGTCGAGGCGACGGCGGCGGCGGTGAGGGGTGAGCGCCAGGCCCCGTGCTCGTCCATCCCGGCATCGTCCACCCGGCCGCGGCCCCCCGGGCACCCGGGGGCGGGCGGAGCCGCGGCGGCGGGTCGCGGCGGGGGCCCCCGCCGCGCCGGTACCGTCCGGGGGTGCCTGGACCCGCGGTGCTGCACCCCTACGACCCCGCCTGGCCCGGACGGGCGGCCGAGCTGCTCGCCGCGGTGCGGCGGGCGCTGGAGCCGCTGGGGGTGGCCGAGTCCCACGACCACATCGGTTCCACCTCGGTGCCCGGGCTGCGGGCCAAGGCCTACGTCGACCTGCAGGTCCGCGTCCGCGAGCTGCCGCGGCCCGAAGTGCTGGACCGGGCGCTGGCCCCGGCCGGCTTCGTCCCCACCACCGGGTCGCGCCCGGACTCCCCGGGGGTCCACCGCGACATCCCGCGCGGGAGCGAGGTCGTGCCGGAGGAGGTGTGGCGCAAGCGGCTGTTCGTCCACGACCTCGACGGGCCGGGGGCGTCGATCCTGCACGTCCGCCTGAGCGCCTCGCCGTGGGGCCGGTACACCGTGTGGTTCCGCGACTGGCTGCGCGCGCACCCCGAGGCCCGGGACCGCTACGCCGCGTTCAAGACCGCCACCGCCGCCGCCCACGCCGGGGACGCCGACTACGACGGCTACACGCTGGCCAAGACGGCGTTCTTCGACGAGGTGCAGGAGGAGTTCGAGGCGTGGGGGCGCCGGGCCTGAGACCACCGCGCCCGGCTCGCGCCGGTGGGCCCGGGCCGCGGCACCCGCACCCTGGGTACGGTGGCGGGGTGAGCGCTGCTGGCCCGGTCGGTGAGCCCGTCGGGGAGATCGTCACCGGCGAGGCCGTGGTGCTGGGGCTGCGGGCCGCGTCGTTCGCCTCCCGCATGCTGGCCGCGCTGCTGGACGCCGTGATCGTCGGCGTCGTGTTCGCCGCGCTGCTCTGGGGCACCTCGGTGCTGCTGTCGGAGACCGACGAGGCGGCGTACGCGGCGATCACCCTCGCCGAGAGCGCGCTGTGCCTGATCGGCATCCCCGTCGCGGTGGAGACCGCCACCCGCGGGCGGACGGTCGGCAAGCTCGTCCTGGGGGTGCGCGTCGTCCGCGACGACGGGGGCCCGGTCCGGTTCCGGCACTGCCTGGTCCGCGCCGTCGTGGGCCTGTTCGAGCTGTGGGGGCTGGCGGGCAGCCCCGCGATCATCTCGGCCCTGGTCACCCGTCGCGGCAAGCGGGTCGGCGACCTGCTGGCCGGGACCTACGTCGTGCGCGAGCGCACCGCGGCCCGGCACGTGCCGCTGCCGCCGATGCCCCCGGAACTGGCCGGCTGGGCGCGCACCGCCGACATCGGGCGGCTCCCGCTGCCCGTGGTGACCGCCGCCCGCCAGTTCCTGGCCCGCACCGCGACGCTGAACCCGGCCTCGCGCACGGCGCTGGGCGTGGAGCTGGCCGACGCGCTGCTGCTGCACGTCTCCCCCGCCCCGCCGGCCGGCACCGACCCCGAGCGGTTCCTCGTCGCCGTCCTCGTCGAGCGCCGCGACCGCGAACTGGTGCGGATGCAGCGGCGCGAGGCCCGCACCCGCGACCTGGAACGCTCGATCGGCCGGGGCTGACCGGGGAGCCCGGACGCGACAGGACCCCGCCGGGCGCCCGTGGCGTCCGGCGGGGTCCCCGCCGAGGAGCTGCGGAGCGGTCAGGCCGAGCGCAGCACCGTCGTGGACCACTCCCCCACGAGCAGGTCGGCGACCTCGCGGCCGACCTCCTGCTGCGGGTCGGAGGACACCACGAGCTTCCACGGGCCGGCCGGGGCCTTCGGGACGGTGAACTCGACGGGGTTGGTGGCCCCGTTCACCAGCAGCAGGACGGTCGCGGAACCCTCGGCGCTGAACTGCACGCCGTAGGCGCGGGCGTTGCCGTCGTCCCACTCGGCCTGGGTCATCGGCTCGCCGTCGGCGCGCAGCGACAGGACCGCGTCGGGGGACCCGTCGAGGCCGTCGCCGCGGTACCAGGCGCCGCGCAGCGCGGAGGTCTCCCGGCGCAGGCGGAGCAGTTCGCGGGTGAACCCGAGCAGCTCGCGGTCCGCGCCCGCCCAGTCGAACCAGGAGATCTCGTCGTCCTGGCAGTAGGCGTTGTTGTTGCCGCCCTGGGTGCGGCCGAACTCGTCGCCGCCGAGCAGCATCGGCACCCCGGCGCTGAGCAGCAGCGTCGTGAGGAGGTTGCGGCGCTGGCGGTCGCGCAGCGCGTTGACCGCCTCGTCGTCGGTGGGCCCCTCGGCCCCGCAGTTCCAGGAGCGGTTGTCGCTCTCGCCGTCCTGGCTGTTCTCCCCGTTGGCCTCGTTGTGCTTCTCGTCGTAGGCCGTGAGGTCGGCGAGGGTGAAGCCGTCGTGGGCGGTGAGGAAGTTCACGCTGCACAGCGGGGAGCGGCGGTCAGCCTCGTAGACGTCGGGGCTGCCGGTGAGGCGCTGGGTCAGCGCGCCGAGCGACCCCTGGCCGCGCCAGAAGTCGCGGACGTCGTCGCGGTACTTCCCGTTCCACTCCGACCAGCGGGCCGGGAACCCGCCGACCTGGTAGCCCTGGGTGTCCCACGGCTCGGCGATGAGCTTGACCGGGGCGAGCACCGGGTCCTGGTGGACGATGTCGAGGAACGCGGAGTGCACGTGCGCGTCGCCCCACTGGCGGGTCAGCGTGGTCGCGAGGTCGAAGCGGAAACCGTCGACGTGCATCTCGCTCACCCAGTAGCGCAGCGAGTCCAGGATGAGCTGGAGGGCCGCGGGGTGGGACACGTTGAGGCTGTTGCCGGTGCCGGTGGTGTCGAAGTAGTTCTCCGGCTCCTCCTCCACGACGCGGTAGTAGGAGCCGTTGTCGATGCCCTTGAGGGAGAGCGTCGGGCCCATGTGGTTGCCCTCGGCGGTGTGGTTGTAGACCACGTCGAGGATGACCTCCAGCCCCGCGGCGTGCAGGGCCTTGACCATCTCCTTGAACTCGCGGACCTGGGAGCCGTCGTCGCCCGCGGCGCTGTACTCGTTGTGCGGGGCGAAGAACCCGATGGAGTTGTAGCCCCAGTAGTTGCGCAGGCCCTTCTCGGCCAGGTGGGAGTCCTGGACGAACTGGTGCACCGGGAGCAGCTCCACGGCGGTCACACCGAGGTCGAGCAGGTGCTGGATCGCGGCCGGGTGGGCGAGACCGGCGTAGGTCCCGCGGATCTCCTCCGGCACGTCGGGGTGCTGCTGGGTGAAGCCCTTGACGTGGACCTCGTAGACGACGGTGTCGGCCAGCGGCGTGCGCGGGGCGCGGTCACCGGCCCAGTCGAAGGCGGGGTCCACGACGACCGCGCGCGGCACGGACGGCGCGGAGTCGGCGTCGTTGCGCTGCTCCGGGTCGGCGAAGAGGTGCCCGAAGGTCTCTTCCCCCGCACCCCACTGGCCCTCGACGGCGCGGGCGTAGGGGTCCAGCAGCAGCTTGGCCGCGTTGTGCCGCAACCCCTCCGCCGGTTCCCACTCGCCGTGGACGCGGAACCCGTAGCGGGTGCCGACCCCGCCGGGGACGATCCCGTGGAACACGTGACCGGTGCGCTGGTCCAGCCGGTGGGTCGTCTCGGAACCGTCGTCGAAGACCGCGACGTCCACCGCCTCGGCGGTCTCGGAGTACACGGCGACGTTCAACCCGTCCTCGCGCACGGTGACGCCGAGGGGGTAGGGGGTGCTGTTGTCCACCATCGGATCCTGAGGCCTACCGGGGCGTCGCGCGAGTCGATCTACTCCCGCACCTCGCGGCGGGTCCGCAACCGGCCCGTCGCCCACAGCAGGCGCCAGCGGGCCCGGACCCAGTTCCACCACCGCAGCCGCCCGCCGTCCAGGCCCTCCTCGGTCGCCGTCCAGCGGCGGACCTCGCGGGCGTGGTACTTCATCGCCACCAGGACGCAGCCGCGCAGGAACGCGGCGAGGACCGCGACACCGCCGAGGATCGTGGCCCACGACGCAGCGTCCTCCAAGCTCATCCGGCCATGTTCTCAGGCGGCGCCGAGGGCGGTGCGCGCGGCCGCCCGCACCAGCGGGGCGACGTCGGCGGCGATCACCCGGTACCCCGCGGCGGAGGGGTGGAACCGGTCCGGCGAGAACATCGAGGGGTCGCGGGCGAACACCGCCGCGGCGGCGGAGGTGTCCGCCACGGCGACCCCCGCCGCGGCGGCGGCGCGGGTCTGCGCGGTGCGCAGCTGCGCGCTGGCGGTGCGGGCGAACTCGCGCAGCGCCGGGGGGACGTGGGCGACGACGCTCAGGTCCGGGGCCGGGACGAGGACGGCCTCCGCGCCGGTGGCGCGCAGGGCGGTGAGGGCCGCGGCGAGCTCGGCCACGGCCTGCGCCACCGGGACGGCGTGGGTGAGGTCGTTGGCGCCCACGACGACCACCGCGACCTGCGGCCACGTCCCCGCCGCGGCGACCTGCCCCGCCAGCGCCGTGCTGCGGGCCCCGGACACCGCGAACACCCGGTGCTCGGCGGGGATCCCGGCGGCCACCAGGTCGGCGGTCAGCAGGGGCCCCGGGGTGTCCCGGGCGTCGGCCGCGCCCACCCCCGCGGCCAGGGAGTCGCCGAGGAGGGCCAGCCGGAGCGGAGCGGTGTCGGGCACCGCCCCAGTCGAGCAGGGACGACGACGCCCGGCACCCCGAGGGGTGCCGGGCGCCGTCGTGCGGAGCGTCCTGCGGACGGCTCAGTACCGGTAGTGGTCCGTCTTGTAGGGACCCTCGGGGTCGATGCCGAGGTAGGCGGCCTGCGACTTGGTGAGCTCGGTCAGCCGCACGCCGAGGGCGTCGAGGTGCAGCCGCGCGACCTTCTCGTCCAGCTGCTTGGGCAGCCGGTGCACACCCACCGGGTAGGTCTCCGGCTTGGTGAAGACCTCGATCTGGGCCAGGACCTGGTTGGCGAACGAGTTCGACATGACGAAGCTGGGGTGACCCGTGGCGTTGCCCAGGTTCAGCAGGCGCCCCTCGGACAGGACGATGACGTTGTGCGCCGGGCGGCCCTCGGCGGCGGGGATCCGCCACTCGTGCACCTGCGGCTTGATCTCGACCTTCTCCACGCCGGGGATGCGGGCGAGACCGGCGATGTCGATCTCGTTGTCGAAGTGGCCGATGTTGCCCACCAGGGCCTGGTGCTTCATCTTCGCGATGTCGGCCGCCATGATGACGTCCTTGTTGCCCGTCGCGGTGATGAAGATGTCGGCGGTCTCGACGACGTCCTCGAGGCGGACGACCTGGTAGCCGTCCATCGCGGCCTGCAGGGCGTTGATCGGGTCGATCTCGGTGACGACGACCCGCGCGCCCTGGCCGCGCAGGGACTCCGCGCAGCCCTTGCCGACGTCGCCGTAGCCGAACACGACGGCCGTCTTGCCGCCGATGAGGACGTCGGTGCCGCGGTTGATCCCGTCGATGAGGGAGTGCCGGGTGCCGTACTTGTTGTCGAACTTCGACTTCGTCACCGAGTCGTTGACGTTGATCGCCGGGAAGGGCAGGACGCCGTTGCGGAAGTACTCCGCCAGGCGCAGCACGCCGGTGGTGGTCTCCTCGGTGACGCCGCGGATCCCCTCGGCGATGCGGGTCCAGCGCTGGGGGTCCTCGGCCAGGGACTTCCGCAGCAGCTCCAGGACGACCGCGTACTCCTCGGAGTCCTCCGCGGTCGTCGCGGGGACGGCGCCGGCGGCCTCGAAGCGCTTGCCCTCCAGGACGAGCATGGTGGCGTCGCCGCCGTCGTCGAGGATCATGTTGGGGCCGATGCGGTGGCCCTCGGCGTCGGTGCCCCAGTCGAAGATGCGGTCCGCCAGCGCCCAGTACTCCTCCAGCGTCTCGCCCTTCCAGGCGAAGACGGGGACGCCCGCGGGCTCCTCGACGGTGCCGGACCCGACGACGACGGCCGCCGCGGCCTGGTCCTGGGTGGAGAAGATGTTGCAGCTGGCCCAACGGACCTCCGCGCCCAGGGCGAGGAGGGTCTCGATGAGGACGGCGGTCTGCACGGTCATGTGCAGGGACCCGGCGATGCGGGCGCCGGCCAGCGGCTTGCTGTCGCCGAACTCGGCGCGCAGCGCCATCAGCCCGGGCATCTCGTGCTCGGCCAGACGCAGCTCGTGGCGTCCGGCCTCGGCCAGGGAAAGGTCCCGGACCCGGTACTCGAAAGACATGGGAGTCCTCTCGTGCGGTCTGTGACGGTCTCCCGGCGCGGCCCCTCTGGGCCACTCGGCATCACCGGACGCCGGAGCTCCCTCCCAGGGTACGCGCCCGCCCCCGGGCCGCGCCCCGCCGAGGGTGCGGCCCGGGGGTGCGGGCGCCCGGGGTGGGCGCGGGGGTCTCAGCCCAGCCGGTCCTTGAGGTCGGCGACCTGCGGCGAGCGCGCGGGGTCGATCCCGGAGGCCAGCGCCAGGTAGGCCGCGGCGAAGTCGACGCGGGCGATCACCTGCGCCAGGCGCTGCGCCGGGGACCCCTCGTCGGCGACGACCTCGGAGACCCGCACCCCGGCGTCGGTGGCCGTGGTGACGACGGCGTCGGCGAGGCGGCGGTCCTCGTCGGAGACCGCCAGCGGGGAGTCGCGGACCACCAGCAGCTGCAGGCGCGGCCCGGGCGGGCCGTCGAGGAAGGGGTCGGCGAAGACGTCCTCGACGGTGGAGGCGAACGGCCCGCCGAAGGTCGCCACGACCTCGCTGGCGTCGTCGGGCAGGGCGCCGCTGACCGCGGGGACCCGCGCGGTGCGGGCCAGCATCCCGGCGGCGCGGCGGGCCCCGGCGGCCATCAGGTCGCCGTCGCCGAGCACCACCGGCACCGCGCCGGACACCTCGAGGGCGATGACCTTGGCCGGGTTCACGAACGTCTCCGACCACGGGCGGCAGGCCTCGGCCTCGGCGTCGAGGCGGTCGGCGACGCCCGCGAGGTCCGCGGCGGAGGCCGGCAGCAGCCCCATCGCGTCGCAGGCCAGCAGGACCGGCGTCACCAGCGACCACAGCGCGACCCGGGAGGAGCGCGGGTCGCCGCCGTCGGCGCGCACGCCCCGGGCCGGGAGCACGTGGACGTTGCCGTGCCGGGCCCCGATCTCGGCCAGCGGGGAACCCTCCCCCGCCACGGCGAGGACGCGGGCCCCGCGCCGGGAGGCCTCGGCGGCCAGCGCCACCGGCCCGGGCGCGCGCCCGGACAGCGAGACGGCGATCACCAGGTCCAGCGGCCCGACCCAGCTCGGCAGCGGCCCGCTGTGGCGCACCACGACGGGCACCGGGCAGCCCCGCCCGGCGAGGGCGGTGACGATGTCGGCGACGACGGAGCTGCCCGCGAGCGCGGCGATGACCACGGCCCGGGGGCGGTCGTCCTCGGCGAGCCGGGCCACCCGCGCCTCGGCGGAGAGGTCGAGGGCCTCGCGGACCTGCGCCCCGGCGCTGGCCAGGGCGCGCAGGACACCGGTCTCGTCGGCGCCGGTGAGCCCGTCGCCGTCGGCGAGCAGGGTCTCGTCGAGGGCGCTCACGCGGGCTGCCCCGGGCGGAGGGCCGCGTCGGCGAGCAGGACGGGGACCCCGTCGAGCACCGGGTAGCGGATCCCCGAGGGGGTGGTGAGGAACTCCGCACCGTCGACGGTGACGGGTTCCAGGGGCTCCCCGGAGACGGGGCAGCGCAGCAGCTCCAGCACCCAGGCGTCGAGGGCCATCAGGCGCCCCGCACCAGGGCGAGGACGCGGTCGCGGACGGCGACCATCGTCGCCTCGTCGGCGCCCTCGGCGTTCAGCCGCAGCAGGGGCTCGGTGTTGGAGGCCCGCAGGTTGAACCACCACATCGGCTGGCGCTCGCTGGCGGGGTGGAGGACCGTGACCCCGTCGAGGCGGTCGACCTCCAGCTCCTCGCCCTCGGCCGCGGCGGTCTCGCGGACCGCAGCGACGACCCGCTCGGTGGTGGCGGCGGCGTCCTGCACGGTGGAGTTGATCTCCCCGCTGGCGACGTACTTCTCGTACTCGGCGGCGAGCTCGGACAGCGGGCGGTCCTGCTCGGCCAGCGCGGCGAGGACGTGCATCGCGGCGAGCATGCCGGTGTCGGCGGACCAGAACTCGCGGAAGTAGTAGTGCGCGGAGTGCTCCCCGCCGAACACCGCCCCGACCTCGGCCATCCGCTCCTTGATGAAGGAGTGCCCCACGCGGGTGCGCACCGGCGTCCCGCCGTCGGCGGCGATGATCTCCGGCACGGCGCGGGAGGTGATGAGGTTGTGGATGACGACGGGTTCGCGGCCGGCGCGGATCTCCTTGGCGATCTCGCGGCGGGCGACCATCGCGGTCACGGCGCTGGGGCTGACCGGGTCGCCCTTCTCGTCGATCACGAAGCAGCGGTCGGCGTCGCCGTCGAAGGCGAGGCCGATGTCGGCGCCGTGCTCGGGGACGGCGGCCTGCAGGTCGACGAGGTTGGCCGGGTCGAGGGGGTTGGCCTCGTGGTTGGGGAAGGTGCCGTCGAGCTCGAAGTACATCGGCACGACGTCCAGGGGCAGCGCGGGCAGGCCGGCGTCGTCGCCGAGGACGGCGGGGGCGGTGAAGCCGCCCATGCCGTTGCCGGCGTCGATGACGACCTTGAGCCGGCGGGAGCCGGTGAGGTCGACGAGGGTCCGCAGGTGCTGGGCGTAGGCCTTCAGCAGGTCCTGCTCGTCGACCTCGCCGATCGAGCCGGTCTCCTCGGGGAGGGTGCCGGCGTCCAGCCGGCTCTGGGCGAGGTCGCGGATCGCGGACAGGCCGCTGTCCTGGCCGACGGGCTTGGCCCCGGCGCGGCACATCTTGATGCCGTTGTACTGGGCGGGGTTGTGGCTGGCGGTGAACATCGCGCCCGGGATGCCGAGGAAGCCGCTGGCGAAGTAGAGGCCGTCGGTGGAGCACAGGCCGATGAGGGTGACGTCGACCCCGCGCGAGGCGAGGCCGTCGGCGAAGGCGCGCGAGAGCTCCGGGGAGGAGGGCCGCATGTCGTGACCGATGACGGCGCGCGGCGGCTGGCCCTCGGGGGCCTCGGGCAGGACGACGACGTCGGCGAAGGCGGCGCCGATGGCCCGCACCACGCCGGCGTCGAGCTGGTCGGGGACGGTGCCCCGCACGTCGTAGGCCTTGATGAAGGCCGAGAGGTCGACGGACGGGAGCCGGCGCGGGGCGTCGGAGGGGTCGGTCACGATCACGAGCCTACAAGCGCACCCCCGTCCGGGGTGAGCCGTCGCGGGAGGGGACTACTGCTTGCGGGTGCGGTCCAGGACGGCGTCGACGGTGATCGGCCCGGTGTCGGAGGTCCAGGTGCGCTCCTCGCAGACGTGGCAGGAGACGAACCGGACGGGGGTGCCGTCGGTCAGCGACATCGACAGCTGCGTGACGCGCTCGCTGCCGCAGGGCCCGCAGGTGACCGTCTCGCGGTGGGCGGCCTGGGTCAGCGAGCCCAGCGGCGGGGCGGTGCGGGTGGCGCGGGGGCGACGGGAGGCGCGGGGCGCGTTGGCTGCGGGCACGGGGCTCCATCGGCAGCGCGGCAGCCCGGTTGAGGAACCCGCGGCACGACGTCGCCCGCCCGCGGACCGGCCCGGACCGGCCCGGGGAGGGGCCCGGTGGACCCGGCTCAGCTCTCGCGCAGGACCCGCAGGTGCCCGCGGCGGACGGCGGGGGCGTCGGGGTCGATGCCGCGCCCGGGCGCGCCGGGGCGGTCGCGCACGGCCTCGGCGACGGCGAGGAGGTCGTCGTGCTGGCGGGCGGCCTCGACGAGGTCGGGGGCCAGGCGCACGACCTCCCAGCCGCGGGGGGCGGTGAGGCGGTCGGCGTGCTCGGCGCACAGGTCGTAGCAGTGGGGTTCGGCGAAGGTCGCCAGCGGGCCGAGGACGGCCGTGGAGTCGGAGTACACGTACGTGAGCGTCGCGACCGCGGGGCGCCCGCAGGCCGTGCGCGAGCAGCGCCGGGCGCTGGGGGCGGTGGAGCGACCGGCTCCGGGGCGGGAGGCGTTCGTTCCAGGGGTGCGGGAGCTCACGCGCGCACGCTACCCCTCCGGCCCCCGCGGAGCCCCCCACGCGCGGGATCGTGTCGCCCGGTCGGGGCCCGGCGCGGCGGGGTCCCGCCGCGCCCCGCGCGGGGCGGTCGCGCGGTGCCCCGGCGCGCCGCCGTGGGTACTCTCGCCCGGTGGTCCTCCGACGCCGGGTGCCGACCCGTCCACGCCGACGCCGCGACCGCCACGGTCGCGGCCTGCGCGGCCCCCTGCTGCCCGCGTCGCTGCCGGCGGCGCGCACGCGCTCCGAGCGCTTCGACGACCTGGTCCTCGACGCCGTGGAGCTGCTGGAGCGCCGCTGGGCCGAGCAGCTGGCCGGGGTGGAGTTCGCGGTCGAGGACGTCCCGCCCTCGGACCCGGCCCCCTGGGAGGACGACGTCGTCCCGCTGGGCCGGCTGTTCCCCGCCCACGGCGACCGCCCGGCCCGGGTCGTGCTGTACCGGCGGCCGCTGGAGACCCGCGCCGACGGGGAGGACCTCGACGACCTGGTGGCCGACGTCGTCGTGGAGCAGGTCGCCCACCTGCTCGACCTGCCCCCCGAGGACGTCGACCCCCGCTACGGCGAGTAGGGCGCCCCACGACGGAGGCCCACCGGTCCCCGCGCGCCGACGGCGTCGACGCGGGCGGGGACCGGTGGGCCGGGCCGGGCTCTGGGGGAACGCCCTACGCCGCGGACCGGGCGCGGGACAGGATCAGCTGCAGCAGGGTCAGCACGACCTGCTTGACGTCCTCCCGCTGGCGGGCGTCGACGGCGACCACGGGGACGGCCGGGTCGACGTTGGCGGCGGCGCGGACCTGGTCCAGGGTGAGCTGGCTGCGGTTCGCGAAGGAGTTGACGGCCAGCACGAACGGCAGGCCGATCTTCTCGAAGTAGTCCAGCGCCACGAAGCAGTCGTCGATCCGGCTGGGGTCCACCAGGACGATCCCGCCGAGGGCCCCGTCGGCGAGGTCGTTCCACATGAACCCGAACCGGTCCTGCCCGGGGGTGCCGAACATGTACAGGATGATGCTGTCGTCGATCGTGACGCGCCCGAAGTCCATCGCCACGGTCGTGGTGGTCTTCTCGCTGGCCTCGCCGGCGTAGTCGACGCCCACCGACGCCGAGGTCATGGCGGCCTCGGTGCTCAGCGGCTCGATCTCCGACAGGGCACCGACCGTCGTCGTCTTGCCGACCCCGAACCCCCCGGAGACGAGGATCTTCACCGGGATGGGGGGACGCTTCACCGGGGCCGCGGGGGCCACCGGGGGGCTGGCGGTTTCAGAGTGCAGCGACACCGTTGATCAACCTCTCGATGAACGAGACGTCGAACGCGAGGGACTTCGCGGTGGACGTCGTGATGAGCAGTTCCCGGGCGACGAGGTCGCCGACCAGGACCTGGGCGACCCCCAGGGGGATGCCGACCAGGGCGGCGACCTCGGCCACGGAACGGGCCTCGGCGCAGGAGTCCAGGACCTGCCCCAGCTCGAAGGCCAGCGACCGGGAGGCCGCGACGCTCGCCCCGAGGGGGGTCACGACGGCGGTGGTCTCCATCGCGATGCCCGCCGCCCCTCCCCCGGTGCGGCCGCCGGTGAGGAGGTAGGCGCGGACGCCGGTCCCGTCCTCGGCGTCGTCCGGGTCGCCCCCCGCCGGGGCGGGGGGCGTGGTCGAGACCGCCGCGCCGCTGCCGAGGAAGGGCCGGTCGAACTCGTCGAACTCCTCGAACTCGTCGTCGAACTCGTCGAGGGGGCTCACAGCTGCAGGGACGTCTTCAGCTCGGTGATGAGCTCGGGGGTCAGCAGCGCCCCGACCCGCTCCACGAGCATGGTCGTCTCGTAGCCGACGAGACCGAGGTCGCAGTCGGCGGCGGTGACGACGCCGAGGCAGGCGCGGCCGGCGATGGAGGACACCAGGAGGTAGCCCTCGCCGAACTCGGTGATGACCTGGCTCAGCGGCCCCTTGTGCAGCAGCCGCGACGCGGACACCGCGAGGGTGGTCAGGCCCGAGACCGTCGCCGCCAGCTTGTCGGCGTCGGCGCGCTCGAGGTCGGCGCGCATGGTCATGAGCAGCCCGTCGGAGGAGACCCCGATGGCCTGTTCCACCCCGGGGGTCTGGGCGACGAAGCGTTCCAGCAGGAAGTTGACGTCCTGCGCGGTCTGGCTGACGGTGCTGGTGCTCACGGGTTCACTCGCTCTCGGGGGTGGACGGGGTGGTGTCGGCGGCGTCGCGACGGGCGCGGGCGACGCCGCTCTGCAGGCCGGAGAGCCCGCGACGGACGTCCTCGGCGCTGCGGGAGGTGGCGGCCGTGGCCGCGGTCAGGTCGCCCGTGTCGGGCAGCTGCGCGCCGCGGACCCGGGTGGGCACGGCGGGCAGGTCGGCGGGCGGGGAGGCGACCTGCGGGCCGGTGCCGGCGTCGGCGGTGCGGCCGAGGTCGCGGCCGAGGTCGGCGAGCTGGGCGCCGCGGACGCGGGCCGAGGGGACGCCGCCCCCGGTGCGGGACACCGGGGAGGAGGGCGTCAGCGGGGCCACGGCCGGGACCGGGACCACGGGGGCCGGGGCCACCGGGGCCGGGGCGACCGGGGCCGGGGCGACCGGAGCCGCCGCGACGGGGGCCGGGGCGACGGGAGCCGCCGGGACCGCGACGACCGGGGCCGCCGGGGCGACCTCGACCGCGGGGGCCGCCGGGGCGACGGGCTCGACGACGGGCTCGACGACGGCCTCCGCCCGGGCGGGGGCCCCGACGAGGGCGAGCTCCGGCTCCGGGGCGCTGGCCGCGGCGACGGGGGCCGCGACGGGGGCGGCGGCCGGGGCGGCCGCGGGGCGGGAGCCGAGCGCGACGAGGGCGGCGGGCAGGGCGACGGTGGCGACGACCCCGACGGGGGCGTCGGCCGAGCCGCCGCGGGCCAGCGTCACGGACATGGTCCAGCGGTCGGCGAGCAGCCCGACCACGTGGTGGCCGAGGAGGCGGGAGTCCGGGCGGGACGTCGCGGCGTTCGCGATCCGCTCGTTGGCCAGCGCCACGTCGGCCGGGCTCATCCCGACGCCGGAGTCGGTGACGCTCAGGGCGTAGCCGCCGTCGACGGTGGGGGTGCCGCTGACCACGACGCGGGTGGTGCTGGGCGAGAACGCGGTCGCGTTCTCCAGCAGCTCCGCCAGGAGGTGGGTGACGTCGGCGGCGGCGCTGCCGTGCAGGGTCGCGTCGTCGAGCTCGGTCAGGTCGACGCGCGGGTAGTCCTCGATCTCGGCCAGGGCGGCGCGGACGACACCGGCGACGGGCACCGGGCGGGACTTGGTGCGGGTCTGCTCCGCACCGGCCAGGACGAGCATCGACTCGGCGTTGCGGCGGACGCGGGTGGAGAGGTGGTCCAGGCGGAACAGCTTGTCCAGGACCTGCGGGTCGCGCTCGGCGCGCTCCAGCTCGGCGAGGAAGGCCAGGGTGCGGGTGAGCAGGTTCTGGTTGCGGCGGCCGAGGTTGACGAGCATCTCGGCGGCGGCGACCTCGTTGCGGTGCTGCTCGACGGCGAGGTCGAGGGCGCTGTCCTGGACGTGGTTGAACGCCACGGCGAGGGCGGCGAGCTCGTCCTTCGTGCTGACCTCGAAGGCCGGCAGCGTCGGGGGCGTGCCGTCGGCGGCCAGGACGCGGATCTGGCCGATGGCCTCGGGCAGGCGCTCGGAGGCGACCTCCTCGGCGCGGGCGGTCAGGGCGCGCAGCGGCACGACGACGGTGCGGATGAGGGCGAGCAGCATGAGGGCCACGAGCACGACGGCGAGGACGGAGAAGACGACGATGAGCAGTTCCGCGGTCTCGGCGACGCGCACGGCGCGGGCCTGGGCGGCGGCGTTGCGGTCCTCGACGGAGGCCTCGAAGCGGTCCATCTCGGCGAGGATCGCCTGGTAGACGGGGAAGCCGCCCTCGTCGAGGTGCTTCTCGGCGTCGGCGGTGCGGCCGTCGCGGTAGGCGACGACGGCGCGGTTGTCGAAGTCGATGAACTGGTCCCACAGGCCGATGAGCTCGGCGTTGAGGGTCCGCTCCTGGGCGGTCATCAGCTCGAGGGGGGCGTTCTGGAGGGCCGCGACGAGCGTGGAGCGGACGGCGAGGTAGCCGGCGCGGTTGACGTTGTCGTCGGCCAGGGCCGCGTCGACGCCGAGGCGGTAGGTGTCCAGCGCGTAGCCGGACTGCCAGCCGATGATGTCGGCGTCGTAGTACTTCTGCTCGGTGACGTACTGGACGAGCTCGGCGGCGTCCTGGGCCTGCTGGAGCGCTTTGGACTGCTCCCGGCTCCCGAGGAACGCGACGGCGCCCATGGCGAGGGTGAGCGCCAGGATCACCCCGAACGCGATGGCGAAGCGTGCGCCCACCCGGACGCGACGCAGCAGGAAGGTCATGCGGTCTCCTCTTCCGACGTGCACACCCGTCGGGCGTCGCACGGGCAGTCAGCTGTGACGTGCTGCCGGAAGGTGTCCGGCGTCGGTAGAGGTGTCGTCGGGCGGCGGACCCGCCGTGAGGGGCTGAAAGCGTGATCTCCGGTACCGAAAAGGGACCGGGGCCGGGAACCCGGGGAGGGTCAGCGCTGCCAGAGCAGCGAGGCGAGCTCGGAGGCCACGGCCTGCGCGGCCTGCGCGGCCTGGGCGGAGGGAGCGGGGGGTTCGGGGGCGGGGGGCTCGGGCTCGCCCGCCGCCACGGCCACCGCGCTCAGCCGCACGACGCCGTCGGCGTCGGTCTGCACGCGGACCCCGTGCCCGAGGGCGCCGAGGACGAGGTTGAACCCCGGCCGGCTCGCGGCGACGTGCACGACGGCGGCCAGGGCCGCCCGCAGGCACCCCTGCGGGTCCACGTCGTCCAGGCTCAGCTGGGCGTCGACGAACGCCGTGGCGAGCTCGCCCAGCGCGTCCTGCTCCTGCTGGGCGTGGCCCTCGAGGCGAGAGGCGACGGCCTGGCGGCGCTCCCAGATCGACAAGGACTGGTTCATCGGTACCTCCCCGTGCTCCACGGGGACCGGCGGCCCCCCACCCTGCTCTCTCGGCAGGTCGGGGCCGTTCCTTCAGCCGGTGCCGGCGGGTGTCAGCCGATGTGGCGCTTGAGGCGGCGGCGCTCGCGCTCGGAGAGCCCGCCCCAGATGCCGAAGCGCTCGTCGTTGCCCAGCGCGTACTCCAGGCACTCCTGGCGGACCTCGCAGGACTGGCAGACGCGCTTGGCCTCGCGGGTGGAGCCGCCCTTCTCGGGGAAGAACGCCTCGGGGTCGGTCTGCGCGCACAGGGCCAGCTCGGCCCAGCCCGGGTCCTCGGGGGTGAGCCCGGACAGCCCGGTCAGCCCGCCGGTCATGTCCACCAGGGACAGCTCGGGGCGGCCGTCGGGGCCGAGGGGGCCGTCGTCCTCGCCGTCCTCGTCGAGCTCGGCGTCCTCGCCGGTGACGAGGCCCGCGGCGCGGTCCGGCGCGGGCAGCGGGGGCACCAGGCCCAGGTGGACGACGGGGCCGGCCCCCGTCCGCGGTCGCGAGAGGTCGTCGATGGACTCGAAGTCGTCACTCATGGTGGCCCCCACAGCCTCGGTCTGTCACTCCGCGTGATGTGCCAGTCACCCAGGACCACCACTGGTCGAATTACACGCGTGTCGTCCTCCAGAGTCAAGCTCAGCGTGGTAATTCACCCGCCCCTCCCGCCACCCCGCACCCCAGGAGCCCCCCGGGTCCCAGCCGCCCCGCGGAGCCAGCCGGGTGGGGGACCCCGCGACGGGGGATGATGGCGCCCGTGAGCGACTCCCGTCCCCTGCAGATCACCGCCCTCGCCGGCGGCGTCGGCGGTGCCCGCTTCCTGCGCGGGCTGCTGGCCCACCTGCGCTCCGCGGAGGACCCCGCGCGCCGGGACGCCCGGGTCACCGTCGTCGTCAACACCGCCGACGACGTCACCCTGCACGGCCTGCGCATCTCCCCCGACCTCGACTCCGTGATGTACACCCTCGGCGGCGGCATCGACGAGGCCCGCGGCTGGGGGCGGGCGCAGGAGAGCTACGGGGTCGCCGGCGAGCTGGCCGCCCACGGGGAGGGACCGTCCTGGTTCACCCTCGGCGACAAGGACATCGCCACCCACGTCATCCGCACCCGGATGCTCGCCGAGGGCGCCACGCTCTCCGAGGTCACCGCGCGCCTGTGCGAGCGCTGGCAGCCCGGCGCGCGGCTGCTGCCGATGACCGACGACCGCGTCGAGACCCACGTCGACCTCGCCGACGGGCCGGGCGGCGCCACCCGCCGGGTGCACTTCCAGGAGTGGTGGGTGCGCCTGCACGCCGCGGTGCCGGCGGTGCGCATCGAGGCCGTCGGCGCCGCCGCGTCCCGCCCCGCCCCCGGGGTCCTCGAGGCGCTGCGCGAGGCCGACGTCGTCGTGCTCCCCCCGAGCAACCCCGTCGTCTCCATCGGCACGGTCCTGCAGGTCCCCGGGATCCGCGACGCCCTCGTCGCCGCCCCCGCCCCCGTCGTCGGCGTCTCCCCCGTCGTGGCCGGGGCCCCCGTGCGCGGCATGGCCGACGCCTGCCTGAGCGCGATCGGCGTCCCCACCACCGCGGCCGCCGTCGCCGGGCTCTACGACGACTTCCTCGACGGCTGGCTGATCGCGGAGGAGGACGAGCCCCCGCGGCGCCCGGGCCTGGTGGTGCGTCGGCGGCCGCTGCTCATGAGCTCCCCGCGCGCCACCGCCGACCTCGCCGGCGCCGCCCTCGACCTCGCCCTCGAGCTCGACCGGAAGGAGCCCGCCGCGTGAGCGGGAGCCTGTCCAGCAGCCTCCAGGTCGTCGGCATCCCCGGGATCGGGGAGGTGGTGGCCGGCGACGACGTCGCCGGGCTGCTCGTCGACGCCCTGCACGCCCAGCGGACCTCCCTCGGCGAGGGCGACGTCGTCGCCGTCTCCAGCAAGGTGCTCTCCAAGGCCGCCGGGCTCACCGCCCCCGCGAGCGAGCGCGAGGAGGTGGTGCTGCGGGAGTCCCGCCGCCTCGTCGCCGCCCGGCGCACCCCGCACGGCACCGCGCGCGTCGTGGAGGCCGCGGCCGGCCCGGTGATGGCCGCCGCCGGCGTCGACGCCTCCAACGTCGTCGGCGACGTCGTGCTGCTGCTGCCCCACGACGCGGACGCGGCGGCGCGGGCCCTGCGCGACCGGCTGCGGGAGCTGACCGGCGCGACCGTGGGCGTCGTCGTCACCGACACCGCGGGCCGGCCCTGGCGCGCCGGCCAGACCGACTTCGCGCTGGGCAGCGCGGGCCTGGACGTCCTGGACGACCTGCGCGGGCGGACCGACACCTCCGGGCGCACCCTCACCGTCACCGCCCGGGCCGTCGTGGACGAGATCGCCGCCGCGGCCGACCTGGTGAAGGGGAAGACCTCCGGGGTCCCCGCCGCCCTCATCCGCGGGCTGGGCGAGCTCGTGCTCGACGCCTCCGTGGACGCCCCCGGGGCGCGGTCGCTGGTCCGCACCGCGGCGGGCGACTGGTTCCGCCTCGGGCACGTCGAGGCCGTCCGCGCCGCCCTGGGGGCGGGGTCGGTGGAGCCCCCGCCGATCGAGCCGGGGACCCTGGAGGAGCGCCTCGGGCGGGCCGCGGAGGTCGCCTGCGCCGCCGGGCCGGGCGCCGGGGCCTCGGTGGCCGTCGAGGACGACGGGACGGGCCCGGCGCTGCGGCTGAGCGCCGAGGACGACTTCACCCTCGGGGTGCTCACCCAGCGCGTGCTGGCGGCGGTGTGGACGGAGTCCCTCGTCGGGCTGGTGGACCGCGACCCCGGGGACGGCGGCGTCCTCGTCCGCGTCGTCGAGCTGCCCCGCTGAGCCGGCCGTGACGCGGTGGGTGGACCTCAGCCGCCCGGTGGGGCCCGGGATGCCGGTGTTCCCCGGCGACCCGGGGTTCGCGGCCGAGCCCGCCGCGACGGTGGCCGGGGACGGGTTCGCCGTCACCCGGCTGCACCTGGGCACCCACACGGGGACCCACGTCGACGCCCCCGCGCACGTCGTCCCCGGCGGCCCCACCGTCGAGGAGCTGCCGCTGGAGCTGTTCAGCGGGACCGCCCTCGTCCTCGACGTGCGCGGTCGCGCGGTGATCGAGGCGGAGGACGTGCGCCCGGCCGCGGGCGCGCGGATCGTGCTGCTGCGCACCGGGTGGGACGGGTTCGCCGGCACCGGCCGGGAGTTCGACCACCCGTTCCTCACCGCGGCGGCGGCGCGGGCCCTGCGCGCGGGCGGGACGCGGACCACCGGGATCGACGCCGCGAGCGTGGACGGGCCGGGGACGCTGGCCGCGCACCGGGTCCTGCTGGGCACCCGCCCCGACCCGGGGGTGGTGGTGGAGAACCTGCGCGGCCTGGAGGGCCTGCCGGCGGAGGTGGAGTTCTGCGCGTTCGGCTGGGCGCTGACGGGCGGGGACGGCTCACCCGTGCGCGCGGTGGCCCGGCCGGCGCGCTGAGCCCAGCGCCCGGTTCGGGGTGTGGGTGGGCAGCGTCGCCCGCGGCCCGCGCCGCGGGCGCTGGTGCCCGGCGAGCTGCAGCAGCTTCTGCACCCGGAACCGGTGCCCGCGGTAGCACTCGATGAGCTCGGCGCAGCCGGCGTCGTCGAGGACCTCCCCGGTCAGCGCCCAGGAGACGTTGCCGGGGACGTGCAGGTCCCCGAAGCTGAACGCGTCGGCGTGCCCGTGGGCGCGCTGGCGCACCTCCGCCGAGGTCCACACCCCGATCCCGGGCAGCGAGCGCAGCGCGGCGTCGGCGGCCTCGGGCGCCATGGCCAGGGTGCGCTCCAGCCCGCCGGCGCGGGGCGCGGCGAGGATGGTGACCTTCCGCCGGCGCAGCTCCACCCCGGCCTGCAGCCACTCCCAGGACGGGATCCGCAGCCACTGCTGCGGGGTGGGGCTGAGGGTCAGCCCGGCGGGGCCGGGGGCGGGTTCGCCGAAGCGCTGCACCAGCCGGCGCCACCCCGCGAAGGCCTCGACGGTGGTGACGACCTGCTCCAGGGCGGAGGCGGACAGCGCCTCGAAGACGGCGCGGGTGCGGATGACCCGCCAGTGCCGGTGCGCCCGCCACGCCTGCACGAGGGCGGTGTGCTCGGGGCGGGGCACGAAGTCGGCGTGGGTGTCGTCGGCGGCCCCCAGCAGGTCCGGCACGCCGTCCAGGGCCCAGTCGGAGCCGGGGCCCCACGCCTGCGCCTCGACCTCGCCGTCGGCGGGGCGGGCCCGCACGCGCAGCAGGACGGGCCCGTGCGGGGTGCGGGTGGCGCGCCAGACGGTGCCGTCGGGGTCGCGGCGGAAGGTGGGGTCCCCGGACCCGCGGCGCAGGGCGGTGAGGGTCGTGGCGACGGGGACGGGACGGCCGGGCCGCCAGCGCAGCTCGCCGTCGGGCCCGCTCGCGGGGGCCGCGGGGGCCGCCCCGGCGGCGTCGGCGGTCACCCCTGCGGTCACACCTCCACGGTAAGGGGGGCCGCGGGCTGCTCGGGCCGGTTCGCGGGCTTCCGGGTGGCGAGGAAGGACCCGGCGAGGACGAGGGCGAACCCGGCGAGGGTGGTCGCGGTGATGCGCTCCCCGAGCACGACGGCGCCGGCGAGGACGGCGACGACGGGGTTGACGTAGACGATCGCGGTGGCGCGCACCGGGCCCATCTCCCCGATGAGGGCGAAGAGCAGCAGGAACGCCCCCGCGGTGCACACCACGGCCAGCACGACGAGCGAGGCCACGACCTGCCCCGAGGGCAGCGCGGCGGGCAGCCCGGGGCCCAGCAGCACGACCGGGACGTAGACCAGCGCGGCCAGGACGAGGCTGGCCAGGACGACCGTGGTGCCGGGCAGGTCGCCGAGGTGGCGCGAGAGCACGGCCGGGCCCACGGCGTAGCCGACGACGACCACGGCGAGTTCCGCGACGGCGCCGAACTGCCCGGGCACCAGGTCGAACCCGACGAGGGTCGCGACCCCCAGGGTGCCCAGGGCCAGCCCGGTCCAGCCGGTGCGGCCCAGGCGCTCGGCGCGGCCCCCGGCGAAGGCGACGAGGACCCCCACGACGGGGACGGCGGAGATGACGACCGCCGTCGTCGAGCTCGGCAGGTCCTGCTCGGCGCGGGCCAGGAACAGCCACGGCCCGACGATCTCGAACCCGGTGTAGGCGGCCAGGGCCGGCCAGCGGCGCAGCAGGTCGGGCAGGCCGGCGCGGACGTCCTTGCGCGAGAGCGCGATCGGGGCGAGGACGAGGGCGGCCAGGGCCGTCCGGGCCAGGACCAGGGTGGAGGGCGGGAGCTCCTCCCCGACGACCTTGATGAGCAGGTACGGGATGCCCCAGGCGAAGCCCAGGGCGGCGAACATCAGGGCGGCGCGGCGGGTCACCCCCCGATCGTGCTCTCCCCCGAACCGTTCAGTCCAGCTAGAGTTTTCTCATGAGTGTCGACAGCGAGAACTTCACGATCGACCTCCGCCGCCTCCGCCTGCTGCGCGAGGTGGACCGGCGCGGGACGGTCGCCGCGACCGCCACCGCCCTGCACCTGACCCCGTCCGCGGTCTCCCAGCAGCTGGCCGGGCTGGCCCGCGAGCTGGACGTCCCGCTGCTGGAACGGGTCGGCCGCGGGGTGCGCCTGACCGGCCAGGGCCGGGTGCTGCTCGCCCACGCCGACGCCGTCGCCGCGCAGCTGGAGATGGCCCGCGCGGACCTGCTGGCCTTCGACGCCGGGGTGGTCGGGGAGGTCCGCATCGGGTCGCTGGCCAGCGCGATCGCCGCCGTCGTGGGACCGGCGCTGCGGCGCCTGCACCGCGACCGGCCGGGGCTGCGCCTGCTGGTGCGCGAGCGCGAGCCGGTCTCCGCCCTCGTCGGCCTCGACGCGGGCGACCTCGACGTCGTCGTCTGCGTGGACCACCCCGGCGGCCCGCGCCGCGACGACGCCCGCTACGACCGGGTCGACCTGCTCACCGACGTCCTCGACGTCCTCGTGCCCACCGACCACCCGCTGGCCGGGCGCGAGGAGGTGGAGCTGGCCGCCCTGGCCCGCGACGGGTGGGTGGCCGCGGCCAGCGACGACGCGTGCGCCCAGATCACCCTGGCCGCCTGCGCCACCGCGGGCTTCGCCCCCGACGTGCGCCACCACACCCAGGACTGGGACGCGCTGGCCGCGCTGGTCGCCGCCGGGGCCGGGGTGGCGCTGATCCCGCGCCTGGCCCACCCGCTGCGCCCGGAGGGGCTGCGCGTCCTGCCGCTGGCGGGGCCGAGCCCGGCCCGGTCGATCTACGCCGCCACCCGGGCCGGGCGCGGTTCCGACGCCCCCACCGCGGCCGTCCTGGAGGAGCTGCGCCGCGTCGCCGCCGAGCGCCCCGACGCCACCCCCTGACCGTCCCGGCCGCCGTCAGCTCCCCCTGACCGCGTGCACGACGGCGGTCTTCGGGTACTCCCCCGCCGGCCCGGGCGCGACGACCTCGAAGAGGTCGACCATGAGCTGCTGGGGTCCCCGGACGTGCTGGGCCGAGGTGAACACCACCCGCTCGTCGCAGGCGACGACCACCCCCGAGGCGTTCCAGCGGGCGGACCACCAGTGCGCCTGCCCGGCCCCGACGGGGACGACGACCTCGGTCACCTCGGTCCGCAGCCGGGGGTCGTGGTGCGCCTTCACCCCGGTGCGCACCCGCGTCGAGGTCTCCCCCACGGCGTCGGCGTCGATCTCGCAGACGCAGACCTCCCCGCTGTCGCCGGGCGACTCGTGCTCGGTGCCCACCAGCCAGACGGCGAGCATGCAGCCGCGGTCCAGGCTCGCGGTGACCCGCACGTCGACCTGCCCCTCCCGCGGCGCCCACAGCAGCCGGGTGGGGGTGGGGGTCCGCACGGTCAGGCCGTCGGGGCGGTGGCGGTGGGTGCCGCGCGTGGAGCCCGCCGGCCCGGAGAACGTGGCCGTCTGCAGGTTCGAGACCCGCAGCGGGGCGTCCTCGGGACGCCAGTCCGGCTGGTCGGCCTCGATGCGCAGCTCCAGCCCGCCGGGGGTGGGCGCGCACCGCGCCCGCGACCGGTCCGGGGTGGTCCAGTGCGGCAGGTAGTGGTCCACCCAGCGCCCCGGGTCGGGGGAGCCGGCGGTGAAGTCGTCGGCGAACGGGGCGGCCGTGGGGTCGAGCAGCGGCAACCGGTCCATCCGGTGGGTCCCCTCCGGGGTCGATCGGGCGAGGACCGGATCGTTCCACGGGCCGCGCCCGCGCACCAGGACGACGACGAGCCGGCCCCCCGCACCCGGGAGGACCGGGTGCCGGGGACCGGCTCGGGGGGTCGCGCCGCGGCGCGACCGGTGGGATCAGGCGCGGGCGGAGCGCTGCTCGGAGGCGGAGGTGCGCACGTCGACGTCGTGGTCGGCGTCGTCACCCTCGACCTCCTTGGCGAGCAGACCGGAGCCGACGGCCCAGATCGCCGCACCGAGGATGCCCACGAACACGCCGATCTGGGTGCTCAGCAGGTCCCCGCGCTCAAGGCCGCCCATCGGGTTCAGGGCGAAGGCGACGCACTGGATCGTCGCGGCGATGGCGACGGCCATGGACACCAGGGTCAGACCGCGGTGCTGCCCGCGGCGGGCGCGCTTGGCGGCGTAGGCCATCGCGACGAGCAGGCCGAGGCCCAGGTAGGCGATGAACGGCACGAGGGAGTCGGTCTCGTAACCGGTGCGGCGGTCGTCGGTGCCCTCGATCTGCACCCAGTTCAGCAGCGGGGAGATGTTGAAGAGGACGATGCCGGCGGCGGCGACACCGAGACCGGCCTTGCCGGCGGTGCGGACGGGACGGCGGTCGGTGGTGCCGTGGGGCTGAGTGCTGGCCATGGTGGTTCTCCTGGAACTGTTTCGGGGGTGGCCGCGATCCGGCGGCACGGGGAACGGTGAGGGACACCGGAGGTGCGGCGTCCGCTGGGCACGGTCTGCGGCGGAGGTTCCCCCGGGGGAACACGACCCGCTCGGGGTGGTCCATCTGCTGCAGACCGGACGATGCACGTTCTCGTCTGGGAACCACGACACCACGCACCGGTGCCCCCCGCCACTCGGAACGCGCTCGGCCGCATCACGGTTCGACCACGGACGGGGCACGGTTCAGGGGTCGGCGGGCTCCGGGACCCCGACGACGCCGTGCAGGTGGCACGCCGCGACGTGCCCCGCCGGCGACGCCGACGGCACCTCCTGCAGCGCGGGGTCCACGTCGGGACAGGGGGCGAACGCGCGCGGGCAGCGGGTGCGGAACCGGCACCCCGAGGGGACCTTCGAGGCCGAGGGCACGTCACCGGTGAGCACGATGCGCTCGCGGGCGCGCTCGCGCGCTGGCGAGGGCAGCGGCACCGCCGACAGCAGTGCCTGCGTGTACGGGTGCTGCGGGGCGGCGGCGAGGTCGGGCGCGCTGGCGACCTCCACCACGCGCCCCAGGTACATGACGGCGATCCGGTCGGAGAGGTGGCGCACCGCGGCGAGGTCGTGGGAGACGAACAGCAGCGTCAGCCCCAGCCGGCGCTGCAGCGACCGCAGCAGGTTCAGCACCTGCGCCTGCACGCTGACGTCCAGCGACGCGATGGCCTCGTCGCAGACGACGAAGTCCGGTTCCCCCGCCAGGGCGCGGGCGATGCCGACGCGCTGGCGCTGGCCGCCGGAGAACTCGTGCGGGTAGCGCGCGGCGACCGACGGGTCCAGCCCGACGAGCTCCAGCAGTTCCGCCACCCGCGCCGCCCGCGCCGCCGCCCCCCGGTGCAACCCGTGGACCTGCAGCGGTTCCGCGACGGTCTGCCCCACCGTCATCCGCGGGTCCAGCGAGGCGTAGGGGTCCTGGAACACCACCACCGCCCGCCGCCGCAGCGAGCGCAGCGCCGAGCGCGACATCGCCGTGACGTCCGCGCCGTCGAACTCCACCGTGCCGCCGGTGGGTTCCACCAGCCGCAGCAGGGCGTTGCCCAGCGTCGACTTCCCGCACCCGGACTCCCCCACCAGACCCAGCGTCTCCCCGCGGCGGATCTCCAGGTCGACCCCGTCGACCGCGCGGACCGCGCCGGTCGCCCGGCGCCGCAACCCCTTCGACCGGACGGGGAAGTGGACCTGCAGGCCGCTCGCCCGCACGAGGACGTCACCGGCGCCGTTCACGGCCGCACCTCCTGGACGCGGGAGCCGTAGAACGTCGCCGCCCGGTGCGGGACGGGGCCGTTCCCCCCGACCCGCACCAGCGGGGGCTGCTCGGTGGCGCACCGCTCGTCGCCGCGCACGGGGCAGCGCGGGTGGAACACGCACCCCGCGGGCAGGTCGGTGGGCGGGGGCGGGGTGCCGGGGATCGCGACGAGGTCGGGGGTCTCCCCGGGGCCGTCGTGCAGCGTCGGCAGCGACCCCAGCAGCCCGCGGGTGTAGGGGTGGGCGGGGGCGTCGAACACGTCGTCGACGCCGCCGTCCTCCACGCAGCGCCCCCCGTACATCACCAGCACCCGGTCGGCGGTGCCGGCGACGACCCCGAGGTCGTGGGTGATCCACACCACGCCCGTGCCGTGCTCGGCCTGCAGCCGCGCCACGAGGTCGAGGATCTGCGCCTGCACGGTGACGTCGAGGGCCGTGGTCGCCTCGTCCGCGATGAGCAGGCGCGGGTCCCCGGCCAGCGCGATCGCGATGACGACGCGCTGGCGCATCCCCCCGGACAGCTCGTGGGGGTAGCGGTCCAGGGACCCCCGCGGGTCCGGCAGCCCGACGTCGGCCAGCAGCTGCGCCGCCCGTTCCCGGGCCGCCCGGCGCGAGGGGACCTTCCGGTGCGCCAGCAGCCCCTCGGTGAGCTGCCGGCCCACGGTGAGGACCGGGTTCAGCGACGTCATCGGGTCCTGGAACACCGTCCCGATGCCGTTGCCGCGCACCGTGCGCAGCTCCGCCTCCGACATCGCCAGCAGGTCCCGGCCCTCGAACTCGGCGCGGCCGCCGACCCGCGCGTGCCCGGGCAGCAGCCCCAGCAGCGCCATCACCGAGACGCTCTTGCCCGAGCCCGACTCCCCCACCACCGCGACGGTCTCCCCCGCGGCCACGGAGTAGTCCAGCCCGTTGACGATCCGCGCGGTCCCGCGCGCGGTCTCCATCGAGACCCGCAGGTCCCGCACCTCCAGGACGTCCACGACTTCCCCCTCCGTCGGCCCGGCCCGCGCTTCCCGGCCTGCAGCGCGCTGCGCTGCTGGGGGTCCAGCACGTCGCGCAGACCGTCCCCGAGCAGGTTGAACGACAGCACCAGCAGCACGATCGCCAGCCCGGGGAACACCGCGATCCACCAGGCCAGGTCGACGTACCCGCGCCCCTCCGACAGCATCCGTCCCCAGCTCGGCGCCGGCGGCTGGGTGCCCAGCCCCACGAAGGACAGCGCGGCCTCGGCCAGGACGGCGAACGCGAGGCTCACCGAGGTCTGGACGATGATCGGCGGCGCCGCGTTCGGCAGGACGTGGCGGAACAGCAGCCGCAGGTCCGAGGCCCCGATCGAGCGCGACGCGCGCACGTACACGCTCTCGCGCACCCCCAGCACCGCCGAGCGCGTGACGCGGGCGAACACCGGGGTGTAGGTGACGCCGATGGCGATCATCGCGTTCGTCGTCCCCGGTCCCAGGACCGCGATGACCGCGATGGCCAGCAGCATCGCCGGGAACGCGAACAGGACGTCCATCAGCCGCATGAGGACGGTGTCCAGCCAGCCGTCGTGGAAACCGGCGAACAACCCCACCAGCACCCCGCACACCAGGGAGAAACCCACCGCGACGGCCCCGACCTGCAGGGAGACCCTCGCCCCCAGCACCACCCGGCTCAGCACGTCGCGGCCGAGGTCGTCGGTGCCGAACCAGTGCCCGGGCCCCGGCGGCAGCAGCCGGTCCTCGACGGAGACCTCGTTGGCCCCGGTGGGCGCGATCCGCTCCCCGAGGAGGGCGAGGGCGACCACGCCGAGCAGCACCACCGCGGCGAACGCGGCCGGCGGTGAGGAGAGCAGCAGCCGCAGCGCGGTCCACCCCCCGCGCCGGCGCGGGCGGACCCGCACCGGCGGGGTCGCGTCGACGGCGCTCACGAGGCGATCCTCGGGTCGAGCTTGGAGTACAGCAGGTCCACCGCGAGGTTCAGCAGGAGGAACACGAACGCGAACAGCAGCACCGCCCCCTGCAGCACCGGGTAGTCCCGCGCCTGGACCGACTGCAGCGCCAGCTGCCCCAGCCCCGGCCAGGCGAACACGATCTCGACCACGACGACCCCCGAGAGCAGGTACGCCAGCTGCACCCCCGTCACCGTCACCAGCGGCAGCATCGCGTTGCGCAGGACGTGCCCCCTCAGCACCGCCCGCGGGCCGAGGCCCTTGGCGCGCGCGGTGCGGACGTGCTCGGCGCCCAGCGCCTCCAGGACGCTGGAGCGGGTGAACCGGGTCAGGACGCTGCCCGACACCAGCCCGGTCGTCACCGCCGGCAGCACCAGCGACCGCAGCCACCCGGCGGGGTCCTCGCCGAGGGGGACGTACCCGCTGGCGGGGAACCAGCCCAGGGTGCCCGCGAAGACGAGGATGAGCATGATGCCCATCCAGAACTCCGGCACCGAGATGCCGATCTGGCTGACCACCGTCCCGAACCCGTCGACGAGCGACCGCGGCCGCAGCGCCGAGGCGGTCCCCAGCGGGATCGCGATGAGCAGCGCCACCAGGATCGAGGCGAGCGCCAGCGACAGCGTCGCGGGCAGCCGTTCCAGGATGAGCGCGGTCACCGGGTCCCCGGAGCGGAAGCTCACCCCGAGGTCGCCGGTGACGGCGTGCCCGATCCAGGAGAGGTACTGCGCGAGCAGCGGCTGGTCCAGCCCGGCCCGCTCGCGCAGCGCGTCGTAGGTCGCCTGGTCGAACCGGGTGCCGAGCGCGAGCCGGACCGGGTCGCCGGGCACCAGGTGGACCAGGGCGAACGTGGCGACGGACACCCCCAGCAGGACGACGAGCGCCTGCAGCGTGCGCCGCAGGGCGACCCCGCTCACGACGGCAGGGTCACGGTGTCGAAGTTCACCGCCTTGTCGGCGCGGACCTCGTACCCGGTGATCCCCGGTTCCCACGCCTGCACGGCGTCGGGGTTGTAGAGGTAGAGGTAGGAGACGTCGTCGACGATCTGCTCGGCCGCCCGGTCGTACAGCGCCTTGCGGGCGGCCTGGTCCGGTTCCACCTTCGCCCGGTCCAGCAGGTCGTCGGTGACGGGGTTGGAGTACTTCTGGTAGTTGTTCGACCCGCCGGTGCGGTGCTGGTCCTCGTAGAAGTCCGCGGGGTCGATGTTGCCCAGCCAGCCCAGCACGAACGCGTCGAAGTCGCCGCGGCCCTGGCGGTCCAGCCAGGTCGCGAAGTCCTCGGTCTGGATGTCGACGGTGATGCCGAGGGGTTCGAGCTGGCTGGCGACGACCTGCGCCGCGGTGACCGTCTCGGGGTACTCCGACGTCACCATCAGCCCCATCGTGAGCGGGCCGCCGACCCCGGCGCCGGCGAGGAGCTGCCTGGCCCGGTCCACGTCGGTCGTGAAGGGCGCGTAGTCGTGGTACCACTCGCTGGCCTCGGGGATCGCGGTCTGGTTCACCCGGGCGGTGTCGAACTTCGCGGCCTCGGTGACGGCCTCGCGGTCCAGGGCGAAGGCGACGGCGCGCCGGACGTCCACCTGGTCGAACGGGGCCTTGGCGCAGTTCATCGCCAGGTACCAGTAGTCGACGCTGGCGACCCGGCCGAGTTCGACGGAGTCGTCGCCGGAGAGCTTCTCGACCTGCTGCGGGGGGACGTTGTCGGTCCACTGCACCTGCCCGCCGGTGAGCGCGGTCAGCGCCGCGGCGGGCTCGGGGACGACCCGGAACGTCAGGCCGCCGACCCGCGGCGCCTCGCCCCAGTACCCGTCGAACCGCTTCAGCGAGATCTCGTCGGCCGAGGTGCTCTCCAGCCGGAAGGGCCCGGTGCCGACGGCGGCCGTCGTCAGCGACGCCTCGTCGACGGTGCGGGGCAGGATCGCCATGCCCTTGAACCCGCCGAGGCGGGAGAGCAGGTTCGGGGTCGGGGAGGTCAGCGAGACGACGACGTGCGTGGGGTCGGGGGCCGACACCTCCGCGACGGTCGCGAAGCGCGAGGAGTTCGCGAGGTCCTGGTCGATGATGCGCCGGTAGGAGAACACGACGTCCTCGGCGGTGAACGGCGACCCGTCGTGGAAGGTGACGCCGTCGCGCAGGGTGAACGTCCAGGTGAGCTCGTCGTCGCTGGTCTCCCAGTCGGTGGCCAGCGACGGCTGCATCGACAGGTCGTCCGCGCCGGGGACGACGAGGGTGTCGTAGACGTTCTCCAGGACCTGGAAGCTGGCGTAGGCGGTCGTCTTGTGCGGGTCGTACTGGTCGGGCCGGGCGCTGATGGCGGCGACGAAGCCCCCCGCACCCCCGCCGGTCCCCCCGTCGTCGCCGGTGTCGACGCTCTCGCCGGTGCTGCAGGCGGAGAGGACGGCCGGGGCCAGGGGGGCCGCGGCCAGGGTGGCCAGCAGGGAGCGGCGCTTGAGCCGGTCGGTCGTCCCGGGCTGCTGCTCGGACATGGTGCCTCGCCTCCACGCGTCGTCGGTCCGGACGTCGACGGACCACCCTGCCGCCGCCTCCGGAGGGTCACCACTCAGAACCGGGCGTGGCCCGGGATCGTGACGTGCCCGAGACCCCGGCGTCGGCGGGAGGAGGTGCGGGTGCGGCGGGGACGGGTCAGGCGTCCGGGGGCGGGGGCGTCCGGACCCGCCCGGCCGGGCGCACCCGGTGCCCGGCGAGGGCGCCCAGGGCCAGCACCAGGTCGGCCAGGGTCAGCAGCACCCGCGAGCCGAGGACGACGACGGCCGCCGCCCCCGGGCCCGCCGCCAGCGCCACGACCGCCCCCAGCACCAGCTCCCGCGCCCCGGCCCCCGCGGGGGCCAGCACCACCAGGAACCCCACGATCCAGGCCAGCGCGTACCCGCCGACGGCGAGGGCCAGCGCGGGCCCGGTGGGCCAGGAGACCCCGACGGCGGCCGACAGCACGAACACCTGCAGGCCCACCGCGACCCACGACGCCACCGCCCACGCCGCCGCGGCGAGCAGCCCGCGCCCGGTGACGGGGTGCTCCAGGGGTTCCTGCCGGGCCAGGCGCAGCAGCCGGGTCAGCAGCGGGTTGAGGACCCGCGGGACGAGCAGGACCAGCAGGAACGGGGTCAGCCAGCGCAGCCAGCCCGTCCACTCCCAGCCGCGGAGCTCCCGGCCGTGCAGCGCGAACGGCAGCACCCCGGCGACGAGCAGGCACGCCGTGGTCATCGAGACGAGCAGGGCGACGGCGAGCGCGGACCCGGTGCGCCGGCGCGGCACGCCGTGGTCGCGGGCGAGCTCGGCCTGGGCGACGAACTGGAAGACGGTGCCGGGGACGTAGCGGCCGAGCTGGCCCACGAAGAAGACCCGGGCCGCCGCGCGCCGGGGCAGCGGGGAGCCGAGGTCGGCGAGCACCGCGCGCCAGGAGGCCCCCGACAGCGCCACGTTGGCCAGCGACAGCAGCGCCGCCAGCCCCACCGAGGCCGCGTCCAGGCGCGACCAGGCGTCGGCGATGGCCTCCCGGTCGCGCCAGACGTAGGCGGTGGCCAGCGCCACCGCCACGACGAGGAACCCGGCCCGCAGGACGGGCGAGCGCAGCACGGCCAGGAGCCGGTTCAGCACCTCAGCGCCGGACGAACGTCAGCAGGACGAACGTGTAGTCCAGCCCGGTGCGGGTCCAGTGCACGGGGCGCTCGGGGTGGGCGAGCACCTCGTCGGTGAGCTCCCCCACCAGCTCCAGCCCCAGCGCGGCCGCCGTCGCCACCAGGTCCCGCAGGTCGGCGGGCGAGAAGATCCGCACCGGGGCGCCGTAGGCGGTGACCCCGGTGGTGTCCGGCGGGTCCTGGTCGTAGTCGGTGGACAGCGCCAGCACCCCGCCCGGGCGCAGGATCCGGGCGGTCTCGGCGAGGAACGCCGCGACGGGCACGCCGTGCTCGATGACCGACATGCAGGTGACGGCGTCCAGGGAGGCGTCGGGCAGGCCGGTGTCGGTGACGTCGCCGCGGCGGAACTCGACCCCGTCGCGGTGGACGGTGGCGCCGAACTCCAGGTTGATCCCGGCCAGCGCGCCCCGTTCGGCGCCGAAGCCGTACAGCCGCAGCCACGGCAGGACCGGGGAGTACCGGGCGGAGCCCGCGTCCAGGACGCGGGCGCGGCGGGAGCCGTCGTCGGCCAGGGTCAGGACGGCGGCCACCGCCCCCAGGGCGTCCCAGTTCTTCGGGGCGTCGGGGTGGGCGGGCAGGCGCAGCCGCCTCGCCTGGGCGACGGCGTCGGCGACCTCGGCGGCGTCGTGCAGGACACCGGTGCGCGGCACCCCGCTGGGCACCGGCCGGCGCTCGGGGGCGGCGGCGAGGCGGCGGGCGCCGAGCTGCTCCCCCACGCGGCGCTGGACCCCGACGCGGGCCCACAGGGCGTGCTCGGCGCCGCGCTTGGCCACGGCCAGCAGCCGCCCGCCGGGCGGGGCGGCGGCCGTCCCGCCCCGGGCGGCCTCCTCCAGCGCCCCGAGGTAGCGGTCCCACGGTTCCTCGAGGTCGGGCGGCTGGACCCCCTCGCGCAGGCGCTCCAGACCGCCGTCGGCCAGGCGCAGGACGCCCGCGGCCAGCGCGGCGACGTCGCCGGGCTCGACGAGCACGCCGTCGACGCCGTCGCGCACCTGGGCGGGGAAGGTCCCCACGCGGGTGGCGACGACGGGCAGCCCGTGGGCGAAGGCGAGGACGGCGTTCTGCGACGCGGTGGCCGAGCGGTAGGGCAGCACCAGGGCGTCGTGGGCGGCGAGCAGGGCGGGCAGCTCCGCGGCGGGGACGTAGCCCTCGCGCAGCTCGACGTGGCCGCGCAGCCCGGGGGCCCCGGCGAGCTCGCGCACCCGGCGGCCCGCCTCGCCCCACAGCTCGCCGGCGACGGTCAGGCGCGCGTCGAACCCGCGCTGGTGGACCTCGCGCAGCGCCTCCAGCAGCAGGTCGACGCCCTTGTAGTCGCGCACGACGCCCAGGCTGAGCAGCCGCACCCCGCCGTCGCGCGGGACCCTCGACCCGGCGGGGGCGTCGATCCGGGGGCCCCCGGGCAGGTGCGGGGGCAGGTCGGCGACGACGACGCGGCGGGCGCCGTGGGCGTGGGCCAGCGCGGCCTGCTCCTGGGAGTGCACGACGACGCCGTCGACGGAGGTGAGCAGCCGCCGCACGAGCAGCGCGTCACCGGGCCGGGGCTCGTGGGGCAGCACGTTGTGGGCGACGACGACCGTCCGCGCCGCCGAGCGCGCCGAGCGCAGCCCGGCGAGGACGCCCAGAAGCGCCGGGACCTGCAGCGGGACGACGTGGGTGAGCACGACGAGGTCGGCGGCGGCGACGCGCCGGCCGGTGCGGACCCAGGACGCCGGGGAGTCCCACGCCAGCGGCCGGACGGTGGGGGTGAACTCGGCGACCTCCGGGACACCGCCGGGGACCCCGGGCTCGCCGGGGTAGAGCAGCGCCGGGTACTGGCGCGCCCAGGAGACGAGCTTCACCTCCGCGTCCGCGCTCAGGTGCCGGGCGAGCTCGGTGGTGTGGACGGCGGTGCCGCCCTTGGCCGGGTGGGCGGGGCCCACCACGACGACCCGCGGGAACCCGGCGGGGGTGGCCGGACCGCTCACGCGGCGTCCTCCCGCGAGCGCGCGCCGTCGTCGCGGGTGCGCGCGCCGTCGTCGCGGGAGCGCACGACGAGGTCCGCGAGCAGCGCGACCGCCCCGATGAGCAGGCCGGAGACGAGCAGCAGCACGGTGTTGGCCGGGAAGTAGAAGGGGTGCCGGACCATGTCCACGACCCCCTTGACGAACCCGAGGCCGAAGAGGAACAGCGCCAGCGGCATGAGCACCCGCAGCGGCTCGAAGTACATGATCATCCGCAGCACCTGGAGGATGTAGCGGTAGGCGTCCTTGGTGAAGTGGAACTTCGAGGTCCCGGCGCGCTTGGCGTAGGTCGTCGGCACGTACTTGATGTCGTGCTGGTTGCACAGGAACGACAGCGTGATCGTCGTGACGCAGGAGAACCCGGCCGGCAGCAGCCGCAGGTAGGGCAGCGACACCTCCCGGCGGAACGCGCGCAGCCCGGAGTTCAGGTCCGGGATCCGCTGGTGGGCGAGGACCTCGGCGACCTTGCGGATGACGAACTTGGCCGGCACGCGCAGCGCCTTGTGCGTGCCCTCCTCGGTGGTGCGCGCCCCCACGACCTGGTCGTAGGAGTCGTCCTCGAGCAGGACCCGCACCAGCTCGGGGATCCGCTCGTTCTCGTAGGACATGTCCGCGTCGGTCCACACGACGATCTCGCCGCGGGCCATCTGGGTGCCGATGCGGCGCACCGTCCCCGACCCGCCGTTGCGGCGGAAGCCCACCACGCGCAGGTGCGGGTAGTCGGCCTCGACCGAGCGCAGCACCGCCAGCGTGTCGTCGGTGGAGCAGTCGTCGATCGCCAGCAGCTCGTAGGGCATGCCGTCGTCGTCCATCACCTTCGTGATCCGCTGGATCTCCAGCAGGACGTGCGCCTCCTCGTTGTAGCAGGGCAGCACGATCGTGGCGGTGGGCGCGGGGGAGGTCACCGCGGCGAGGGAAGCGTCTTCGACAGGCATGGCGGGCGAAGCTTACCCAGCGGCGGGCGCGGCGGCGGCGGGCGCGACGCCGGTGACGAGGCGCACGTCGATGCGCTGCAGGCCGTCGGGACGCTCCTCCAGCACCCGCTCGTCCTCGCCGGTGCGGATCGAGGTGACCACGCGCGGCTGCGCGACGCCGAGCCGGGTCAGCACCTGCACGGGGTCGGTGTCCCCGCCCGCCGCGACCAGCACCGGGTTCCCGCCCGCGGCGCGCACGCGCTGCGCCGCGCGCTCCACCGCGGCCCCCAGCGTCGCCCAGTACTCCTCGCTGCCCGGGGCCCCGGACGCCGTGGGGACGACGACGGAGGCGCTCGGCACCCCGCACGTCCCGCGCAGGACCTGCGGCCACTCGTTGCGCGAGCGCGGGTCCACGGCGAGGGCCACGTCGTCCCCGCCGAAGCTCGCGCACGCCTCGGCCACGGCCGCCGGCTGCCCGGCCTCGCTGCGCTGGGCCGCCACGGGCAGCGTCGCGACGGCGGCGGGCACGAGCAGCAGCACCGCGGCGATCGCCACCCGCAGCGCGGTGAGCCGCTGGTGGGCGTAGCGGCGCACCACCGCGCGCGCCGCGACGACGGCGAGCACGACCACCGCGGGCAGCACGACGACGACGAGGCGGCGGTCGGCCCACGGGTGGTCGGGGGTGATCCCGGGGCGGTAGAGCGTCAGCAGCGTCGAGCCCATCGCCACCACGTAGGGCACGGTCCACACCGGCAGCGGGCTGACGCCCTGCACCGCGCGCACCAGCCGCGGCAGGGCCAGGACGGCCGCCGCCCCGGCGAGGACGACCGCGGGCCAGCCCAGGTACCAGGCGACCCAGTCCACGGAGTGCTCCGCGTAGGTGCGCCCGCCGTCCACGGGCAGCCCCTGGGCCAGCTGCAGGCCCGCGACGAGCCGGCTGCCGGGGTCCTGCGGGTCCTGGCGCACGACGAGCCACAGCGGGCGGCTGGCGAGGACGAGCAGGACCACCGCGAGCAGCGCGGCGAGCACCGTCGGCAGGCGCTCGCCGGTCAGCCAGCGGAGGCGGGCCAGCCGCCCGGAGCGGGCGAGGCGGACGAGGACGGCGCAGACGGCGCAGAGCAGCACCAGCCCGGCCACCAGCGGCAGCAGCGACCCGGCGATCGTCCCCAGGTAGGGCCGGGAGGTGAGCAGCGCCGCGGCCACCGCGAGCACCGAGGACACCGCCGTGCCGGCCAGCAGCGCCCGGGCCCCGGGGTGGCGCGCCACGAGCAGGACCGCGACGACGGGGACGAGGACGGCGATCTCGCGCAGGAAGTCGATGCGGACGAACCCGCACGCCCCGAGGAGCAGCCCCGCCCCGCCGCCGAGGCGGGCCGCGGTGCGTCCCGTCGCGGGCACCAGCGCCACCAGCAGCGACGCGGCCCCGACCAGGACGAGCAGCGCGGGCGGCTCGGAGTAGGTGGAGCGGTTGGCGTGCAGGACGGGCTGGGCCAGCGCGAACGCGCCCGCGGCCAGCGGCGCCCAGCGGGGGCCGGCGACCCGGGCGGTGAACCCGGCCAGGGCGAGGATCCCGGCCGCGCCCAGGAGCGCGGGCACGACGAACAGGCCCGTCCAGCCGCCGGCCCACTCCCCCAGCGAGTACAGCGCCGGCGCGCCGAGCAGGAACTGCGGGACGACGTGGTCGCCGACCTCGTAGAACGCCGGCGAGGCGATCGTGAGGTTGGGGTCGGCCAGCGCCGCCGCGCCGCCGAGGGCGGCGAGGTCGGGGTCGACGGGCAGGCCGTGGCGGGTGGCGAGGTGGTGGGCGTAGAGCGCCAGCGACCCGGCGTCGCGGCGCAGCACGACGTGCTCGGCGTGGGTGAGCGCCGCCCACAGCCCGCCGGCCAGGGCGATGGCCAGGCTGCCGCCGGCGGCCCACCAGCCCGCCGCGACGGCCGGCACCCCCCACGCGAGGCGGCCGGCGAGGACGGCGGCGACGAGGCCGACGGGCACCGCGACGGCCGGGGTCCACAGGTCCAGCAGGACCAGCGGCACCGCGACCGCGGTCAGGGCCGCGACGGCGGCGGCCAGCACGACGGGCACCCGCGTCAGGACGGTCCCCGCCGCGGTGCCGGCGGGGGGCGTCAGGGGGGTGCTCACGCCGCGGAACGCTACCGCCGCCGGCGCCCCGCCCCGGCACGCGCGCCGGACGCGGCGCCACCGCGCCGAGGCGCGCGTACGGTGACCGCGTGCTCCCTGGTTCCCCCCGCTCGGTGCCCGCGCTGCTGCGCTCGTTGGTGGACGACGACCCCACCGCCCCCCGGCTGACGTTCTACGGCGGCGACCACGCCCGGACCGGCGAGCGCGTGGAGCTGTCCGCGCGCGTCCTCTCCACGTGGGTCGCCAAGACCGCGAACCTGCTCGAGGAGGAGTTCGAGGTCGGCCCCGGTTCCCTCGTCGCCCTCGACCTGCCGACCCACTGGAAGACGCTGGTGCTGCAGCTGGCGGTGTGGTCCACCGGCGCCGCGGTGCGCCTGGGGGCGGACCGCCCCGCCGACGTCCTGGTCTCCGCCGACGCGGGGGTGCTGGCGGGGGCGGCCGCGCGCCACGCCTCCCTGGAGCGCGTCGCCGTCGCGCTGGCCCCGCTCGCGACGAGCTTCGGCGCGCCCCTGCCCGACGGGGTCCTGGACTACGCCCGCGTCGTCACCGGCTACGGCGACACCCACGCCCCGGTGCGCGCACCGGGGCCGGACGACCCGGCGCTGGAGACCGCGCAGGGCCGGACCCTGACCCACCCGGAGCTGCTCGACGGGGCCGCCGCGGCCGGGGCGGGCTGGCCGGCGCGGGTGCGCCTGCTCACCGACGCCGGCCCCGGCGACGTCGTGGCGGGGCCGCTGGCCGCCTGGGCCCGCACCGGGTCCCTCGTGCTGACCCCCGACCTCGCGACCCTGTCCGCGTCCGTCGTCGCCTCCGAACGCACCACCGCCACCCTCCCCCGCCCGTAGTGCCCCGCCCCCCGCGGGCCCGGCGCGCGCCGGTCCCGCACGCGCTGGCCCTGGCCGCGGCGACGGCGGCGGCGACCCTGCTGCTCGCCCGGGCCGGGCTGCCCTCCCCCGCCCTGTTCGCGGGGCTGGCCGTGGGCCTGCTGGACGCCCTGTGCCTGCCCCGCCCCTTCCCGCTGCCGGCCCGGCTGGGCACGGCCGGGCAGGCCGCGGTGGGGGTGACCATCGGGACCCTCGTGCAGCTCTCGACGCTGGCCGCCCTGGGCGAGCACTGGCTGCCCGTCCTGCTCGTCACCCTCGCCACCCTGCTGCTCAGCCTGGGGACGGGGTGGGTGCTGGGCCGCCACCGCGACCTGGACGCGGTGACGGGGGCGTTCGCCCTCGTCGCCGGCGGGGCCAGCGGGCTGGTCGTCATCGCCCGCCAGCTCGGCGCGGACGAGCGCGTCGTCGCCGTCGTGCAGTACGTGCGGGTGCTCCTCGTCGTGCTGTCGCTGCCGGTGGTCCTCAACGTCGTCTTCGGCGTGCGGGCCACGGGCGGTGCGGCGGCTCCCGCCGGGGACCCGTGGGCCGGGGTCCTGCTCGTGGTGGTGTGCGGGCTGGCCGGGCCCTGGCTGGGGCGGCGCGCGCACCTGCCCGCCCACACCCTGCTGGGCCCGCTGCTGCTGGCCGCGGTCGCGTCCCTGACGGGCCTGTCCGGGGCGGCGGTGGTCCCCGACCCGGTGCAGCAGGTGGCCTACGCCCTCATCGGGTTGCAGATCGGCCTGCGGTTCACCCCGGCGAGCTTGCTCACCGTGGCCCGGGTGCTGCCGGCGGCGGTCGCGCTCGTCGTCGTCGGCGTGCTCGGCAGCGCCGGGCTGGGGGTGCTGCTCTCGCGCGCGACGGGCCTGCCGGAGCTCGACACCTACCTCGCGACGACGCCGGGCGGGCTGTACGCCGTGCTCGCCGCGGCCGTGGGGTCCGGGGCGGACGCGACGTTCGTGCTCTCGGTGCAGGTGCTGCGGCTGCTGGTGATGCTGCTGGCCGCGCCCGCGCTGGCGGGCCTGCTGGCCCGCGCCCGTCCCGGGCCCGACCGGGGCTGACGGCCAGGACCGGGACGGGGCGGGGCGGGTCAGGGGGCCTCGGGACCGCCGGGGCCGGCCGCGACGAGCCGGCCCGCGCCGGAGACCGTCAGCGGGTGCTCGGCGGCGGTGACGAACACCGCCTCCCCCCGGGCGAGGTCCTGCGCGCCGGTGGCGGAGACCAGCCGCACCGACCCCTCCAGCGCCAGCACCGCCCGCGGGACCGCCCGCTCCCAGCGGGTCTCCTCCCCGGGCACGACGGTCAGCTCCGTCAGGGCGAAGTCGTCGACGTCGCCGGGGGCGAATACCCGCTGGTGCTCGGAGAGGACGCGGGGGGCGAGCAGCGGCGGCGGCAGGACCCGGAAGTCGAGGACGTCGAGCAGCTCGGCGACGTCGACGTGCTTGGGGGTCAGGCCCCCGCGCAGGACGTTGTCGGAGCTGGCCATGAGCTCCACCCCCGTGCCCGCCAGGTAGGCGTGGACGTTGCCGGCGGGCAGGTACAGCGCCTCCCCCGGGGCGAGGCGCACCTGGTTCAGCAGCGTCGACACCAGGACGCCCGGGTCCCCCGGGTGGTGCCCGGACAGCTCCACGACGCAGCGCGCGGAGGGGTCCTCGGAGGCGGTGCACGCCTGGGCCACCGCCTCGACCAGCGGGCCCACCGCCCCCGCCTCGGCCGTCAGCAGCAGCCGGGTCGCCCCCCGCAGGGCCTCGCCCTCGTCGGGCCCGGCGAGGACGTCCAGCAGCGCGGCGAAGAGGTCCCGGGAGCCCGGCGGCAGCGCCGGCAGCTCCAGGCCGGCGAGCAGGTCCCGCGCGGCGGCGGGGGCGCGGAACCCGGCCATCGCCGCGAACGGCTCCAGGGCGAGGAGGAGCTCGGGCTTGTGCTCGGTGTCCTTGTAGAGGCGGTGCGCGGCGTCGCGGGGGGTCCCGGCGGCCTCCTCCTCGGCGTAGCGGCGCGCGGCGGTCTCCCGGTCGGGGTGGGCCTGCAGCGACAGCGGCGCCGCGGCCGAGAGGACCTTCAGCAGGAACCCCAGCCGGGCCCCGCCCCCCGCGTCCGCCCCCCCGTCGCCCAGGAACTCCTCCGGGGCCGCGGCGATCCGCTCGTCCAGACCCACCCCCTCGGCGTCGGAGGGGGCCCCCGGGTGCGCCCCGATCCACAGCTCGGCCTGGGGCCCGCCGTCCGGCTCGACGCCCAGCAGCTCGGGGATGGCGCTGGTCGAACCCCACGCGTAGGGCTGAACGGTGTTGGTCAGTCTCAGCACACGGGTGAGGCTACGGCCGGGGCGGCGGCGGGGGCGGTGCGGCTGGCTACAGTCGCCCCCATGAGCGTTCTCGTGACGGGCGGTGCCGGCTACATCGGATCCCACGTGGTGCGGCTGCTGCAGCAGCGCGGGGAGCGCGTCGTCGTCGTCGACGACCTCTCCAACGGCCGCGCGCAGCGCGTCGGCGACGCCCCGGTGGTGCAGGTCGACCTCGGCACCGACGCGGCCGCGGGCGCCCTGGCGAGCGCGTTCGCCGAGCACGACGTGGACGCCGTCATCCACTTCGCGGCCCGCAAGCAGGTCGGGGAGTCCGTCGCGAAGCCCGCCCGCTACTGGGCGCAGAACGTCGGCGGCACGGCGAACCTGCTGCAGGCGATGGAGGACGCCGGGGTCGGCAAGCTCGTGTTCTCCTCCTCCGCGGCCACCTACGGCGCCCCGGCGACGGCCCTGGTGCGCGAGGACGGCCCCGCGGAGCCGATCAACCCCTACGGGCAGACGAAGCTCGTCGGGGAGTGGATGAGCCGCGCCGCCGGGGTCGCCTGGGGCCTGCGCGCGGCGAACCTGCGCTACTTCAACGTCGCCGGCGCCGGCTGGAGCGACCTCGGCGACGCGGCGGTGATGAACCTCATCCCCATCGTCTTCCGCGCCCTGGACGAGGGGCGCGCGCCGGTGGTGTTCGGCGACGACTACCCGACCCCGGACGGCTCCTGCATCCGCGACTACGTCCACGTCCTGGACCTCGCCCGGGCCCACCTCGCCGCGCTGGACCACCTCGCCGCCGACGAGCGCCCCTTCGACACGTTCAACGTCGGCTCCGGCTCCGGCTCCTCCGTCTTCGAGGTGCTGCGGGTGGTCCGCGAGGTCACCGGCGTCGACGTGCAGCCCGACGTCCGCGAGCGCCGCGCGGGCGACCCGCCGCAGCTGGTGGCCGACGTGTCGCGCATCAACGACACCCTGGGCTGGTCCACGACGAAGGACCTCACCGACATCGTCGCCAGCGCCTGGGAGGCGTGGCGCGCCTGAGGGCGCCGGGCGCGGTCAGTGCGGCAGCAGCACGCTGATCAGCACCAGGACGGGCGCGACCAGGACCGTCGTCACCAGCACGGTGTCGCGGGCCAGGTCGCGCCCGACGCCGTAGCGGACGGCGTAGGTGAAGACGTTCTGCGCGGTGGGCAGCGCGGCGACCACGGTGGCGGCGAAGACCGCGGCGTCGTCCAGGCCGAGCAGGCGGGCCACGAGGTAGCTGACGCAGGGCTGCACGACGGACTTCAGCGCGCTGGCCGTGAGGACCCGCGGGTCGCGCCAGCCGGCGAGGCCGCGCCCGTGCAGGGACATCCCGAACGCCACCAGCGCCCCGGGGATGGCGAAGCCGGCCAGCAGGTCCAGCGGCTGCGCCAGCGCCGCGGGCAGGTCCCAGCCGGTGGCGGAGAGCAGGACCCCGACGGCGCTGGCGAGCAGGACGGGGTTGACCAGCGGGGTCAGCAGCCGCTTCGCCGCGGCCCGGCGGCTGCCGTCGCCGCGGTGGCGGCCCACGTCGAGGATCCCCAGCGCGACGGGGCTGAGCACGACCATCTGCAGGAGCATCGCCGGCAGCACGGCCGTGAGGTCCTGCAGGACGTAGGCCGCGACGGGCAGGCCGATGTTGGCGGCGTTGACGAAGGAGCTGGCCAGCGCGCCGATGACGAGGTCCTCGCGCGGCATCCGCCAGCGGTAGCGGGCCAGCAGCGCCCACACCAGGACGCAGGCGGCGACGCCGCCGCCGGTGACGAGCAGCTGCGCGGAGAGCAGCACGTGGACGTCGGCGCCGGCCAGGGTCTGCACCAGCAGCGCCGGGGACCCCACGAAGAACACCAGCCGCGACAGGACCACCTGCCCCGAGGGCCCGAGGACCCCGGTGCGGCCCACGACGTAGCCGACGAGGACGAGGCAGGCGACGACGGTGAACCCGGTCAGGACACCGCTCACCGGGCGCGGTGCGGGGGCCGGCGCGGGGGGATCACCCCCGGAGGCTACGACGGGCGCGGGGGTCCCCCGCGGACCAGGTCACCGTCGGGTGACGATCCCGGGGCGCGCGTCGTCGCGTCCGGGGCCCGCGGCCGCCGTTGCTAGTGTCGAGCCCTGTGATCGACGCCCTCGGGAACCCGCGCTCCGTCCTCCTCCTCGGGGGCACCTCCGACATCGGCCTCGCCATCGTCGAGCGCCTCAGCCCCGAGCGCCCGCTGCGGGTGACCCTGGCGGCCCGCCCCGGCGCGCGCCGGGAGGCCGCGGTGGACCGGCTGCACCGGCGCGGGCACGAGGTGCGCGCGGTGGACTTCGAGGCCACCGACCTCGAGGGGCACGCCCGCGTCGTGCAGGAGTGCTTCGAGGGGCCCTTCGGCGACGTGGACGTCACGGTGCTGGCCTTCGGCGTCCTCGGGGACAACGAGGTGTCCTGGCAGGACGCCTCCGAGGCCGTGCGGGTCGCGACGGTCAACTACACCGCCCCGGTGAACCTCGGGGTGCACCTGGCCGCGCGGCTGCAGCAGCAGGGCCACGGGGTCCTGGTGGCGCTGTCCAGCGTCGCCGGCGAGCGGGCCCGGCGCTCCAACTTCGTCTACGGCTCCTCCAAGGCCGGCTTCGACGCCTTCTTCACCGGCCTGCGCGAGGCCCTGCGCCCGGGCGGGGTGCGCGTGGTCGTCGTGCGTCCCGGCTTCGTCACCACCAAGATGACCGAGGGGCTCAAGGCGGCCCCCCTGTCGGTGTCGGCGGAGCAGGTGGCGGAGGTGGCCGTGGACGCGGTGCGCAGCGGCAAGGAGACCGTCTGGGCGCCCGAGCCGATGCGCTGGGTCATGTCGGCGCTGCGCCACGTGCCCGCGCCCGTGTTCCGCAAGCTCCCCCTCTGACGGACCCTTGAGCGAGGTCGACCTGTCGAGCACCCGCGCGGACCCCGGGCCCCCCGCCGGCGCGGTCCCCGCCGCGCGCGGCGCCGCTCCCGCGCCGACGCTGCTGCGGTCCGGGGCGGGGACCCGCGCCGACGTCGTCATCGGGCTGGTCGCCACGCTCCTGGGCGGGCTCGTGTTCTCCTGGCGGGTCGGGACGCCGAGCCCGTGGCGCGACGAGGCCGTCTCGGTCGCCGTCGCCGCCCGCACCCCCGAGCAGATCCGGGCGCTCGTCCAGCACGTCGACCTCGTGCACGCGCCGTTCTACTTCCTCGCCCACGCGCTGTTCGGCCCCTCCGTCGACGTGGTGCAGGTGCGCTGGATCTCGGTGGTCGCGGCGGCGCTGACGGCCGCGGCGCTGCACGGCGTGGGGCGGCGCGCGGCGGCGGTCGCGGTGGGGCCGGCGGTGTCCCGGCTCACCGGGGCGACCGCGGCGGCCCTGTTCGTCGCCACGCCCTTCGTCAGCCGCTACGCGCAGGAGGCCAGGCCCTACGCCCTGGTGACCCTCGTGGCGACCCTGAGCACCTACCTGCTGCTGCGGGCGGGTTCCGGGCGCCGGGCGGGCTGGTGGGTGGGCTACGCGCTGAGCCTGCCGGTGCTGGTGTCGCTGAACACCGTCGCGGCGCTGGTGCTGCTGGCGCACGCCGGGTGGGCCCTGGCGGCCGGGCCGCGGGTGCGGTGGCGGGCCGCGCTCGCGGCGGGGACGGGGGTCGTGCTGGCCCTGCCGCTGGTCGTGGCCCAGGGCCGGCAGAGCGGGCAGGTCGCCTTCCTGCAGCGGCCCGCGCCGGGTGAGCTCCTCGCGCACGTGGACTTCGCGCTGGGGTCCTCCCCCGCCGCGCTCGCGGTGGCGGGCCTCGCGGCGCTGGTGGCGCTGGTGGCGGCGCGGGCGCGCCGGCTGGTCCTGCTGGGCGTCCTGTGGGGGGTGCTGCCGTGGCCGCTGCTGTGGGGCCTCTCGCAGGTCCACCCGCTGTGGACGACGCGCTACCTGGTCTTCGTCGCGCCGGGGACGTGCCTGCTGCTGGCCGCCGCGGTGACGGTGGCGGTGCGGGCGCGCCGGGCGGGCGTCCTCGGCGCGGGGCTGGTGCTGGCGGTGGCGCTGGCGGGGCTGCACCTGCAGCTCGTCTTCCGCTCCCCCTCGATCGGGCACGGCGAGGACCTGCGGGGCACCGCGGAGCACGTCGCGGCCCACGCCCGGCCCGGGGACGGGCTCCTCTTCGTCCCCGACGGGGAGTACCGCTACCGGGTCCTCACCCAGGTGTACCCGGAGGCCTTCGCCGGGCTGGACGACCTCGCGCTGGCCGAGCCCGCCGCCCCCTCGGCGACGCTGGTGGGCACCACCGTGCCGGCCCGGGACCTGGGGGCCGCGCTGGCCGGGGTGCAGCGGATCTGGGTGATCGGCGGGGTCGGCCCGGTCGTGGTGAGGACCCCCGAGGACCGCGAGGCCGTCCGGCTGCTGTCCGAGGGGTACCGGCTGGTGTCCACGGAGGAGAAGCGGGCGTTCAGCGTGCGGCTCTACGTCCGGACGGAGCCGGCCGCCGGCTGAGCCCCGCGGGCCCGTGCGGGCCCGCAGGTCCCCGTCCTGAGCACCTCCCACCCGGTCGGCTCAAGCTCTGGAGATCCCCTGCCGAACAGGTCGCGTGCCTTCCTCCGACGCCACCGTGACCCGGGGCGGCCGACGCGCCGCGACGGCCCCGTACGCGCACGAGACCGCCGCCGACCGCCTGCACCTGCTGCGCCGGGCGACGTGGGGCCCGACCCCGGCCGCGCTGGCCGAGGTCGCCCAGCTCGGTACCGCGGCCTGGCTGGACCGCCAGCTCGACCCCGCCCGCGTCGAGGACGGCGCGGTCGACGCCTTCGCCGGCCGGATGGCCTTCTACGGCCGCACCCCCCAGGACCTGTGGGGCGGGGGCTACGAGCCCACCGGGTGGAACGCGATGCTGGAGACGGGGCGGCTGACCCTGGCCCGCCAGATCTGGAGCAACCGGCAGCTGTTCGAGGTCGTCGTCGACGTCTTCAACAACGTCCTGCACGTGACCAACCCCAGCTCCGAGGTCTGGTGGAGCCGGCAGGACTACGACCGCACGGTGATCCGCCGCCACGCCTTCGGCAGCTTCGCCGACATGCTCGTCGCCTCCGCCCGCCACCAGGCGATGCTCACCTACCTGGACAACACCAGCTCCACCGCGGCCCACCCCAACGAGAACTACGGGCGGGAGCTGCTGGAGCTGCACACCGTCGGCGTCGAGGCGGGCTACTCCGAGGAGGACGTCAAGAACTCCGCGCGCCTGCTGACGGGGCTGACCATCGCCCGCGACGGCGCGTCGGTCTTCGACGCGGGCCGCCACGACGGCGGGGGCCGCTCCGTCTTCGGCTTCGTCGTCCCCCCGCACCGCCCGGCGGAGGGGAACGGCTGGATCGACGCCTACCTGCGCTGGCTGGCCGTCCACCCGGCCACGGCCCGCCGGATCAGCCACAAGCTGGCCACCCGCTTCGTCTCCGACGCTCCCCCCGCCGCGCTGGTGGACCGGATGGCGCGCACCTGGACCAGCACCGGCGGGCAGGTCGTCCCGGTGCTGCGCACCCTCTTCGACTCCGGCGAGTTCTGGGCCTCGGCGGGGCAGAAGGTGCGCACCCCGCAGGAGGACTACGTCGCCACCCTGCGGACCCTGGGCACCGGGATGGAGCCCAGCGGGACCGCGGGGATCACCAAGCTGTTCTGGCACGTCCTGGACCAGGGCCACGCCCCGATGGCCTGGGGGGCCCCCAACGGCTACCCCGACGTGGCCACGGCCTGGGTCTCCCCCAGCGGGACGCTCTCGCGCTGGAACCGGCACATGGACTTCGCCGCGGGCTGGTACCCGACGGAACTGCGGTTCGCGAGGCCCACGGACCTGCTCTCCCCCTTCCCCGGCACCTGGGGCGCGCTGGTGGACGCCCTGGGGGTGCGGCTGACGGGCAGCCCGCTGACCGCGGACGAGAAGGCGGCGCTGCTGATGTACGCCGGCCGGCAGGCCGGGGCCCCGTGCTCGGTGAACGACCGCTGGATCCAGAACAACCTCCGCTACCTCGTCGCGCTCACGCTCGACGGCCCGACCTTCACGATCCGCTGAGGAGGACTGCTCTCGTGTCGAAGTTCAAGGACGACGCCCGCTGCGGCTGCGACGAAGGCTCGAAGCTGGTCTCGCGCCGCAGCGTGCTGCGCGCGGCGCTGGCCGCGGCCGCCGCCGGCGTCACCACCTACGCCGTGGGCGACGTCTCGACGCAGGTCTCGTTCGCGGGGACGGGCTGGAACGGCGAGACCCTGGTGGTGCTGAGCCTGCACGGCGGTTTCGACGGGCTGTCCGCGGTGGTCCCCGGCGGGGACGCCGGGTACTACGCGGCGCGGCCGAACATCGCCGTCCCGCGCTCGACCCTGCTCGGCCTGGACCAGACGTTCGGCCTGCACCCGGCGATGGCCCCGCTGATGCCGCTGTGGCGCAACGGGACCTTCGGGGTCGTGCACGCCGTCGGGCAGGCCGAGCCGACCCGCTCGCACTTCGCGGCGATGGAGCGGATGGAACTCGCCGCGCCGGGTTCGTCGGTGCGCACGGGCTGGATCGACCGGACCCTGGGGTCGCTGGGCACCGGTTCGGTGCTCAACGCCGTGGGCATCTCGAACACCCCGGCGCGCGCGTTCGCCGGTCCCGCCCAGGAGACGACGATGACGTCGCTGGACGGTTTCAGCCTCATCGGCCCCGGGGACGACCGCCCCACCTGGCACGCCGCGCTGCGCCGCATGCACACCGGCGCCCGTCCCGAGGTCGCCCAGCCCGCCTCGACGCTGCTGACGGCGATGGAGGACGTGGCGGGGCTGCGGGGCACCGCCTCGGGCCCGGCGAACGGGGCGGTCTACCCCGACTCCGACCTCGGCCGGGCCCTGGCCGAGGCCGCGGTCCTGAAGAAGTCCGGCGCCCCGGTGCAGGTCATCGCCCTGGACTACGGCGACTGGGACATGCACGCGGGGCTGGGCCGGGTCGACGGCGGCTGGATGCGCGACAAGCTGACCGAGCTGTCCTCGGCGCTGGCCGCCTTCGCCACCGACCTCGGCGGGTCCTTCGCCTCCACGACCCTGGTGACCCTCTCGGAGTTCGGCCGCCGGGTCGGGGAGAACGCCTCCGGCGGGCTGGACCACGGGCACGGCAACGCCGTCCTGCTGCTGGGCGGCGGGGTCGTGGGGGGCCGCGTGCACGGGGTGTGGCCCGGTCTGGGCGCGGACCGACTCGTCGACGGCGACCTCGCCGGCACGACGGACTACCGCTCGGTCATCGGCGAGGTGCTGCAGAAGCGGTGCGGGGCGGGGTCGCTGTCGGCGATCTTCCCCGGTTTCTCCGGCGCCCCGCTGGGGGTCGTCCGTTCGCGGTGACGGGCACCGGCGGTGACCTGACCGCGACCTGAGAGCGTTCTGGACGGACCCTCCGAACCCGCTGCGGATCGGGGGGTCTCGTCGTTCCCGGGGTTCCCCGGGGTTCGCGGGCGCGACTCAGAACTGGGGTGCGATGGACGATTGTGACGTAGAGTGCACGAGTGAACACAGAGGTGTTACCCAGTTGTGCACTCGGGCACCTTGTACACCTCAGGCATCCTCACCTACTTTGCGTGACGGAAGGCGCACGGGACGGTAGCGACACGCTCAAGGTCCGGTGTCCGTCAGCCGATGCCGGAGCCGAGCGTTCACCCGTGTGGGTGTGACCCACGGGGCGCTCGCCGCCCCACGCCAGAAGGAGGAACGAGCCCAGATGCGGTCCGTCACCACCCCCGTGTCCCGTCGCGCCCTGCTCACCGGCGGTGCCGCCGGTGGCCTCACCGGCGCGGCCCTGCTGTGCGCGGGGGCCCCCGCGAGCGCCCTGGCCCCCGCGGCCCTGCAGGTCGCCGGCTCGACCCGCGCCTTCGCCCTGGGCCAGCAGCGCTCCGCCACCCTGCTCTCCACCGGCGACCTCGCGGTCGTCGCGGTGGACGTCGAGGGCGGGCACATGGTCGGGGTGACGTTCCCCTCCGGCGCCTCCACCGACACCGTCTCCGTGCGCGTGCGCCGCGCCGGCGCGGACTGGACGGCGTGGAGCGACCTGCCCCTCAACGACTCCGAACCCGACCCGGACACCGCCGAGGGCCGCCGCTCCGTCACCGCCTCCGACCCGCTGTGGGTCGGCGCCCTCGGGACCGCCACCGTCCAGGTCCGCCTGCCGCGCACCGACGTCGCCGACGCCCACCTGCAGCTCGTCGACGCCGGCGAGAGCTCCGCGCTCGACACCCGCACCACCCTCGCCTCCCCCTCCGGCACCAAGGCCAGCCCCCGGGCCGTCCCGCAGCCGACGATCCGCTCCCGCGCCGCCTGGGGCGCCGACGAGTCGCTGCGCCAGGGCGGGGCGAGCTACAGCACCACCATCAAGGCCGTCGTCGTCCACCACACCGCCGACGGCGGGACCTACAGCCAGGCCGAGGTCCCCTCGGTCATCCGCGGCATGTACCGCTACCACACGGTGTCCCTGGGCTGGGCCGACCTCGGCTACAACTTCGTCGTCGACCGCTTCGGCGGGATCTGGGAGGGGCGCGCCGGGGGGATCTCCCAGCCCGTCGTCGGCGCGCACGCCGGGGGTTTCAACGCCGACACCTTCGGGGTCTCGATGATGGGCGACTACACCTCCGTCGCCCCCAGCGCCGAGTGCCTCGAATCCGTCGCCCGGGTCATCGCCTGGAAGCTGTCGATGTACGGCCTGCCCGCCGACGGCGCCGCGTACCTCACCTCCGCCGGCGGCGGGACGGCCCGCTACGCCGCGGGCAGCACCGTGAAGCTGCGCACGATCAACGCCCACCGGGACGTCGGTTTCACCGCCTGCCCGGGCAACGTCGGTTTCACCCGGATGGACACCATCCGCGCCCGGGTCGCGCAACTGATGAACGCCGCCACGGGCACCGCGATCGACGCCAAGTACGCCGCCGTCGGCGGGGCCGCCGCGTTCGGCACCCCGACGACCGCGGAACTCGACACCCCCCGCGGTGACGGTTCCTACCGGTTCTACACCGGCGGGGCGATCTACTGGAACCGGGTGACCGGCGCCCACACCGTGCGCGGGGAGATCCTCGCCGCCTGGGGCCGGCTCGGCTGGGAGAACGGCCTCGGTTTCCCCACCACCGACGACTCCCGGGCCAAGGGCGGTTTCTACAACCACTTCCAGAACGGTTCCATCTACTGGAGCCCCGCCACCGGGGCCCGCGACGTGCGCGGGGCGATCCGGACCAAGTGGGCGTCGATGGGCTGGGAGGGCGGCCCCGCCGGTTTCCCGGTGACCGGCGACTCCCGCGCCGCCGGCGGCTGGTACACCCACTTCCAGGGCGGGTCCATCTACTACTCCGCCGCGACCGGGGCGCGCTGGACGACCGGCGCCATCCGGGACCGCTGGGCCGCGCTCGGCTGGGAACGCGGCATGGGTTTCCCCACGATCGACGACACCCCCACCCCCGGCGGGAAGGGCTGGTACAACCACTTCCAGGGCGGGTCGGTCTACTGGTCCCCCGCCACCGGGGCCCACGCCGTCCGCGGGGCGTTCCGCGAGACCTGGGCGTCGATGGGCTGGGAGAACTCCTGGCTGGGTTTCCCCACCAAGGACGAGTACGCCGTCGACGGCGGGCTGCGGATGGAGTTCGAGGGCGGGACCCTCACCTGGAACCGGTCCACCGGCCAGACCACCGCGAAGAGGAAGTGACGTGAGGCGGCGGGGTCCCGGCGCGGCGCCGGTGGTGGCGGGCCTGCTCGTCGCGGCGCTGGCCGGCCTGGTCGGGCCCGCCGCCTCGGCCGCCCCCCGCGCCCCGGGCGGGCTGCCCGCCGAGGTCGACGCCCTCGCCCCCCGGTACCAGGCGCCGATCTCCTGCGCCGCACCGCAACCGGGGACCCTCGCCGTCGCCCGGCTGATCCGCGACGCCTACGGCCCGCAGGACGTGGGGACCGCCCGCGCCTGCCCCGTCGGCGGCCCCCCCACCTCCGAGCACCACGACGGCCGCGCGCTGGACTGGATGCTCGACGCCGCCGTGCCCGCGGAGGCCGCCCTCGCCCGGGAGTTCACCACCTGGCTGCTCGCCCCCGACGCGAACGGCAACGCCGCCGCGAACGCCCGCCGCCTCGGGGTCATGTACGTCATCTGGGACCGCGCGGTGTGGAAGGCCTACGACCCCGCCGCCGGGTGGCAGCCCTACACCGGTCCCGACCCGCACACCGACCACGTCCACCTGTCGCTCACCTTCTCCGGCGCCGCCCGCGAGACGTCGTGGTGGACCGGGACGGCCGACCCCCTCACCGGGCACTGGATCGCCCTCGGCGGGGAACGCTCCGTCCTCGGCGGCGACGTGGGCGCCCGGCGCACCACGTCCTCGGCGGGGGTCTCCCGGCGCGACTACCGCCACGGCAGCGTCTACGCCTCCCCCACGACCCCGGTGCGCGAGGTGCACGGCGCCATCGCCGGCCGCTACGGCGAACTCGGCGGCCCCGCCGCCCTCGGGGTCCCCCTGACCGACGAACTGCGCACCCCGCGGCGGGCGGGGGCCTACAACCACTTCCAGGGCGGCTCGGTCTACTGGTCCCCCGCGACGGGGGCCCACGAGCTGCGCGGGGCGATCCGCGACCGGTGGGCCGCCCTCGGCTGGGAGAACGGCCTGGGGTTCCCCACCACCGGCGACCGCCGGACCCCCAGCAAGCCCGGCGCCTACACCCACTTCGAGGGCGGGTCGGTCTACTGGTCCCCCGCGACCGGCGCGCACGCCGTCCGCGGCGCGCTGCGCGAGACGTGGGCCGCGACCGGCTGGGAGAACGGCCCGCTGGGCTTCCCCGTCGCCGACGAGCGCCCCGTCCCGGGGGGCTTGCGCCTGGACTTCCAGGGCGGTTCGCTGACCTGGGACGCGACCCGCCGCACGACCTCGATCTCGCTGAACCACTGATCCGCGGAAGCACCCGGAGGACGACATGACACGCACCAGGATCTCCCGCCTCGTGACCGGCCTGGTGGCCGGCACGGCGCTGGCCCTGACGGCGGGGACGCTGACCGCGGTGCCCGCCTCCGCCGACGAGGTCCGCCCGGCCACCGGGGGTTCCTTCACCGTCGTCGGGCACGGGTTCGGGCACGGGATCGGCATGTCGCAGTGGGGGGCCCAGTCGCGCGCCGTCGCCGGCCAGGGCTACCGCACGATCCTGGACTTCTACTACCCCGGCACCTCGGTGGGGAACCAACCGGACCGGACGCTGCGGGTGGGGCTGACGGCGTTCGCCAACGCCGCCGTCGCCGTGCGCGCCCCCTCGGGCAGCCCGCTGACCATCAGCTCCAGCGGCCGGAAGGTCGAGGCCGGGCAGCGCCTGGTCGTGGCCCCCAGCGGGTCCGGGCTGACCGGCACCGTCGACGGCGCCTGGAACGAGACCTGGGGCGGGACGGTCACCCTCAGCGGCCCGGACGGGGTCCTGCTGCAGAAGGGCGACGGGACCTCCGTCCGCTACGACGGCGTCGTCCGCATCGTCACCGGGCCCAGGCTCACCGTCGTCAACGACGTCCCGCTGGAGACCTACCTGCGCGGGGTCGTCCCCGCCGAGTCCCCCGCCTCCTGGAACGCGGAAGCGCTCAAGGCCCAGTCGGTGGCCGCCCGCAGCTACGCGATGGCCGTGCTGAACCCGCAGGCCCAGACCGACATCTGCGACACGACCGCCTGCCAGGTCTACCGGGGCGCGGAGGTCCGGGACGCGGCCGGCGCGACGACCTGGTCGACGCCCGCGTCGACGAACGCGGCCATCGCCGCGACCGCCGGGGAGATCCGCAGCCACGAGGGCAAGGTCGCGTTCACCCAGTTCTCCTCCTCCAACGGCGGCTGGACCGTCGCGGGGTCCAAGCCGTACCTGGTGGCCAAGGAGGACCCGTTCTCCGGGCCCGGGCGCACCGCCCCCGGCGACAGCGTCGCCGCCTGGACGACCACCGTGCGCGCGGCGAGCTTCGACGCCGGCTGCGCGCCCGGCGGCGCGGCCACCGGGATCGTCGTGAAGGGCCGCGACGGGCGCGGCGACTTCGGCGGCCGGGTCAAGGACGCGACCCTCGTCTGCACCAACGGCACCGTCGCGGTCACCGGCACGAAGCTGCGGCAGCTGGGCGGGCTGCGCTCGGACTACTTCGCGCTCGTCAGCGCCGTGCAGCTCGCCCACGGCGCCCTCGGCGGGGTGAACGGCCCCCTGGGGGCGGCGGCCTCCGCGGAGCTCACCACCCCCGACGGCCGGGCCGCCTACCAGCACTTCGCCGGGGGCTCGATCTACGCCTCCCCCGCCACCGGCGCCCACGACGTCCGCGGCGCGATCCGCAGCCGGTGGGCGGCGCTGGGCTGGGAGAACGGGATGGGGCTGCCCACCACCGGCGACACCCGCACCCCCAACGGCGCCGGGTACTACAACCACTTCCAGAACGGCTCGATCTACTGGTCGCCCTCCACCGGCGCCCAGGCCGTCCGCGGCGCGATCCAGCAGAAGTGGGCCGCCCTGGGCTGGGAGAACGGCCTCGGCTTCCCCACCACCAGCGACACCCGCACCCCCAACGGCGTCGGGTACTACACCCACTTCCAGAACGGCTCGATCTACTGGTCGCCCTCCACCGGCGCCCAGGCCCTGCGCGGGGCGATCCGGCAGGAGTGGGCCGCCCTGGGCTGGGAGAACGGCCTCGGCTTCCCCACCAGCAGCGACACCCCCCTCCCCGGCGGGCGCGGGTGGTTCACGAGGTTCCAGGGCGGCTCGATCTACTGGTCGGGCGCGACCGGCGCCCACGCCGTGCGCGGCGGGATCCTCGACACCTGGGCCGCGCAGGGGTGGGAGAACGGCCCCCTGGGGATGCCCACCGCCGGCGAGCAGTGGCGCGGGGCCACCCTGACCCAGACCTTCCAGGGCGGCACGCTGTCCTACGACCCCCGGACCGGGAAGGTCGCCCGCGCCTGAGCCGGTGGCGCGGCGGCACCGGCGCGGGTGACCCCGCCCGGTGCCGCCGGCCGCCCGCGGCTCAGACCTCCCGGGCGGCCCCGTCCAGCTCGGAGCGCGGCGCCCGCGCGGTGCGCGACGGGCGCGCGCTGAGCAGGACGACGAGCACCAGCAGCGACAGCGGCCGGGTCTGGGCGAGCACCGGCCCCCAGTGCAGCACCGGCAGCAGCCACGGGAGACCCGCCAGCACCAGCAGGGGGCCGTGGCGCCGCCCGGCCAGCAGCACCACCACCGCGATCGGGGCGGCCAGCGCGTGGTGCGACCACGTCACCGGCGACACCAGGCAGGTCACGACGGAGACGAGCAGCCCGAAGCGCAGCCGCGCGGAGCGGTCCAGCCAGTCGCAGCGCCGGGCGACGACGACGACGAGGACCAGCAGCGGGACCGCGCACACCACCCCCAGCGCCGAGGCCAGCGAGGACGACGTCCCCGCGTGCGCGAACGCCCCCGCCAGCGAGTTGTTCGTCGTCGTCCGCGGCTCCGCGACGCGGTCGGGGTCCCAGAGCAGGCCCCCGAAGTAGGACACCGCCGAGCGCGGGGCCACCAGGGCCCCGAGCAGCGTCACCACCGCCCCCACGACGACCACGGGCAGCGCGAACCACCCCCGGGCCCGCCGGTTCAGCAGCGAGGCGATCACCAGGGCCGGGGTCACCTTCACCGCCCCCGACAGCGCGGCGAGCAGGGCCCCCCCGCGCCCGCCGTAGAGGCAGCCGAGCACGAGCCCCAGCACGACGAGGGGGCTGATCTGCCCCAGCACCAGCGCCTCGCGGAACGGGTCGCTGAGCAGGACGAACGCGATCCCCGTCCCCAGCCACCACCCGGGGCCGGCGACGGAGCGCAGGACCCGCCAGCACCCCCACGTCGCCACCGCGACCAGCACCGCGTCCCACAGGACGAGGTCCACCGCCGCGGGCAGCAGGAGCAGGGGCACGAAGAGGATCGCCGCGAACGGCGGGTACACGAACCAGTGCCCGCGGTAGGTCTCGCGCCCGTAGAGGTCACGGCCGGCCAGCAGGTCCCGGGCGCCGTCGCGGTAGACGGAGAGGTCGTACCCGACCTCCCAGGACGCCTGCCCGACACCGCTGCGGACGACGACGACCGCGAGCACGATCCCCAGCAGGACGGGGATCAGGGTCCTGGGGTCACGCACTGGTCGCGGAGCGGTCCGGGAAGACGAACGTCCGGAAGGTCAGGAAGCGGAACACCATGGCGATGGCCATCCCGACGACGTTGCCGGAGAGGTTGTCGGCCAGGGCCGAGGTCCAGCCGAACCCGTAGTGCGTGATCGCCAGGCACAGCAGCTGCAGCCCGGCGGCGATCGCGGAGAACAGGAAGAACATGGCGTACTCGCGGCCCGGGTGCTCGCTGCGGCGGTCGCGCCAGGTGTAGTACCGGCTGCCCAGGAACGCGATGAAGATCGCGATGACGCTGGAGACGACCTTGGACCAGACCGAGCCGACCCCGGCGAGGAGCAGGACGTTGAAGACCACCAGGTCGGCGAGGTAGGCGATCCCGCCGGAGACGAGGAACCGCACGACCTCCCCCGCGCGCTCGGAGGCCAGCAGGGTCCGCACCGGGGCGCTCACAGCCACACCGCCAGCAGCAGGGAGGCGCACCACAGGCCCGCCAGGCCGAGCAGCACCCGGTCGTGCAGGGCAATCTCCTCGGGCTCCTCGGCGTTCCCGCTGTCCACGTCCACCGCGTAGCGCAGCACGGCGAGGACGAAGGGGACGATGGTCAGGGTCGCCAGGCTCGTGCCGGTCTGGGCGACGAGGACCTCGATCGCCCACAACGCGTACGTGGTGACGACGACCGTCGCGGCGAGGGTCCACACGAAGCGCAGGTAGGTCGGGGTGTACCGCTGCACCACCCGGCGCACGGGCTCCCCGGTGAGCTCCCCGCGGCGGGCCTCCCCGTAGCGCTTGCCGGCGGCCATGAACAGCGAGCCGAACGCCGTGGTCAGCAGGAACCAGCCCGAGAGGGGGATGTCGCCGGCGGTGCCGCCGGCGAGCATGCGCAGCAGGAACCCGGAGGCGACGCAGGCCAGCTCGAGGACGGGTTCGTGCTTGAGGCCGAAGCAGTAGGCGAGCTGGATGACGAAGTAGACCCCGAGCACCACCCCCAGCATCGGCTGCCAGAGCGTGCCCGCGCCCAGCGCGACCGCGGCCAGGACCACGGCGAGGACGACGGCGGTGCGGACCGGCAGCTCCCCCGCCGCGATGGGCCGGAACCGCTTGCGCGGGTGCGCGCGGTCGGCCTCGACGTCCTTGGCGTCGTTGATCAGGTAGATCGAGCTCGACAGCACGCAGAACAGCACGAAGGCGACCCCGACCCCGGTGAGGGTGTCGAGGCCCACCTGCTGGCCGGCGGGGAACACCGGCGCGAGGACGAGGACGTTCTTCACCCACTGCCGCGGGCGCATGGCGCGCAGCCAGGCGGGCGACCGGGTGGAGGGGGTCGACACCGTCTGCTCCCGGGTGCTCACGAGGTCCTCCCCGCGACGCGGCGCGCCGCGACGGCCGTCGCCGCGCCGAGCAGCGCGCCCGCGGTGACGTCGGTCGGGTAGTGGACGCCCAGCACGAGCCGGGACAGCGCCATGGCCCCCGGCAGCGCGACGACCAGCGGCCGGGCGGGGGCGGGCAGCAGCGGCGCGAAGGCGATCGCGGCGGCCGTCGTCGACGTGGCGTGCGAGCTGGGCATGCTCCATCGGCTGGGGGTGCCCACCCGCACCTGCACGTGGTGGTCCAGCGGGCGGTGCCGGCGCGCGACGCGCTTGAGGACGACGGAGGCGCCGTGCGCGGCGACGACGGCGCCCGTGGCGACCGCCCACTCCCGCCGGCGGCGGCGGTCCAGGACGAAGCCCGCGACCCCGGTCCCGATCCACGCCGCGGCGTGCTCCCCGGCGTGGGAGAGGCCCGTCGCGACGGGCACCGCCCCGGGGAACCGGACCCCGCCCTGCACCCCCCGCAGCACCCGGAGGTCCACCGCGGCGATCTTCTCGAACAGGCTCACGCGCCACCCACCGGTTGCAGGACGATGTCGCTGGGCACCATGTCCCAGGTCGTGGTGATCGGCCACGTCGGCAGACCCCGGGCCGCGGGCGGCTGGGTGCCGCGGTCGTAGCGGAAGAGCTCCCCCGACACCGGGACCGGCGCGGCGTCCGCGTCGCGGTGGGTGAAGTTCCACTCCAGCAGCCGCCGCCCCAGCGGCGAGGACTCGGCCTCGACCTGGTCGATCATCGGCTGCACGCGGGCCGGGTCGGCGAAGTAGTCCACGACGCAGTCGCAGACGTAGGCGAGGTGGCCGACCTCGCCGGGCGAGGTGACGTGCTGGGGGCCGCCGCGCTGCTCCAGGACGGCCTGCACGTCGCGGGCGATCTCGGTGTAGCGCGCGGGGTGGGCCCAGTTGGTCTGGATGGGCGCGATCGACCAGGGCAGCCCCGCGCGCAGGTCGACCCCGGCGCTGGCCACGAGGAGGACGACCGCGGCCGCCGACGCCCCGAGGCCGACGGGGCGCAGCTCGACCCGGGGGAAGAGCGCGCCGAGGGCGGCGACCCCCACCACCGTCGACAGCGCCACGAGGACGGCGTAGTACCAGTGGTACGGGGGGACGCCGAGGACGCTCAGCGCGAGGTAGTGCGCCACGCCGGCGACCCCCACCGCCAGCCACGGCCACACCCGCAGCCCGCTGGGCGGGGCGGTGGCCGAGCGGCGCGAGGTCCAGCCCAGGGCGGCGAGGACGAACCACCCCAGCCCGCCGAGCACCACCGGCAGGAACGCCAGGACCGCGGTCAGCCCGTAGACCTCGACGTAGAGCTGCATGCCGTTGCGGACGTCGTACTGCTCCCACGACTCCTGCAGCGTCTTGATGACGACGGTGTCGGGGACGGCGGAGCCCAGGTGGAACCAGCTCCAGGTCATCCACGGCACCACGACGAGCAGCGCGGCGGGGACGGCCACGTGCAGCCGCCGCAGCACGGCCGGGGTGAGCAGGGTGAGGACGGCGACGACGACGGCGGCGTCCATCCGGGTCAGCACGACCGCGCCCGCGGCCAGCCCGTACGGCAGCGCGGCGCCGCGGACGGCGGCCAGCAGCAGCAGCGACAGCAGCAGGACGAGGAAGCCCGACTCCAGGCCGACGGAGCTCAGCAGCAGCGGGTTGACCCCCACCGCCACGGCCGCGGCGGGACCCACCCACGCGGGCAGCCCGGTGCGCCGGGCCGCGGAGGTCAGCGACAGGGTGAGGCCGACGGCCATGAGGACGTGCAGGACCCCCAGCGCCACCACCGGCCGGCGCACCACCGCGGTCACGGCGGCCAGCAGCAGCACCCACAGCGGGGAGGTGGCGGTGTTGGACTCCACGTCGGAGAGCAGGCCCCACGTCCCGTGCAGGGCGAGGTTCCGCGCGTAGGCGAGGGTGATGTAGGCGTCGTCGACCAGCGCCCGGTGCACCAGGACGAAGGTCCCCGCGGCGAGGGCCCCCACCCCCAGGGCGGGCAGCAGGGCCCGCGAGCGCGGGACGGCCGGGCCGGGGGCCGGGGGGCGCCGGGTGCGCGACGCCGTGGCGGTCACGCCTGACCGCGCATCCGGGCCACGACCCGCTCGGCGGTGTCGTCGGCGACGACGCGGCCCTGCTCCAGGAGGATCCCGCGGGTGCAGAGGCCGGCGACCATGTCGAGGTCGTGGCTGACGATGACCAGCGTGCGGCCCTCGGCGCGCAGCTCCTCGATGCGGGCCAGGCACTTCTTCTGGAACGGCTCGTCGCCGACGGAGAGGATCTCGTCGATGAGGAAGACCTCGGGGTCGGTGTGCACCGCGACGGCGAAGGCCAGCCGCAGGAACATCCCCGAGGAGTAGAACTTCACCTCGGTGTCGATGAAGCGCTCGATCTCGCTGAAGGCGACGATGTCGTCGAAGCGGGCGTTGATCGTCGCCTCGTCCATCCCGAGGATGGCGCCGTTGAGGTAGACGTTCTCGCGCCCGGTCAGGTCGGGGTGGAACCCGGCCCCGACCTCGATGAGCCCGGCGATCCGGCCGCGGACGCCGATCGTGCCCTCGTCGGGGCGCATGACCCCGGAGATCAGCTTCAGCAGCGTCGACTTGCCCGAGCCGTTGAAGCCGAGCAGGGCGAGGGCCTCGCCCTGGCGGACCTCCAGGTCGACCCCGTGCAGGGCCCGGAAGCTGTCCGAGATCGGCTTCTTGCGGATCTTCGCCATGACCAGCTCCTTGAGGGAGCGGTTGTGGCGCAGGGTGAAGTCCTTGACCAGGCCGTGGACCTCGATCGCGGTGGGCGCCCCGGCGGCGGGGGTGCCCGGGCGGGGGGTGTCGGAGGCCGGGGTGCCGGGGGAACTCGTCACGCTCATCACAGCTCCTGCGCGAAACGGCCCTCGATGCGGCGGAACACGAGCTGTCCGAGCGCGAGGAGCACGAGGGCGATGAGGAGGCCCCACAGGCCCGACCACAGCAGGTGCGGCGGCAGGACGACGGGGACCTCGGCGGTGCGGACGTCGCCGGTGGGGTACCAGAACGCCCAGTGGAACAGCTCGACGGCGGCCGTCACCGGGTTCAGCTGGTAGAGGGTCATGAACCAGGAGTCCGGGCCGCCGACGGCGTCGGCGACCTTCCGCCAGTCGTAGAGGACCGGCGAGGTCCAGGTCACGATCATCAGCAGCAGGTCGACGATGTTCTCGAAGTCGCGGTAGAGCACGTTGATCGCGCCGAAGAGCAGCCCGAGCCCGACGGCGAGGACCGCGACGATGGCGAACCCGAGCAGCGCCCCGGCGAGCTGCTGCGGCAGCGGCCGCCAGCCGGTGACGAGGCACGCCACGAGCAGCACCACCAGCTGCGGCAGGAAGTGGATCGAGGCCACCCACGCCGAGGACACCGTGAACAGCTCGCGGGGCAGGAAGATCTTCTTGATCAGCGGCGCGTTGCCCACCACCGAGCGCGTCGCGTTGCCGAACGCCTCGGTGTAGAAGTTGATGACCACGATGCCGGAGAACAGGTACACCGCGAAGTTGGGGACGCTCTCGTTGAGCTTGAGGAACTCCCCCATCGCGAAGTAGAAGACGGCGAACTGCACGCCCGGCTTCACGTAGGACCACAGCAGGCCCATGACGGACCCGCGGTAGCGGACCCGCATCTCCTTGCGGACCAGCAGCTTCAGCAGGTAGCGGTAGCGGACCACGTCCAGCAGCCCCGAGCCGTGGCCCGGGGCGAGCAGCGGTGCCGGGGCGGTCGTGGCCGCCGGCACCGTCAGTCCCCCTCGCGGGGAGCGTCGAGGTCCACCCCGAAGGTGTCGGCCCAGGCCCGCATGGAGGTCACCTCGGGCAGCGCGGCCTTGTACTCGGCGCGCAGCTGCGGCCAGGCCGTGAGCATCCGGCGGTGCAGGTCCGCGGACTCGGCGAGCAGCGAGCGGAACTTCCTCGCGTCGCGGCGGTACCAGACCGCGCCCTTGCCGTCGGCCATGGAGACCACGGCGCTGTCGTAGAGGGACAGCTCCCACCACTTGCCGTCGCTGGCGGCGAGGGTGGCGTCGGGGCGCTGGGCGGCCTCGGGCTTGGGCGCGCGCAGCTGGCGCAGCGCGGCCTGCGCCGCCCAGGGCAGCAGCATGCCCCGGCGCGGGGCCTGCGGCTCCTTGCCCTTGTGCGCGGGCTTGCCGCGCTTGGGGGTCGGGAAGGCGTCGGGTTCGGCCGCGACCTGCGCGTCGGGGTACTCCGCGCGCAGCGCGCGGACGGCCGGCAGGGTCGCGCCGAGCAGCTCGTGCAGGTGCTCCGGCCCCTTGAGGAGGTCGGTCAGCGCGCGGTTGCGCAGGGCCTGCGCGTAGTACTGCATCGAGATGAGGTGCTTGACGTCGGTGTAGCTGCTCTCGCGGAACAGCCGCCCGCCGCGCTCGTAGGGCGAGTACAGCAGGGCCACCAGGAAGCGGTTGCGCTCGTGGTAGTACGCCTGCCAGTCGATCGTGTCGTCCTTGTCGTTCCAGGACACGTGCCAGACGCAGGCGCCGGGCAGCGACACCGTGGAGTAGCCGTGCTCCATGGCCCGCAGGCCGTACTCGGCGTCGTCCCACTTGATGAACGCCGGCAGCGAGAGCCCGATCTCCTTGACGACCTCGACGGGGATGAGGCACATCCACCAGCCGTTGTAGTCGGTGTCGACGCGGCGGTGCATCCACGGCGTCTGGCGCAGGTTCGAGGCGGCGAGGTTGTGGCCGTGGTACAGCCCGCGCGCGGGGCCCCAGAAGAACCGGTAGAGGTTCACCGCCTCGCCCAGGGTGTGCAGCACCGAGCGGTCGTACATGTCGAACATGTGCCCGCCGACGAGGGTCGGCTTGCGGCACGCGTCGCCGAACTGGACCGCGCGGACGATGCCCTCGGGCTCGATGTTCACGTCGTCGTCGAGGAGCAGGACGTACTTGCTCCGCTCCCCGCGCACGGCCTCGAACATGCCGCGGGCGAAACCGCCGGAGCCGCCGAGGTTGGGCTGCTCGATGATGCGCAGCTTCGCGCCGAGCAGGGCCTCGACCTCCGCGAAGCCGTCCTCGTCGCGGACCTTCTGGGTGCCCTGGTCGACGATGACGATCTCGTCGAGGACCTCGAGCACCGACGCGTCCGCGGCCAGCGCGTTGAGCGTCTTGACGCAGTAGTCGGGGCGGTTGAACGTGGTGACGCCGATGGAGGCCTTGCCCGCGGGCTGGTCGGCGACGGGCGCGCTCCAGGCGGCCTCGACCAGGGTCAGGGCCTCGGAGCCGCCGGCGACGTCGATCCAGTACCAGCCGCCGTCGGCGAAGGGGGCGAGGGTGAGCTCCTCGGTCAGCTGCGCCTCGCCGTCGACGCGCCAGGAGGTGACGCGCTGGCGCGAGCCGCGCGCGTTGGACTTGAACAGCGTCACCGTGCCGTAGCCGAGGAAGGTGCCGCTGAAGCGGATCTTCTCGGCGCGGGTCCAGCGGCGCCAGTAGCTGGCCGGGAAGGCGTTGAAGTACGACCCCAGCGAGTACCGCTTGCCGGCGGGGACGGTGAGGCTGCGGCGGTCGCCGGCGGCCTCGGTGTCGGACTCCCCGGTGCCGGTGTTGACGAACTCCATGCTGTCGGACTCCGCCGAGGCGTAGCCCTCGGACTGGGAGAAGTCCACGTACAGCGGCAGGACGTCGATGTCGGCGCGCGAGGGGAAGACGATGCGGTGCACCTCGCGCCACACCCCGTCGTCGGGGGCCAGGCCCCCGGAGGCCTCCAGGTGCAGTTCGTTGCCGTGCGTGACCGTGCTCATGCGTCCACCCCACCGGCCACGAGGGCCGCGCCGTCCTTGAAGTGCGGGACCAGCTTGTTGTCCACCATCGACAGGGCCGCCCCGATGGCCATGTGCATGTCGAGGTACTTGTACGTGCCGAGGCGCCCGCCGAACAGCACGCCCGCCTCGCGCGACGCGAGGTCGCGGTAGGCCAGCAGCTTCTGCCGGTCCTCGGGGGTGTTCACCGGGTAGTACGGCTCGTCGCCGGCGACCGCGAAGCGGGAGAACTCCCGCATGATCACGGTCTTGTCCTTCGGGTAGTCCCGCTCGGGGTGGAAGTGCCGGAACTCGTGGATCCGGGTGTAGGGCACGTCCTCGTCGGCGTAGTTCATCACCGGCGTCCCCTGGAAGTCGCCCACGGGCAGGACCTCCTGCTCGAAGTCGAGCGTGCGCCAGGACAGCTCCCCCTCGGCGTTGCCGAAGTAGGTGTCGACCGGGCCGGTGTAGACGATCGGGACGTTGCCCGCGACGTTGCCCTTGCGGACCTCCTGGCCCGCGTCGAAGAAGTCGGTGTTCAGCCGGACCTCGATGTTCGGGTGGTCGGCGAGGCGCTCCAACCACTTCGTGTACCCGTCGACGGGCAGGCCCTCGTGGGTGTCGTTGAAGTAGCGGTTGTCGTAGCCGTAGCGCACCGGCAGGCGGGTGACCGTGGCCCCGGGGAGGTTGCGCGGGTCGGTCTGCCACTGCTTGGCGGTGTAACCCTTGAAGAAGGCCTCGTAGAGGGGGCGCCCGATCAGCGAGATCGCCTTGTCCTCGAAGTTGTCCGCGACGGCGGAGTCGATCTCGCCGGCCTGCTCGGCGACCAGCGCGCGCGCCTCGGCCGGCGACAGCGCCTTGCCGAAGTACTGGTTGATCGTGTGCAGGTTGACCGGCATCGAGTAGACGCCGCCCCGGTAGGTGGAGAACACCCGGTGCACGTAGGGCGTGAACCGCGTGAACCGGTTGACGTGCTCCCACACCCGCTCGTTGGAGGTGTGGAAGAGGTGCGCGCCGTAGCGGTGCACCTCGATGCCCGTCTCCGGCTCGGCCTCGGAGTAGGCGTTGCCGCCGATGTGGTCGCGGCGGTCGATGACGAGGACCTTCAGGCCCAGGTCCTCGGCGCACTGACGGGCCACCGTCAGCCCGAAGAAGCCCGATCCGACGACGACGAGGTCGATGTTCACAGGTGGCTCACCCTCGTTCGCTCCGTCCAGGGGGTCGTCTCATGGGCGTGACTGTGCTCGGGCATGGTGGCGTCAGCGTAGCCGCCCCGCGGCCCCGGCCCCGTCACCCCGCGCTCACCGGCGCGCGCGTCCCAGCGCGCGCAGGCGGCGGCGGGCGGGCTCCTCGACGAACCTCCACAGGACCCACCCGAGACCGATGGCCACGACCGGCAGGTTCGGCACGAGGAAGCCCGTCCACGGCCCGCCGGGGGCGATCTGCGGGACCTCCCGCTGGAAGGTCCAGAAGACCTCGTACACCGGCACGTGGACGAGGTAGACGCTGTAGGAGATCCGCCCGCCCAGCACGACCGCCGGGCGGGACAGGAACGCCGAGGGCCCGCGCTCGGTCAGGGCGAGCGCCCCCACGAGCAGCGGGAAGAGGACCGCGACCACGGCGAAACGGTCGTAGGGGCGTCCCGCGGCCCAGCCCACGACGAGCACGCACTCCAGCACCAGGACCCACGCGAGGGTCGGGGCCCACCGCGCGGCGCGCTCGGAGGACACCGCGCCCGCCTGCAACCGCCGCACCGCCAGGCACACCAGCGCCCCGGCGCCGAAGCAGGTGCCGATCCGCTCCAGCCAGCTGTAGTCCCAGTAGATGACCCCGGTCTGGTAGCTGCGCAGCGCCGCGGGCACCATCAGCGCCACCGCCCCGGCGACCAGCAGCCACCAGGGCAGCCGCCGCAGCCGGAACAGCACCAGGGCCAGCACGGGGAAGGCGACGTAGGCGGCCATCTCCGCCGACACCGACCAGGTCGCGCCCACGAAGCTGGCGCCGTCGAAGTCGGGGCGGTGCCACAGCTGCACCAGCAGCAGCTGCTCGACCCAGGCCCACGGCCCCAGGTCCGGCTGCACGCCCTGGTAGGCGTAGAAGGCGGGGTCGATGCTGCGCCGCCACAGCAGCCAGCAGCCGAAGAGCACGACGACGACGGCGTAGGCGGGCCAGACCCGGCAGACCCGGGCCCACCAGAAGTCCAGCCAGCCGCGCAGCCGGGGCCGGCGCCCCATCGTGTCCAGGTAGGTCAGGGTGATCACGAAGCCGGAGATCACGTAGAAGAGGTCGACGCCGAGGTGCCCGGAGTCGGTGACGGGGGTGAGGAAGGCGCGCACCCCGCCCCAGTCGGGCAGCGGGGTGAACTTCCAGTGGAAGAGCAGGACCCAGACGGCCGCGACGATCCGCAGGCCGGTGATGGAGCGGACCTCGGGCAGCCGCTTCGCGACGGCGGTGTCGGCGGGGGGCTGGGTGTCGGTGACGGCGGTCACCGTCCACCTCCTTGCTCGTGCGTCGTCTCGTTCGTCGTGGCGATGAGGGCGCGGTAGGCGGCGGTGCGGACCCGGGTCGGCACGAAGCGGTACCCGCCGCGGACGACGACGTTGCGCACGGCCTGGACGGGGGTGGTGAACCCCTCGCGGCGCAGGTGGCGCTGGAGGGTGAGCTCGGAGCGGAACAGCCGCAGGCCCCCGCGGCGGGCGTAGGACCCCGCGTCCGGGCTCGCGCCGACGCGGTACTTCACCAGCGGCTCGGGCAGGTTCTCCACGCGGGCGCCGGCGGCGATCATCCGGGCGAAGAGCCAGTAGTCCTCCATCAGCTCCAGGTCGCGGTACCCGCCCGCCGCGGCGACCGCGGAGCGGCGGTACACGACCGTGGGGTGGTTGAAGGGGTCGTGGAAGCGGGCGTAGCGGGCGATCTCGGCGGCCCCGGTGGGCGGGACGCGCCGGCCCACGACGTCGTCCTCGTCGGCGCCGATCTCCAGCAGCCCGGCCCCGACGAGGTCGGCGCCGGCGGCGATGACGGGCAGCTGGCGCGCGAAGCGGGTGGGCAGGCTGACGTCGTCGGCGTCCATCCGGGCCACCACGTCGTGGGTGCAGACGGCGAGCCCGGCCTCCAGGGCGCGGGCCAGCCCCACGTTGCGCGGCAGCGGGTGCACCCGGGTCCCCGGCCCGCGCGAGAGCTCGTCGAGGACCTCCTGCAGGGCCGGCGGCACGGGACCGTCGCGGACGACGACGACCTCGTCGGGGCGCAGCTCCTGCTCGGTGGTGACGCTGGCGACGGCGCGCCGCAGCTGCGCGGCGTCGTCGCGGGCCCACACCGGCAGCAGCACCGAGAACGCCGGCAGCCCCTCGCGGGGGGCGGTGGGCTCCACCCGCGCGGCGGCGCCGAGGTCGCGCCCGGCCGCGGACTCCACCGCGCGGACGTCGGCGGCGACCTCGGGCAGGTCGCGCAGGACGGCGGCGGTCGGCTCGGGCCGCTCCGCGCCCTGGCGCAGACCGGTCGCGAGCCCCCGCACCAGCACGTCGCGGCGGCGGGAGCGGGCCACCGTCCGGACCCAGCGGCGCAGCGTCGCCCCGCCGTAGAGGACGGTGTCGCGCGCGCCGAGGGGGCGGGAGCGGGTGAAGGTCCACAGCTTGTTGCGGACCTCCAGCGCGAAGCGCTCCCCCGGGTCGGCGTCGGCGCCGCCGAAGACCCTCGTGCGGTGCTCGACGACGCTGTCCGGGCAGGAGACCCCGCGGCGGTGGCGCAGCAGGCGGGTCGTGTACTCGAAGTCGTCGTTCCAGAGGAAGAACGCGGCCTCGGGCAGCCCGTCCTCGCGCACGGCGCGGGCGTCCAGCAGCAGCGCCACGAAGCTCGCCGAGCGCACGGGCAGGCAGCCCGCCGCCGCGGCCGCGGCGCGCTCGGCGGCGGTGACCCCGGGGCGCTCGCGGGGGGTGTTCATCGGGTGGTCGCGCCCGTCGGTCCACACGACCCGGCTGGCGACGAGGGCGGAACCGGTGCGGCGCATCGCCGTCAGCGAGGCCGCGAGCGCGTCGGGGCGGGGCACGGTGTCGTCGTCCATGAGCCAGACCGCGCCGGCGCCGTGGCGGTGCACCGCGCGGGCCAGGCCGGCGGTGAACCCGCCCGCGCCGCCGGTGTTGCGGGGCAGGACGACGAGGTCGAGGGGCAGGTCGTGCCCCTCCGCCCACCGCCGCACGGCCTGCGGGGAGCCGTCGGAGGAGGCGTTGTCGACGACGACGACGAGGTCGGGGCGGCGGGTCTGGGCGGCGAGCGCGTCGAGACCGGCGAGCAGGAGGTCCCGGCGGTCGTAGGCGACGACCACCGCGACGACCTTGTCCTCCGGGGTGTCGGGCGCGTTCGCGGGCACCGGGACAGGGTGCCAGGTCACGGCCCGGTCACCTGCCACACGCCCACCGTGCCGCTGGTGAAGACCCGGCGCAGGCCCGCGACGGCGTCGAGGTCCACCAGGCCCGGCGGCACGGAGTAGCCGGGGACGCCGAAGAACGCGGCGTCGGCCGGGCGCAGGGGCAGTCCGGGGGCGTCGGCGTCGACGACGACCCAGGCGACGTCGTGGCGGCGCACGAGGTCCTGGACCTCGGGGTCGGTGGGCAGGTCGCGGAACCGCTTGAGCAGGGTCCGCAGGTCCGGCAGCGGGGCGGTGGGGACGGCGGTGGTGGCGAGGACGGGCACCCCCTCCAGGACGTAGGCGTAGGTGGAGCCGTCGTTGCCGGAGTTCAGGACGCGCTGGCCGGGGCGGACGTGCTCGGCGAGGAAGCGCGCGGCGGCCGCGTCGTCGGCGTCGACGCGCTGGTAGGCGGGGTCGGCGTAGCGCTCGCGCAGGGCGCGGACCTCGGTGGGCAGGACGTCGGAGCCGGCCCCGGCCAGGAGCGCGAGCCCCAGCGCCCCGGCCAGCAGGGGCGCGCCGCGGGGCGCGACCCGCGCGGGGAGCGGGCCGGTGAGCAGGTCGGCGAGCCGGACCACCGCGACCCCGGCGAGCAGCCACGCCCACGGGCTGCCGTGGGCGACGACGCGGTAGTAGGAGTTCCAGGCGCTGTCCCACACCAGGTCCAGGCCGGGGCCGCGCAGGTCCACGAGGTAGGCCACGGCGATCGCCGTCCACACCAGCCAGGTCAGCGCCGCCGCGCCGGCCCGGCGTCCCGCCAGCAGCACCCCCAGCAGCACCGGGACGGCCAGCCACCACTGCTCGCGGGTCGCGGCGGGGTCGATCCCGCCCTGCAGGGGCAGGGTGAGGACGCGGTGCAGCGCGTCGGGCAGGGACTGCGGGTCGACGTCGCGCACGAAGCGGGAGCTGGACCCCCCGCCGGTGGCCGCGGCGCGGGCCAGCGCCGTCCCCACGAGGGCGGCGACCAGCGCGCCGGCCCCGGCGAGGCCGGCGAACCACGTCCCGCGCCAGGGGCTGCGCCGGCCGACGACGGCGTCGAGGACGAACCAGCCGAGGACCCCGCCGCCGACGGTGAGGGCGGCGCTGGGGTGGACGGTGACCGCTCCGGCGCAGGCCAGGGCCAGGGCGGGGACGAGGCCCCCGACGGCGCGGGCGGGGGTGCTCGGCGGGGGCAGCAGCAGGGCGACGACGCCGGGGGCGAAGGCGATCGCGGCCGCGTTCGGCAGGGCGCCGGAGTCGTGGTGCATGGCCTGCAGCGGCTGGTAGGCGAGCGCGGAGGCGACGGCGGCGACCCCGCCGGCGGGCAGCCACGCCCGCGGCAGGGTGCGCGCGGCCAGGGCGAGCAGGCCCAGCGGCTGGACGAGGGCGAGGACGAGGACGCTCGTGGCGTTGAGGCCGCTGACGACGCTGACGTCGCCGGTGCCGGCGACGAGGGCCGCCCACTGGTGCAGCCCGTTGGGGTAGTACTGCGCGGGCACGCCGGTGACGACGTCGAGGGCCTGGCCGCGCCACGGCGCGGCGTCCCCGGCGCGCAGGACGCGGGCGGCGACGAGGGTGTGGGTGAGGGCGTCGTGCTCCTGCGTCGGGGTGGCGAGCGCGCCCAGCCCCCGCCGGAACAGCTCGCACGCCGTGGCGCCCGCGGCGAGGACCAGGACCCCCGCGGCGATCGCCGGGCCGCGCGGGGTCCGGCCGGTCTCGAACGGTTCGCGTCCCCGCCCGCGGACCGCGGCGACGAGCAGGGCGAGGACGGCGGTCGCGGCGAGGACCCCCCACCACGTGAAGCGGGTGCCGCTGAGCCCGGTGAGGGTCGCGACGACGGTGCTGACGCCGATCGAGGTGGCCGGCGCGGCCCCGAGCAGCACGGGGACCCGGCGGACCCCGGCGGCGGCGAGGACGAGGGCCCCCGGCAGCAGGACCCAGGCCGCGGCCAGGGCGAGGGTGAGCGCGTCGGAGGCGGGGCTCCCGCCGGTGACGACGGTGAACCCGGGGACCGCGGGGGCCATCGCGGGAGTCGCCGGGATCACCGCGGGGGCCGCAGCGCTTCGAGCACCGCGTCGGCGGCCCGGCGGGCCGCCGCGGCGAGGGAGCCGTGCGCCAGCGCCCACTCCCGCAGCCGGGCCCGGGTGGCCGGGTCCGGGGTGGTGGCCGCGCGCAGGGCCGCGGCCACCGCGTCGGGGTCGTGGTCCACGACGACCCCCAGCCCGTGCTCGCGCACGACCGCAGCGCCGGTGCCGACCCCGGCGAAGAGGACGGGGGTGCCGCAGGCCGTGGCCGCGTAGATCTTCGTGGGCGACATGAGGTCGTAGCCGGTGCCGGGGACGAGGGAGGCCAGCGCGAGGTCGGCGCCGGCCAGCAGCCGCGCGGCCCGCTCGGGGGCGACGGTGCCGGGCAGGTCGATGGCGTGCGGGGCGAGCTCGGCGGCCAGCGCCCGCAGCCGGGGGACGTCGACGCCGCCGCCGACCAGGGTGAGCCGGGCCCCGGGCCGCTCGCGCAGGACCCGCGCGAAGCCGCGGAGGAGAACCTCCGCCCCCTGCCACTCCGACATGGTCCCGCTGTAGACGACGCGCAGGTCCCCGGCCGGCGGGCCCGGGTCGGCGGTGGCGGGGTCGGCGGCGGGGTCGGCGGCGGGCCGGAAGACGTCGACGTCCACGCCGTTGCCCACGACGCGGACCCGGGCGGGGTCCACGCCCCCGCGCACGACCTCCTCGGCCATCCCCGCGGTGACGGCCAGGACCCGGGCCGCCCCGCGCAGCGCGGCCTGCTCGGCCAGCGCGACGGCCCGCAGCACCGGGGCGGGCGCCCCGGCGGCGACGGCGCCCTGCGACCAGACGTCGGGCAGGTAGGAGACGTAGGGGACCCGGCGCAGCGCGGAGGTGACGCGGGTGACGACCCCGGTGGTCGGCGGGGGTTCGTGGACGACGACGTCGGGGCGGGCGCCGGTCAGCAGCCGCGCGGCGAGGGGGACGTCGAAGGAGAGGTAGGGCACGTACCCGCGGACGGCGCCGTCGGCGTCGCGCAGGACGGGGCGGCGCCGGGTCGCGACACCGGGGTCGGCGGTCTCGGGGGCGGTGGCGCTCGTGGTGACGACCTCGACCTCGCAGCCGGCCTCGACGAGGGCGCGGGCCAGGGCGCGCAGGCGGAAGGGGGCGGCCCCCACGTCCGGGGGGTAGGTCCGCGTCGCGATGCGGACGAGGGGCGGCACGGTCCGCGACCCTACCCAGTGCGGGCGCTCCCCCGGGGCGCCACGCCCCGGGGCGGGGTCAGGCGCCGGGGGCGGAGGCGGCGGCCATCGCGGCGGTGGCCTCCCGCACGATCGAGCGCATGGCGTCCTCGGCGGCGTCGGCGTCGCCGACGCTGACGGCCTCGGCGACCTCGCGGTGCCAGGCGATGGCCTGGGCGGCGGGCCGGGCGGGCATCAGCCGGTGCTCGGTGCGCCCGGCGAGCACCTCGGTGAGGGTGCCGGCCAGCGCGGCGAACGCGTCGTTGGCGGTGGCCCCCAGCAGGGTGCGGTGGAAGCGGGCGTCGTGCTGGAGGTAGGCGGTCAGGTCGGGGGTGCGGGCGGTGACGGTCATCCCGACGACGGCCTCGACCAGCGCGCCGCACTGCTCGGGAGTGGCGTGGCGGGCGGCGAGGGCGGCGGCGACCGGTTCGACGGCGAGGCGCAGCTCGCTGAGGGCGAGCAGCTGGGCCTGGCGCCCGGGGCCGGCCAGGCGCCAGCGCACGATGCGCGGGTCGAGCACGGTCCACTGCTCCCGCGGGCGGACGACGACCCCGACGCGGCGGCGGCTGACGAGCAGGTTGAGGGACTCCAGGACGCGGACGACCTCGCGGGCCACGGTGCGCGAGACGCCGTGCTCGGCGGCGATGCCCTCCAGGGCGAGCACGGTGCCGGGGGGCAGCTCGCCGTCCACGACGCGCCGGCCGAGGCGCTCCAGGACGCGGTCGTAGGGGCCGCCGTCGCGGGGGGAGTCGGCCCGCGGCTGCGGGGTGGGGTCGGGCACGTCCCCATACTGCCCGGCCTCCTCCGTACACGTATCGCCGGAACGCACCGGAAAGGTACGACGTAATGCCCGGGTGGGCTACCCTCCCCCGCGAGACACCGCCGTCCCTGGAGGATCGATGGAGACCGTCACACCCGCCTACGGCACGAGCACGCTGCTGCTCATCGCCGCCGCCGCCGTGGCCCTGCTGCTGCTGCTGATCATCCGCTTCAAGCTGCACGCGTTCGTCGCGCTCGTGCTCGTCAGCGCCGTCACCGCCGTCGTCACCGTCGGTCCCGACGGGAGCCTGCTCGACGTCGTCGACGTCCTGACCGCCGGCTTCGGCAGCACGCTGGCCAGCGTCGCCCTGCTCGTCGGCTTCGGCGTCATGATCGGGCGCCTGCTGGAGGTCACCGGCGGCGCGCAGGTGCTCGCCGACACCCTCGTGGCCCGCTTCGGCGAGAAGCGCGCCCCCCTCGCCCTCGGCGTCGCCTCGCTGATCTTCGGGTTCCCGATCTTCTTCGACGCCGGGCTCGTGGTCTTCCTGCCGATCATCTTCTCGGTGGCCCGCCGCTTCGGCGGCTCCGTCCTGACGTACGCCCTGCCCGCCGCGGGCGCCTTCGCCGTCATGCACGCCTTCGTGCCCCCGCACCCCGGCCCGGTCGCGGCCGGTGAGCTGCTCGGCGCCGACATCGGCGTCCTCATCCTCGTGGGCCTCGTCCTCGCCGTCCCCACGTGGTTCACCGCCAGCTACCTCTTCGGCCTGTGGGCCGGGCGCCGCACCGACGTGCCGCTGCCCGCGGAGTGGGCCGAGCGCCTGGCCGCGAACACGGCCGGGCAGGCCGGGCCCTCCGGCACCGCCGGCGCCGCCACCGCCCCGGGCGCGACGGGCGGGACGGGCACCCCGGGCCCGGCCGCCCCGCGCTTCAGCACCGTCCTCCTCGTGCTGCTGCTGCCCCTGGTGCTGATCTTCCTCAACACGGGCCTGAACACGCTGGCCACCGCCGGCGCCGTCGACGGCGAGGCGACCTGGGTGCAGGTGCTGCGCCTGGTGGGGCAGACGCCCATCGCGCTGCTCATCGCCGTGCTCGTCACCATGGTCGTCCTCAGCCGGGGCCGGCTGACGCGCGGCGAGGTCGAGGACCTGGCCAACAGCTCCCTCGGGCCGGTCTGCGCCGTCATCCTCATCACCGGCGCCGGCGGCATGTTCGGCGGGGTCCTGCGCGCCAGCGGCATCGGCGGCGCCCTGGCCGACACCCTGGCCGCGACCGGCCTGCCCGTCATCGTGGCCGCGTTCATCATCTCCCTGGGCCTGCGCGTGGCGCAGGGCTCGGCGACGGTGGCGCTGACCACCACCGCCGGGCTGATGGCCCCCACCGTCGAGGCGACCGCGGGCCTGTCCAGCCTCGACCCCGCGTTCATCGTCATCGCCATCGCCGCCGGCGCGACCGCGCTCAGCCACGTCAACGACTCCGGCTTCTGGCTCGTGGGGCGCTTCCTGGGCATGGACGTGCCCACGACGCTGCGGACGTGGACGGTCATGGAGACCCTCATCGGCCTCGTCGGCTTCGCGCTGGCCTTCCTCGGGTACCTGGTCCTGTGAGCGGCGCGGGCACCGCGGGGGGTGCGGACCTCGTCCTCGGCGTCGACATCGGCACCACGAGCACCAAGGTCGTCGCCTACGACACCGCCGGCACCGCGACGGCGCAGCACTCGGTGGGCTACCCGCTGGAGGAACCGGAGCCCGGCCACGCCGTGCAGGACCCCCACCTCATCCTGGACGCCGTCCAGCGCTCGGTGCGGGCCGTCGTCGAGGCGGTCGGCGCCGGGCGGGTGGCGGGGCTGTCCTTCAGCACCGCCATGCACAGCCTGCTGGGCCTGGACGCCGAGCACCGCCCGCTGACCCCGGTGATCACCTGGGCGGACACCCGCGCCGGCACCCAGGCGGAACGGCTGCGCGCCGCCCCGGGCGGGCTCGCGCTGCACCGGCGCACCGGGACGCCGCTGCACCCGATGTCCCCGCTGCCCAAGCTGGTCTGGTTCCGCGAGCAGGAACCCAAGCTGTGCGAGCGGGTCAGCTTCTGGATCGGGGTGAAGGACTGGGTGCTGCTGCACCTGGCCGGCGCCCTCGTCGTGGACCACTCCACGGCCTCCTCCACGGGGCTGTTCGACCTCGCCGCGCTGCGCTGGGACGCGGAGGCCCTGCAGCTGGCCGGGGTGCAGCTGGAGCAGCTGCCCGAACCGGTGACCACGACGCACGTCCTGCCCGGGCTGACCGACGCCGCGGCCGCGGCGACGGGCCTGCCCGTCGCGACCCCGCTCGTGGTGGGGGCCGGCGACGGCCCGCTGGCCAACCTGGGGCTCGGGGCGGTGCGGCCGGGGGTGGCCGCCTGCTCCATCGGCACCTCCGGCGCCCTGCGTGTCGTCGTCGACCGCCCCGTGGTCGACCCGCTGGGGCAGGTGTTCTGCTACGCCCTCACCCCGGGGCGGTGGGTCGTCGGGGGTGCGATCAACAACGGCGGGGTCGTCCTGGAGTGGGCCGGCGACGCGCTGGCCCCCGACCTGGGCGAGGAGCCGCACGAGGCCCTCCTGGAGCTCGCCGGGCGCGTCCCGGCCGGCTCCGGGGGGTTGCTGATGCTGCCGTACCTGCTCAGCGAGCGGGCGCCGCACTGGAGCTCCCTGCCGCGCGGGGCCTACGTGGGCCTGACCCGCGCGCACCGGCGCGAGCACCTGGTGCGGGCCGCGGTGGAGGGGGTGTGCCTGCAGCTGTCGGTGGTCCTGCAGTCGATGCGCCTGGCCGGGCTGCGCGTGGAAGGGCTGCGCGCCACCGGCGGCTTCGCCCGCAGCCCGCTGTGGCGCCAGGTCCTGGCCGACGCCCTGGACATGGAGGTCGGCTTCGCCGCCGGCTACGAGGGCTCCAGCTTCGGCGCGGCGCTGCTGGGGATGGAGGCGCTGGGGATGGTGCCCTCGGTGGAGGTGGCCGCCGACCTCGTCACCGTGCAGTCGCGGGTGGCGCCCGACCCCGCGGCGGCCGGCGTCTACGCCCAGCTGCGGCCGGTGTTCACCGACCTCTACGCGGCGCTGGTCCCCACGTACACCGCGCTGCGCCGGCTCGCCCCGGCGCTGCCGGTGGAGCACCCCGCGCTGCCGGTGGAGCCCCCCGCGGGGGGCTGACCGGCCCTCAGGCGCCGGCCAGCCCGGACAGCTGGGCCTGCACCGCGAAGTCCGGGACCCGCGCCACGACCTCGTCGAAGGTCCCGACGTCGACGACGCGCCCGTCCTCCAGCAGCACCACGGCGTCGCAGTCGCGGACCGTGGCGAGGCGGTGCGCGACGACGAGGACGGTCACCTCGGCGCGCAGGGCGGCGACCGTCGCGGTCACCGCGGCCTCCGTGGAGGCGTCCAGCGCCGAGGTGGCCTCGTCGAGCACGAGGACCTTGGGGTCGGTGTAGAGGGCGCGGGCGATCCCCAGGCGCTGGCGCTGCCCGCCGGACAGCCGCAGGCCGCGCTCCCCCACCGGGGTGCGCACGCCCTGCGGCAGCCCGGCGACGACGTCGGTGAGCTGGGCGGCGGCGAGGACCTCCTCGACCCGGGCCACGTCGACGTCCTCGTCGCGCCAGGACAGCGCCACGTTGCGGGCCACGTCGGCGTCGAGCAGCGCCACCTCCTGCGGCACGTAGCCGACGCGGGCCCGCCACGCCGCGGCGACCTCGTCGAAGGGCCGGCCCCCCACGAGGACCCGGCCCACCGAGGGGGCGAGCAGCCCCAGGACGAGGTCGACCAGCGTCGACTTGCCCGACCCCGAGCGCCCCACCACCGCGACGCGCGAGCCCGCCGGCACCCGCAGCGACACCCCGTCCAGCGCGGGGCGGTCGCTGCCGGGGTAGGTGAAGCTCACGTCGTCGAGGACGATCTCGACCGCGCCCGCGGGCAGCCCGCGCGGGTCCACCGGAGCGAACCGGGCCCGCTCGCTGGCCGCGGCGCCGGTCTCGCGCAGCGCGTCGAGGACCTCCTGGGCGTTGGGCTCGTGGGCGTGCATCGTGGCGAAGACCGACTGCAGCCGGGTCAGGCACGGCACGACGCGGAACCCGGCGACGGCGAACAGCCCGATCGCCGACACCGCCTCGGTGACCCCCTGGGTGGCCACCGCGACCCCGCCGACGACGAGGAACCCGCCCAGCAGGGCCGCCTCCAGGACGAAGCGCGGGCCCACCGAGTAGAAGAACGCCATCCCCCGCGCCCGGGCGCTGCCCGCGCGGACCTCCCGCGCCACCTCGGCGAGCTGGTCCCCGCGCCCGCGCAGGGTGATCTCCTTCGTCGTCGCGAACGACTCCTGCACCAGCCGGATGGTGTCGACGCTGGCGGCCGTCGCCGTGCGCCCGGCGGCGGCGGCGCGCTTGGCGATGACGGAGTAGAGCAGCACCGCGATGAGCCCGAAGTACACCGCCGCGACGATCGCCGTCTGCCAGGCCGCGACGAGCACCACGACCCCGACGGCCACCAGCGAGGCGACCTCGGCGACGAGGCTGGAGAAGGGCATGAGGAAGCCGTTGAAGGCCTGGTTGAGCGACTCGTCGACGGTGCGGACCGCGCGCGCGGAGGACGCCCGCAGCCGGTAGGCCCAGGAGGCGGACAGGTAGGCCCGCACCAGGCGGTCGGCGACGTCGACCTCGTGGCCGGCGAAGCGGACGACGCCCCAGCGCACCAGCGCGAGCTGGGCCAGCGACTTCAGCACCAGCAGCAGGCTCGCGACGCAGATGAGGACGATGAGCTCGGTGGTGGTGACGGAGTCCCCCAGGACCGGCAGCGCCAGCGCGAGGCGCCCCTCGCCGCTGACGGCGGCGGGCAGCAGCACGGCCAGCAGGCCGAGGGCGGCGACGTCGAAGACGGAGAGCAGGGCCTGCGCCGTGCAGTAGGCCGTGACGAACCGCGAGCTCCCCGACGGCAGGAGGGCGAGGAGGGCGCGGACGGTCGACAGCAGGGACTTCACGCGCGCCATCCTCGCCGATGCGCCGCGCACGCCGTCGCAACCGCCATGATGGACGGGCCGTGAACACCTCACCGAACACCTCACCGAACCCCCCGGCGGGCGTCCCCGCGGGCGGTGCGCCGCCCGCCGCGGCCGTCGACGCCCTCGCGCCCGGGTTCCCCGCCACCTGGGTCGTGGTCCCCCTGTACTGCGAGGCGAGCGTCATCGGCGACGTCGTGCGCGGCCTGCGGGAGCGCTTCTCCCACGTCGTGTGCGTCGACGACGGCAGCACCGACGCCTCCGCCCGCGCCGCGCAGGACGCGGGGGCGGTGGTGGTGCGCCACGCCGTGAACCTCGGCCAGGGCGCCGCCCTGCAGACCGGGGTCGCCTACGCCCTGCGCGACCCCCTCACCCGCTCGGTCGTGACCTTCGACGCCGACGGCCAGCACCGGGTGGAGGACGCGGCGGCGATGGTGCGGCGGTTGCACGCGGAGGGGCTCGACGTCGTCTTCGGCTCCCGGTTCCTGGACCGGCGCACCGAGCTGGACCGGCTGCGGCGCCTGGTGCTGCGCGCCGCGGTCGTCTACACCAACCGCACGACGGGGATGCGCCTGACCGACGCGCACAACGGCCTGCGGGTGCTCTCCCGCGAGGGCGCGGCGACCCTGCGGATCCGGCACAACCGGATGGCGCACGCCAGCGAGATCGTCCACCAGGTGGGGCGCAGCGGGCTGCGCTGGGCCGAGCACCCCGTGCACGTCCTCTACACCGACTACTCCCGCTCCAAGGGCCAGTCGCTGCTGAACAGCGTCAACATCCTCGTCGAGACACTGCTGGGGTAGACGTCGTGCTCGCCATCCAGGTCCTGCTCATCGCCGTCGTCCTCGTCGTCGGCGCCGTGCTCGTGCGCAGCACCGCCGGTGCCCGCCACCAGGCCGTGCGCCGGCTGCTGCTGGGGGCGCTGGTGGGGCTCGCCGTCGCCAGCATCCTCGTCCCGGGGGCGGTGACGGCGGTCGCGAACGCGGTGGGCGTCGGGCGCGGCGCGGACCTGCTGCTGTACGGCCTGGTGATCGCGTTCCTGGGGTTCGTCGTCTCCTCCTACCGGCGCTCGCGCCAGCTGGAGGAGACGATCACCCAGCTCGCCCGGCGCCTGGCCCTCGACGAGGCCCCCGCACCGGAGCAGGCCCGCCGCGACGGGCGCGACGGGCCTGCTCGGCAGGGGTGAGGCCGCGCGCGAGGGCGCGCGGGGCCGGGGGTCAGCCGACGGCGGACACCACGGCGTCGTAGACGGGGGCGGAGACGGAGTTCTCGTCGCCGAAGACGAGGACCTTGGTGATCGAGGTGCCGTTGGCCACGGCGTCGGCCTTGAGGGCGTCGATGGCGGACTTCGTGCTGGCGGGCAGCGAGCCCCGGGCGGTCAGCAGCATGGGGCCGCCGCCGTAGGCGAGCAGGGCGGAACCGGCGAGGGCGTCGGGCCAGTTCTCGCCGGTGGCGACGCCGAGGAGGCTGGTGGCGTCCTCGAAGAAGGCCGCGGAGCTGAACTGGCGGGCGACGAGGGAGGCGGTCTCGTAGCGGTCGTTGCCGGCGAGCTGGGACCAGCCGGTCTGGTACTTGTTGACCGCGGTGACCGCGACCCCGCCGATGGCGATCTTGGTGGTGAACCGGCGGGAGTCCAGGTAGCCCTGGGTGGCGCCCCCGAGGTTGGTGCCGTCGGAGAGCAGGACGACGCCGATGCCGTGCTTGGAGTCGGTGTCGACGACGCCCATGAGGGCCCCGGCGGCGAGGCCGTCGGGGAAGTTCCAGCCGGTGACGACCGAGACGGTCTGCGCGGCGGGCAGTTCCTTGGCGATGGCGACGGCGGTGCCGAAGCGGTCGGAGCCGAAGAGCCGCACGGTGCGGAACCCGAGGGCCTTCACGGCGTCCTCGACGCCGGTGGAGAGCGCGTTGCCGTCGCCGAGCAGGTAGACGGTGCCGGTGGTCTTGAGGACGTCGGTGATCGCGGCGGCGACGGACGGGTCGAGGGTGGTGCGGGGGGTCATCAGCAGCGGGCCGCCCTTGTCCGAGGCCAGCGGCGCGCCGGCGAGGGCGTCGGCGAAGGTGTCGGAGCGGGTGAGGACGACGGCGTCGGCGCGCTGGCCGGAGAAGGACTTGGCGGCGGCGACGGCGGTGCCGATGCGGTCGGAGCCGTAGACGCGGCTGGTCGCGGCGGCCTTGAGGTCGACGCCCGGGGAGGCCGTCGCGGGAACGGCACCGGCCACGAGGGCCGAGCTGACCGCGAGAGCGGCCGCGAGGCCGAGGGTGCGGGGACGCAAGCGCATGGTGACCTTCCGGTGGACGTGTCCGTGGCTCCTGGTCTCGGCCGGGGGCGGCCCGAGCTTGAGGCACACCCTGTCACGAGTTCGACCGTCGTCCGCCACGTCTCCTCCACGAACGGCGTGACCTGGGTCTCCCGGACGGAGGCGGGTGTTCTCTCATCGCGTCCGTGTCGCTACTGTGCGCTCCATGCGGATGACTGTCATCGGGTGCGGGTACCTCGGGGCCGTGCACGCGGCGTGCATGGCGGAGCTGGGGCACGAGGTCATCGGGATCGACGTCGACCCGGAGAAGATCGCGGCCCTGCAGGCCGCCCGGGCGCCGTTCTACGAGCCGGGGCTGCCCGAGCTCCTCGAGCGCACGATGGCCACGGGCCGTCTGCGGTTCACCACCGACATCGCCGAGGCGGCGGGCTCCGCCGTCCACTTCGTCTGCGTGGGGACCCCCCAGAAGAAGGGCGAGTTCGCGGCCGACATGAAGTACGTCGACGCCGCGGTCGACGCCCTGATCCCCCACCTGGGCGCCGGTGAGCTCGTCGTCGGGAAGTCGACCGTGCCGGTCGGCACCGCCGCCCGCCTCGCCAGCCGGATCGCCGACCGCGCCCCGGACACCGAGGGTCTGGCCTGGAACCCGGAGTTCCTGCGCGAGGGCCACGCCGTCGAGGACACCCTGACCCCCGACCGCCTGGTCTACGGCGTCGACGGCGGGGCCGACACCGCCGAGGGCAAGCGGGCGAAGGCGCTGCTGGACGAGGTCTACGCGACCCCGCTCAAGCGCGGCACCCCGCTGATCGTCACCGACTACCAGACCGCCGAGCTCGTCAAGGTCGCGGCGAACTCCTTCCTCGCCACCAAGATCTCCTTCATCAACGCGATGGCCGAGCTCTGCGAGAAGGTCAACGCCGACATCACCCAGCTCGCCGACGCCATCGGGCACGACGACCGCATCGGGCGGAAGTTCCTCAACGCCGGTCTCGGCTTCGGCGGCGGCTGCCTGCCCAAGGACATCCGCGCCTTCATGGCCCGCGCCGGCGAGCTCGGCGCGGACCAGACGCTGACCTTCCTGCGCGAGGTCGACTCGATCAACATGCGCCGCCGGATCCGCATGGTGGACCTGGCCCGCGAGGTCTGCGACGGCTCCCTCATCGGCCGGCGCGTGGCCGTGCTGGGCGCGGCGTTCAAGCCGCTCTCGGACGACATCCGCGACAGCCCCGCCCTCAACGTGGCCGCGCAGATCCGCCTCCAGGGCGGCGACGTCGTCCTCACCGACCCGGCCGCGCTGGACAACGCCCGCAAGGCCGTCCCGGACATCTCCTACGCCGAGACGGTGGAGGACGCCGTCCGCGGCGCCGACGTCGTCCTGCTCCTGACGGAGTGGAAGGAGTACCGCGACCTCGAGCCGGCCACGATCTCCGGCCTGGTGAAGAACAAGCGGATCCTCGACGGCCGCAACGCCCTCGACCCCGCCCGCTGGCGCGCCGCCGGGTGGACCTACCGCGCGCTGGGCCGTCCCCGCGCCTGACCGGCCGCGACACCGGACCCCCCGACGGGGTCCCACCGGGTTTCCCCGGCGGGACCACCGTTCGGGGGGTTTGTGCGTGAAGCGTGAGACTCGGGTGCGGGCGCGTCCCGGTTGCCCGGCGCGGCGCGCGCCCGGCCGTACGGTGGAGCGGTGACCGCCGAGCCGCCGACCAGCGACGACCCGTCCCAGCGCGGCGAGCAGTGGCACTCCACGACCTACGGGCGCCCCGCGCGCCGTCCCGCCCGGCCCCCCGCGGCCCAGGCGCCGGGTCGCGAGCAGCGGCTGGCGGACTTCTCCGCCGCCTCCGCACCCGCCCGGCCCGCGACCCCGGCGCCCGCGCGCCCGGCCCGCCCCGCGGCGCCGGGCGGACCCGCGCGCGGGTCCCGTCCGCTGCGCCGCCGCGCCGTGGTGCGCCGCCGGCGGCTCCTCGCGGCGGTGGCGGTCCTCCTCGTCCTGGCCGTCGCCTACCCCTCCGCGCTGGCCTGGCGCGGCTGGTCCTCGGTGCAGCAGGTGGCGGCGGCGTCCACCGGTGAGCGGCCGGCCGCGACGCCGGGCACGACGTACCTCATCGTCGGCAGCGACTCCCGCGACGGCCTGACCCCGGAGGAGATCGCGGAGTACTCCGCGGGCGGGGACGACATCGCCGGCCGGCGCACCGACACGATCATGCTGCTGCACGTCCCCGCCGGCGGCGGGCCGTCGGCGCTCATCAGCGTCCCCCGCGACTCCTACGTCCCGATCCCCGGCCACGACAGCAACAAGATCAACGCCGCGTACGCCATCGGCGGCGCGCCGCTGCTCACCGAGACCGTCGAGAACGTGTCCGGCCTGCGGGTCGACCACTACGTCGAGACCGGTTTCGGGGGTTTCGCCCGGATCGTCGACGCCGTCGGCGGGGTGGAGATGTGCCCCGCGCAGGCCGTGGACGACGTGCGCGCCGGGCTCGACATCCAGGCCGGGTGCCAGGAGATGGGCGGGGCGACCGCCCTGGGCTACGCGCGGTACCGCTACTCCGACGTCCAGGGCGACCTCGGCCGGGCCGTCCGCCAGCGCGAGCTCCTCGCCGCCATCACGGCGAAGGCCGCGAGCCCCGCGACCCTGCTGAACCCGTTCCGGGCGTTCCCGCTGGCCTCCTCCGGGGGTTCCGCGGTGACCCTCGACGAGGAGGCCTCGCTGCCCGACCTGGTGGGGTTCCTGCGCGGCATGCGGGCGGCCTCGGGCGCGGACGGGATCTCCATGACCGTCCCCGTCGCCGACCCGAACCTGCGGACCTCCCACGGGCTGGCCGTGAAGTGGGACACCGCCCGCGCGCTGGAGATGTTCGAGGACCTCAAGCGGGACGACACCGAGGCCCTGCGCTCGCTGACCGCCTGAGCGTCGCGCCCGGGGTCGCGGCGGGGGCGGGCAGCAGGACGCCCCGCCGACCGGGACGGTCGACGGGGCGTCCTCGCTGGAGGGAGGGTCAGAAGGCGGAGACCGCCCGCTGCGCGTCCACGACCCCCTCGCCGTAGAAGCCGTTGTCGTCGGCGGGGCCGGCGCAGGTGGCGGTCGAGACGAGCTCACCCGCGGTGGCCGAGTAGCGCCGGTAGGTGAACTCCGCCGGCACCGGGCACGCGGTGTCGGTCGCGGTCCCCAGCAGGATCGCCTCGGTGACGTCCGGGTCGAGCGTCAGGGTCCCCCGGTGGGCCGGGTCGCGCTTCCCGTACTCGCTGACGATGAGCGCCGCGACCCCCGCGGCGTGCGGGGCGGCCATCGAGGTGCCCTGGGAGTACTGGTAGTAGGCGCTCTTCCCGTCCTCCGTGATCTCCCGGATGACGGAGGGCAGGGTGGGCTCGCCGTTCTCGTCGATGGCGCCCTCGGCGACGGCGACGTTCTCCGGGTAGGCCCCGAGCACCTGGGCGGCGGGGGACACGCGGCCGTTGGGGGTGTCGTAGGCGTCACCGCCGGGGGCGGCGACGTCGGACTGCTCGGTGCCGTAGTTGGAGTAGTACGCCTTGCGGCCCGAGGGGCCGGTGGAGTTCACCGTCACCACGCCGTTGCTCTCCGCCGGGACGTCGAGGCAGGTGGCGTTGTCGATCGTGCGCTCGCGCGCGTCGGCGGGGTTGCCCTCCTCGTCGAGCGGGTAGTTCGGGCTGGAGGTGTCCACCCCCGGCGCGCCGAGGTCGGTGGCCCCGTTGCCGGACGCGGAGACCGGCAGGACGCCCTTGCTGCGCGCGTAGTCGATCGCGCGCTGCACGGCTTCGATGGTGATGCGCTGCTGCTGCTGCTCGGCGGGCGAGTCCGCCGGGTTCGCCCGGCAGTTGTAGAGCCACGGGTCGACGTAGAAGCTCATGTTGATGACGTCGACGCCGGCGTCGCCCGCGTAGGTGATGGCGTCGAGGACGGGCTGCAGGAAGAAGTAGCCGGAGTCCTGGCCCGCGCGCAGGTTCACCAGGTTCACGTTCGGCGCGACCCCGGCGATGCCGATGCCGTTGATCGGGGAACCGATGCTGCTGGCGACGTGGGTGCCGTGCCCGCCCTCGTCGACGTCGGCCGGGTCGACGCAACCCTCGACCTCGCAGGGGCCGTCGATGTCGGGCAGGTCGGTGACGAAGTTGCGGCTGAGCTCGGCGTCGAAGTTCGGCGCGATGTCCGGGTGGGAACCGTCGACCCCGGTGTCGATGACCCCGACGCTGACCTTCTTGCTGCCCGGCTGCGTGCGGTAGGTGCCTTCCGCGGTGGCGCCGATGGCGCGCATGTCCCACTGCAGGGAGGCCAGGGGTTCTTCGGTGGGTTTGCGGGCCGCGAGCGCCTTGAGCGACACGTTCCCCCCGGTCCCGGCGAGTTCGGCGGCGCTGAGCCGTTCGACGGCGTCGTCCTCGTCGACGGCGTCCTTCGGCGCGGCGCCGATGGTGCGGTTGGCCGCGGCGCCGACGAGCCCGGCGGCGGCGCCGGCCTTCTCGGCGAAGTCCGCGGCGGTGCTGGTGACGACGGCGTAGCCGACCTCGGCGTTGCTGGAGAGCACGGTGCCGCCGGCGGCGGCGATGGCCGCGCGGGCGAGGACGTCGCTGGTGCCGACGTCGTAGAGCACGACGTAGTCGGTGGGAGCGGTGGTCGCTCCCGTGGCGGTGCGGGTGGTGGGAGCGGTGGTCTCGGCGAACGACGACTGCGTCACCGCGAGGGTCGTGGCGAGGAGCGCGGTGCTCATCGCGGCCGAGAGGACGATCTTGCGCACGTGGCCTCCTGCTTCGATGGACGAACCAGGCCGAGTGTGGTGCTCAGAGTGCTCACAGACAAGGGTTTCGCCTGGACGATCTGTGACTTGCGGGTCACAGGAAGTCGTGGGATGGGCCGTCAGCGGCGCGCGAGACCGAGCAGCACGTCCAGCAGCCGCTTCCCGTCCACCCGCAACCCGTCGTGCTGGTACTCGTTCGTCACGAACGTGCGGGCCCCGCGGATCGCGGTTGCGGTGGCCCTCGAGAACTCGTACGGCACGAACATGTCGTCGACGTAGACCGCGGCCGCGACGGGGACGGTGTTCTCCGCCAGCACGTCGGCGTCGTACAGCGGGGGCAGGTCGGGGTCGGCGGCGAGCAGGTCCGCCGCCGCGCGCAGCGGCACCAGCGCCGGGTCCTCCTCGAACTGCCAGGGGTAGACGTGCTCACCGGTGAACCGGAACCCCGGCGCGTCGAGGGCGAACGCGGGGAACTCCGCGCGCACCCGGTGCGCCGCCCAGTCCGTCGCGGACCCCTGCGCGTAGATGCTCTCGTGCAGCAGCGCGTACAGCGGGTGCGCGGCGAACGACACCCGCCGCCCCACCTCCAGCAGGAACCGCTCGCGCAGGCGGCGTTCCCCGCGGACCGTCGTGAACGGGTCCTCCAGCGCGAAGTGCAGACCGTCGAAACCCGTCGCCTGACCCAGCGCGATGCCGATCGTCCGGAACCGCCGCGACGACAGCCGCTCCCCCGTGGGCAGGAACTCCTCCACCCCGTCGAGGTGGTCCGCCACCTGCTGCGCCACGGCGAGGTCGCGCGGGTAGCGCACGGAGAACTCCTCGTTGCGCAGCGCGGTCTGCGCGTACGTGGCCCGGTACACGTCGTCCGCGCTCGTCGCGATCCCCGGCAACCCGGCGGTGATGAGCACCTCGCGCAGCCCGTGCGGGGCCTGCGACAGGTAGGTCGTCAGGCAGAACCCGCCGTAGCTCTGCCCCAGCGCGGCCCAGGTGTCCCCGCCGAGGGCGTTCCGCAGCAGCTCGGCGTCGGCGACGATGGAGTCGGCGCGGAAGTGCGTCAGGTACCGCGCCTGCTCGGCGGGGGTGGCGAGCTCGGCGAGGCCCTGGCGGTCCAGCGGCGTCGAGCGCCCGGTGCCGCGCTGGTCCAGCAGCACGACGCGGAACTCCTCCAACGCCCGCTCCAGCCAGCCGCCGACGACGTCGGGCCGGTTCGCCGGGTGGCCCGGACCGCCCTGGAAGAACACCAGCCGCGGCGCCGCGCCCCTCCCGTCGCGCACGTACTCGCGGGCGAACACCTCGATGGTCCCGGGCGCCCGGCCGCGGTGGTCCAGGGGGACGGTCAGGACGTGCTCGTGGACGTCGTGGCCGTCGACGCGGTGGGACTCGGTGACGAGGGGGCTCACGCCCCGGACGCTACCCGCCGAACCCGACCCCGCCCCGGCGGGTCCGGGCGCGCAGCGTCGAGCCCTTCTCGTGCGCGGTCCGGCGCAGCCCGTCCTGGAACTGCACCATCCGCGCCCGCAGGCCGTCGTCGGCGGCGGCGAGGATCCGCACGGCGAGCAGCCCGGCGTTGCGGGCCCCGCCGATGGAGACCGTCGCGACGGGCACCCCGGCGGGCATCTGCACGATGGAGAGCAGCGAGTCCATGCCGTCGAGGTGGCGCAGCGGGACGGGGACGCCGATCACCGGCAGCGGGGTGACGCTGGCGAGCATGCCCGGCAGGTGCGCGGCCCCGCCGGCGCCGGCGATGACGACCCGCAGGCCGCGGTCGGCGGCGGTGGAACCCCAGGCGATCATCTCCTGCGGCATCCGGTGGGCGGAGACGACGTCGGCCTCGTACCCGACGCCGAACTCCTCCAGGGCCTTCGCGGCCTCCTCCATCACGGGCCAGTCGGAGTCGGAGCCCATGACCAGGCCCACGCGCACGTCGTCGGTGGTGCTCACTCGTCGATCTCCCCCGCGATGAAGGCCGCCGCGTGCCGGGCACGCGCGCGGACGGATTCCAGGTCGTCGCCGTGGACGGTGACGTGGCCGAGCTTGCGGCCCGGGCGCTGCTCCTTGCCGTACAGGTGCACCTTCACGCCCGGGTCGTGGGCCATGACGTGCAGGTAGGAGCGGTAGAGGTCCTCGTGGCGGGCCTCGATCTCGCGCGGTCCCAGGACGTTGACCATGACCGTCCACGGGGCGCGGGCGCGCGTCGAGCCCAGCGGCAGGTCCAGCACCGCGCGCAGGTGGTTCTCGAACTGGCTGGTCTCGGCGCCGTCGATGGTCCAGTGCCCGGAGTTGTGCGGGCGCATCGCGAGCTCGTTCACCAGCACGGTCGGGCGGCCGTCGCGGAGCACCTCGAACACCTCCACGGCCAGCACCCCGGTGACCCCGAGGCCGCCGGCGACGCGCAGGGCGACGTCGGTCAGGTGCGCGCCGAGCTCCTCGTCGAGGCCGGGGGCGGGGGCGGTGACCTCGTGGCAGACCCCGCCGCGCTGGACGGTCTCGACCACCGGCCACGCCGCGGCCTGGCCGGAGGGGCTGCGCACGACGAGGGCGGCGAGCTCGCGGGTGAAGGCGACGTGCTCCTCGGCCAGCAGCCCGCCGCGTCCGGCCCAGTCGGCCAGCCACGCCTCGGCCGTGCTCCAGGCCGGGTCCCCGGCGGAGTCCAGGACGAGGACGCCCTTGCCGTCGTACCCCCCGCGCGGGGTCTTCAGCACGACCGGCCAGCCGGCGCCGGCGGCGAAGGCCTCGACCGCGGCGCGGTCCCCGACCCGGGCCCAGCGCGGGCACGGGACCCCGAGCGCGGTGAGGCGCTCGCGCATGACGATCTTGTCCTGGGCGTGCACGAGGGCGTCCGCGCCCGGCTGCACGGAGGTGACCTCGGCCATGGCGCGCAGCCCCGCGGGGGGCACGTGCTCGTGGTCGAAGGTGACCGCGTCGCACTCGGAGGCGAAGGCGACCAGGGCCTCGAGGTCGTCGGCCGCGCCGACCGGCGCGGGGGTGATGACCTGGGCGGCGCTGGCGCCGGGCCCCTCGGCGAGGACCCGCAGCCGCAGGCCGAGCGCGATCGCCGGGGGCTGCATCATCCGGGCCAGCTGGCCGCCGCCGACGACGCCGACGACGGGGAACCCGCCGGGACGGGCGTAGGGCGCGGGGTCGGCCCGGGGGACCTCGGGCTGGGGCGTCGGGGGGACGAGGGTCGACACGTCAGCCGAGGGTAGGCCACCGCGGCCGTCCCGCCGCACCCGCGGCCCGCCGGGGTCCCGGGATGCCGCCCCGCCCGGGGTGGGTCACCCTGGGCGGACCGCGCCGCTCCCTGCGGGGCGCACCCACGGAAGGGGGAGTCCCGTTGCTCACCGTGCTCGCCTGCGTGACGCTCGTCGTCCTCGGGATCGTCGGGGCCGTGAAGATGGAGGACCACCTCGACCCGCGGGCGGACCGGTCCGAGACACGCGCCCGCTCCGAACGCTGATCGCCAGCCGGTTCCCAGCCTGACCCGTCAGACTGCGTGGCCGCGGCCACGAGCGGTCGTGATGACGGAGAGGGCGGGGACAGCAGCGTGAGCGCGAACGACCAGGGGCTGGTGCGCAGGCTGCGCAGCACCTACGAGGTGCTGGCCCGGGAGGCCGCGAAGTTCGGCATCGTCGGCGCGGTCGCCTTCGTCACCGACTTCGGCGTCTTCAACCTGCTGCGCTACGCGGGCCCCGACGGCGTGGGGGTCCTGCACCACAAGCCCCTCACCGCCAACGTGATCTCGACGGTCGTCAGCATCCTGGTGGCCTGGCTCGGGAACCGCTACTGGACCTTCCGCCACCGCCACCGGGCCTCGGCCCCGCGCGAGCTGGTGCTGTTCTTCGCCATGAACGGCGTGGGCCTGCTCATCTCCCTGGTCTGCCTGGGCTTCACCTACTACGTGCTGGACCTGCGCGGCCCGGTCGCCTCCAACGTCTCCGCGAAGATCGTCGGGGTCGCGCTCGGGACGCTGTTCCGCTGGTGGGCCTACCGCCGCTTCGTCTTCGTGGAGGAGCTGCGCGAGGAGGGCTGGGAGGCCCACCCCTCCCGCGGGGACGAGGAGCCCGGGTCGCCGTCGACCGCGGCGCAGACCGGGCCGGAGGAGCGCTCAGCGCCGGCGCAGGTGGACGACGTCGGCCGCCGAGAGGCTCGTCCGGGCGCCGCCTGAGCCCTCCACGACCAGCCGCCCCTCCTCGTCCACGTCCACGGCCAGCGCCTCGAGGACGGAGCCGTCGGGGAGGTGGGCGCGCACGTCCTGCCCGATCGTCGCGCTGAGCGCGCGGTAGTCGCCCAGCGGCGACTCCCCCGCCCCCCACGCGTCGACCCGGGCCCGCAGCGCCCGCAGGTAGCGCCGCAGCACGGTGTCGCGGTCGCAGCTGCGCGCCCCGGCCAGGGCCAGCGACGTCGCGGTGTCGACGGGCAGCTCCTCGGTGCGCAGCGAGACGTTGATCCCCGCGCCCAGGACGACCCGGGCCCCGCCGGCGCCGGTGCGGGCCTCGGCGAGGATCCCGCACACCTTGCCGGGGCGGTCCGGTCCCTCGACGAGGACGTCGTTGGGCCACTTCAGGCGGGTGCGGACCCCCAGCGCCTCCAGCGCGTCGACGGCCGCCAGCCCCGTGACCAGCGGCAGCAGCGACCACTCCGCGACGGGGCGCTGCGGGCGCAGCAGCACCGAGACCGCCAGGCCCGAGCGCGGCGGTGCGGACCAGGTCCGCCCGAGCCGGCCGCGGCCGCCGGTCTGGTGGTCGGCGACGAGCACGGCGCCGTCGGGGGCGTCCTCGTCGGCGAGCAGGTCGGCGTTGGTCGACCCGGTGCTCGCGACGACGTCGAGGCGCGACCAGGGGCCGGGCCCGACCAGCGCGCGCCGCAGCGCCGCGCTCCGCAGCGGGGGGCGCGCCAGGTCGTTCCAGGGGGTGTCCACGCCCCCACGCTACGCACCGGATTTCACCGCGGGGCCCCACCTGTGGTGAGGTGAGGCTCCCCTGCCCAACTACCCCGGAGTCGTCGTGCGCCCCAGCCGCCGAGCCCTGCTCGCCACCGTCCCCCTCGCCGCCCTCGCCGCCGCCTGCGGCTCCTCCGACGACGCCGCGAGCCCGGCCCCCGCCTCCACCGCCGGCACCGGCGGCACGGGCGGGGACACCTTCCCGGTGACGGTCGAGCACGCGCTGGGCTCCACCACGGTCCCGGCCGCCCCGACCCGGATCGTCTGCCTCGGCTGGGGCTCCCAGGACGTCGTGTGGGCGCTCGGCGGGCAGCCCGTCGGCGTCCCCGAGATCACCTACGGCGGAAACCCCGACGGCACCCTGCCCTGGTGGGAGGGCCACTTCGACGCGGCCGCGACGACGTTCCTGCCCAACCCCGACAGCGGCGAGGTCCCCTTCGAGCAGATCACCGCGCTGACCCCGGACCTCATCCTCGCCGTCTACTCCGGCATCACCGAGGCCGACTACGCGACCCTCTCGCAGATCGCCCCCACCGTCGGCTACCCCGACCAGCCGTGGCTGACGTCCTGGCAGGACCAGACCACGATGGTCGGCAAGGCCCTGGGGAAGTCCGCCGAGGCCGAGCGCCTGGTGGCCGACGCCGAGGCCGACCTGGCCGAGCGGGCGGCCGCGACGCCGTCGCTGGAGGGCAAGACGTTCAGCTACGTCTACGCCACCGAGGCGAACCTGTCGGTGTACCTGCCCGGCGACCCCCGCGTCGACACCCTGCACGCCCTCGGTCTCGTCGACGCCCCCGGCACCGCCGCCCTGGCCTCGGCGCAGGACGTCTTCTACACCGAGGTGGCCAAGGAGCGCGTCCGCGACGTCGACAGCGACCTCGTCGTCGGCTACGGCACCCTCACCCGCGACCAGCTGCGCGCCGACCCCGTCTACGCGACGATGCCCGCCGTGGCCTCCGACGCGGTCGCCTGGATCGACGACGAGCAGCTCGTCACCGCCACCTCCGCGACCCTGCTCAGCCTCCCCTGGGCGCTGGACCGGCTGGTGCCGCTGCTGGACGCCGCCGCGCGGGCCGCCGACGCCTCCTGACGCTGGTGCGGGGTGATCACCACCCCTAGGGTCGAGCGGTGCCCAGCATGGAACGGACCCCCACGGCGGTCGACGCGGTCGCCGAGGCCCACCTGGAGACGGTGCTGCGCCTGCAGCCCACCTTCGCCCTGAGCCTCGGCGTCCCCGACCCGGCGCCGGGACTGGGCGACCGCTCCCCCGCCGGGCTGGCCGAGGTCGCGGCGGCGAACCGCGCCACCCTCGCCGCGCTGGCCGCCACCCCCGCGGTCGACGACGTGGACCGGGTGACGGTCGCGGCGATGACCGACCGGCTGGGGTTGGAGGTCGCCCTGCACGAGGCGGGCGAGGACCTCGGCGACCTCAACGTCATCGCCTCCCCCGTGCAGGACCTGCGGATGGTCTTCGACCTGCTGCCCACCGACACCGGGGACGACTGGCAGGTCGTCACCGACCGCCTCGCCGCGGTCCCCGCCGCCGTCGCCGGCTACGTCGAGAGCCTGCGCGCGGCGGCCGCGGCGGGCCGGGTCGCGGCCGTGCGCCAGGTCGAGGCCTGCCTGGCCGAGGCGGGCGCGAACGCCGCCCCGGACGGGTTCTTCACCACCTTCCCCGCCGGTCGCGGGCCGGCCGCCGAAGCGGCCGGGGCCCTCGCGGCCCGCGCCTACGCCGAGCTCGCGGGGTTCCTGCGCACCGAGCTGCTGCCGCAGGCCCCCGCCGTCGACGCCGTCGGCCGGGACCGGTACGCGCTGTGGTCGCGCCACCACGTCGGCGCCGCGATCGACCTCGACGAGACCTACGCCTGGGGCCTGGAGGAGGTCGCCCGGCTGCGGGCCGAGATGGCCGGGGTGGCGCACGGGATCACCGGGTCCGGCGACGTCGCCGCGGCCGCCGCCGCCCTCGACGCCGACCCCGCCCTCGTCGTCGAGGGCGCGGCGAACTTCCGCGACTGGATGCAGGACCGCTCCGACGCGACCACCGAGGCCCTGCGCGGCGTGCACTTCGACATCCCGCCGGAGGTCCTGCGGCTGGAGTGCCGGATCGCGCCGACGACGAGCGGCGGGATCTACTACACCGGCCCCAGCGAGGACTTCTCCCGCCCGGGCCGGATGTGGTGGGCCGTGCCGCCGGGGCAGACGACGTTCTCGACGTGGCGCGAGGCCACGACGGTCCACCACGAGGGCGTCCCCGGCCACCACCTGCAGATCGGGCAGACGGCCGTGAACAGCGGCGTCCTGAACCGCTGGCGCCGCCAGGCGTGCTGGATCTCCGGCCACGGCGAGGGCTGGGCCCTCTACGCCGAGCGGCTCATGCAGGACCTCGGGTTCCTGCGCGGCCCCGGGGAGGTCCTCGGGATGCTCGACGGGCAGCTGCTGCGCGCCGGCCGCGTGGTCCTCGACGTCGGGGTCCACTGCGGGCTGCCCGCCCCCGCCGAGGTCGGCGGCGGGGCGTGGACGTACGAGAAGGCGTGGGCGTACCTGACGTCGGTCTCGGGCAACCACCCCGACGTCCTGCGCTTCGAGCTCGACCGCTACCTCGGGTGGCCCGGGCAGGCCCCGAGCTACAAGGTCGGCGAGCGGCTGTGGTCGGCGCTGCGCGACGACGTCGCCGCCCGCGAGGGCGCCTCCTTCGACCTGCGGTCCTTCCACCGCCGGGCCCTGGACGTCGGTTCCGTCGGCCTCGACGTCCTGCGCTCCGCCCTGCTCCCCTGAGGGGCGGGGGCCCGGTGGGGGCGTGGAACCATGACGGCGTGACGTCGCTGCTGCTCGCCTCCGCCTCCCCCGCCCGCCTGGCCACCCTCCGCGCCGCCGGCCTGGACCCGCACGTGCTCGTCTCCGGCGTCGACGAGCCGGCCGTCGTCGAGCGCTACGGCGTCACCGACGCCGAGGACGTCTGCCTCGTGCTGGCCAAGGCCAAGGCCGAGGCCGTCGCCGGCTCCGAGGAGGTGCCCGAGGACGCGCTGGTCCTGGGCTGCGACTCCGTGCTCGCCTTCGACGGCGGCGAGGGGGTCGAGGTCCTGGGCAAGCCCGCCGACGCCGCCGACGCCACCGCCCGCTGGAGGGCGATGCGCGGGCGCAGCGGGGTCCTGCACACCGGCCACTGGCTGATCGACGTCCGCGACCCCGCCGAGGGCGGTTCCGGGGCGACCCTGGGCGGGGTGGCGAGCGTCACCGTCCACTTCGCCGACGTCTCCGACGCCGAGGTCGAGGCCTACGTCGCCACCGGCGAGCCGCTGGCCGTGGCCGGCGCCTTCACCCTCGACGGGCTCGGCGGGGCGTTCGTGCGCGGCGTCGAGGGCGATCCGCACGCCGTCGTCGGGGTGTCCCTGCCCCTGGTGCGCGACCTCGCCCGGGAGGCCGGGGTGCTCTGGACCGACTTGTGGGCGCCGCGCGGGTAGTCCGCGGGTAGTCTCAGCCCTCGCCCGCCACCTCTCGTTCATCGGAGACGCCCCATGACCTCCCCCGAGCCGCCCACCGAGTCGACTCCGGTCGCGGGGCGGGTGACGGGTCCGGTGACCAAGGTCCTCGTCGCCAACCGGGGCGAGATCGCGGTGCGCGTGGTGCGCGCCGCGCGCGACGCGGGCCTGCAGTCGGTGGCGGTGTACTCCGAGGGCGACCGCGACGCGCTGCACGTGCGCGCGGCCGACGAGGCCTACGCCCTGGGCGGCACGAGCGCCAAGGACTCCTACCTCGACGCCGGCAAGATCGTCGAGGTCGCGCTGCGCTCCGGCGCCGACGCCGTGCACCCCGGCTACGGGTTCCTCTCCGAGAACGCCGCCTTCGCGCAGGCCGTCATGGACGCGGGCCTGACCTGGATCGGTCCCCCGCCGGCGGCGATCGAGGCGCTGGGCGACAAGGTCTCCGCCCGCCACCTCGCCGCCCGCGCCGGCGCGCCGCTGGTGGCCGGCACCCCCGACCCGGTCTCCGGCCCCGAGGAGGTGCTCGCCTTCGCCGACGAGCACGGGCTGCCCATCGCGATCAAGGCGGCGTTCGGCGGCGGGGGCCGCGGGCTGAAGGTGGCCCGCGAGCGCGAGAAGGTCGCCGAGCTCTTCGCCTCCGCCGTGCGCGAGGCCGAGGCCGCCTTCGGGCGCGGCGAGTGCTTCGTGGAGCGCTACCTGGACCGTCCCCGCCACGTGGAGACCCAGGTCCTGGCCGACGCCCACGGCGGCGCCGTCGTCGTCTCCACCCGCGACTGCTCCCTGCAGCGGCGCCACCAGAAGCTCGTCGAGGAGGCCCCCGCGCCGTTCCTCACCCCCGAGCAGGACGCCGAGCTGCGCCGGGCGAGCCTGGCCATCGTCCGCGAGGCCGGCTACGTGGGGGCGGGCACGGTGGAGTTCCTCGTCGCCGCCGACGGCACCCTGGCCTTCCTCGAGGTGAACACCCGCCTGCAGGTGGAGCACCCGGTGACCGAGGAGGTCAGCGGCCTGGACCTCGTGGTGGAGCAGTTCCGCATCGCCCGTGGTGAGCACCTGGGCTACACCGAGGTCGCCACCCGCGGGCACTCCATCGAGTTCCGCATCAACGGCGAGGACCCGAGCGCGAACTTCCTGCCCCGCCCGGGCAAGCTGACCCGCTTCTCGCTGCCCTCCGGGCCCGGGGTCCGCGTCGACACCGGCATCGACCCGCGGGCCGCGGCCGTGAACGGCGGGGTGGAGATCTCCCAGGACTTCGACTCGCTGCTGGCCAAGCTCATCGTGACCGGCGCCACCCGCGAGCAGGCCCTGGCCCGCGCGGCCCGCGCCCTGGGCGAGTTCGTCGTCGAGGGCGTCCCGACGGTCCTGCCCTTCCACCGCGCCGTCGTCGCCGACCCGGCCTTCGCCGCGGCGAAGCCGGAGGACTTCACCGTCCACACCCGCTGGATCGAGACCGACTTCGACGCCTCCGCGCTGCCCGGTGCGGGCGCGCTGGAGGCCGGCGGGGAGGCCCAGCACCGGGAGACGATCGTCGTGGAGGTCGCGGGCAAGCGCCTGGAGGTGTCCTTCCCCGTGGAGCAGCTCAACGCGCAGCTCTCCCGCGCCGGTCAGGAGATCTCCCGGGCGGGGGTCGCCACCGGCGCCGCGGTGGCCCGCGCCTACCGCTCGGCCACCCACCGCGGCGGCCGGGGCAAGGGCAAGGCCGGCGGCGGCTCGGTGGGCAACCCCGACGCCCTCGTCGCCCCCATGCAGGGCACGATCGTCAAGATCGAGGTCGCCGAGGGCGACGTCGTGACCGAGGGGCAGCTCGTCGCGGTGCTGGAGGCCATGAAGATGGAGCAGCCGCTGCTGGCCCACAAGGCCGGGACCGTGACGGGGCTGACCGCCGCGCAGGGCGACACCACCACCACCGGCACCGTGATCTGCGAGATCGTCAGCGCCTGAGGACCGGCACCGGGGCGACGGGGCGACCCGCCGGCCTCACTGCGGCTCGACCGCGCCCGCCGTCTGGTTCCCGCAGCCGACGGTGCGCGCGTTCGTGACCCGCGGGTCGTCGGCGCCGACGCCCTCGGCGACGACCGTGGTCCCGCCGTTGACCGCCCGGCGGCCGGAGTCCTCCAGCTGCACCGCGGTCCGGGTGACGCGGAAGGTCCCGCCGCCGGTGTCGATGGCGTTCAGCCCGACGAGGGAGAGGTCCTCCTCGTCGCCGCCGGCCACGCACCCCACCCCGGTGCCGTAGCCGGTGAACCCGAGGTCGAACGCGTACGGCTCGCCCCGCTGGTCCAGCGTGGGCACCAGCCCGCAGTCGACGACGGCGTAGAGGGCGACGGAGCGGCCGGTGTTGAGCAGGACGATCGCCGGCCCGGCGGGCTGCAGCTTCTGCCCGAGGGCGGAGGCGGCCTGCGGGGCGGCGCTGGTGAAGACGGTGGAGAACGTCGCCCCGGTGGCGGTCGTGATCCCCAGGGTCCGCTCGGGGGTGGCGGCCAGCCAGACGGTGTCGGCCTCGCCGTCGAGGTCGACGTCGCCGGTGGTCGCCGTGCCCGCCCCGGCGGGGACCGTGGCCGCGTTCGCGGGGCAGCCGTTGCCGCCGCCGGCGCCCACGCCGTCGGGGATCCCGTCGGCGCCGGTGGAGGGGGTGCCCGCCGCGGTGGTGCTCGCGGGGCCGGACGCGGTGCCGGCCGCCGAGCCGGACGTCGAGCTGGACGTGGCGGCCGCGCCGGTGGTGCCGTCGGTGTCCCCGCAGGCGGTGAGGACGGCCGAGAACGACAGCAGCGACGCGGCGGAGACGACGAGGGCGCGGGAGGACCGGGTGATCACCCCAGGCACCTTAGGCACCGCGGCCGCCCCGGGGCCAACCGAGGGTCACCGCGTGGTGACGCGGACGTCCCCGGCCGTGCTGGAGACGCGCAGCTCGCGGACGTCGCCGCCGCCGTCGCCGAGGGGGACCTCGACGGAGCGCTCGCCCAGCAGCGCCTCCCCGCTCACCCGGTAGGTCGCGCCGTCCGGGGGGACGACGACCTCGACGTCACCGCCCACCGACTCCACCGCGGCGGAGGCGAACGCCCCGGCGAGGTCGACGTCGCCGACGGCGCGCACGTCGAGGTCGCGCCCGGCGGGCACGGTGAGGGTCCAGTCGGCGGAGCAGGGCGAGGGCCAGCCCACCCCCGCGCAGGAGGAGGCGAGGACCAGCACCCCGTCGCGCTCGCGCAGGCTCCAGGTGGGTTCCTGCAGACCGCGCACGACCTCGCCGCGCGCGCTGACGCGGTCGGCGCCGGGGTCGGCGACGACGCGCACGTCGCCGCTGGCGGACTCCACCGCGATCCGCTGCGGCGGGTCGTCCACCGCGGCCCGGGCGGTGGTCTCCAGCGAGGCCACCTGCCCCAGCGTCGAGACCGTCCCCGCGCTGAGGACGAGGGCGACCAGGACGCTGAGCGCCACCTTCCCGCCGCTCACCGCGACGCCCCCTCGAGGTGGTGCAGCACGGCCAGCACGCGGCGGTGGTCGTCACCGTCGGTGGGCAGGTCGAGCTTCGCGAAGATGTTGGACACGTGCTTCTCCACCGCCTTCTCCGTCACCACGAGCTCCGCGGCGATCGCCTTGTTCGAGCGTCCCTGCGCCATGTGGCGCAGGACCTCCGTCTCCCGGGGGGTGAGCCGGGCCAGCGGGTCGTCGCGGCGGGCGCGGGCCAGGAGCTGCCCCACCACCTCCGGGTCGACGGCGCTGCCCCCGGCCGCCACCCGCCGCAGGTCGTCGATGAACTGCCCGACGTCGGCGACGCGGTCCTTCAGCAGGTAGCCGACCCCGCGGGAGCCGGCGGAGAGCAGCTCCCCGGCGTACTTCTCCTCCACGTACTGCGACAGCACCAGCACCGAGGTGCCCGGGTGCTGGGAGCGGATGACGACCGCGGCGCGGATCCCCTCGTCGGTGAACGTGGGGGGCATCCGCACGTCGACCAGCGCCAGGTCGGGGGCGAGCCGGGCGACGGCCTCCAGCAGCGCCTCCCCGGTGTCGACGGCGGCGACGACGTCGACGTCCTCGGTGGCGAGGAGGCTGGTGAGCCCCTCGCGCAGCAGCACGGAGTCCTCGGCGAGGACCACCCGCAGGCGCGGCGCGCCCGTCTCAGCGCTCACGGGTCACCTCCGGGAAGCCGGGCAGGCCGGCGTCGACCTCGGTCGGGCCACCGGGGGGCGAGTCGACGCGCAGCCACCCGTCGACGGCGCCGAGGCGGTCGGCGAGGCCGGTCAGCCCCGACCCCCCGCCGCTGCGGGCCCCGCCGACCCCGTCGTCGCTCACCCGCACCCGCAGCTGCGTCCCCTCCCGCCACACCCGCACCCGCGCGGAGGAGGCCCGGGCGTGCTTGGCGACGTTGGTGAGCGCCTCGGAGACGCAGAAGTACGCGATCGCCTCGGCCGCGGGGACGGGCCGGGTCTCCAGCCGGACCTCGACGGTGACGGGCAGGGGCGCGGCGGCGGCGAGGCCGGACAGCGCCGCGTCCAGGCCGCGGTCGGTGAGGACGGGCGGCACGATGCCCCGCGCCACCGAGCGCATGTCGGTGATGGCCTCGCGGGCGTTGCCCTGCGCGGCCTGCAGGAACCCGCTGACGTCGGCCTGCGGGTCGCGCTCCAGGGCCCGCCGGGCCATCCCCAGCTGCAGGGCGACGGCGACGAGGCGCTGCTGGGGGCCGTCGTGCAGGTCGCGCTCGATGCGGCGGCGCTCGGCCTCCACGGAGTCGACGGTCCGCTCCCGGGTGGCCGTGAGCTTCTCGACCCGCTGCCGCAGGGCCCGCTGGGAGGTGCGGGGGGGCCGCAGCAGCGCCCGGCCGGCCGCCGCGCCCGGCGCCACGAGCAGCGGCGCCAGCAGCACCGCCGCGAGCGCCAGCAGCAGGCCCCCGGCGACGACGACGGGGTCGGGCAGCGGGACGGTCCCGGGGAGGCCGAAGGGCAGGTGCGCCCGGGCGCCGGTGGTGCCGAGGACCCGGTCGAGGACGAGCGGGGCGAGGGCGAGGGCGAGGCCCGCGGAGACCAGCGCGACGAGGACGCCCCCCGCGAGGGCCCCGAGGGTGCAGACGAGGAGGAGGTGGGCGCTGGTGCGCCACACGACGACGTCGCCCAGGCCGTCGGGCACGACGCGGCGCAGCGTCAGCGGGCGCCGGCCGGGGGCCTCGACGCGGTGGCCGAGCAGGGAGGCGAGGCGCAGCCGTTCCAGCCGCCCCGCGGCGCCGGCCAGGGCGCGCCCGGCGAGCAGCAGCGGCAGCCCGGTCAGCAGCAGCGGGGTGAGGGCCGCGCCGAGCACGACGAGGAGGACGACGACGAGGTAGGGGCCGAGCAGCAGCAGGCTGGTGACGCCGTGGCACAGCGCCCACCAGCACCGGCCCCAGGGGACGGGTGCCGGGGAGGGGGAGCCTGCGGGGGACATGCCGACGACCCTAGGGAAGGCAGCCACCCCGCCGACACCGGGTGATCTCCCCGGTCGGGGGTGGGGTTGTCCCCACCTTCCCCTCCGGTCCGCGCAGGACTACCGTTGGTGACGACGACGGCGTCACCGACGGAGGTGGTTCCCGTGCGCGCAGCAGCCGCGGCCGGTGCCCTGCTCGCCCTCACGTCCCTCGGCGGGGGAGGTCCCGCGGTCGCGGCCGTCCCCCGCGCGAGCGTCGTCCCCTGCGGGGCGGTCCTCACCGCCGACGTCCGGCTCGCCGCCGACGTCGTCTGCCCGGGCGGCCCCGGGATCGTGCTGGCCGCCGACGGGGTGGAGCTGAACCTCAACGGCCACCGGCTGGTCGGGCCGGGGCTGCGCTTCGGCCCCACCGGGGTCGAGGTCGCCGCCGAGGGCGTCGTGGTCCGCAACGGCCGGATCAGCGGCTGGGGGGTCGGGGTGTCCGCCGGGAGCGAGGTCGACCAGCCGGGCGAACCGCGGCCGGTGTCCGGGACGGTGCGCGAGGTGCGGCTGGACGGGAACCGCAAGGGGGTCGAGGCCCGGGTCGCCGGGGACCTCGCGGTGCGCGGCAGCCGCCTCGACGGCAACGGCTGGGGCGGCTCGGCCTACGTCGGTTCCCGCCTCCTCGTCGAGCGCTCCACCGTGGAGCGCAACGAGCGGGGCCTGCACGGCTTCGCCAACGCCGACGGCGGCTTCGCGGTGCGCGAGAGCCTGGTGCGCTCCAACGGGACGGGCATCGGCTGCGACCAGGACGCCGACGTCAGCGTGACCGGGACGACGGTGCAGCGCAACGGGACCGGTCTCGACGTGTCGCAGTGCTCCGCGGTGGTCGAGGGGTCGCGGTTCGTGTGGAACGCCCGGCACGTCAGCGCGTACCTGCTGGAGGGGGACGTCCTGGCGGTCCGCTGCACGAGCTTCACCCGCGACGGCGGGCCGGTGGGGGTCCCCCTCGAACCCTGCTGACCCCGGCCCCCGCCCGGCCCCTGGCCGTCGTGGTCGGTCACTCCGCCATGACGTGCAGCTGCCGGGCGGCCTCGGCGAGCGAGCCCGACAGCGAGGGGTAGACGGTGAACGCGTGCGCGACGTCGTCGACGTTGAGCCGCTTCTCCACCGCCAGCGTCACCGGGAAGATGAGCTCACTCGCCCGGGGGGCGACGACGACCCCACCGATGACGGTGCCGGAACCCTTGCGGCAGAACAGCTTCACGAAGCCGTCGTGGATGCCGAGCATCTTGGCCCGGGCGTTGGTGGACAGCGGGAGCTTGACGATCTCGCCCTGCGCCTCGCCGGAGTCGATCTGGGCCTGGGTCCAGCCGACCGTCGCGATCTCCGGGGAGGTGAAGACGGTCGAGGACACCGAGCGCAGCTTCAGCGGGCCGACGCTGTCGCCGAGGGCGTGCCACATCGCGATGCGGCCCTGCATGGCCGCGACCGAGGCGAGGGGGAACACCCCGGTGCAGTCGCCGGCGGCGTAGACCCCGCGCGCGGAGGTCCGCGACACCTTGTCGACGTCGACGTGACCGGAGTCGGAGGTCCACACCCCCGCCTCCTCCAGCCCGATCCCGGCGGTGTTGGGGATCGCGCCGACGGCGACGATGCAGTGCGAGCCCTCGACGGTGCGCCCGTCGGACAGGGTGACGGTCACGGTGTCGCCGTGGCGCTCGACCTTCTCGGCCCGCGAGCGCGACAGGACGTCCATGCCGCGGCGGCGGAAGACGCCCTCGAGGACCTCGGCGGCGTCGGCGTCCTCCCCGGGCAGCACGCGGTCGCGGGAGGAGACGAGGGTGACGTGCGCGCCGAGGGCGTCGTAGGCGTTGGCGAACTCCGCGCCCGTCACCCCGGAGCCGACGACGATCAGGTGCTCGGGCAGCTCGGTCATGTCGTAGACCTGCTTCCAGGTCAGGATCCGCTCCCCGTCGGGCTGGGCGTCGGGCAGGGTGCGGGGGCTGGAGCCGGTGCTGAGGAGCACGATGTCGGCCTCCACGCGCGCCCCCTCGTCCTCGCCGTCGGTGACGACGACGGCCTGGGGGCCGTCGAGGGCGCCGCGCCCGGACAGGAGGCGCACGCCCTCCTTCTCCAGGCGGGCCCGCACGTCACCGGACTGCGCGGCGGCCAGCGCCTTGACGCGCTCGTTGACGCGGGCGAGGTCGACGGTCACCGCGCCGCGCGGTTCGGCGTCGGGGGTGGGGCCGCCGGGGAAGCGGACGCCGAGCTCGGCGGAGCCGCCGACGGTGGACATCAGCTCGGCGGTGGCGATGAGGGTCTTGGAGGGGACGACGTCGGTCAGCACGGTGGAGCCGCCGAGGCCGTCGCGCTCGACGACGGTGACGTCGGCCCCCAGCTGGGCCGCGACGAGGGCTGCTTCGTAGCCGCCGGGGCCCCCGCCGAGGATCGCGACGCGGGTGGCCTGGGCCTTCGGGGACGCACTGGTGGGACTCACCGCTCCATGCTCCCCTACCCTTTCCCTCCGTGCCCGCCTACGCCGCGTACGCGTCCAACCTCGATCCCGAAGCCATGGTGCGGAAGGCTCCGCACTCCCCGCTGCGCTCCACGGGGTGGCTGCCGGACTGGCGGCTGACCTTCGGCGGGGAGGACCGCAGCTGGCAGGGGCCGCTGGCCACGGTGGTGGAGGCGCCCGGGGACCAGGTCTACGTCGCGCTCTACGACGTGACCGAGGCCGACGAGGTCCGCCTCGACGCCTCGGAGGGCGTGGACGTCGGCCTGTTCCGCAAGGTCCGCGTCCGGGTGAAGACCCTCGACGGCGACGTGGTGGCCTGGACCTACGTCCTCGACGACTACGAGGGCGGGCTGCCCACCGCCCGCTACCTGGGGGGCCTGGCCGACGCGGCGGAGGCCGGCGGCGCGCCCCACGACTACGTGCTGAGCCTGCGCGCGCGCCCGTGCCGCTCCAACGACGCCTGACCCTAGGGTGACCCGGTGACCTCGCCCGCTGCCCCCGACGCCCGCGACCCCTTCACCCTGGCGGCGGAGTCCGCCGCCCGGCTGGCCGAGCTGAGCGGTGTCGCCCGCCACGACGTGGCCCTGGTCCTGGGCTCGGGCTGGGCCGCGGCGGCGGACCGCCTGGGGGAGACCGTCGCCGCACTGCCGGCCACCGACCTGCCCGGCTTCCTGCCCCCGGCCGTGGTCGGGCACGCGGGCACCGTCCGCTCGATCGCGGTCCCGCGGCCGGGGTCGGACCCGTTGCGCGCGCTGGTGCTGCCGCGGTCGCACTTCTACGAGGGGCACGGTGTGCGGGCCGTCGCGCACGGCGTGCGGGTGGCCGCGGCGGCGGGCTGCCGGACGATCGTGCTCACCAACGGCTGCGGCGGGCTCGACCCGGCGGTGCCACCGGGGTCGCCGGTGCTGATCTCGGACCACCTCAACCTCACCGGCGCCTCGCCCCTGGAGGGCGCGACGTTCGTCGACGTGACCGACCTGTACTCGACCCGGCTGCGCGGGCTCGCCCGCACGGTCGACCCGGACCTGGCCGAGGGCGTCTACGCCCAGTTCCGCGGTCCGCAGTACGAGACGCCGGCCGAGGTCCGGATGGCCGGGGTGCTGGGTGCCTCGCTGGTCGGGATGTCCACCGCGCTGGAGGCCGTCGCCGCGCGGCACGTGGGCCTGGAGGTCCTCGGGTTCTCCCTGGTCACCAACCTCGCCGCGGGGGTCTCGGACCGGCCGCTGTCGCACGAGGAGGTGCTGGAGGCCGGCCGCGACGCCGCCGGGCGGTGCGCGGACCTGCTGGCCGGGATCGTCCCGCTCCTCTGAGCACGGCGGGGCCGGCGCCGGTCACTCCACCGCGGAGGGCCAGCGGACCGTGATGGTCGTCGTCTCCTCGGTCTCCGAGGACTGCCAGGTGTGCTCGTCGCCGGGGAACCAGACGACGTAGTCCCCGGGCCGGCACAGGTGGGCCTCCCCCTCGCGGAAGACCAGCCGCTGCGACCCGGAGACGAGCACGACCAGGGAGGTCTGCGGTTCCGGGCCGCTCCAGCGGTCGTCGCGCGAACCCGGGGCCAGCCGGGCCCACTTGACCTCCACCTCGTCGCTGGTCAACGCGGGGACCCGGCCGGCCATGAAGCGCCCGAAGAACCACCCCCCGTCGTCGGCCCCGTCGAGGTCGGCGTTCCCCGCGTACCAGCTCACGGGGAGGATCCTGCCCCGGGCCGGGGGGATCGGCGCGGTGGTTCAGCGGGCGGCGGCCCGCTGGTACTGGCGGGTCGCCAGCGGCACGAACACCACGAGGATCACGACGATCCAGCCCAGGGTGTAGAGCTCGGCGTGCTGCAGCGCCCACGAGGAGGGTTCCGGCCCCGGCCCGACGTTGCCGAACCGTTCCCGGGCGGACTGCACCAGCGTCGACACCGGGTTCCACTCGGCGATGTGCCGCAGCACCGAGGGGTAGCTCTCGATGGGCACGAACCCGTTGGTGAGGAACGTGATGGGGAAGATCGTGATGAACGTGAGGTTGTTGAACGCCTCCGGGGTGCGGATGAGCAGCCCGAGCAGGGCCATGCACCAGGAGATCGCGTAGGCGAAGAGCAGCAGCAACCCGTACCCGATGACGGCGTCGAGCACGGAGGTCCGGATCCGCCAGCCGATGACGAGGCCGGTGAGGGACATGATGACGGTGACGATGACGTTCGTGACGACGTCGGAGGAGGTGCGTCCCACCAGGACGGCCGACTGGGCCATCGGCAGCGAGCGGAACCGCTCGATGATGCCCTTCTGCATGTCGTCGGCGAGCCCGGCGCCGGTGATCGTCGCCCCGAAGATGACGGTCTGGGCGAAGATGCCGGGGACGAGGAACTCGCGGTAGTTGACGCCCGGGACCTCGATGGCCCCGCCGAACACGTACCCGAACAGCAGGATGAACATGATCGGGGAGATGAGGGTGCCGACGAGCAGGTCGGGGATGCGCTTGATCTTGATGAGGTTGCGCTTGGCGACGACGGAACCGTCGGCCAGCGCCACGGCGAGGGAACTCATGCGTCCTGCTCCTCGTGCTCGGTCGCGGCGACCTCGTCGGCGGGCTTGCCGGTGAGGGTGAGGAAGACGTCGTCCATCGTCGGGCGGCGCAGCCCCGCGTCCAGCGGAACGACCCCGGCCTCCTCGAGGCGGCGCAGCGCGTCGACGAGGGCGGGGGTCCCGCCGCTGACCGGCACCGTGACGCGGCGGGCGCGGCGGTCGACCTGCAGCTCCCCCACGGCGATCGGTCCCAGGCACCGCAGCGCGGTGTCCACCTCGGCGTCGGCGGCGACGACGAGCTCGACGCGCTGGCCCCCGACCTGGGTCTTCAGCTCGTCGGCGGTGCCGCGGGCGATGACGCGGCCGTGGTCGATGACGACGATGTCGTCGGCGAGGCGCTCGGCCTCCTCGAGGTACTGGGTGGTGAGCAGCAGGGTGGTGCCGCCCTGCACCATGCCCGTGAGCAGTTCCCACATGTCGTTGCGCGAGCGGGGGTCCAGCCCCGTCGTGGGCTCGTCCAGGAACAGCACCGGCGGCTGCGCGACGAGGGCGCCGGCGAGGTCGAGGCGGCGGCGCATGCCCCCGGAGTAGGTCTTGGCGACCCGGTCGGCGGCGTCGGTGAGGCGGAACTGCGCCAGCAGCTCCCGCGCCCGCTCCCGCGAGCGCCGGCGTCCCAGGTGGTACAGCCGGCCCACCATGTCGAGGTTCTCGAAACCGGTGAGGTTCTCGTCGACCGCCGCGTACTGCCCGGAGAGGCCGATGCGGCGCCGGACCTCCTGCGGGTCGGCGACGACGTCGATCCCGTCGACCGTCGCCGTCCCCTCGTCGGGGACGAGCAGCGTCGTCAGCATCCGCACCGTCGTCGTCTTGCCCGCTCCGTTGGGGCCCAGGAGGGCCAGGACGGTGCCCTCGGGCACGTCGATGTCGACGCCGGCGACCGCCGTGACGTCCCCGTACCGCTTCACCAGCCCACGCGCCTGGACCGCTGGCCTGCCCGACGTCCCGTTCGCTGCCACGTCCCCGACCCTAGGAGAGACCACTGCCACCGCGCCCACCTCTTTCCGTCCGGTTCCTGCTCCGACGTTCCGACCCCGGCGGCCTCGGGAACTCATCGGGGCGCCACCGGGAGTTCCCGTTGCCCCGGGCGACCGCCAGGCTCCTCGGCGGTTCCCCCTCCCGCACCGGCAGCGTGGCAGCACCCTCCGACACGACCCGGCCCGGGACCGCGGGACGGGCCCGCGCGGCGACGTCGCCGCGGTGGTGCGACGTTCAAGCGCCCTCGGTGTCGCGCAGGACCCCCATCATCGCCATCTCGTCGGTCAGCGGCGGGCCCTCGTGCACGCACGCTCGCAGGGCGGTGCGCAACCCCTCGGCGTCGAGGCCGGCCCCGACGAGAACGAGTTCGGTGACGCGCGGCGCCCCGCGCGGCCAGGGCCCGCGCTCGAAGCGCACCGCCGCGCCCACGGTGTGCAGCAGGTAGCGCTGGGGGAAACCCTGGACGGCGAAGCGCACGAAACCCTTGACGCGGAACACCCCGGAGGGGCGCCGCTGGAAGAACTCCACGAAGCGGCGCGGGTCGAGGGGGTCCTCGCTGCGGAAGGTGAGGGTGTCGTAGAGGGCGTGCAGGTGGGTGCCGTGGCCGTCGGGGCCGTCGGGGCCGTCGGGGTGCCCGGCCACCACCTCCCCCAGCGCCAGCTGCCGCTGCCGGGGCGGGCGGGGTTCGAAGAGCAGCCGCGCGTCGAGCTGCCCCCGGGCCGCCGGCACGACCGGGGCCCACGCGTTGAGCTCCCGGCACGCCGCCGCCGTGCGGGCCGCCTCCTCCGGGCCCACCAGGTCGGTCTTGGTCAGCAGCACGACGTCGGCCATCGCGACGTGGTCGTCGAGCTCGGGGTGGCGCCGGCGCGCGGCGGCGAACTCGACGGCGTCGACCACGACGACGAGGCCGCCGTAGCTCACCCCCGGCACCGAGCTGGTCAGCACCCGGCGCACCATCGCGGCGGGGTCGGCGACGCCGCTGGCCTCGATGACGACCGCGTCCAGCCCCGGCCCGCGGCGCGGGGCGGTCAGGCGGGCCAGCAGCTCGTCGACGCTGCCGTCGTCGGTGGAGCAGCACAGGCAGCCGTTCTCCAGCGACACCGCGCTGTCGGCCCAGCCGGCGACGAGCAGCGCGTCGATGCCGACGGCGCCGAAGTCGTTGACGACCACCCCGAGGCGGACGTCGGTGGCCGAGCGCAGCAGCTGGTTGAGGACCGTGGTCTTGCCCGCCCCGAGGAACCCGGCGAGGACGACGACGGGGGTGCTCACCGCAGCATCGTCGCACGCGCCCCTCGTAGGCTCCGGGCATGAGCACCGCCCCGTCGCCGACCCCGCCCGAGGACCTGCACGACCGCGTCCGGACCTGGATCGAGGACGATCCCGACCCCCGCGACCGCGCCGAGCTGACGGCGCTGCTGAGCGCCGCGCAGGCCGGGGACGGCCCCGCCGGGGCCGAGCTCGCCGACCGGTTCAGCGGGCCGCTGGAGTTCGGCACCGCGGGGTTGCGCGGCGTGGTCGCCGCCGGGGAGCACCGGATGAACCGGGCCGTGGTGCAGCGCGCCGCCGCGGGCCTGGGCGCGTGGCTGACCGGGCGGCTGGAGCGGCCCCGGGTCGTCGTCGGGCTCGACGCCCGGCACGGCTCGCGGGCGTTCGCCGACGACTCCGCCGCGGTCCTGACCGCGGCCGGGTGCGAGGTGCTGCTGCTGCCCCGCCCGCTGCCGACGCCGCTGCTGGCCTTCGCCGTGCGCCGCTTCGAGGCCGACGCGGGGGTCATGGTGACGGCCAGCCACAACCCGGCCGCGGACAACGGCTACAAGGTCTACCTGGGGGGCCGGGCCGCCGGGCCGGAGGGGCGCGGGGTGCAGATCGTGCCCCCGGCCGACGCGGGGATCGCCGCCGCCATCGCCGCCGTGGGGCCGTTGCGGGACCTGCCGCGCGCCACCGGCGGCTGGACGGTGCTGGGCGAGGAGGTCGTGGAGGACTACCTCGCCGCGGTCACCGGGGCCGTGCGCCCCGCCCCGGGCCGCGACCCGCGGGTCGTCGTCACCCCGATGCACGGCGTCGGCGGGCCGGTCCTGCTGGAGGCTCTGCGCCGCAGCGGGTTCGACGACGTCCACGTGGTCGCCGAGCAGGCCGACCCGGACCCGGGCTTCCCCACCGTCCCCTTCCCGAACCCGGAGGAGGCCGGCGCGCTGGACCGCGCGGTGGCCCTGGCGGAGCGGGTCGGCGCCGACGTGGTCCTCGCCGTCGACCCCGACGCGGACCGCTGCTGCGTGGCCGTCCCCGACCCCGCCTCCGGGGGGTTCACGACCCTGAGCGGGGACGACCTGGGGCGGGTCCTCGGCGAGGAGCTGGCCGCCCCCGGGGCCGTGCTGGCGTGCTCGGTGGTGAGCTCGCAGGCCCTGGCCGCGGTGGCGGCGCGCCACGGCGCGCGGTTCGCCACCGCCCTCACCGGGTTCAAGTGGATCGCGCGCGTCCCGGAGCTGACGTTCGGCTACGAGGAGGCCATCGGGTACTGCGTCGCCCCGGAGGTGGTGCGGGACAAGGACGGGATCTCTGCCTCGCTGCTGGTGGCGGGGATCGTGCGCCGCGAGCTGGCCGCCGGCCGGACCCTGCACGACGTGCTGGACGACCTGGACCGCGCCGACGGCGTCCACCTGACCGCCCCGGTGACGGTCCGGGTCGAGGACCTGTCGCTCATCCCGGCCGCGATGTCCCGGCTGCGCTCGCAGCCCCCGCGGGAGCTGGGCGGTTCGCCCGTCACCTCCGTCGAGGACCTCGCCGACGGCGTCGACGGCCTGCCCCCCACCGACGGCCTGCGCTGGCGCACCGCCGACGGCACCCGCGTGGTGGTCCGGCCCAGCGGGACCGAGCCCAAGCTCAAGAGCTACTGCGAGGTCGTCGCCGGCGCCGGGGACGACCTCGCCGCGGCGCGGGCCGCGGCCCGCGAGCGCCTGGCCGCGGTGACCCGGGACGTGCGGGCGGCCGTCGGGATCGGCTGAGCGGGCCCGGGCCGGGCCCGGTCCCCGGCGTCAGCGGGACGCCTCCGCGGTCTCGTCGTAGCGGTCGCCAACCTCGATCCGGTCGTACGCGTCCTGGTCGACGTCGACCTCCACGGTGTCGCCGTCGTCCTCGGCGACGGTGAGTTCCCACTCCTCCGGCTCGTGCTTCGTGGTGGGGACGGTCTTGCACTTCGTCGTCCTCGTGCCCGTGGACGACGTGGAGGTGGTGCAGTCCTTGCGGGTGCCGTGCGTGGTCTCGGCGGCGTCGTGCTCCTTCGCCGTGACGGTGCCCACGACGGGGTCGCCGCAGGCGGTGAGGACGAGGACGAGGGTGGCGACGGCCAGGAGGGGGCCGGCGAGGGGACGGGGACGGGTCACGGGCGGTTCCTCGGGGTGGGAGGTCGGGGTGCGGCGGCTGGTCGGCGGTCGCCGCGGCCCCTCCCCGGGGGTCGTCGCCGGGGGGGTCCACGTGGTCCGCCGGGGTCGGAGCGTAGCCGCGTCCGCGGCCTCGCGCGGGGGGTTTTCCGCGGGCGGGACGCCGCGGTTCCCACCCGGCCGCGGGGGGTCAGCGGGCGTCCGCCGCCGGGGCCGCGGCGCCGGTGGCCGCGCGGCACGCCCGGCGGCTGGTGGGGACACCGGTCCTGGTGGACCCGGCCTGCCCGGACTGGTCGCGACGGACTTCACGGTCTCGTCGGGCGCAGCCCCACGGAGGGCGCCGCCACCGCGATCCGGACCCCGACCCTGCCCGACGGGGCCCACCGGGACGTTCTCCGACGACGAGGGGGAGGTCCCCTGGTGAGTCAGCGCACGTCGACGAACACCGGGTTGGTGTAGCACCACAGGTCGTCCCACGGGTCGGAGTCGCCGATGCGGTCCACGCGCGGGTGCCCGTCGGCGTCGGCGTGCCGGCCGTCGCTGCCGCGGAAGCGCACGTAGAGCGGGTCCGCGACCCCGCGCAGGGTCGTGCGGAACACCTGCCGCCCGCTCGCGCGGGCGGGGACCTCGAAGCTCTCCACGACGCGGGTGCCCGGGGCCTCGAACAGGTCGCGGTCGGTGTCGGCGACGCGGCCGGTGACGGTGCCGACGATGACGTCCCAGCGCGCGGAGCGCGGGACCTGCCCGCTGCCGTTGGGTGCGGTCGCGGGGTCGACGCGCAGCTCCACCTCCACGTCGCCGCCGCGCTCGACGGTGGTGCGGGCCCCGAACGTCACCCCGGGGCCGGGGCCGGTGCGCACCCGGCCCTCCACCGCCCGCACCAGCCCGCCGTGCACGACGAAGACCCGCCCGGAGCGCAGCGCGGCCATGACCGAGCGGTAGTCCCGCGCGGGGGACCCCACGCAGGTGCGCGAGTAGAACCCCGGGGCGAAGTCGACGTAGCCGTGCTGCACGACGCCGGTCTCGACGGGTTCCCCGCGCGACCCGTGCTCGCGGTAGTGCTCCCTCGAGAGGTTCCCGACGCGGACGGTGTCGCCGATGTCGAAGTGGTTGTCGGAGTTCGCGGTGATCCACCACGGCAGCCCCTCGGCCAGCAGCGCGTCCCACAACCCGCCCATCCGGGCCGTCGCGGCGTCGAAACCGCCCCAGGTCCGGTACTGGTCGAGGTCGTAGCCGGGGAAGGACCACGGCCCCGGGGACTCGTCGTACTGCCCCCGGCCCCGCCCGCGCCCGAGGGGGGCGGGCAGCGCGGCGGCCTGGTGGCCGGGGGCGCCCTCCCAGCCGACGAACACCCCGGGGGCGGCGTCGCGCCAGCCGCGCACCTTCGAGGGCGAGACGCGGCCGGTGCGCATGGGGTGGTTGGAGAGGACCAGGGCCTCGCCGACGGTCCCCGTCCGCAGCTCCTCCACCAGCCAGGCCAGGGCGTCCAGGCCGAGCTGCTCGGCCTCGGGCCCGCCCTGGACGGAGTGCTCGATGAGGCGGGGGCCGGTGGGGTTCTGCCGGGCGGCGAGGACGTCGCCGTCGAAGGCGCGCTCGAAGCGCTGCAGCAGGTCGGGGGTGTCCTCGTGCTCGGGGGCGATGAAGGTCGCGTGCTCGGCGCCGGGGATGTTCCATTCCATGCCCTGGAAGACCAGGACGGGGTGGCGGCGGCGGGCCTCGGCGATGAGCGGGGTCTGCAGCGCCACCGACTGCTTGGCGTGGTCGGGGCCGCCGTGGTCGGTGATGACCATCCAGTCCAGCCCGCACTCGCGGGCGCGGCGCACCTGGTCGTCGACGGAGTACATCGCGTCGCGGGAGAACGTGGTGTGGATGTGGTGGTCGCCCGCGTACCAGGCGAAGTCCCGGTCGTCGCCGTCGGCGCTGATCGGGTCGGGCGGCAGCGGGGACGGCGCGTGGGAGTGCACGGCCCCAGCCTGCCAGCCGGGAGATCTCCTGCCCGAAGGGCCCTCACCGGGCACACGAACCTCAGTAGACTCACTGACTGTGAGCACATCGCTACCGGATGCTGTCGCGGAGCTGAGCGCCCCGCGGGAGTCCCCGCTGCGCGTGACCACCTCGCACCTCCCCTCCCCCGGGAGCCCCCGGATGAGCGACGACCCGCCCCCCGCTCCCCCCGAGGAGCTCGACGAGGTCCCCGCCGTGGTCCTCGCCGACGACGCGGCGCGCGGCACCGCGATCCCCACCGGCCCCCTGCTCGACGTGCACGCCCCCACCACCGGGGAGCACCTGCTCTGCGTCGAGGACACCACCCCCGAGCTGCTGTGCGTCGTCGTCGACGCCACCGCGGCGAGCAGCCGGGCCGACTGGGCGTGGCTGTCCGCGGAGGACCGCGCCCGGTACCTGTTCACCATCGCCGACGTCCTCGCCGACCACCTGCGGCCCCTCGCCGTCACCGCGGCCCTCACCACCGGGCGCCCCGTCGCGGCGGGCTCCGCCCTCGACGGCCCCGCCGCGCGCGCCGCGGCGTTCTCCGCCGCCGGGTGGGCCGACAAGCTGGGAGCCGTCGGCGCCGCGCACCGGCCCGGCGGCGGGGTGGTGGCCCTGCTCACGACGTGGCGCACCAGCACCGCCGACGCCCTCACCGCGATCGTCGCCGCCCTCGCCACCGGGTGCGGGGTCGTCCTGCGCGCACGTCCCGCCGCCGCCGCCGGCGCCGCGCAGCTCGTCCGCCTCGTCGAGGACGCCGGCCTCCCGCCCGGTCTCGTCCGGGTGGCCCCCGGGGCCGACGCCGCCGCCGACGCGCGCCTGTGGGACCACGAGGAGCTCGTCGCCGTCCGCGCCGACGGCTCCCCCGACGACCTGCGCGGCGTCGGCGTCGCCCTCGCCCGCGCCGGGACCCCGCTGCGGCAGCGGGTCGACGCCCCCCACGTGGACGTCGTCCTGCCCGCGGCGGACCTGGAGGCGGTGGCCAGGTCCCTGGTCGCCGCCGCGGCCGGCGGGGCCCACGAGCGGCCCGGGGGGTCCCGCGTCGTCGTGGCCCGTCCCGTCGCGGACGCCCTGGTGGCGCGGGTGGCGCCCGTGGTGGCGCAGCTGCGCACCGGCCACCCCCTCGACCGGGCCACCGCCGTCGGCCCCCTCCCCACCCCGCACCTGGCCCGCGCCGCGCGCGAGGTCCTCGACGGGGCCACCGCCCTGCCGGCCGGGCTGCCCGAGCGCGGGTGGTGGACCCCGCCGGGCGTGGTGACCGTGGGCCGGCACAGCGCCTGGCCGCCGCCGGGGCCGGTCCTGGGGGTGCGCACGGTCCGGACCGCCGCCGACGCGCTGCCGCACCTGGAGGGCGCCGGGTCCGTCACCGTCTGGGGCGGGGAGCTGGGCGCGGAGGCCCCGGCCCCGCCGGACCCCCGCCAGGACGCCCTGGACCTCCTCCGGGCCTGCCGTGGGTGAGACCGCCCCCGCCGCTCCCCCCGCCGCTCCCCCCGCCCCCGTCCTCGACCCCGCGCACCGCGGGCGGGCGCTGCTCGCCGCCGCCGCCGAGGTGGAGGCGGGACGCACCCGCTTCGTCGACCGGGTGCGCCGCGCCCACCGCTGCGGGATCACCGAGGCCGTCACCCAGGTCGACGGCTGCATCGACGCGGTGGTGCGCTGGGCGGGCTGGGCCGACAAGCTCGACCTGCTGCTGCCCGCCGCGGCCCGCCGCCCGCCGCCCGTCGCGGTCCTGGCCCCGGAGGACTTCCTGCCCACCGCCCGCGTCCTGTGCGCGGCGCTCGCGGCCGGGGCCCGCTGCGTCGTGGTGCACGACTCCGCCGCCGTCGCCGCCCTGGTGGAGGTCCTGGCCGCGGAGTTCCCCGCCGGGGCCGTGGCCCGCACCGACCGCGACCCCGGCACCGTCCGGGGGCTCCTGGGAGGCGTGGCGCTGCTGGACGCCCGCGCGGCCCGGGAGGGCTACGACGCCGACCTGCGGCTGGCCTGCGCGGAGGCGGGGGTCCGGGTGCTGCCCCCGCTGCCGGAGGAGGAGCTGCTCGCCCTCGGCGACCTCGACCTCGTCGCCGGTCTGCTCACCGGCGCCACCCGCACGGTCTGACGCGCCACCGGGCGAGCCGGCCGCGTCGGAGGGTCGGATCGGCGGGTCAGGAGCGGCGGGTCAGGAGCGGCGCCGGCGGGCGGAGCGCGGCGGGGCCTGCCGCAGCCGGTCGCGCACCGGCGCGAGGACCCGCTGCAGCGCGTCGAGGTCCTGCGGGGGCAGGTCGGCGAAGAACCGCCCGTGCACGACCTCCACGTGGCCGGGCATGACCCGGCCCAGCAGGTCCAGCCCGGCGGGGGTGATGCTCACGACCGTGCTGCGCTCGTCGTGCGGCGACGGCCGCCGCTCGATGAGCCCGCGCTTCTCCAGCTGCCCCGCCTGGTAGCTGAAACCGCTGCGGCTGTAGACGATCCGGTCGGCCAGGTCGGTCATCCGGAACTCGGCGGTCGGTGAGGCCCCGAGGACGGCGAGCACCTGGAACTGCACGGGGCTGAGGTCGCCGTCGGCGCGCAGCTGCTCGGTGACGGCCTGCTGGAGCAGGTTCCCCACCTCGGTGAGCGTGAGGTACGTCGCCAGTTGCTGCTCGCTGAGTCCGCCGCGGTCCACGACCCCAGGGTACTTGCGCCGAATTCGAAACAGTTCTACGCTCCCCACATGCTTCGAATTCGGAGCAAACTACGAGGAGGAGCCATCGTGCGCGCTGTCCAGGTCACCCGCTACGGAACCCCCGACGTCCTGCGGGTCGCCGACGTCGAACGCCCCGTCCCCGGCCCCGGCGAGGTCCTCGTCCGGGTGGCGGGCACCACCTTCAACGCCGTCGACGCCGCCATCCGCTCCGGCGTCATGACCGAGCTGATCCCCGTCGAGCTGCCCTACACCCCCGGCCTCGACCTCGCCGGCACCGTCGAGGGCACCGGCGAGCGGGTCATCGCCTTCCTCGGCGTCCCCGTCGGCGGCGGCGCCGCCGAGTTCGCCGCCGTCCCCCGCGACCGGCTGGTCCCCGCCCCGCGGTCCGTGCCGCTGGCCGACGCCGCCGTCCTCCCCGTCGCCGGGCTCACCGCGTTCCAGGGCCTGTTCGACCACGGCGGCCTGCGGGCGGGCCGGCGCGTCCTCGTCAACGGCGCCGGCGGCGGGGTCGGCGGGTTCGCCGTCCAGCTCGCCAAGCGCGCCGGGGCGCACGTCATCGCCACCGCGAGCCCGCGCAGCCGCGCGGCCGTCGAGGCCCGCGGCGCCGACGAGGTCGTCGACTACACCACCACCCCGCTGACCGAGGCCCTGACCGCACCGGTCGACCTGCTCTTCAACAACGTGTCGGGGAACCCCGCGGAACTGAGCCGGCTGACCGACCTCGTCCGCGACGGCGGCACGGCCGTCAGCGCACCGCCGCTGCCCCTGACCGACGACGAGGACCGGGGCGTGCACTGGAAGGTCCTCTACGTGCGCGACGACCCCGCCCAGCTCGCCGGCCTGGTCGCGGCGGTCGACGCCGGGGAACTCGTCCTCGACGTCTCCGACCGCCGCCCCCTGGCGGACCTGGCCTCCGTCCACGCCGACGGCGAGGCCGGCCGGCTGCGGGGCCGGGTCGTCGTCACGCTCTGAAACCCCGCCCCCGAGAACCCCCCGCCCCGAAAACCCCTCGCCGCCGTCCTCCGCGCCTCCCTAACCTCGGGACGTGCCGGAACACGAAATCCTCGAACCCCTCGCCCGCCTGGGCTGGGACGCGGACTGGGACGACCGGTGGAACGCCTTCCGCGCCTCGGTCGCGGCCGGCGGGGACCTCCTGCCCGCCCGCGTCGTCCGCGTCCACCGCGGCGCCTGCGACGTGGAGACCCCGCTGGGCCCGCAGCGGGTCGGAACCCCCGCGGGCCACCTCGTCCCCGAACCCACGACCGGCGACTGGGTCGGCCTGCGGCTGGACGACCCGGACGGCCCGCGGGTCGTCGGGGTGGTGGCCCGCCGGACGGTGCTCGCGCGCGCCTCGGTCACCGGCCGCTCGACCGAGCACCAGCTCGCCGCCAACGTGGACACCGTCGTCGTCGCCGTCGGCGCCGACTCCCGGACGACGCTGGGCCGCGTCGAGCGGTTCCTGGCCCTGGCCTGGAACTCCGGGGCGCAGCCGGTCGTCGCCCTCACCAAGTCCGACCTGCTCGACGAGGACGGGCTCGAGGACGTCCTGGCCCGGGTGCGCGGCGACGCCGTCGGGGTCGCGGTCGTCCCCGTGAGCGCCACCGGCCCCCGGGGTGTCGGGGAACTCCGGAACCACCTGCGCGGCACCGTGGTCCTCATCGGTTCCTCCGGCGCGGGCAAGTCCACCCTGGCGAACGCGCTGCTCGGGCAGGACCGCTTCGCCGTCGGCGCCGTGCGCTCGGCCGACGGGAAGGGCCGGCACACCACGGTGACCCGGGAACTCGTCCCCGTCCCCGGCGGCCTCGTCCTCGTGGACACCCCCGGGCTGCGCAGCCTGGGGGTCTCCGAACTCGGCGAGGGGCTGGAACGGACCTTCGCCGACGTCGAGGACGTGGCCGTCGACTGCCGCTTCTCCGACTGCTCGCACACCGCCGAACCCGGCTGCGCCGTGCTGGCGGCCATCGACGCCGGGGTCATGAGCGCCCGCCGCCTCGACAGCTACCGTCGCCTGGAACGGGAACAGGCCTGGTTCGCCTCCCGCACCGACGCCCGGCTGGCCGCCGAACGCCGGAACGAGTGGAAGAGGATCCACAAGGCGCACCGCCAGCGTCACCCCTGAACCGCGCCCGCGGCCAGGTCCCGGCCCAGCCACCCCGCGAGCCGCGCGTGCGCCGGGGCGTCGTCGGGGACGGGGACGGGCGGCGCGAACGGGAACCCCGCGCGGTCGGCGGGAACCACCCGCCGGGCGACGTCGACGATCCCGGCCAGGAACTCCTCGTCCAGCAGGTCGGTGCGCCCGACCGCGACGGCCAGGTCGACGGCGTGCGTGGCGAACTCCTGCGCGTAGATCGTCGCCCCCGCCGCGCCCGGCATCTCCCCGGCCGGGTGGTGCACGGTGCGGGTCAGCAGGTCGTCGTCGGCCCACGCCTCGCGCACCCCGGCGAGACCGGCGCGGTAGGCCGCGGCGAAACCCCCCGCGGGTTCGGCCTCCAGCAGGGTCGGCCGCTCGGAGGGGTGGCCGCCGCGGGCGACGTGCGCCACCCGGGCGGTGACGGCGACGAGGTGGCCGGCCAGGTCGGCCACCGTCCAGTCGGTGCAGGGGGTCGGGCGCGCGCCGGCGTCGGCGGGAACGGCGTCGAGGACGCGCCCGGCGAGGTCGGCGGCGCGGAACATGGGCTGGCGGGGGTCTCCCGCGGAATCGGTCACGGCCCCAGCCTCCTCCGCGAACACGACACCTCCTGTCATGTTCTGCGGAGTTCTCGTGCCATCCTCGGGCGGTGCGCGCCGACCGCCTGCTCTCGCTGCTCTTCCTGCTGCAGGCGCACGGCCGGATGACGGCCCCGGACCTCGGCCGGCGCCTGGAGGTGTCCACCCGCACGGTGCTGCGCGACGTCGAGGCGCTGTCCGCGGCGGGGGTCCCGGTGTGGACCGAGCGCGGCCGCGGCGGCGGGATCTCGCTGATGCCGAACTGGCGCACCGACGTCTCCGGCTTCACGGCGGGCGAGGCGCGGGCGCTGTTCTCCGGCGCGGCCGGCGTGGCGGACCCGCAGCGCCCGGCGTGGGAGTCCGCGGTGCGGAAGCTGCTCGCCGCGACCCCGGCCGAGCAGCGGGCCCCGTTCCAGCGCGCCGCCGAGCGCATCCTCGTCGAACCCGCCGGCTGGCGCTCCCGCGAGGCGAACCCGCCGCACCTGGCCGCCCTGCAGGAGGCGGTGTTCTCGGCCCGCCGCGTCCGGCTGCGCTACCGCTCCGCCGGGGCGACCCGGACCTCGACGCGGACCCTCGACCCGATCGGCCTGGTCGCCAAGGGCGGGGTCTGGTACCTCGTGGCGGCCACCCGGGACGGGGACCGGCTGTTCCGGGTCGAGCGCGTCGTCGGCCTCGACGTCCTGGACGACCCCGTGCCCCCCGGGCTGCCGGACCTGCCGGGCGTCTGGGCCGGGCTGCGCGAACGGGTCGAGCGTCCCGCGACCGGCGCAGTGCGGACCCGGTTGCGGGTCGCGGCCGCGGACGCCGGGGTGCTGCTGCGCATCGCCGACGCGCAGCTGCTCGACGACCCCGTCCTCACCGAGCGCGACGGGGTCGTCGAGGTCGTCGCCACCTTCCGCGCCGTGCCCGCGGCCCGCGCGGTCCTGCTGGGCCTGGGGGCCCTGGTGCACGTGCTGGAACCTCCCGAGCTCGTCGCGGACCTCGTGGCGACGGCCCGCGACGTGCTCGGGAGGTACGGGGATCAGGCCGGGGCGTAGGCGGGGCGGATCACGTCGCTGGCCAGCGCCAGCCGGTCCGGGAAGGGCAGGAACGAGGCCGACAGGGCGGTGATGGTCGCCCGCTCGACGTCGGCGAGGTCCCAGCCGGCCTCGTCCACCAGCAGCGAGAACTCCCGGGACAGCGACGTCCCGGACATCAGCCGGTTGTCGGTGTTCACGCTGATGGAGAACCCGAGGTCCTTGAGCGCGGTGATCGGGTGCTCGGCGACGCTGGTCGCCGCCCCGGTCTGGACGTTGGAGGAGGGGCACAGCTCCAGGACGATCCCGCGGTCGCGGACCCACGTCGCGAGCCGGCCCAGCGTCGCGGCCGGCATCCCGAACCGGTCGCGGCCCTCGCCGAACTCGATGTCCTCGACGATGCGGACGCCGTGCCCGATGCGCTCGGCGCCGCAGGTGTGCAGCGCGTCGGCGATGCTGGGCAGGCCGAACGCCTCCCCGGCGTGGATGGTGACGGGGAAGTTCTCCGCGTGCAGGCGGTCGAAGGCGGCGAGGTGGTTGGAGGGCGGGAACCCGATCTCGGCGCCGGCGATGTCGAAGCCGACGACCCCGGCGTCGCGGTGGCGCAGCGCGAGCTCGGCGATCTCCAGGCCGCGGTCGGCGTGGCGCATGGCGGTGACCAGGGTCCCGACCCGGATCGGGGTGCCGGCCTGCGCGGCGAGCTGCTCGCCGCGGCGCATGCCCTCCTCGACGGCGACGACGACCTCGTCGAGGCTCAGGCCGCGCTGCAGGTGCTGCTCGGGGGCGTAGCGCAGCTCGCCGTAGACGACGCCGTCGGTGGCGAGGTCCAGGACGGCCTCGGTGGCGACCCGGGCCAGCGACTCGGCGTCCTGCATGACGGCGATGGTGTGGTCGAAGGTCTCCAGGTAGCGCACCAGCGAACCGGAGTCGGCCGCGTCGCGGAACCAGACCCCCAGCTCCTCGGGGTCGGTGGTGGGCAGCGCGTGCCCGTTCGCCGCGGCGATCTCGACGATCGTCGAGGGCCGCAGCCCGCCGTCGAGGTGGTCGTGCAGCGACACCTTGGGCAGGCGGCGCACCTGCTCCGGGGTGGGGGCGGTCTCGGTGGGGGTCTCGGGGGTGCTCACCCCCCGATCGTGCCAGCCCGCTCGCCCGGGCCGCGCGGGGCGGCCCGCCTAGCATCGGGCCGTGCCCGACCGAGTCATCCGCCCGGCGACCCCGGCCGACGCCGCCGCCTGCGCCGCCGTCTACGCCCCCTACGTGCGCGACACCGCGATCTCGTTCGAGCTCGAACCCCCGGACGCGGCGGAGGTGGCCCGGCGCATCGAGGCGTCCGGGCAGCGGCACGCCTGGCTGGTGCTGGAGGACGCGGGGCGGGTGGCGGGCTACGCCTACGCCTCCCCCTTCGCCGCGCGGCCCGCCTACGACTGGTCCTGCGAGGTGAGCGTCTACCTCGCTCCCGGGCTGCGGCGCAGCGGCGCCGGGCGCGCCCTCTACACCGAGCTGTTCGCGCGGCTGGAGCAGCGCGGGTTCCGGACGCTGGTCGCCGGGGTGACCGTCCCCAACGAGGCGAGCCTGGGCCTGCACCGGGCGACGGGGTTCGAGGTCGTGGGGACCTTCCGCGACATCGGCTTCAAGCTCGGCCGCTGGTGGGACGTGACCCGTCTGCAGCGTCCGCTGGGACCGGGGCGGGACGTGGCCCCGGCACCGCTGCGCTGAGCCGGGCGCGCGCCTCCACCCGCTGCCCCCACGCGGTGGCGGCGAGGATGAGCACCGCGCCCACCGCCCCCACCGGCCCGAGCACCTCCCCGCCGAGCACCACCCCGGTCAGGACCGCGAACAGCGGCTCGGTCCCCAGCAGCAGGCTGGCCCGCGAGGCCGAGGTCCGGCGCACCGCCCAGCTCTGGGCCAGGAAGGCGAACACGCTGCAGCCCAGCGCGAGGTAGGCGATCCCGGCCCACTGCGCCGGGGTGGCGCCCGCCGCGAGGCGCGCCACCCCCAGCGGGTCCAGGGCGGTGAACAGCACCGCGCCCAGCGCGGTCTGCACGAACGTCAGCCCCCGCAGGTCCAGCGCGCGGGTGCGGGTGACCCGCCCGATCGCGGTGACGTGCGCGGCGCGCACCACGGCCGCGGCCAGCACGAGCAGGTCCCCGCCGCTGGGGGCGCGCAACCCGCCGCCGCCCACCAGCAGCACGACCCCGGCGACGGCGACCAGCGCGGCGGCGAAGAAGGCCGGCGGCAGCCACGACCGCTGCACCACGCCCTCCAGGCCGGGGGTCAGCAGGATGGTCAGGGAGATGAGCAGCCCCGCGTTGGTCGCGCTCGTCCCGGCCACGCCGAACGTCTCCAGGGCGAGGATCGCGGCCTGCGAGAGCCCCAGGAGGACCCCCCAGCGCAGTTCCTCCCGGCCCACCCGCGCCCGGGCGAGCCCGACGACGACGGCGAGCGCCAGCGCGGCGCCCGCGTAGCGCAGGGCCAGCACCGGCAGGACCCCGGCGACGTCGACGAGGACCTTGGCGGCCAGGTAGCTGCTGCCCCACACCACGGCCACACCCAGCAGCACGAGGTCCACCCGTCGGTTCCGCATCACCGCGCCATCGTCCGGCCCCCGTGACGGTTCAGTCCAGACCCGGGTTCCTCACACCGGGGTTTAGCCTGGCTTCATGGACGTGCGGCAGCTGACGATCCTGCGCGAGCTGTCCGAGCGGGGCAGCCTCGTCGCCGTCGCCCGCGCCCTGCACGTCACCCCCTCCGCGGTGTCGCAGCAGCTCGCCGCGCTGCAGCGCACCTGCCCCACCCCGCTGACCGAGAAGCGCGGCCGGCGCCTCGCCCTGACCCCCGCGGGCGAGGCGCTGGCGGCGGCCGCCGTGGACGTCGCGGCCGCGCTGGACCGGGCCGCGCGGGCGGTGGGCGAGCACCTCGACGCCCCCGACGCCCCGGTGGGCGTGTGCGCCTTCCACTCCGCCGCGCTGGCCTGGTTCGGGCCGCTGCTGCGCGAGCTGGACGGGACCCCGCCCCTGCGGTGCGCGGACGAGGACGTCGCCCAGCAGGACTTCCCCGCCCTCGTGGCCGACTACGACGTCGTGATCGCCCACCGCCCCGAGGCCGGGGCGCCGTGGCCGGCGCACCGGGTGCGGGTGGTGCCGCTGCTCACCGAGCCGCTGCACGTGGCGCTGGCCGCGGACCACCCGCTGGCGCGGCGGGACCGCCTCACCGTCGCCGACGTCGCCGGCGAGCGCTGGGTCTCGGTCCACGAGGGGTTCCCGCTGGCCGGGGCCCTCGACGTCGTCGCGGTCGCGGCCCGGCGGCCGCTGGACGTCGTGCACCGCATCAACGAGGTCTTCGTGGCCGCCGCCGTCGTCGCCACCGGGGACGCGGTGGCCCTGCTGCCGGCCCGCACGACCCGCCCCGGTCCCGGCGTCGTGCTCCGGCCGCTGGCCGACCTGGGCGTGAACCGCCGCGTGGACGCGCTGCTGCGCCCGGAGGCCCTGGCCCGCCGCGGGGTCCGCACCGTCCTCGACGCCCTGCGGACCCTCGCCGCCGGCGCTTGAGCTCAAGCGCGCTGCAGCACCTAGCGTGACCGCGTGACCTCCAGCACCACCACCGCCCCGAGCGCGGGCATCCTCTCCCGCCCCTACCTCGTGACCACCCTCGGGACGACGGCGCTGGTGTTCCTCACCGCGTTCGAGAGCCTCGCGGTGACGACGGTGATGCCCGTGGTCAGCGCCGACCTGGGCGGGCGCGGGGAGTACGCGACGGCGTTCGCCGCGACCCTCGCGGCGAGCGTCCTGGGCATGGTCGTCGCCGGCGGCTGGGCCGACCGCCGCGGTCCGGGCCGGCCGCTGCTGGCCGCGATCGCCGTCTTCGCCGCCGGCCTGCTGGCCGCCGCCCTCGCCCCGACGATGGGGTTCTTCGTCGCCGCGCGGTTCCTGCAGGGCCTGGGGGCGGGCGGGATCAACGTCACGCTGTACGTCGTGGTGGCGCTGGTGTTCCCCCCGGCGCTGCGGCCGGCGGTGTTCGGGGCCTTCGCCTCCGCCTGGGTGCTGCCCTCGCTGGTGGGGCCGTTCCTCGCCGCGCTGGTGGCGCAGGCGCTGGGGTGGCCCTGGGTGTTCTCCGGGGTGCTGCTGCTGGTGCTGCTGGCCTCGGCGGCCGTGCTGCCGGCCCTGCTGCGCGTCCCGCCCTCCGCGGCCGCCGCCGGCCCCTCGCCGCGCCGCCGGTTCGTCGCCGCGGCGGGGGTCGCGGGGGCGGTCGTGGTCCTCAGCTCGGCGGGGTCGGCGGGGCCCTGGCGCTGGGTGGCCGCGGCGGCGGCGCTCGCCGTGCTCGTCGTCGCCGTGCGCCCGCTGCTGCCCCCCGGCTCCCTCACCGCGCAGCCCGGGCTGCCCGCCACCGTCGCGCTGCGGGGGCTGCTGGCCGCGGCGTTCTTCAGCACCGAGGTCTACCTGCCGCTGATGCTGCACGAGCGCTTCGGGTTGGAGCTGTGGCTGGCCGGGGCGACGCTCACCGCGGCCGCGGTCGCGTGGGCCTCGGGGGCGGCGGTCCAGGGTCGGCTGGGGCACCGCCTCCCGCACGCGCGCGCCGTCCGGACGGGCAGCGCCCTGCTGCTGACCGGGGTCGCGGCGCAGGCCGTCGTGGCGGCGGTCTCCCCCGGCGCCGTCGTGGCCGGGACCGCCTGCGCCCTGGGGTGGTTCGTCGCGGGGGCCGGGATGGGCCTGGCCTACCCCCGCACCACGGTGCTGGTGCTGGAGCAGTCCCCCGCGGGCACCGAGGGCGCCGGTTCGGCGGCGCTGACGATCTCGGACGCCACCGGCGGGGGGACGGCCACCGCCCTCACCGGGCTGGCCTTCGGCGCGCTGGGGGCGGTGTCGGCGTGGGCGGGGTTCGCCGGGACGCTGCCGCTGTGCGCGGGTCTGGCCGTGCTGGCCCTGCTCACCGCCCGCCGCGTCTCACAGGGAACGCACCGGCGGGACACCGCCGTCTCCTGACCGGGCCACCGACGGTGGGGCCATGACGAACCACCGCCCCAGCTACGAGGGTCGCCCCCTGCCCCGCCCCGCCGAGGACGTCGACGACCAGGGTCTCGCGTTCGACCTCGCGACCGTGGCGACCCGCCGCCGCGCCCTCGGCCTGCTCGGCCTCGGCGCCGCCGGGCTGACCCTGGCGGCCTGCGGCGACGACGCGACCGCCTCCAGCAGCACGAGCTCGTCGGCCCCCACCTCCGGCGCCCTCACCGAGATCCCCGACGAGACCGCCGGCCCCTACCCCGGCGACGGCTCCAACGGCGTCGACGTCCTGGAGCGGAGCGGGGTCGTGCGCAGCGACATCCGCTCCAGCTTCGGGACCAGCACCACCACCGCCGAGGGCGTCCCGATGACCCTCACCCTGACCGTCGTCGACCTCGCGGGCGGGAACGTCCCCTTCGAAGGGGTCGCCGTCTACGTGTGGCACTGCGACCGCGACGGGGAGTACTCCCTCTACTCCGAGGACATCGCGGACGAGAACTACCTGCGCGGGGTGCAGGTCGCCGACGCCGACGGGAACGTCACCTTCACCAGCGTCTTCCCCGCCTGCTACGACGGGCGCTGGCCGCACGTCCACTTCGAGGTCTACCCCGACGCCGAGAGCATCACCGACGTCGCGAACTGCATCGCGACCTCCCAGGTGGCGTTGCCGCAGGAGGCGTGCGAGGCCGTGTACGCCACGACCGGGTACGAGCAGTCGGTGACGAACCTCGCCCGGGTCACGCTGGCGACCGACAACGTCTTCGGCGACGACGGCGGGGCGAGCCAGACCCCGACGTCCAGCGGGGACGTGACGAACGGCTACGCGATCGCCCTCACCGTCGGGGTCGACACCACCACCGAACCCACCGCCGGCACCATGGCCGGGATGGGCTCGGACAGCTCCGGGCACCCCGGGGGCGGTCCGGGCGGGGGCGGGACCCCGCCGAGCGGCGCCCCGGCCGCGGCGGTCAGCGCCGCCTGAGCACGACCCAGCGGGCGACCAGCTGCTGGCCCGCCGACCACACCCCCGACGCCGCCCAGTACAGGAGGACGCCGATCGGGAAGTGCACGGCGGGGACGACCACGAGGGCGGGCAGCACCACCAGCAGTGCCGTCGGCGCGGGCACCCCGCTGGTTCCCGCGCGCACCGTGACCACCTGCGTCGCGGCGGTCAGCAGCAGCAGGAGGATGCCCACGAGCAGCGTCGCCGGTCCCGGGGCGTGGGTGAGCACCCCCGACAGGGGTGCCCCGGCGAGGGTCGCGGACCCGAACGCGGTCAGGGTGTCGCCGGACTGCAGGGTCAGGGTGAGGGCCAGGAAGACCGGGGCCTGCAGCAGACCGGGCAGGCACCCGCCGAGGGGGTTCACCCCAGCCTGCCGGTGCAGGGCGGCCACCTCCTGCTGCAGCGCCCGGCGGGACGCGGGGTCGGTCCGGCCGCGGTAGCGGTCCTGAACGGCGAGGACCCGCGGGCGGAGTGCGGCCGCGCGGAGGACGGCGCGCTGCTGGGCGACGAACAGCGGCAGCAGCAGGGTGCGGGCGAGGACGACGAGGCCGAGGACCGCCAGCGGCCAGGGGGCGCCGACGTCGTGCAGGTGGACGAGGACCTGAGCCACGGCCTCCTCGACCGGGCGCAACGGGGCGTGCAGGGTTTCCAGCGGGGTGTCGAGCACGGGGAACTCCGGGGATCGCGGGGACGGGAGGCGACGGCTCCCGTGCGCGCGTCAGCTCAGCACGGGAGCGGCTGCGCTCCCGGTGCCCTCGGCTGCGGGTTCCCCACCGCAGCAGGTTCGTTCTGGGGCAACGTGTCCGCGGGTTCCAGCCGGGCCCGGGGCCGGGACGGCGAGACGGCCGCGAGGAGCTGCGCGACGACCCCGCGCACCGCGACGAGGCCGGTCACGACGGTGGTGGCGACGAGCAGCGCCGCGGCCAGCAGCGGCTGCTGGCCCAGCAGCACGACCGAGGCGAGCAGGGGCAGCAGCAGCGCGGTCGACACCCGCGCCGTCAGCACCCCCCGGTCACCCACGCGGGCGACGATACCCACCCCGCCCCCGTTCCGGAAGGCTGGCGGGGACCACTCGCGATCAAGAGCGCCGGCCCCGCCTGCGAGGATCCGGGGCAGCACCCGGATCAGGAGGAACCCAGATGGCCCGCGCCCGGACCGCCCTCGAGTCGAGCACCCGCCTCCTCGGCGACGACCTCGAGCAGGCGTGGAGGACCTACGAGCTCGCCTTCTCGGGGCTGGCGACCCGCGCCGTGCAGCAGCACTTCATGACCCGCGAGGAGTTCGAGGACGTCTGCACCGACGAGCGCTGGACCAAGTACGTGACGCGCGACCTGGACCGGGGCGAGGCCATCTGCTCCTTCGCCACCCTCACCGACGACCTCTCGGCCGTCGACCTGCTCTCCGAGGACTACTACCGCCACCGCTGGCCGCGCCAGTTCGCCGAGCGCTCCATCTACTACATCGGCTGCGTCGGGGTGCACCCCTCGTACCGCAGCAGCGGGGTGTTCGTGACGCTGGTCGAGGCCGTGTGCCGCGTCGTCCACGAGCGGGGCGGCATCGCCAGCCTGGACATCTGCCGCTACAACGAGGAGGCGCTGGCGCTGCCCCAGCTGATCGGGCGCATCGTGGACTCCCTCGGCCACGAGGCCGAGGGCGAGCGCCTCGACGTGCAGACGTACTGGGCCTACGACTTCAGTCGGGCCTGACGGGCAGCCGGCCCAGCGCCGCGCGGCCGGCCCGCAGGTACGCCGCCGTCTCGCCGGCCGGCTGCGCCCGGTGCCACAGCCACCCCTGCCCGTGGGCGACGCTCAGCTCCTGCAGGGTGCGGCGCTGGTCCTCCGTCTCGACCCCCTCGGCGGTCACCGCGAGCGCCAGGGCCTCGCTGACGGCGACGACGGCGCGCACCACCGCCTCGTCACCGACGTGGTGGTTGACCCCGGCGACGAAGCTGCGGTCGACCTTCACCCGGGTGACGGGGAAGCTGCGCAGGTAGCTGAGGGAGGAGTACCCGGTGCCGAAGTCGTCGACGGCGAGACCGGCCCCCAGGGACCGCAGGCTCTCCAGCAGGCGCAGCGTCCGCTCGTCGTGCTCCAGCAGGGAGGACTCGGTGATCTCCAGCAGCAGCGACCTCCCCTCGACCCCGTGGGCCTGCAGCCGCTCGCGGACCGTCTCGGCGAAGTAGGGGTCGAGCAGCTGCCGCGGGGAGACGTTGACGGAGAGGACGAAGTCGTCGCCGACGACCCCGTCGCGCCGCCACGCGCTCAGGTCGGCCAGCGCGGTGTCGAGCACCCAGCGGCCGACGTCGACGACGAGACCCGTCTCCTCCAGGACCGGGACGAACTCGACCGGGGAGACGGGTCCGTGCAGGGGGTGGATCCAGCGCAGCAGCGCCTCCACGCCGCGCGGGGTGCCGTCGGCCACGGCGACGACGGCCTGGTAGTGGACCTCCAGGGCCTGTTCCGCGACCGCGCTGCGCAGGTCCAGCTCGAACTCGACCTGGTCGCCGATCTCCTCGCGCATCGCCGCGTCCCAGACGACGAACTGGTTGCGCCCGCGCGACTTCGCCCGGTACATCGCGGCGTCGGCCTCGCGCAGGGCGACCGCCAGCGAGGTCGTCACCTCCGCGATCCCGAGGGAGGCGGAGACGACGACCTCCCCGACGGGTAGCGGCACCGGGGTGCGCAGGCCGTCGAGCAGGTCCCGGGCCAGCCCGACGGCGGTGTCGACCCCGCCGGTCGCGGCGACGACGAACTCGTCGCCGGCGAGGCGGCCGATCACCGCGTGCGGCGGGGCCAGGGCCCGCAGGCGGGCGGCGACCTCGCAGAGGAGCTCGTCGCCGGCGCCGTGGCCGTGGGTGTCGTTGACGCGCTTGAAGCCGTCGAGGTCGACGAAGAGCAGGTGCACGCCCGGCCCGCCGGGGCCGCGGGAGGCGGTGAGGTCCTCCTCGACGCGCCGGGTGAACTCGTCGCGCCCCAGCAGGTCGGTGAGGGCGTCGTGGGTGGCCCGGTGCTCGAGGACGACCTTGGCCGCGGCGTGCCCGTTCACGGCCGACACCGCCCGGGCGAGGACGAGCCCGATCGCGAGGCAGAGCACCGCGAACGCGACGACCTGCTCCGCGAGGCCCTGGTCGGTGCGGGTGCTGGCCAGGTAGGCCCCGCCGACGAGGGAGAGGCACAGCGCCACGAGGCGGGCGGGCGACCAGGCGTCGACGGAGGGGCCCCGCGGCGTGAGCTCGCCGCGGCGCGGCGCGTGCAGCACCGCGACGGCCAGCAGCACGTAGGCCAGGACGAACGGTGCGTCGTAGCGGGTGGGGGCGACGAAGATCCCCTGCCGGCCCAGCACGGCGTAGCCGAGGTCGCCCACGAGCAGGCACCCGACGGCGGCGCCCAGCCACCGGTGGCCGACGACGGCGGGGGCGGTCAGGAGGAGGTCGAGCACCAGGACGACGATCACGACGTCGAGCAGCGGGTACACCCCGGCCAGGACGGAGCTGGGGAGGGACCGCCCCGGCACCTCCAGCACCGGCAGGACGAGGAACTGCACCGCCGCGCCCGCCCCGGCGAGGCTGGCGACGAGTGCGTCGAACACCACCTCCCGCCGCAGGCCGCCGGAGGCCCGCGCCATCCGGCCCAGGGCGAGGACCAGGACGAGGTAGCCGGCGACGCTGAAGACGTCGGGCACGAAGGCGGTGGGGCCCGGGCGGCCGTCGGCCCACGGCCGGCACACCGCCCCGAGGAGGAACAGCGCGGTGAAGGCGGGGACGAGCGACCAGCTCCAGGGGGGCGTCGGGCGGCGGCGGCGGACCACCACGGCGCACAGGGCGACGACGACCGCGCCGAGGCCGCCGAACAGGGCGCTGCGGGCGGCGTCGGACAGGGGGGCCAGGTAGCCCGCGCCGGCCAGCGCGGCCACCAGCACCCACCCCAGCCACCCGTGGCGCCGCCCGGCCCCCGCGCCGGGCCGCGGTCCCAGGTCCACGTGGTCTCCCCCCTGTCCCCGGGGGGATCGGGCGGGGGCCGCCGGACCTCGATCCACCGTCGGCCCGTCCGGGTGGTGCGGGTTCAGGCGGTGACGCGCTGGTGGACCAGCGGCACCGGCTCGGGGGCCGTCGCCGACACCGGGAAACCGCCCTCGAGGGCCTGCACGGCCCACTCGAAGCGTTCCGGGGTGTCGGTGTGCAGGGTCGCGATCCGCTGCCCGGCCCGCACCCGGTCCCCGCGCACGGCGTGCAGCTCCACCCCGGCGCCGGCCTGCACGGCCTCCTCGCGCCGGGAGCGTCCCGCCCCCAGCCGCCAGGCGGCGACCCCGACGGCCATCGCGTCGACGTGGAGGAACCCGTCGGCCGGGGCCAGCACGTCCTGGGTGTGGCGGGCCACCGGCAGCGGGGCGTCGGGGTCCCCGCCCTGGGCGGCGACCATCCGCCGCCAGGCGTCCATGGCGCGGCCGTCGGCGAGGGCGTCGGCGGGGTCGACGGCGTCCAGGCCCACGGCGGCGAGCATCTCCCGGGCCAGCACCAGGGTGAGCTCCACCAGGTCCGCGGGCCCGCCCCCGGCGAGGACCTCGACGGACTCCCGCACCTCCAGCGCGTTGCCCGCGGTGCGGCCCAGCACGGTGGACATGTCGGTGACGACGGCGACGGTCCGCACCCCGGCGTCGGTGCCGAGGTCGACCATCGTGCGGGCCAGCTCCACGGACTGCGCGAGCTCCTTCATGAACGCCCCGGAGCCGGTCTTGACGTCCAGGACGAGCGCGCTGGTGCCCTCGGCGATCTTCTTGCTCATGATGGAGCTGGCGATGAGCGGGATCGCCTCCACGGTGCCGGTCACGTCGCGCAGGGCGTAGAGCTTCTTGTCCGCCGGGGCGAGGTCGCCGGTCGCCGCGCAGATCACCGCGCCGAGGTCGGTCAGCTGCGCGCGGATCTCCGGCAGCGTGAGCGACGCCCGCCAGCCGGGGATCGCCTCCAGCTTGTCCAGGGTCCCGCCGGTGTGGCCGAGGCCGCGCCCGGACAGCTGCGGGACGGCCGCGCCGCAGGCCGCGACGAGCGGCGCCAGCGGCAGCGTCGTCTTGTCCCCCACCCCGCCGGTGGAGTGCTTGTCGACGCTGGGCCGGGGCAGGTCGGTGAAGTCCAGCCGGGCGCCGGAGGCGATCATCGCGCCCGTCCAGCGCGAGACCTCGGCGCGCGTCATCCCGTTGAGCAGGACGGCCATCGCGAGCGCCGACATCTGCTCCTCGGCGACCTCGCCGCGGGTGTAGGCGTCGACCACCCAGTCGATCTGGGCGTCGGAGAGCTCCCCCCGGTCGCGCTTGGTGCGGATGACGTCGACGGCGGCGAACTGCTGCTGGCTCACTGGGGGGCCTTCCGGGCGGGGTCGGTGAGGTCGTGCGGCCCGAAGGCGTCGGGCAGCACCTCGGTCATGGGCACGACGCCGCGCGGGGAGTCCACGAGCAGGTCCGGCCCGCCGAACTCGTACAGCAGCTGGCGGCAGCGCCCGCACGGCATGAGGACGTTGCCGACGGCGTCGACGCAGGCGAAGGCCACGAGCCTGCCCCCGCCGGTCATCCGCAGCTGCCCCACCAGCGTGCACTCCGCGCACAGGGTGACCCCGTAGGAGGCGTTCTCGATGTTCGCCCCGGACACGACGCGACCGTCGTCGACGAGCGCGGCCGCGCCGACGGGGAAGTTCGAGTACGGCGAGTAGGAGTGCGCCAGCGCCTCGCGGGCGGCGGCGCGCAGGACGTCGAAGTCGGGGTTCACGCCGGGTACGGCTCCCCGCTCGCCGCCGGGGGACGCACCCGCCCGACGAAGCCGGCGACCGCGAACAGGGTCGCCAGGTACGGCAGGGCGGACAGGAAGCTGGAGGGCACCGACGAACCGTACGGCAGGACCCCCACGAGGGTCTGCAGGGCCGCGAAGAACCCGAACAGCAGCGACGCCGCGACGGCCCCCTTCGGCGTCCAGCGGCCGAAGATGACCGCGGCCAGGGCGATGAACCCCTTGCCGGCGGACATGTTCTCGGTGAACGGGCCGATGGTGCCGACCGACAGGAACGCCCCGCCCAGCCCGGCGATGCCGCCGGCGACGACCACGTTGACGTAGCGGATGCGCAGGACCGGCACGCCCAGGGTGGCGGCGGCCTTGGGGTGCTCGCCGACCGCGCGGGTGCGCAGCCCCCACCGGGTGCGGAACAGCACGACCTGCAGCGCCACGACGAGGGCGTACATGACGTAGACGACGACGTTGGCCTCGAACAGCAGCGGGCCCAGGACGGGGATGTCGGAGAGCACGGGGATCGGCAGCGTCTGCAGCTGGCCGGGCGCGTTGAACCGCTCGGTGTCGGACTGCATGAGCGCCTTGTACGCCCAGCCGGTGAACCCGAGCGCGGCCGCGTTGAGGACCACGCCGAGGATGACCTGGTTGACGCGGTAGCGGATGGCGAACACCGCCAGCAGCCAGCCCACGAGCGCTCCGGACAGGACCCCGCCGACGACCCCGGCGCCGAGGCTGCCGGCCAGGGTGCCCACGAGCGCGGCGGTGAAGGCGCCGGTGAGCAGCTGCCCCTCGATGGCGACGTTGACGACGCCGCTGCGCTCGCCGAGCACCCCGGCCAGCGCCCCCAGGATCAGCGGGGTGGCCAGGAACAGGGTCTGGCGCAGCAGCTGCACCACGTCGATGGAGGAGGCCTCGCCGCCGCTCATCGCCCAGCACAGGAACGAGACCATGAACGCGGCCACGGCCGCGCCCACCAGCAGCGGGCCGCGGCGGGCGCGGAAGCCGCGCACGAGCTGGAACAGGCCCAGCACCACCACGACCGCGCCCAGGAGCACCGCGGTGGCGGTGGCCGGGAGGGTGAGGTCGGGCAGCCGCACCGCGGTGCCGCCGCCGAAGGCGAAGGTGGCGTCGCCGGCGCCGGCGCCCAGGCCCCAGCCGACGACGGTGACCGCGCCGACGAGCACGAGCAGCGCACCGGTCACGACCCGCTTGCGCAGGCTGACGGGCTGCTCGAGCACCTCGTGGACGACGACGGCCTCCGGACGGGCCCGCTGCTCCGCGGCGCTCACCTGCTCCACCCCCCGGCCAGCTCGGTCCCGACGCCGCCGCCGCCCGCGCGCAGCCGGAAGACGGCGCGCACGAGGGCGGGGGCGGCGATGAACAGCACGATGAGGGCCTGCAGGACCCCCACCAGGTCCACCGGCACGCCGGTGGTCGACTGCATCTGCACCCCGCCGGCGCGCAGGCCGCCGAACAGCAGACCGGCCCCGATGACGCCGTAGGGGTTGTTGCGGCCCAGCAGGGCCACGGTGATCGCGTCGAAGCCGATGCTGCCGGCCACGCTGCCCGTGACGCTGCCGCTGACGCCGAGGACCTGCGAGGCGCCGGCCAGGCCGGCGAGCCCGCCGGAGAGCGCCATCGCGGTGATCTGCAGGCGGCCCACCGACATGCCCGCGGTGCGCGCGGCCTCGGGGTTGGCGCCCACGGCGCGCAGCCGGAAGCCGAGGCGGGAGCGGCTGAACAGCCAGTGCACGACCACCGCCGCCAGCAGCGCCAGCAGCAGGCCGGCGTGCACGCGCAGCGGGCTGCCCAGCAGCAGCGGCAGGCGCGCGCTGCCCGCGACCTGCTCGGAGATCGCCTGCCCGTAGGGCGGGCGCTGGAAGCCGCGGGTGCTGAGCAGGAAGTTCAGCAGGTTCAGCGCGACGTAGTTCAGCATGATCGAGGTGATGACCTCGTGGGCGCCGGTGCGGGCCTTGAGCCAGCCGATGAGCGCGCCCCAGAGCAGGCCGCCGACGAGGCCGCCGACGAGGGCGACGAGCAGGTGCAGCCCGGCGGGCAGGTCCCAGGCGAACCCGAGCCAGGCGGCGCCGACCGCGCCGAGGATCACCTGCCCCTGGCCGCCGATGTTGAACAGCCCCACCCGGAACGCCAGGGCCACCGCGAGACCGCCCAGGACGAGCGGCGTGGCGTTGACCAGCGTCTCCGAGATCGGGCCCAGGGCGGCCCGCCCGGACAGGTCCGGGCTGTAGAGCGCGCCCTCCAGCAGCGCCAGGTAGGCGTCGCGCACGGCGTACCAGGCGTTGGAGAAGGTGTCCCACGGGTAGCTGAAGAAGTAGCCGGCCGCGGCGCGCGTGCGCGCGTCGCCGACGGCGATGAGGACCGCACCGACGAGGACGGCGCCGACGACGGCGAAGACGGTGACGAGCCAGGTCCGGCGCGGGGCGGGGCGCCGCGGCGCGGCGCCCGCCGGGCCCCCGGGCGGGACCTCCTTCGCGGGGGTCTCGGTGCTCACGCGGTTCCCTCCTGCGGTCGCGCGCCGGCCATGAGCAGACCCAGCTGCTCGGAGCCGGCGTCGGGGCCGACCTCCCCGGCGATGCGCCCGCGGTACATGACGACGATGCGGTCCGCCAGGGCGCGCACCTCGTCCAGTTCGGTGGAGACGAGCAGGACGGCGGCACCGCGGTCGCGCTCGGCGACGATGCGCTGGTGCACGAACTCCTGGCTGCCGACGTCGACGCCGCGGGTGGGCTGGGCCACCACGAGGAGCCTCAGCGGCCGGGACATCTCGCGGGCCAGCACGACCTTCTGCTGGTTGCCGCCGGAGAGGGTGGACACCGCGGCCTGCGGGCCGGCGGCGCGGATGTCGAACTCCTCGACGCGCTCGGCGGCGTTGCGGGCCACGGCGGCGCGGTCGACGGAGGGGCCCGCGGAGTACGCGGGGGTGTCGACGAGGTCGAGGACGAGGTTCTCGGCGATGCTGAAGGAGCCCACGAGGCCGTCGTGCAGGCGGTCCTCGGGCACGTACCCGACGCCGCGCTGCAGGACCTGGCGCACGGAGAGGCCGGTGAGGTCCTCTCCGCCCAGGCTCACGCGGCCGGCGTCCACCGCCTGCAGGCCGACGACGCTGCGGGTCAGCTCGCTCTGGCCGTTGCCGTCGACCCCGGCGATCGCGAGCACCTCCCCGGCGCGCACGGTGAGGCTGACGTCGTCGAGCAGGACCGCGCCGGCGGGGTCGGTGACCCGCAGGCCGGACACCTCCAGCACCGGCTCGCCCGGGGCGGCGGGCGCCTTGTCCACGACCAGGCGCACGTCGCGCCCGACCATGAGCGCGGCGAGCTCCTCCTGGGAGGCGGTGGGCTGCGCGGAACCGACGACGCGGCCGCGGCGGATGACGGTGATGCGGTCGGCGACCGCCTTCACCTCGCGCAGCTTGTGGGTGATGAAGACGATCGAGGTGCCGGAGTCGGCGAGCTCGCGCATGACGCGCATGAGGTCGTCGGTCTCGGCGGGGGTGAGCACCGCGGTGGGCTCGTCGAGCACGAGGACCTTCGCCTCGCGCAGCAGCGCCTTGAGGATCTCCACGCGCTGCTGCACGCCGACGGCGAGGTCGGCGACCAGGGCGTCCGGCGGCACCGCCAGCCCGAAGCGCTCGGAGGTCTCCAGCACCCGCGCCCGCGCGCGCCGGCGGTCCAGCAGACCGCCCCCGCGCGTCAGCTCGGAGCCGAGGACGATGTTCTCGGTGGCGGTGAAGCCCGGCACCAGCATGAAGTGCTGGTGCACCATGCCGATCCCGGCGGCCATCGCGTCCCCGGGCGAGGAGAAGCGCACCGCCCGCCCGTCGACGAGGATCTCCCCCTCGTCGGGCGCGTGGAGCCCGTAGAGCACGTTCATCAGCGTGCTCTTGCCGGCGCCGTTCTCACCGAGCAGGGCGTGGATCTCGCCCTCCCGGACCGTCAGGTCGATCCCGTCGTTGGCGACGAGGGACCCGAAGCGCTTGGTGATGCCTCGGAGTTCCAGCTCCACGTGCGCGTCGTTCCCCTCGTCGCCTGCATCGGTGGTGCGTCGGTGGTGCGGGCCCGGCCGGGCGCGGGGCCCGGCCGGGCGGGGATCAGCTCGCGGCGATCGCGCTGGGCGAGGTGATCTCGATCGAGCCGTCGACGATGCCGGCGCGGACGGCCTCCAGCTCGCTCTTCAGCTCGGCGGGCACCTGCGCGTCGAACTGGTTGAACGGCGCCAGGCCGACGCCCTCGTTCTCCAGGGTGCCGACGTAGGAACCGGTCGGGGCCTCGCCGTCGGCGGCGGCGAGCACGTACTCCTTCACGGAGTCGGTGAGGTTCTTGGTGACCGAGGAGATGAAGTACTTGCAGTACTGCTCGGCGCTCTCGCAGCCGTCGGTGTCCACCCACACGAGGTTGAGGTTCCCGCCGGCGGCCTCGGCGGCCGCGCCCGCGCCGAGGCCGGCCTGGCCGGCCACCGGCATGATGACGTCGGCGCCCTGGCCGGCGAGGGTCTCGGTGATGGAGCGGCCCGCGGCCTGGTCCTGGAAGCTGTTGGCGAAGGTGCCGCCGCCGGGGTTGTTCTCGTCCCAGCCGAGGACGCGGACGTTCGTGCCCTTCTGCTGGTTGTGGTGCTGGACGCCCTCCCAGAAGCCGTCCATGAAGATGGTCACCGGCGGGATGGGCAGACCGCCCCAGGTGCCCACGACGCCCGTCTTGGTCATGCCGGCGGCGAGGTAACCGCCGAGGAAGGCGGCCTCGGCGGTGTTGTACTGCAGCGCGTAGACGTTGGCCTCCTCGGAGGAGGAGTCGATCTCGGCGAAGGACTGGTCCGGGTTCGCGGAGGCGACCTCCTTCATGGAGTCGGCCATCAGCCCGCCCACGCCGATGATCGTGTCGCAGCCGGCCTGGACCTGCGCCTGCAGGTTCGGCGTGTACTGGGTGTCGTCGGCGGAGGGCACGTAGGAGATCTCGATGTTCGGGTTCTCCGCCTTGGCCGCTTCCATGCCGGCGTAGGAGCTCTGGTTGAACGAGCGGTCGTCGACGCCGCCGGTGTCCAGGACCATGCACGCCTTGAAGGCGTCGCCGCCCCCGGAGCCCTCGGCCGAGCCGGCGGTGTCGTCGGGCCGGCTGCCGCAGGAGGCCAGCAGCAGGGCGGCGGCGCCGACGGCGGCCACGGGGGCGAAGCGGTGCAGGGTCTTCATGGCGGGGGTCCTCCAGGTCGGGGGGCGGAGGCGGACGACGACGACGCGGAAGGACGGATCGGCGAACGCGCGCACATCGTACGGTGCGAAAAGCAGGGTTCCGTCCGCGCGAGCGGGCAGGTTGTCCAGATCGAGATCTTTCAGCCCTGCAGACCAGCGGGGAGCGCCCGTTCGGAGGCCGCCGTCACCGCCAGCACCCCGATGCCCACGGCGAGCGCCGCCTCGTCGGGGGCGTAGTCGCCGCGGTGCAGGTCGTAGGTCGTGCCGCCGGGGGTGCGCGTGCCCAGCCGCACCATGGCGCCGGGGACGTGGTGCAGGTACCAGGCGAAGTCCTCCCCGCCCAGGGACTGCCGGGTCGGCAGGACCCCGTCGGGACCGAGCAGGGCGCGGGCGGCCTCGTCGAGGGCGGCGGTGGAGTGCACCTCGTTGTCCACGGGCGGGACGCCGCGGACCAGGCTGACCTCCGCCCGCACCGAGTAGGGCCGCACGAGGTCGGCGACGACGGACTCGACGAGCTCCCCGGCGTGCTGCCAGGCCTCGGTCTCCATGCAGCGCAGGGTGCCGGCAGCGTAGCCCTCGGCGGGCACGGCGTTGGCCACGTCGCCGGCGTGCACCGCGCCCCAGGTGAGGTTCACCCCGGCCCGCGGGTCGACCCGGCGGGCGATGACGGCCGGCAGCTGGGTCACGACCTGCCCCAGCGCGAAGACGAGGTCCCCGGCCAGGTGCGGGCGGGAGGTGTGCCCGCCGGTCCCGCGCAGCCGGACGGTCACGTGGTCGGAGGCGGAGGTGATGGGGCCGGCCTTGAGACCGACGGTGCCGGCGTCGAGGCTGGGGTCGCAGTGCAGGCCGTAGATCGCGGCCACCCCGTCGAGGACGCCGGCGCCGATGACGCCGAGCGCCCCGCCGGGCATGACCTCCTCGGCGGGCTGGAACACCAGCCGCACCCCGTGCCGCAGGACCCCCGCCCGGGCGAGGTCGGCCAGGACGAGCCCGGCGCCCAGCACGGAGGCGGTGTGCACGTCGTGGCCGCAGGCGTGCGCGACGCCGGGCGCGGTGGAGGCGTAGGGCAGGCCGGTGGCCTCGGGCACGGGCAGCGCGTCGATGTCGGCGCGGACCCCCACGCGGGGCCCGTCGGGGCCGATGTCGGCGATGAGGCCGGTGCCCGGCAGCAGCCGGACGGCGACGCCGGCGTCGGCCAGCAGCTCGGCGATCCGGGCCGTCGTGCGGTGCTCCTGGTGGGCCAGCTCGGGGTGGGCGTGCACGTCGCGGCGCAGGGCGCGGGCGGTGGGCTCGTGGGCGACGACGAGGTCGGCGACGCGGGCCGCGAGCCCCTCGGTCCGCGCGGCCGCGGCGTCCGGGGTGCTCGTGGTGCTCGTGTCGCTGCTCACGGGGTTCGACGCTACCCGCCGCCGCTGCCGGGCGCCGACCCCGCGGTCCCGCGGGGGGACCGGGGGGCCGGCGCGGGCGCGGCCGGGGTCACAGGACGTGGTCCAGGCCGGCTTCGCGGGCGCGGGCGACGAGCTTCTTGACCTCCTGCGCGCGGGCGCGGGTGGTCACCATGAGGGCGTCGGGGGTGTCGACGACGACGAGGTCGTCGACGCCGAGCAGGGCCACGACGCGGTCGTTGCCCGGCACGACGAGCCCCCCGGCGACGCCCTCGGTGATGACGAGGTGGGGGTCCCCGAGCACCTTGGGCATGTCGACGTCGGCGGGCAGCAGCTCGGCGAGGGAGGAGAAGTCGCCGACGTCGTCCCAGCCGAAGGTGGCGGGCACGACGGCGACCCGGCCCTCCTCGGCGGCCGGTTCGGCCACGGCGTGGTCGATGGCGATGGCGGGCAGCGCCGCCCACTGCTCCTCGAGGACCGCGTCGCGCTGGGGGGTGTCCCAGGCGTCGGCGATGCGCTGCAGGCCGGCGTGCAGGGCGGGGGCGTGGGCGGCGAGGAGCTCGAGCAGGACGTCGGCGCGGGCCACGAACATGCCGCCGTTCCAGCGGTAGTCGCCGGTGGAGAGGTAGGCCGCGGCGGTGCGCGCGTCGGGCTTCTCCTTGAACTGCACGACGCGGCGGGCGTTGGGCGCGCCCTGCAGGCGCAGCCGCTTGCCGAGGCGGATGTAGCCGAAGCCGGTGGCGGGGTGGGAGGGGGCGATCCCGATGGTGACGACGAACCCGCGGCGGGCGGTGACGACGGCCTCCTCCACGGAGCTCTCGAAGTCGTCGCGCCCGGAGATGTTGTGGTCGGCGGCGAAGGAGCCGAGCACGGCGTCGGGGTCGCGGCGGACCAGGACGGCGGCGGCCAGGCCGATGGCGGCGGCGGAGTCGCGCTGGCACGGTTCGCGCAGGAGGTTCTCGCCCGGCAGGTCCGGCAGCTGGGCGGCGACGGCGTCGGCGTGCGAGCGGCCGGTGACGACCCAGGTGCGCGAGGCCTCGGTGAGCGGCAGCAGGCGGTCCCAGGTGGACTGCAGCAGCGTCCGGCCGCGGCCGGTGAGGTCGAGGAGGAACTTGGGCCGGTCGCTGCGCGAGAGCGGCCAGAGCCGGGTGCCGGCCCCCCCGGCGGGCACGACGGCGTGGAAGTCGGAGAGGTCGATCTGGCCGTCCTCGAGGTCGTCCTCCGACCACGCCGCCGACCAGCTCCGCGCGCTTGCCTGTCCCCCGTCAGTCATGGGCGGGAACCTATCCGGTCGGGCCCGCCCGTCTCCCCCGCCTCGACCCGATCGGGTGACGCGGTTGCTCCGACACGCCGTAGGAGGTCGACCGGGGAGACCTCCGGACCTTAAGGTGAGCCTGTCCTGCGTGACGTGCGCCGCACGGTGCCGTGAGTCCTTCGTCACAAATCCTCCGCGAGGACTCCGCGGAGCGCTCCCGGGGACCCCGCGCGCCTAGAGTGGATCCCAGGACGCCGCCGCCCGAGCGCCGAAGCCCGGGCGATCCGGCGTCGAGGAGCACTCGAGGAGGACGCTGGTGGCCACGAGCCTCACCCCACCCGGACAGGGCACGCCCACGGGGAGCAGGAAGCCCGCGGGAACGCTGTACCGCGGCCGCGAAGGCATGTGGTCCTGGGTGATGCACCGCATCTCCGGCGTCCTCATCTTCTTCTTCCTCTTCGTGCACGTGCTGGACACCGCCACCGTGCGGGTCTCGCCGGAGGTCTACAACGGCGTCATCGCGCAGTACAAGAACCCGGTCATGGGCCTGGGCGAGGCCGGTCTCGTCGGCGCGGTCGTCTTCCATGCGCTCAACGGCGTCCGGATCATCCTCGTCGACTTCTGGTCCGGCGGGACGAAGCACCAGCGCAAGCTGTTCTGGGGCGTGGTCGCCCTGTGGACGGCGCTGATGGTGCCCTTCCTCGTCCGCCACCTGACCAACGTCTTCACCCACTGAGGGACCGAGCCGTGAGCGCACCCGAGCAGACCCCCGGCGGCAGCTACGCCCCCGCCCTGGAGACCCCCCGTTCCCCGTACCGGCGCAGCAAGGCCACCCGGACGAACTGGGAGATGTACGGCTGGCTGTTCATGCGGATGTCGGGCGTGGTCCTGATCGTCCTCGTCTTCGGCCACCTCTTCGTCAACCTCATGACCGGCGACGGCATCCACCAGGTCGACTGGGGCTTCGTCGCCGGCAAGTGGTCCAGCCCGTTCTGGCAGGTCTGGGACCTGCTCATGCTGTGGCTGGCGCAGCTGCACGGCACCAACGGCGTGCGGACGGTCATCAACGACTACGCCGAGCGCGACGTGACGCGGTTCTGGCTGAAGATGGCCCTCTACCTGGCCACGGTCATCGTCCTCGTCGTGGGGACGCTGGTCATCTTCACCTTCGACCCGTGCGCGGACCCCAGCCAGACGTTCGACTTCTGCCGCCCGGCCATCGACGACGTCCCCACCGTCACCAGCCCCGGCACCTGACCGGCACCTCGAGGAGCAATCATGCAGACGCACCAGTTCGACGTGGTCATCGTCGGCGCGGGCGGCGCGGGGATGCGCGCGGCCCTCGAATCCGGTCAGCGGGCCCGCACCGCGGTCCTCACCAAGCTCTACCCGACGCGCTCGCACACCGGTGCGGCCCAGGGCGGCATGTGCGCCGCGCTGGCCAACGTCGAGGAGGACAACTGGGAGTGGCACACCTTCGACACCGTCAAGGGCGGTGACTACCTCGTCGACCAGGACGCCGCCGAGGTGATGTGCAAGGAGGCCATCGACGCGGTCCTCGACCTCGAGAAGATGGGCCTGCCCTTCAACCGCACGCCCGAGGGCAAGATCGACCAGCGCCGCTTCGGCGGGCACACCCGCGACCACGGCAAGTCCCCCGTGCGCCGCAGCTGCTTCGCCGCCGACCGCACCGGTCACATGATCCTGCAGACCCTCTACCAGCAGTGCGTGAAGCACGAGGTGGAGTTCTTCAACGAGTTCTACGTCCTCGACCTGCTGCTCGTCCCCGCCGAGGAGGCGCGGACGGGCACCGAGATCGAGGGCGCCGCCGACCAGCCCGGTCTGGCCACCCCGCCGACCATCGGCGTGCCCGGCGACAAGCGCATCGCCGGCGTCGTGGCCTACGAGCTGGCCACGGGCGAGATCCACGTCTTCCAGGCCAAGTCGGTCGTCCTCGCCACCGGCGGGGCGGGCAAGGTCTACAAGACGACCTCGAACGCGCACACCCTGACCGGCGACGGCATGGGCATCGCCTACCGCCGCGGCCTGCCGCTGGAGGACATGGAGTTCTTCCAGTTCCACCCAACGGGTCTGGCCGGGCTGGGCATCCTGCTCTCCGAGGCCGCGCGCGGGGAGGGTGGGATCCTGCGCAACGCCGACGGCGAGCGCTTCATGGAGCGCTACGCCCCCACCATCAAGGACCTCGCCCCGCGCGACATCGTCGCCCGGTCGATGGCCAACGAGGTGCGCGAGGGCCGCGGGGCGGGCCCGAACAAGGACTACGTCCTGCTCGACCTGACCCACCTGGAACCCGCGCACATCGACGCGAAGCTGCCCGACATCACGGAGTTCGCCCGCACCTACCTGGGCGTGGAGCCGTACACCGAGCCGGTGCCGGTCTACCCGACGGCGCACTACGCCATGGGCGGGGTGCCGACCAACGTCGACGCCGAGGTGCTGCAGGACAACACCCGCGTCGTCCCCGGCCTCTACGCCGCGGGCGAGGTCGCGTGCGTGTCCGTGCACGGCTCCAACCGGCTGGGCACGAACTCGCTGCTGGACATCAACGTGTTCGGCAAGCGGGCCGGCATCGCCGCGGCGGAGTACGCGACGAAGGCCGAGTGGATCGCCGTGCCCGAGGGGTCCGAGCTGCCCGTCGTGAACTGGATGGCGGAGCTGCGCGACCGCGCCCAGGGCGAGCGCATCTCCGACATCCGTCGCGAGCTGCAGGAGACGATGGACGCCAACGCCCAGGTCTTCCGCACCGAGGCGACGCTGAAGCAGGCCCTCACCGACATCGAGCGGCTGAAGGAGCGCTACGCCCGCGCCTCGGTGCAGGACAAGGGCAAGCGGTTCAACCTCGACCTCCTCGAGGGCCTGGAGCTCGGGTTCCTGCTCGACCTGGCCGAGGCCATGTGCCTCGGCGCGCTGGAGCGCAAGGAGTCGCGCGGGGGGCACTTCCGCGAGGACTACCCCAACCGCGACGACGTGAACTACATGCGGCACACGATGGTGTACCGCGAGTACGCCGCCGACGGTTCCTACTCGACGCGCCTGGACTTCAAGCCCGTCGTCCAGACGCGCTACCAGCCGATGGAGCGCAAGTACTGATGTCCACCTTCGAGACCTCCCCGAGCGAGACGAACGCCGAGGCCGGCCCGGCGAAGTCGGCCGAGCGCGCCCACGAGGGCGCCGGCGGGGCGAAGCCCCGCGAGGGCGGCAACGAGTCGAAGACCGGCGAGATCCCCTCGTTCCCGGTGACGGTGAAGATCCGCCGCTACGACCCGGAGCAGGACTCCGAGCCGCACTGGGAGTCCTACGACCTGATCATGCACGGCACCGACCGCGTGCTCGACGCCCTGCACAAGGTCAAGTGGGAGATCGACGGCCGCCTGGTGTTCCGCCGCTCCTGCGCGCACGGGGTCTGCGGGTCCGACGCCATGCGCATCAACGGCCGCAACCGGCTGGCCTGCAAGACGCTGCTCAAGGACCTCGACATCAAGAAGCCCATCGTCATCGAGCCCATCAAGGGGCTGCCGGTGGAGAAGGACCTCATCGTCGACATGGAGCCCTTCTTCGCGGCCTACCGCGAGGTCATGCCGTTCCTCGTCACCAAGGGCGCGGAACCCACCCGCGAGCGCATCCAGTCCCAGGCCGACCGCGAGCGCTTCGACGACACCACCAAGTGCATCCTCTGCGCGGCGTGCACGTCGAGCTGCCCGGTGTTCTGGAACGACGGGCAGTACTTCGGCCCGGCCGCGATCGTCAACGCGCACCGGTTCATCTTCGACAGCCGCGACGCGGCCTCGGACCTGCGCCTGGAGATCCTCAACGACAAGGAGGGCGTGTGGCGCTGCCGCACGACCTTCAACTGCTCCGAGGCGTGCCCCCGCGGCATCCAGGTCACCAAGGCCATCGCCGAGGTCAAGCAGGCGCTGATCTCGCGCAAGGTCTGAACCGCCCGGCCGAGGGCCCGTCCGCACCGCGGGCGGGCCCTCCGTCGTCCCCGGGCCGTCGCCGCCGGGGACCCGTCGGCGGGCCCGTCGGCGGGCTCCGCGCCCGCGCGGTCGCGCCGCGGGGCCCGCTGCGTAGAGTGCGGGGCAGAGCCACCCCGGGGAGATGCATGCGCCACCAGGACCGCTACCTGCAGATCAGCCGGATCCTGTCCCGGCACGGTCTGGGGTACTTCATCGACGCCCTGGGGCTCGAGCGGTGGGTGCGCGCCGACTGGGACCTCTTCGGCCACCCCCGCGAGCGGGAGAAGCACACCCGCGCCGAGCACGTGCGGCTGGTCATGGAGGAGCTCGGGCCGACCGCGGTGAAGATCGGGCAGATCCTCTCCACCCGCCCCGACCTGCTCTCCCCCGCCTTCCAGCACGAGCTGGAGAAGCTGCAGGACAGCGCGACGGCCGTCCCCTACGAGACGATCCGCGCCGCCGTCGAGGAGGAGCTGGGCCAGGGCCCCGAGGAGCTGTTCGTCGCCTTCAGCCGCGAGCCGCTGGCCAGCGCCTCGATCGGGCAGGCCCACACCGCCGTCCTCGAGGACGGCACCCGCGTGGTGGTGAAGGTCCGCCGCCCCGGCGTGGTCGAGGAGGTCGAGGGCGACCTGGAGATCCTGCGCGCCCTGGCCGTGCAGGCCTCGCGGCGCTGGTCGGTGGCCGCGGACTACGACGTCGTCGGGCTGGCCAGCGACTTCGCGGACACGCTGCGCGCGGAGCTGGACTACCTCACCGAGGGCCACAACGCCGAGCGCTTCGCCCGCAACTTCGAGGGCGACCCCGACATCCGCATCCCGAAGGTCTACTGGGACACCACGACCTCCCGGGTCATCACCCTGGAGCGGCTGCACGGGGTGAAGATCAGCGACGAGGCGGCGCTGGCCGAGCACGGCGTGGACCGCTCGGAGCTGGCGGCCCGCGCGACGCGGCTGATGGCGGACATGGTCTTCGAGCACGGGTTCTTCCACGCCGACCCGCACCCGGGCAACTTCCTCATCGAGCCCTCGGGCCGCATCGGGCTGCTCGACTACGGGATGGTCGGGGAGGTCGACGAACGCTCCCGCGAGCACCTGGCGATGCTGCTGGCCGCCTTCGACCGCCGCGACCCGGCGCGCATCGCCGCGGCGTTCGCGACGATCGGGGTCACCGAGCACCGCGTGGACCGGGTGCGGCTGACCACCGACTGCGCCCACCTGCTGCGCACCTACGAGGGCCTGCCGCTGGGGCGGATCCAGGTCGGCGACGTGGTGCGCGACGTCCTGGCGATCCTGCGCCGGCACCACCTGGCCCTGCCCCGCAACCTCGCGCTCGTCGTGAAGATGATCGTGATGACCGAGGGGCTGGGGTCGAGCCTGGACCCCGACTTCCAGCTCGGCCGGGTCCTGGGCCCGTACGCGCGCCGGCTGGTCCGCCGGCACTTCGACCCGCGCGAGATGGCCAAGCGCGTGCGGCAGGCCGGGATCGACGTCGCCCAGCTCGGGGTGGAGCTGCCGGGGCAGCTGGGCCGGGTGCTGGACGTGCTGGACCGCGACGGGATCTCGGTGTCGCTGCGCACCGACGACCTCGACCCGCTGGTGGCCCGGCTGGAGCGCATCGGCAACCGCGTCGTCGCCGGGCTCGTCGTGTCCGCGGGGATCGGGGCGCTGGCCACCCTGGGTTCCACCGACCCCGAACGGCTGAAGCCGCACGAGGCGAAGGTCGTCGCGGTCGGGGTCACCGCGCTGGGCGCCCTGACCGGCTACCTGGGCTGGACCGCGCGGGGGCACCGCTCCCGCCGGCGCTGACCGTCCTGCTGTTCCCTCTCCCGACGGGTGGACCACCGTGACCACGAAGAACGCGACCGAGAGCTCGACCAGGAGCACCACCGCGGACGGCCCCGCCGCGTCGCGTCCCGCGGCGCTGCTGCGCGCCGCCGGCGTCGGCGCCCTGGCCGGGCTGGCCGGGGGGACCGTCATGACCCTCGGGGAGAAGGTGGAGCAGGCGTTCACGCACCGCCCGGACTCCTTCGTCCCGGCCCGGGCCCTGCTGGGGTCGCTGGGGCGCGACCCGGGCGACGCGGCGACGCCGGTGGTGTGGAACCACCTCATGCACTTCGGCACCGCGGCCGCGCTCGGGGCGCTGCGGGGGGTGTGGGCGGTGACGGGGATCCGCGGCGCCCACGCCAACGCGTGGCACACCGCGATCCGCCTCGGCTTCGACCAGACCGTGGAGAACGCCACGGGGGTGGGCGCTCCCCCGGCCACCTGGCCCGCCGCGGAACTGGCCGTGGACGTGCTGCACAAGACGGTGTTCTCGGTGGCGACCGGTGTGGTCGCCGACCGCCTGCTGGCCCCGGTGCTGGCGTCGGGGCGCGGGCGCCGCAGCCACTGACGCCCGCGCCGGGGCGGTGGGTCAGCTGAAGCTGGCCTGCACGACGCGGTTCCCGCCGGGGCGGGCGAAGCGGGAGCGGCGCAGGTCGCGGACGACGAAACCCCGGGAGATGAACCGGTCGGTGCCGTCGAAGCGCGGGGCGAACGGCGAGCGGCCGTGCATGGCGCGCAGGTTGTCCAGCAGCAGCACGTCCCCGGGCTGGAGGACGACGGCGTGGCGGTGGGCGACGTAGATCTCCAGCACGCGCTCCAGCAGGGCCTGGGCGTGCTTGGTGATGCCGTGCATGAGGTCCTGGTCGACGAGCATCGTCGGGTCGTCGACGTCGCCGGAGAGGATGGAGAACGGCCCGCGCACCTCGCGGGTGTCGAGGAAGTCGGCGAAGGACTCGTCGACCAGCGTCGTCCACAGCGGCCGGAACAGCTCCATGACGTCGGTGGGGTCCACGTGGGCCAGCAGGTCCAGGGCGCGGAACGCGTAGGTGGCGGCGTCGGCGTCCCCGCGCAGGCAGCCCAGGACGACGTAGTCGGGGCGCAGGTCGGAGAAGCACTGCTCGGTGTGCGCCTCCAGCTCCACCCGGGAGCCCTGCGACTGCTGGGTCGCGGCGAGCCTGGCGTTGGGGACCATGTCCTGCAGGAGGTGCCCGTGGCCCTCGGCGGCGTAGCCGACCATGTGCCCCAGCGCGTGGCTGACGATCGCCTGCTGGCGGGCGAGCAGGGTGCGCCCGCCGATCCCGCCGGTGTTGTCGGCCGGGGTGGGCGGCAGCTCACCGACCTCCAGGCCGCGCAGGACGAGGACCCCGGAGTCCGATCCCCGTTCCTCGAACGCCCACAGGGCCTCGGTGACCTCGACGGACAGTTCGCGGGCCAGCAGGCGCGCCTGGCGGCCGAAGGCGTCGGGCTCGGTCACCGGGTCCGCGGTCAGGCGCGCGCCCAGCGCGGCCAGCGCGGCCCGCTGGGGCGCGGGCAGCTCGAACAGGGTCGGCACGTGGGCGGAGGAGTCGAGGAACAGCGAGGACACAGCGGGGTCTCCCATCGTCGGCACGCTTCGGACGTCCACCGTAGCGCGCCGACGACGGGCAGTCTGCCCAGTTCACCGACTGTTTCCTGGACAATCTGTGCTGAGCGATCCGTGCAGGACGATCTGCGCAGGACGACCTGTCAGCGCGGGATCATCCCGTGCGGGTCGATGACGAACTTCTGCGGTGCCCCGGCGTCGAACTTCGCGTACGCCTCCGGCGCCTCGTCCAGCGAGATCGCCGTCGCCCCGACGGCCTTCGCGATCTGCACCTTGTCGTGCAGGATCGCCATCATCAGACCGCGGTGGTACTTCATCACCGGGCACTGGCCGGTGGTGAAGGCCAGCGACTTCGCCCACCCGGTGCCGAGGTCCAGCGACAGCGACCCCTTCTTGGCCGCCTCGTCGACCCCGCCCGGGTCGCCGGTCACGTACAGCCCCGGGATGCCCAGCGCGCCGCCCGCGGCGGTGATCTCCATGAGGGAGTTCAGGACCGTCGCCGGCGCCTCGCCGCTCGCCCCGGAACCGTGCCCACGGGCCTCGAACCCGACGGCGTCGACCCCGCAGTCCACCTCCGGCACCCCGAGGATCTGCTCGATCTGGTCCTTCGGGTCGCCCTTCGAGACGTCGACGGTCTCGCACCCGAAGCTGCGCGCCCGCTCCAGCCGCTCGGCGTTGAGGTCGCCGACGATGACGACGGCCGCGCCCAGCAGCTGCGCGCCCACCGCGGCGGCGAGCCCCACGGGCCCGGCCCCGGCGACGTACACCGTCGAGCCGACCCCGACCCCGGCGCTCACGCAGCCGTGGAAACCGGTGGGGAAGATGTCCGACAGCATCGTCAGGTCGAGGATCTTCTCCATCGCCTGGTCCTTGTCGGGGAACCGCAGGCAGTTGAAGTCCGCGTACGGCACCAGGACGTACTCCGCCTGACCGCCGACCCACCCGCCCATGTCGACGTAGCCGTAGGCCGAGCCGGGGCGGTCGGGGTTCACGTTGAGGCAGATGCCGGTCTTGCGCTCCTTGCAGTTGCGGCAGCGGCCGCAGGCGATGTTGAACGGCACCGACACGAGGTCCCCGACCTCGAGGAACTCGACGTCGCGGCCCTTCTCGACGATCTCCCCGGTGATCTCGTGCCCGAGGACGAGGTTCGGCGGGGCGGTGGTGCGCCCGCGGACCATGTGCTGGTCCGAACCGCAGATGTTCGTCGCGACGAGCTTGAGGACGACGCCGTGCTCGACCTTGCGGCCGACGTTGGCGGGGTTGACGCCCGGGCCGTCCTTGAGCTCGAACGTGGGGTAGTCGATGTTCTGCACCTCGACCTTCCCCGGGCCGAGGTAGGCGACGGCGCGGTTGCCGCTGCTGGTGGTCGTGGTCACGAGGAACCCCTTCCGAGAGCGCCGACGTCGGTGTCGGCGGCTGGGCCCCACCCAACCCCGCCCGGGTGCGCCGCGCAAGCGTGCGCCGCACCCGGACGCGGCCGCCCGGCCGCGGGTCAGCCCGCCGCGCTCTCGTCCCACAGGTCGTCGTCGTACACCGACAGCGTGCCGAACCCGTCGCCGACGACGGCCCCGCGCGGCACCGACAGCGTCACCGTCAACCGGGCCAGCGCCTCCCCGGCCACGTCGTCGCCCACCAGCGGGACGACGACCCGCCCGGTCAGCGACCCCGCGGGGATCGTCACGTGCCGCCACCGCGCCGCGACGCGCCCGTCCACGGCGGCCGCGGCGGTGTCCACTTCCACCGTCACCGGCACCTTCGAGCGCCGCGACAGCGTCAGGGGCATCGACACCCGCTGGGTCCCGTCGTCCTCGAAGGCCTGCACGTCGCCGATGCTCACCGCGGGCAGGGCGGCGGTGGTGGGACCCGTCCCGCTCGCGGGGCGGTCCAGGGCGACGTCGGAGAGGTACACGTCGGCGCCGGCCCCGGTGGGGGTGAACGTCACCGACGCCAGCCGGCCCACGTCGACGCCGGGGAAGGCGTCCAGCGGCAGGCGCACCGTCCGCAGCCACGTCTTGGCCAGCGGTTCGCCCCCACCGCCCCACGGGTCCGCGAGGGCGGGCAGCGGCCGCAGCGCGGAGCTGAACCGCGACACCGGGACCGCGGCCCGCCGTCCCGCGGTGTCGGTCAGGGCGACGACCAGGTCGGTGGCCCGGGCCTGCGGCGTCGCCGCCCGGAACGTGAGGGCCTGCCGCACCCCGGTCACCGCCCCGCGGGGCACGGCGACGGTCAGCGGCTCCTTCGCGCCGGCCCGCCAGCGGGCCCGCAGCACCGGGGTGGCCGGCACCGACGGGGCCAGCCACGCGGGGGTCCAGTGCGGGAGGGAGCTCAGGGGGCGCTGCTCGCCCGCGCACCGCACGGGCTGACCCGCCACGGGCGGGCCCGCGCTCGCGCAGTGCTCCGCCCGCGGGGGGAGGGTGACGGTGGGGGTCGCGGCCTCCAGCGGCGCGAGGTCGGTCCGCGCGGAGGAGGGCTGCTGGGCCTGAGCGTGGACGACCGCGCGCCCGGCCGAGGCGGCGCGCCCGCCGGTGCCGTCGAACAGCGGCAGGAACTGCTGCTCCCCGCCGAGGTGGAGGCGGAAGAACCCCGACACGTACGCGGTGCCCACGGCCCGCTGCTCGGCCGGGGTGAGGCGGCCGGGGGCGTCCGGCCCGCACACCGGGTCGTCGTCGAGGTACCAGTCGTCGTTCGAGGGGGCCTGCGAGGCGCCGGGCGTCCACTCGGAGTTGAAGTAGTTGTGGTTGGCCCCCATCACCAGCAGCGACGTGCGCAGGACGTCGTCGCGCGCGGCGTAGCGGGTGTCGTCGTGGAAGTGCTGCCCCTGCTGGTCGGAGACGTCCCCGTCGCAGTACGGCAGCACCACGGCCATGGCCGTGCCGGGCAGGGTGGAGCGGGCGAAGTCCACCGGCGCCAGCGGCATCACCGCCCGCACGCCGTAGGGGTCGGGGCGCTCGGCGTTCAGCAGCGCCGCCCGCACGACCCCCTCGCCCCCGCGCGAGTGCCCCATCAGCCCCACGTCGGCGAGGTCCAGGCGCCCGCGCAGGGCCGCCCCGGCCTTCCCCCCGCGCCCGTCGGTCCAGGAGCGCAGCAGGTCCAGGTGGGCGAGGACGAGTTCCCCGCGGGCCTGGGCGCCGCCGTCCTCCGCGCCCCAGTCCAGGGCGTTGACGCCGTCGGCGCTGATCGAGACCACCGCGTAGCCCTGCGAGGCCAGCGCCTCGGCGGCCTCGCCGTAGCCGAGGTGGCTGGGGACGGGGCGGGACCCGCCGGTGCACGGCCACCCGCCGAAGTCCCCCTCCACGGTGCCGCCGAAGCAGGCCTGGTGGCGCCCGTGCAGGAACACCACCACCGGGCGGGGGCCGGGGGCGGCGGCGGGCAGGTAGACCGCGGCCCGCTGCTCCACCGCCTGCCCGGCCAGGCCCGGCAGGCGCAGCGCGGTGTCGCCGAGGTCGTAGTCGGCCCGCTGCACCCGGAACCGCCCGCGGGTCGCGGGGTCGGCGGCGAGGAGGCTCCCGGTGGGTGCGGGCGCGGCGACCGCGGGCGCGGCCGCGGCGTGGCGCAGGGTGCGGGCCTCGTCCCCGCTCACCACCCCGTTCCAGGCCAGTTGCACCCGCCCGGCCCGGGCAGCCCGGGGATCGGTCGTGCGCAGCGTGAGGGTGCGCCCGTCCGCGCCCTGGCGCGCCACCCCCAGGACGGTCCCGTCCACGGCGAGCTGGGGCTGCGCGGCCCGCAGCGGGACCGGGGAGGGCAGGCGCAGCTCGACGTCCCAGGAGCCGGCGCCGACGGGGGTGACGCTCCAGTCCGCGGCCGCCGTCGTCCCCCGGGCGACCGCACCGGGGGCACCGGGGGCGGGGGGCGCCGCGCTCGCCGACGGGGTCACCGCCAGGGCCAGGACCACCGCGGCGGCGAGGACCCCCGTCCGCCTGAGGTGCGAGAACCCGACCACGTGCGCCCCCTCCCGCGGGGGGAGCGCCCTGCTCCCCCACGCCCGGCGGCGGGCACCCGCGCCCGGTCGCCGGGTGGCGGCCGCCGCCGCCGTACGCTCCCACACGTGATCACGGCGTCACAAGGAGTTCCGAGGAATCCCCTCCGGCCCCCACGGGGGACCGTGCCGGGGGACGGCCGGGGCGACGGCCGTCCCCCGCCGGGCTCAGTCGGCGTCGGCGGCCGGGAGCGCGTTGCGGCTGACGACGTCGGCGTACCAGAGCGCGCTGTCCTTGACGGTGCGTTCCTGGGTCGCGTAGTCGACGTGGACGACGCCGAAGCGCTTGGAGAACCCGTAGCCCCACTCGAAGTTGTCCAGGAAGGACCACAGGTAGTAACCGGTGACGGGGGCGCCGGCCTCCACGGCGTCGAGCACGGCCGCGAGGTGGTCGCGCAGGTAGCGGGTGCGCTCGACGTCGTGGACCTGCCCGGCGACGACGACGTCGTCGTAGGCGGCGCCGTTCTCGGTGACCAGCAGCTCCAGGCCGGGGTGCTCGCGGTGGATCCGCAGCAGCAGCTCGGTCATGCCCCGCGGGTCGATGCTCCAGCCCATGGCCGTCTTCTCCCCCGGCAGCTCGGGGAACTCGACGTCGGTGGAGGCGACCCACGGGCTGTGGGCGCTGTTGCCGTGCCCGTCGTTCTCGGCCCGGGGGGCCGAGCCGTCCCAGGCGCGCACGACGGTGGGGCTGTAGTAGTTCACGCCCAGCACGTCCAGCGGCTGGTGGATGAGGGCGAGGTCGCCCTCGCGCACGAAGGACCAGTCGGTGACCGAGGAGGTGTCGGCCTGGACGTCGGCGGGGTAGGTGCCGCGCAGCACGGGGTCGAGGAACACCCGGTTCTGCAGGCCGTCGACGCGGCGCACGGCGTCGGCGTCGGCCTCGCTCGTGCCCTCGGTGCGGACCCACGCCAGGTTCAGGGTCAGGGCCACCCGCGCTCCGGGGGCGGCGCGGCGCACGGCGGCGGCCCCGAGGCCGTGGGCGAGGTTGAGGTGGTGCACCGCGGCCAGCGCGGAGGCGGGTTCGGTGCGCCCGGGGGCGTGCACGCCGGAGGCGTAGCCGAGGTAGGCCGAGCACCAGGGCTCGTTGAGGGTGATGAAGGTGCGCACCCGGTCGCCGAGCGCCCCGGCCACGACCTCGGCGTACTCCGCGAAGCGCTCGGCGGTGGTGCGCGCGGTCCACCCGCCGGCGTCCTCCAGGGCCTGGGGCAGGTCCCAGTGGTAGAGGGTGACCGCGGGTTCGATCCCGGCGGCGATCAGCTCGTCGACGAGGGTGGAGTAGAACGCCAGACCGGCCGGGTTGACGGGGCCGAGCTCGTCGGCGCTGACCTGCGGGGTGATGCGCGGCCAGGCCACGGAGAACCGGTAGGAGGCCATCCCCAGCCGCTTCATGAGGGCGATGTCCTCGCGGAAGCGGTGGTAGTGGTCGTCGGCGACGTCGCCGGTGTCCCCGGCCACGACGCGGCCGGGGGTGTGGCTGAAGGTGTCCCAGATCGAGGGCGTGCGCCCGTCCTCCGCGACGGCCCCCTCGACCTGGTAGGACGCGGTGGCCGTCCCCCAGACGAAACCGGGCGGGAAGGTGCGCTCGGCGGCGCTGGGAGCGGGGGTGGTGGAGCGTTCTTCGGTGGTGGTCACGGGGGCCCTTCCTGGGACGGCTGACGCGGGTGGGGTTTCGGGGTGGGCGTTCAGCCCTTGACGGCGCCGGCCATGATGCCGCTGACGATCTGCTTGCCGAGCAGGATGAAGACGACGATGACCGGCAGGGTGCCGACGAGGGTGCCGGCCATGATGATCGAGGTGTCGGGGACGTAGCCGCTGCCGAGGTTGTTCAGGGCGACCTGCACCGTCGGCATCGAGGAGTTCAGCGCGATGACGGGCCAGAAGAAGTCGTTCCAGGCCGTCATGAAGGTGAGCATCCCCAGCACGGCCATGCCGGGGCGGGCGATGGGCAGCACGATGGACCAGACGGTGCGGGTGGAGGACGCGCCGTCCATCCGAGCCGCTTCGAGCAGTTCGTCGGGCAGCGTCTGCACGAGGTACTGGCGCATGAAGAACACGCCGAACGCGGTGACCAGCGAGGGCAGGATGACCGACTCCAGCCGGCCGGCCAGGTTCCAGTCGGACATGATCTTGTACAGCGGCACGACGCCCAGGGTCGGGGGGATCATGAGGGTGCCGATGGTGATGGCGAACAGCGCGTTCTTGCCGCGGAACCGCAGCTTGGCGAAGGCGAACCCGGCGAGGGTGCAGAACAGCAGGGTCCCGATCGTCGTGATGCCGGAGACGATGAGCGAGTTCAGGATGGCCAGGCCGATGGCCTGCTGCTCCAGCGCGGTCGTGATGTTCTGCCACAGGTAGGGGCCGGGCAGGAACGGCGGCGGCGACTGCGTCATCTCCGCCATCGGCCGGCTGGCCGCGACGATCATGTAGTAGAACGGCACGAGGAAGACGAACGTGGTGACGCCCAGCAGCACGTAGGTCAGCCAGCCGGCGGCGTCGGGGGCGCGGTAGCGCTTGCGGCGGCCCTCGCGCGGCGGGGTGGGCGCGGCCAGCGCGGCGTCGCGCACGGTGGTGGTGCTCATCGGCGGGCTCCCTGGGTCTCGCGGTCGCGCCAGCGGGCGAGCGCGGTGTTCAGCAGGACGAGGACGATGATCAGCAGGAACGTCACCCAGGCGATGGTGGCGGCCCGGCCGAGGGCACCGAACGCCCAACCCTGCTGGTACATGAACAGGCCCAGCGTCTGGTACTGGTTCAGCGCACCGCCGTCGACACCGCCGAAGAGGAGCGGTTCGCCGAACAGCTGGGTGGCCCCGATGGTGGAGACCACCACGGTGAAGAGGATGGTCGGGCGCAGACCCGGCAGGGTGACGTGCAGGAACTGCTGCCACCGGTTCGCGCCGTCCAGCGCGGCGGCCTCGTAGAGGTCCTGCGGGATGGACTGCATGCCCGCCAGGTAGATGAGGGCGTTGTAGCCCGTCCAGCGCCAGATGACGATGATCGAGATGGCGATCTGGGCGCTGAGGTCCCCGTTGCGCCAGTCCAGGGCGTCCATGCCGACCAGCGAGAGCAGCCAGTTGGCCAGGCCGTTGTCGCGCCCGAAGATTTGGGCGAACACGAGGGTGGAGGCGGCCACGGACGTGGCGTAGGGCATCATCATCGCGACCCGGAAGAAGTTCCGGCCGCGCATCCGGTAGTTCAGCAGGTGCGCCAGGCCCAGGGCCAGCATCAGCTGCGGCACGGTGGACAGGATGCCGAGGGTGAAGGTGTTCGCCAGCGCGTTGTAGAACTTCTCGTTGGTGAACAGCCAGACGTAGTTCTCCCAGCCCGTCCACTCCGGGTCCGAACCCAGTTCGTAGGACTGGAAGCTGATCCACATCGTGTAGATCAGCGGGAACAGCCCGAAGGCCAGGAACAGCAGGAAGAACGGGGCGATGTAGGCGTACGGCGCGGCCAGGCCCTCGAACCGGAACAGCCGCGAGCGCAGCGTCGGCTCCGGTGCGGTGGCCTTGCGGCCGGGACCGGACGGGGCCGGTGGTGCGGTGGTGCTCTGAGCGCTCACGGCGTCTCCTCGCAGGTCAGGTCGGGTGGGTTCGACGGGACCGGGGTGGCCGCCGCGCGGCGGCCACCCCGGTCCACGGGGTCAGCCGATCTGGTTGGCGAGGTCGCCGGCGGCGCTCTCCCAGGCGGCGGCGGGCGTGATCCCGTTGACCTCGACGGACAGCAGGGCCTGCACCAGCGAGGACTTCACGACCGCGTCCTCCTCACCCAGGACCTGGGTGGGGGCGGCCTCGGCGGCCTTGGAGAAGATCTGCCCGATGGGCGCGTTCTGGAAGTACTCGTCGGTGGCGTCGGCGACCAGCGGGAACGCCTTCGTGTTGGAGGGGAAGTTCCCGCCGACCTCGAAGACCTTCGCCTGCTGCTCGGGGTCGGTCAGCCACTTGACGAGCTTGGCGGCCTCCTCCTGGTTCTTGCTGGACTGCGGGATGCCCAGGTAGGCGCCGCCCCAGTTGCCGCCGGCCCCGCCGGGCAGGGAGGTGACGTTCCACTTGCCGGAACCGGCGTCGCCGGCCTTGCCCTTGATGTAGCCGACCATCCAGGCGGGGCAGGCGATGGTCGCGAACGAGCCGCTGCCGAAGCCCGAGTCCCAGGCGGGGTCCTCGAACTGCTCGAGCTTGGCGGTCAGGCCGCCCTGCGCGGCGGCGGCGGCGGTGTCGAAGGCGGTCTTGACGGCGGGGTTGGTGTCCCAGACCAGTTCGCCGGCCTCGTCGTAGTAGATCTCCTCCTCGGTGGAGACGATCGCGTTGTAGAAGCCGCCGGCGGAGTCCATCCAGGCGGTGCCCGCGGGCGCCTTGGCCTTGAACTCCTGCCCCAGCGCCACGTAGTCGGCCCAGGAGGTCATCCGGGCGGCGAGCTGGGCGGGGTCGGTGGGCAGCCCGGCCTGCTGGAGCAGGTCGCTGCGGTAGCAGAGCCCCATGGGGCCGATGTCGGTGCCCATGCCGAGGACCTTGCCGTCCTCGGTGGTGGCGGCGGCCGACTTCCACTCGGGGTAGTTGGGGGTCTGCTCCCCCGCGACGGTGGTGGAGAGGTCCACCCACTTGTCGTCCTGGTTGGCGACGACGTCGGCGATGCGGCCGACCTCGATGCCCTGGATGTCCGCGGCGCCGTTGCCGGAGGCCAGCTTGGTCTGCAGCGCGGGCCAGTAGTTGTTCTCGCCCTGGGTGGACTCGTACTGGATGGTGACCCCGGGGTTGAGCTTCTCGTACTCGTCGAACAGGCCGGCCTCCTCGAGGCCGAAGGTGCCGAAGAGGCTGACGGTGAGCGCCTTCCCCCCGGCGGCGGTGGCCTCGTCGCCGGTGTCGGACTGGGCGGTGCTGCAGGAGGTGACGAGCAGGGCACCGGTGATCGTGGTCGCCAGGGCGGCGAGGGTCTTCGCGCGGACTGTGGACATGGGGGGAGCTCCTCGGGCCTCGCCGGAACGGCGGATCGACAGTGATCAGGGTCCGTGAGAGCGCTCTCAGAACAGCGCCGGTGGAGCGTGAGAGCGCTCTCAAGGGGTGCGTACAGGGTGAACCCCGGAGGTACCCGCTGTCAACGGGTCAGGACGTGGCGCGTTCGACGAGTTCCGTGGGCGCGATGACGTGGTCCACCGCGGGCTGGCCGTCCACCAGCGCCAGCAGCATCCGGGCCAGCGCCCGGCCCATCTCCACCACCGGCTGGCGCACCGTGGTCAGCGGGGGCGTGGCGGCCGCCGCCAGCGGGGCGTCGTCGAAGCCGACCACGCGCACGTCCTCGGGCACGGCCCGCCCCGCCGCCGACAGCGCCTGCAGCGCCCCCGCCGCCATGAGGTCGTTGGCGGCGAACACGCCGTCGAGGTCCGGCCAGCGCGCCAGCAGACCCTCCGTCGCCCGCCGCCCGCCCTCCACGGTGAAGTCCCCCGAGGCGGTCAGGCCCGCGCTGAACCGGACCCGGTGCGCCCGCAGCTCGGTGCGGAAGCCCTCCAGCCGCTCCTGACCCACCCGCATGTCCATCGGCCCGGTCACGGTGACCACCCGGCGGCACCCCCGCTCCAGCAGGTGCCGGGTGGCCGCGCGGGCACCACCGACGTTGTCGGCCGAGACGAACGGCACCGCGGAGGACTCCTCGTAGGGACGCCCCGACATCACCACGGGGATGCCCGCGTCCAGCAGGTGCTGCGGCAGCGGGTCCGGCCCGTGCACCGACACCAGGATCGCCCCGTCCACGTGGCCGCCGCGGGCGTAGCGCTCGAAGCGCTCGCGCTCGCGCGGGGTGGAGAGCACCACCAGCACCAGCTGCACCTCGCGGTCGGCGAGCTGGGCCTGGGCCCCGCTGAGGACGAGCGGGAAGTAGGAGTCGGCGAAGAAGCGCTCCACCGGTTCGACGACGACGAGGGCCATCGACCCGGTGCGCCGGGTCACCAGCGAGCGCGCCGCCTGGTTGGGCACGTAGGACAGCTCCGACGCCGCCCGCAGCACGGCTTCCCTCGCGGCGTCGCTGACCCGGCCGTAGCCGGCGAGCACGCGGCCGGCGGTGGCGCGGGAGACGCCGGCGCGCGCGGCGACCGACTCGAGCGTCGGGGCGGCCGGAGTCGGCACGGCTCCTCCAGGGTCAGCGGTCCTCGCGGGTGGGGCGGGCCCATCCTCGCAGGCCCCGGACCCCCAGCAGCGCGATGGCGGTGCCCAGCACCAGGCTCACCACGACCAGCACCAGGTGGACGAGGAAGAACGGCTGCGGGCCGTCCTCGAACGAGCGCGGGTCGCCCCAGATGTTGCGCAGGAAGTTCGGCCAGATGAACCAGCTCCACACCCCGAAGAGGACGAGGAACCAGCTGGCGGGCTTGGAGAGGACCACCCCGCGATCCTCCCACCCGCCTCAGCGCCGGGACCGCCGGACCCGGCGCAGCGTGCGGCCGCCGAGGACGCCGACGAGGAGGCCGGAGAGGAACGGGAGCCGCCGCCGGCCCTCCCCCGCGCCGAAGCCCTCGGGCGGCTCCGGGCCCAGCGGCGCGGTCAGGCGCGCCTGCGCCATGAGGTCCGGGTGCAGCGTCCCGCTGTCCTCGGCCCGGGTGGCCGCCCACGCCGCCGCCAGCAGGATGAGCCGGCTGATGAGGTTCATGAGCACCAGCAGCACCACGAGGGTGGCGGCCGCCCCGAGGAAGGCGTTGCCCTCGGCGCTGCGGCGGGCGAAGGCGGTGCCGAACTGCTTGAGCAGGCCCAGCCCGATCCCGCCGAGGACCGCGCCCTGCAGCAGGTCGTGCAGCGGCACGTCGGCGTTGGGCAGCACCCGGAAGACGAGCAGGAAGGTGCAGGTGTCGATGGCGAAGGCGACGAGGAAGCCGGCGGCGCCCAGCAGCCACCGCGACCAGGTGGAGGGCTCGAAGCCCAGGGCGCTCAGCAGGTAGCCGCCGGCGCCGTTGGTGACGACGACGGAGGCCACCGACAGCGCCACCCCCGACCCGACGACGAGCATCCCGAGCAGGTCGCGCAACCGCACCACGACGAGGTTCCCCCCGCCCGGGGGGTCGCCGAAGACCGCGCGGATGCTCTCGCGCATCCCGTCCATCCAGCCCAGGCCCGTGAAGAGGAACGTCGCGGTGGACACCACGAGCGACCAGGTGAGGGCGGTGCCCTGGATGAACTCGTCGATGTAGATCCCGGTGCCGTTCGCCGGCTTCACCCCGCGGTGCACCAGGTCCGGTGCGTACTGGTTCACCCCGGCGATGAGGTTGTCGACGACGACGTCGCGCACCTCGGGGGTGTTGCGCATCACCAGGCCCAGGACCGTCAGGCCCACCGCGAGCGCGGGGAAGATGGAGAAGAAGGCGAAGTAGGCGATCCCCCCGGCCAGCACGTTGCCGCGGGCCTCGCCGTAGCGCTGCCAGACGCGGGCGGGGAAGCTGCGCGTGACCGTGCTGATCGCGTTCTTGGCCTGCTCGACCGCGCTCACCCGCGGGGGCTCCTCACTGCCGGAAGGTGAAGTCCTCCCGTGGCCGCCAGACGCCGTCGGCGCCGTGCTCGTAGAGGCTGAACCCCTTCACGGTGAAGGTCGCCTCCCAGTCCCGCAACACGAGTTCGGCGCGGTCCAGCGACGCCTCGTCGACGTCGTGGGCCACGGTGACGTGCGGGTGGAAGGGGAAGGAGATCTCCCGGGCCAGCGGGCCGGTCCGCACCGCGGCCTGCAGCAGCTCGCACTCGGAGATGCCGCGGGTGACCTGGACGAACACCACCGGCGAGACGGGGCGGAACGTCGCGGTCCCCCGCAGGTGCACCTCGAAGGGCGAGGCGGCGGCCGCCGTCGCGGCGAGGTGGTCGCGCGCGGCGTCCAGGTCGGCGTCGGGCAGGACCGAGGGCGGCAGCAGCGTGATGTGCGGCGGGATCGCGCGCGCCAGCGGATCGCCGAACTCCTCGCGCCAGGCCGTCAGCTCGCCCGCGTGGGGTGCGGGCACGGGGATGGAGACCCCGATGGTCCGCGCGGCGCGCCCGGTGCCCCCCGGTGCTGATCCGGTCACCGGCGACGACCCACCAGGCCGACCCGGTCGTAGACCGTGGCCAGCGTCTGCTCGGCGATCTCGTTCGCGCGGGCCGCACCGGCGGCGAGCAACTCGTCGAGGGCGCCGGGGTCGGCCATCAGCTCCTGGGCGCGGCTGCGGACGGGACCGAGGGTGTCGGTGACGACCTCGGCGAGCTCCTTCTTGAGGTCGCCGTAGCCGCGGCCGGCGAAGTCGGCCTCGAGCTCGGCGATCGGCTTCCCCGACAGCGCCGAGTGGATGGAGAGCAGGTTGGAGACGCCGGCCTTCTCCACCGGGTCGAAGAGGACCTCGCGGCCGGTGTCGGTGACGGCGGAGCGGATCTTCTTGGCCGTGACCTTCGGGTCGTCCATGACGTCGACGATCCCGTTGGGCGAGGAGGAGGACTTGCTCATCTTCGCGCCCGGGTCCTGCAGGTCGAAGATCTTCGCCGTCTCCTTCGGGATGAAGGGCTCCGGCACGGTGAAGGTGTCGCCGAAGCGGGCGTTGAAGCGCTGGGCGAGGTTGCGGGTCAGCTCCAGGTGCTGGCGCTGGTCCTCGCCGACGGGGACCTCGGCGGCCTGGTAGAGCAGGATGTCGGCGGCCATGAGGACGGGGTAGGTGAAGAGGCCGACGGTGGTGCTGTCGGTGCCCTGCCGGGCCGACTTGTCCTTGAACTGCGTCATCCGCGCGGCCTCGCCGTAGCCGGTGAGGCAGGACAGCACCCAGGCCAGCTGGGCGTGGGCGGGCACGTGGCTCTGGACGAAGAGGGCCGAGCGCTCGGGGTCGACCCCGGCGGCGACGTACTGGGCGGCCGTCCAGCGGGTCCGCTCGCGCAGCGCGGCCGGGTCGGGGCCGACGGTGAGGGCGTGCAGGTCGACGACGCAGTAGAGCGCGTCGTGGGTGTCCTGCAGGGCCACCCACTGCTTCAGCGCCCCGAGGTAGTTGCCGAGGTGCAGCGACCCGGAGGTCGGCTGCATCCCCGAGAGCAGCCGCGGGCGCACGCCGGCGGGACCTGCGGGACCTGCGTGATCGGGCATGCCCCCATCCTGCCAGCCCCCCGGCCGCCGCTCCCCGCCGACCCGACTGTGCGGTTGTGTGCGGTTCTGGTTGACTCCGGTGCCCCTCGGCGGGCATCCTCGACCGGTGCAGCGATGGAGCGACGGAGCGGCGGGACTCGTCTTCGGGTCCGACTACAACCCCGAGCAGTGGCCGGCCGAGGTGCGGGCCGACGACGTGCGGCTGATGCAGCGGGCGGGGGTCAACCTCGTCTCCGTGGGCATCTTCTCCTGGGGCCTGCTCGAACCGCGACCCGGCCGCTTCGACTTCGGCTGGTTCGACGCCGTCCTCGACGACCTGCACGCCGGCGGCATCGGGGTCTCGCTGGCCACCGCGACCGCCTCCCCCCCGGCCTGGCTCGGCGAGCTCCACCCCGAGGTGCTCCCCGTCGACGCCGACGGCCACCGGGTCGTCTTCGGCAGCCGGCAGAGCTGGTGCCCCAGCTCGCCGGTCTACCGCGAACGCTCCCTCGCCCTCGTCGAGGCCCTCGCCGAGCGCTACGGGCAGCACCCCGCGCTGCGGCTGTGGCACGTCAGCAACGAGCTGGGCTGCCACAACGCCCGCTGCTACTGCGACGTCAGCGCCGCGGCCTTCCGCACCTGGCTGGCCGACCGGTACCCCGACGTCGCCGCGCTGAACGACGCGTGGGCCACGGCCTTCTGGAGCCAGCACTACACCTCCTTCGAGCAGGTGCAGGTGCCCGCGCGCACCTCCTCCTTCCACAACCCCGCCCAGGCCCTGGACTTCGCGCGGTTCTCCTCCGACGAGCTCCTCGGGCAGCACCTGGCCGAGAAGGACGTCCTGCGCCGGGTCACCCCCGAGGTCCCGGTCACGACGAACTTCATGATCGGCTCGCAGCTGAACCCGATGGACTACGGCCGCTGGGCCCGCGAGCAGGACGTCGTCGCCAACGACCACTACCTGATCCACGGGAACTACGACGACCCCCGCGCCGAGCTCGCCTACTCCGCCGACCTGACCCGGGGGACGGCCTCGGGGCAGCCGTGGCTGCTCATGGAGCACTCCACCTCGGCGGTGAACTGGCAGCCGGTCAACGTCGCCAAGCCCGCCGGGGAGATGCTGCAGGACAGCCTCTCCCACGTCGCCCGCGGCGCCGACGGGATCTGCTTCTTCCAGTGGCGGGCCTCCGCCGGCGGCGCCGAGCAGTGGCACTCCGCGCTCGTCCCGCACGCCGGGGAGGACACCGAGCGCTTCCGCGAGGTCACCGAGCTCGGCGCCCTGCTCGGCCGGCTGGGGGAGCTGCGCGGCTCCACCACGAGCAACGACGTGGCGATCCTCGTCGACTGGCAGAACGCCTGGGCGATGGAGTCGGAGACCCTGCCCTCCCGGCGCGTCGGGCACGCCGACCTCGCCCTGCGCGTCCACGGCCTGCTGCGCGAGGCCCGCACCGGCGCCGACGTCGTCCCCGTGGGCGCCCACCCGCACGACCTCGCCGAGGTCCTCGCCGGCTACCGCGTCCTCGTCGTCCCCACCCTCTACCTGTGCGACGACACCACCGCCGCCGCCGTCACCGCCGCCGCCGAGTCCGGCACCCACGTCCTCGTCACGTACTTCTCCGGCATCGTCGACGAGACCGCCCGGGTGCGCCTCGGCGGCTACCCCGGCGCGTTCCGCGACCTGCTCGGGATCCGCGTCGAGGAGTTCCACCCGCTGCCCGACGGGGTCGCCGGCGAGCTCGACGACGCCACCGTGGGCGACGTGTGGTCCGAGATCGCCACCGCCGACGACGACGTCGAGGTCCTCTCCCGCTACGCCGAGGGTGCCACCGCCGGGTGCCCCGCCCTGACCCGGCGCGACCTGCCCTCCGGGGCGCGGGCCTGGTACCTGGGCACCTCCCTGGACGACGAGGCCCTCGCCGGGCTGCTGCACGCCGTCTGCACCACCGCCGGGGTCGCCCCCGTCGCCGAGGCCAGCGGCCCGGTCGACGTCGTCCGCCGTCGCGCCGCGGACGGGCGCAGCTGGCTGTTCGCCCTCAACCACGGCGAGGAACCCGCGACCGTGACCGTCCGGGGCTTCGACCTCGTGGCCGAGGTCGACGTCGACGGCCTCGACCTCGAACCCGGGGCCAGCGCGGTCGTGCGCGAGCTCGGACCCGGCGACTGATGCTGGCCCACCAGCGCCAGGAGGTGATCCTCGACGCCGTCCGCACCCACGGCGGGGTCCGCGTCGCCGACCTGGTGGAACGCCTCGGCGTCTCGGAGATGACCGTGCGCCGCGACATCGGCGAACTCTCCCGGCGCGGCCTCGTGGCCCGCGTCCACGGCGGGGCCGCGTCGGTGGCCCGCTCCAGCGAGGAACCGGGTTTCGCGGCCAAGGCCGGCCTGCGCCCGGACGCCAAGCGCGCCATCGCCCGCGCGGCCGCCGACCTCGTCCCCGACGGCGCCTCGGTGGCGCTGTCGGCGGGGACGACCACCGCCGAGGTCGCCCGGGAACTGCGCGACGTCTCCGACCTCACCGTCGTGACGAACTCCCCGCGCGTCGCGGACCTGCTGCACGACCCGGCCGACCACTCCCGCACCGTGGTCCTCTCCGGCGGCACCCGCACCCCGTCGGACGCCCTCGTGGGCCCGGTCGCGCGCGCGGGGCTGCGCGGGCTCCACGTCGACCTGCTCTTCCTCGGCGTCCACGGCCTCGACGCCGCGGCCGGGCTGAGCACCCCGAACCTGTCCGAGGCCGACACCAACCGGGCGCTGATGGACTGCGCCGCACGGGTGGTCGTCGTCGCCGACGCCTCGAAGTGGGGGGTCGTCGGGCTGACGTCGTTCGCCGACCTCGGTTCCGTCGACGTCCTCGTCACCGACGCCGCCCTGGACCCCTCGGCGCGTCCCGTCATCTCAGACCTCGTCGGCGAACTCGTCGTCGCCGGCACCCCGCAGGAGGAGGACCAGTGAACGACCGCACCCCGCACCGCTTCCGCAAGACGTCGACCCGCATGGCCGACGGCCGCGAGCTCATCTACTTCGACGACACCGAACCGTGGCTGTCGGGCGAACGGGCCCGCGACGCCGTCGACCACCGCCCGCTGCGGCCCGCCGACGAGACGCTGCGCGGCGGCTCCCAGGTGCGCTTCGACCCGCTGACCGGCGACTGGATCGCGATGGCCTCGCACCGCAACGACCGCACCCTCATGCCGCCGCCGGACCAGGACCCGCTGGCCCCCACCGTGCCCGGCGGCTTCCCCACCGAGATCGCCGACTCCAGCTACGACGTCGTCGCCTTCGAGAACCGCTTCCCCTCCTTCTCCAACCGCATCGGCGGCGAGGACGGGTTCCTCGACGGCGAGCGGCTGTGGCCGACGCGCCCCGCGGCGGGGCGGTGCGAGGTCGTCTGCTTCTCCTCCGACACCCGCGGCTCGTTCGGCACCCTCGACCCCCGCCGGGCCCGCACCGTGCTCGAGGCGTGGATCGACCGCACCGAGACCCTCAACGCCACCGACGGGGTCGAGCAGGTCTTCGTCTTCGAGAACCGCGGGGAGGAGATCGGCGTCACGCTGCCGCACCCGCACGGGCAGATCTACGGGTACCCGTTCCTCACCCCGAAGACGGAGACCATGCTGCGCCGCGCCCGCGAGCACCGCGCCGCGACCGGCGGCAACCTCTTCCGCGACGTCCTCGACGCCGAGCGCCGCGCCGGTTCCCGCGTCGTCCTCGAGACCGAGCACTTCACCGCCTACGTCCCGGCCGCCGCGCGCTGGCCCGTCGAGGTCCACCTCGCCCCGAACCGCGACGTCCCCGACCTGCCCGCCCTCACCGAGGAGGAGCGCGCCGACCTCGTCGGGGCCTACCTGGACCTGCTGGGGCGCCTGGACCGCTACTACCCCGACGACCACCCGCTGCCCTACATCGCGGGCTGGCACCAGGCCCCGGCCACCGAGGGGCGCGAGGAGTTCCGCCTGCACCTGCAGGTGTTCAGCGTGCTGCGCGGCCCGTCGAAGGTGAAGTTCCTCGCCGGGTCGGAGTCCGCCATGGCCGCCTGGGTCAACGACACGACGCCCGAGAAGGTGGCGGCCCGACTGCGCGAGGTGGCCCCGTGAACAGCACCCCCGAGTTCTTCGACGCCCCCGAGCGGGCGAGCGCGGCCACGGCCCTGGCCGCGGCGTTCCGCGACGCCTTCGGCACCGACCCGGCCGGGGTCTGGTCGGCCCCGGGCCGGGTGAACCTCGTCGGCGAGCACGTCGACTACACCGGCGGGCTGTGCCTGCCGCTGGCGCTGCCGCACCGGACGTTCGTCGCGCTGAACCCCCGCGCCGACGGCGTGGTGCGCGTGCGCTCCCGCCAGGAAGCCGCCGGCGAGGTCGTCGTGACCCTGGCCGACGTCGGCGCGGGCTCCCCCGACGGCTGGGCCGCCTACGTCGCCGGGGTGCCGTGGGCGATGGGCCGCAAGGGCTTCGACGGCGACCTGCTGACCGGGGGCTTCGACGCCCTCGTCGACGGCCACGTCCCCTACGGCTCGGGGCTGTCGTCCTCGGCGGCGCTGGAGTGCGCCGTCGCGGTGGCGCTGGGCGACCTGCTCGGCGCCCCCCTCGACGACGCCGGGCGCGCCGCGCTGGCGGGGGCCTGCGTGCTGGCCGAGAACGTCGTCGCCGGGGCCAACACCGGCGGGATGGACCAGGCCGCGTCGCTGCGCTGCCACGAGGGCGGGGCGATCCTGCTCGACACCCGCGACGACACCGTCAGCCAGGTCGCGCTGGACCTGGCCGGGGCCGGGCTGGCCCTGCTCGTCGTCGACACCCGCGCCGAGCACTCCCACGCCGGCGGCGAGTACGGGCAGCGCCGCGCCGACGTCGAGCGGGCGGCGGAGATCCTCGGCGTCCCGACGCTGCGCGAGGTGGACCCCGCCGACCTGGACGCCGCCCTGGAGCGCGTCGGGTCCGCCCCCGACGGGGACGTGCTGCGCCGGCGCGTCCGCCACGCCGTCACCGAGATCGACCGGGTCGCCCGCACGGCGGAGCTGCTGCGGGCCGGGCGGGCCGGTGACGTCGGGGGGCTGCTCGACGCCTCCCACGACTCCCTGCGCGACGACTACGAGGTGTCCTGCCGCGAGCTGGACCTCACCGTCGACGTCGCCCGCGCGCACGGGGCGCTGGGGGCCCGGATGACCGGTGGCGGTTTCGGGGGCTCCGCGATCGCCCTGGTGGCCGCGGACCGCGTCGGGGCCGTGGCGGACGCCGTCGCCGCCGCGTTCGCCGAGCAGGACCTGCGGGCGCCGCGCTTCCTCGCCGCGCTGCCCTCCGAGGGCGCCGGCCGCGACCTCTGACGTGTTCCCCCGGTGGGCCGCCCGTTCACCGGGGGTTCACCGGGGGCCCGCACGCACCGACCACCCTGGGGGGGTGCTGATCTGGGTGCTGGTGGGGGTCCTCGCCGCGGGCGGGGTGCTGGTCGCGTCCTGGTGGGACAACCGGCGCACGTGGCGCGCCGAGCAGGCCCGGTCGCGGGAGTGGCTGCGCGGGCTCGGCGTGGACCCCGGCCCGGTGCCGGCCGACCCGCCCGCCTGGCGGCTGGTCCTGACCCCCGACCTGTCCGGCACCGGCCGGTTCGTGCACGACGTCGCGGCCGCCCCCGCCCGCGCCGGCGCGCGCGGCTGACGGGCCCGCTCAGCCGACGTCCATCCGCTGCAGTCGCCACCCGGCCAGCGCCGTCGCCGCGACGGCGATCCCGGCCAGCACCAGGGCCGAGCCCGTCACCCCGATCGAGGCGACCGTCCCCAGCGGCACGTCGCCGGGGATGGCCAGCGAGGCCACGCGGCGGCCGTAGGAACCGATCGACAGCCCCCGCAGCGCCGGGGCCAGCCCGGCCAGGAACGTCTCCCACAGCACCACGTAGGCCAGCCCGGCCAGCAGCCCGCGCCGGGTCAGCAGCGACAGCAGGACGAACACCGCGCAGTACGCCGCCGAGGTCAGCGCCGTCGCCAGCAGCACCCCGCCCACGACCCGGCCGGCGGGCTGGTTCACCGAGACCCCCAGCACGACGCAGGCGATCACGGCGGGCAGGCACACCACGACCGTCGAGGTCCAGGCCGCGGCGAACCGGGCCAGGACGATGTGCCAGCGCGGGCGCGCGATGGCGCGCAGCAGCGGCAGGGTGCGGCCGTCGCGCTCGTCGCCGAAGGCGCCGATGGCCAGGACCAGCGCCACGATCGGCACGACCAGCCCCGTCAGCAGGTTCCCGGTGAAGGTGTTCTGCACCCCGTAGCGGTTCGGGACGCTGGTGATGGCGATGACGACGAAGGCGACCGCCGCCACCACCAGCGGCAGCGTCGCGAAACCCGCCGTGCGGCCCCGGAACAGGATCGCGCGCAGCGAGAACCCGTACAACGTCGTGGCGGCACCGCTCGTGGCGCTCATCGTCCCGCTCCCCTCGCCGCGCGCACCAGGTGCGCGAACACGCTCTCCAGGTCCTCACCGATCCCCTCGACCCGCCGCAGCGTCGTCCCCGACTCCCGCGCCAGCCGGGGCACCGCCTCGGCCAGCGCGACGGCCCGCGGCGCCTGCACCAGGACCCCCGGCCGGCCCGCGCCCTCGCGGCGCACCGAGTCCACCAGCCCCCGCGCCAGCAGCAGGCCGGCCAGTTCCAGCACCCGCTCCCCCTCCAGGCGCACCGTGCGGGGGCGGTCGACGAGCAGTTCCCGGATCCCCGCCGGTTCGCCCTCGGCGACCAGCCGCCCGTTGACGACGACCAGGACCCGCTGCGCCATCCGCTCCACCTCGGAGAGGACGTGCGAGCTCACCAGCACCGTCCGCCCCTCCCGGCCGAGGGCGGCGAGCAGGTCGACGTCGGCGCGGCGCTGGGCCGGGTCCAGCCCGTTGAGGGGTTCGTCCAGCAGCAGCACCTGCGGGTCGTGCACGAGGGCCTGGGCCAGCTTCACCCGCTGGCGCATGCCCTTGGAGAACCCCCCGACCCTGCGGTCGGCGGCGTCGGTCAGCCCGACGCGGTCCAGGACCCGCCGGGTGGCGGACCGGTGGTCGGCCACGCCCCGCTGCCGGGCGAGGAACTCGACCTGCGCGCGGGCGGTGGCGTGCCCCCACGTCGCCTCGCCGTCGGCGACGATCCCCAGCCCGCGGTGGACCTGCGGGTCCCGGTGCGGGTCGTGCCCCAGGACCCGCACGGTCCCCTGGCTGGGCCGGGTCCCCCCGGCCAGCACCGCCAGCGCCGTCGACTTGCCCGCCCCGTTGTGCCCCAGCAGACCCGTCACCCCGGCCCCGATGCTCACGGTGACGTCGGACAGCGCGACGGTGTCGCCGAACCACTTGCTCACCCCGTCGAACTCGATGGCGCTCACGCGTCGCTCCCCCTCGCGTAGCGGCCCGCCAGGACCGACAGGCCACCCACCACGACGACGCCCCAGACGAACCAGGCCAGCGCCCCCGGGTCCCCGAGACCACCGCCGATGAAGGTCGTCGCCAGCCGGATCGGGCCGCTCGAGGGGTCCAGCGAGAACGGCCACTCCTCCCCCGTCACCGCCGCCACGGCCCCGGTCAGCGCCGGCCCCACGAGGACCACCGCGAGGTACCCGCCGACGGCGAACACCCGCCGGGAGGTCAGCGAACCGATCGCCAGCCCCAGGCTGGTGTGGAACAGCACCACCAGGGCGGCGGCCCCGACGATCCGCGGCAGGTCCCCGACGTGGTCGGCGAACCAGGCCCCCGGGGCGTCCGCCGTGGCGATGGACCCGACGAACAGCACCAGCATCGGCCCCAGCACGATGAGGGCCAGCAGGGCCAGGGCGGCGAGGAACACCCCCAGCACGTACTCGAACCACGACAGCGCCGTCGCGAAGTACAGCGACAGCACCCGGTCCCGGCGGTCGCGGGTCAGCATGGACGGGATCGACGTCGCCACGAAGGCCAGCAGGACGACCGAGTTCGTCGTCAGCAGCTGCGGGTAGTCGATGAGGTCGGTCGGCTGGACGTCCACGGCCGGCACCAGCAGCGGGACGGCGACGACGGCCAGCGCGGGCAGGTAGGCCACGGCCAGCAGCAGGAACGGCCAGATCTTCGCGCTCGCGCTGCGCCGCAGGCCCAGCGGGCGGCGGACGCCGCTGGCGACGAAGCTCGCCACCGCGGAACGGCGCGGGCGCAGCGCCCCCTGGTACCGGCTGTAGCGGATGTCGTGCAGGACCGCACGGGGTGTCTCGTGCAGGACCGCACGGGGTGTCTCGTGCGGGACCGCTCCCGGTTCAGCCACGGTTCCCCCCTCCCATCGCGTCGACCACGAGGTCCTCCAGACCACGGGCGGTGGGCACCAGCCGCTCCACCCCGACCCCGAGCTCCCCGGCCAGGTCGCGCACCGCGTCCAGCGCGGCGTCGGGGCTGGAACTCAGCCCGATGTCGCCGGCGGCGGTGGGCGACAGCGCCACCCCGAACGGGACCAGGCGGGGTTCCAGCGCCGCCGCGAACGCCCCCACGTCCCCGGAGACCCGCAGTTCCACCGCGCCCGAGGGGTCGTGCCCGATGACGACGGGACGCTGCGCGGCCAGGGTTCCCGAGCGCAGCACGACGACCTCGTCGCACGTGCGCTCGATGTCGTCGAGGACGTGGGAACTGGCGACGACCCGGATCCCGAGATCGGTGGAGAGGCGGCGCACGATGGCGAGCATCTCCTCCCGCCCCGCGGGGTCCAGCCCCGAGGTGGGTTCGTCCAGCAGCACCAGGTCCGGGCCGTGGACGAGGGCCTGGGCGAGCTTCGTGCGCTGCTGCATGCCGAGGGAGTACGAACCCACCGGGCGGCGGCGTTCCTCCTCCAGGCCGACGGCGAACAGCACCTCGCTGGTGCGGCGCACCGCGTCCCGCCGGCCCAGCCCGCGCAGGCGGGCCAGCGACACGCACACGTCCTGCGCCGACATGTCCGCGGGCAGGCACGGGTGCTCGGGCATGAACCCCACCCGCCGGCGGACCTCGGCGCGATCGCGCACGGTGTCCAGGCCCAGCACCCGCACCGTGCCCGCGTCGGGGCGGGTCAGCCCCAGCGCCGTGCGCAGCAGCGTCGACTTCCCGGCGCCGTTCGCGCCGAGCAGACCGGTCGCGCCGGCCGTCAGGGTCATCGTCAGGCCGTCCAGCGCCTGCACGGCGCCGAAGCGCTTGCCGACGCCGAGGCACTCCAGCCCGGGTGGCTCCAGTTCGCTCACCCCGTCATCAGAGCACTCACAGGGGGCCGCTGCGTCCCCCCTTCGACGCGCGGCGCGTCAATCCTTCGGGAACCATCACGAGGTGTTCACCACTGCGGACGTCTGCGTCGTCGGGTCCGGGTCGGGCGGGAAGATGCTGGCGCAGCAGCTCGCCCGCGCCGGGCGTCGCGTCGTCCTCGTCGAGCGGGGGCTCGTCGGGGGGTTCTGCCCCTACCTGGCCTGCGTCCCCTCGAAGTCGCTGCTGCTGTCCGCCGCCGCCGGGCTCTCCTGGCCCGCGGCCCGCGCCGTGCGCGACGAGGCCACCGGTGGGCGCGACGACTCCGCGGCCGCGGCGGAGCTCGCCGCCGACGGGGTCGTCCTCGTGCGCGGCACGGCCCGCGTCGAGGGCCGCGGCGTCCTCGTGGAGGGCGAGGGGGGCCCGCAGGAGGTGCGGGCGGGGACCGTCGTCCTCGCCACCGGCAGCACCCCGGTCCGCCCCGACCTGCCCGTCGACCTCCCCACCTGGACCTCCGAGGAGGCGCTGGCCGCCGACGAGCTGCCCGCCCACCTCGCCGTCGTCGGCGGCGGGGCCGTGGCCTGCGAGCTCGCGCAGGCCTTCGCCGGTCTCGGCAGCCGGGTGACGGTGCTGGTGCGCGGGGAGCACCTGCTCTCGCGAGAACCCGCCTGGGTCGGCGACCGGCTCGCGGAGGTGCTGCGCGCCGACGGGGTCGACGTGCGGACCTCCGCCTCCCTCGAGGTCCTCGCCGACCTCGACGTGGACCGGGTGCTGCTGGCCACCGGCCGCGCTCCCGCCACGGCCGGCCTGGGGCTGGACGAGGGGTGGCTGACCGACGCGGGCGCGGTGCGCACCGACGCGCGGTGCCGGGTCGTGGACGCCTCCGGCGCGGTCGTCGAGGGGTTCTCCGCCGTCGGCGACGTCACCGGGATCTCCCCCTACACCCACACCGCGAACCACCAGGCCCGCACCGTCGTCTCGGAGCTCCTCGGGCGCGGGCGCGACGCGGACTACCGCGCGATCCCCCGCGCCGTCTACACCCACCCCCCGGTGTTCTGCACCGGCGACACCACCGGCGGCGACGGGGTCCGCCGGGCCTGGTTCGACGTCACCGAGGTGGAGCGGGCGAACCTGCTGGCGCTCTCCGCCCCCCGCGAGCAGCGGCGGACCCTCACCGGCGGGGTCGAGCTGTTCGCGCGCGACGGCGTGCTCGTCGGCGCCGCCTGCCTGGGCCCCGAGGCGGACTCCTGGGGCGCGGAACTCTCCCTCGCCGTCCGCGCCCGCCTCGACGTCGACCTGCTCGCGCACCACGTGCGGGCGTTCCCGACGTGGTCGGAGGCGGTGTACCCGGCGCTGGAGGAGCTGCGGGGCTGAGGCCGCGTCAGGCCCGGTACGTCGCGACGACGGGGGCGTGGTCGGAGAACCGCTCCGCGTAGCTGGCGGCGCGGTCGGTCTCGACGCCCTGCAGCCGCGCCCCGAGCCCGGGGGTGACGAGCTGGTAGTCGATGCGCCAGCCGGTGTCGTTGTCGAAGGCCTGCCCGCGCCAGGACCACCAGGCGTAGGGGCCGTCGACGTCACCGGCGACCTCGCGCTGGGTGTCGACCCAGCCGAGGTCGCCGAACCAGTGGTCGAAGTGGGCGCGCTCGTCCTCCAGGAACCCGGCCTTGCCGCGGTTGCCCTTCCAGTTCTTGATGTCGCGCTCGGTGTGCCCGACGTTCAGGTCACCGGCGACGAGGGCCTCGCGGCCGGTCTCCGCCGCGATCGCCCCGAGCTCGGCGAACCGGACGTCCATGGCGTCGAGGAAGCGGTGCTTGTCCTCCTGCTGCGGGGTGCCGACCTCGCCGGAGTGCACGTAGGTGCTGACGAGGGTCATCGGCCCGATCGCGGTGTCGACGTCGACCTCGATCCAGCGCCCGGAGGTCTCGAAGTGCGGGTCGTGGGCGAACCCGATGCGGACGGCGGTGAACTCCGAGCGGGTGGCGACCGCGACCCCGGCGCGGCCCTTGGCCGCGGCCTCGGTGTGCGCGACGTGGGGGTACGACGGCAGCGCCTTGCGCAGTTCGGCGTCGGGGGCGCGGACCTCCTGCAGCAGCAGGACGTCGGGGTCGCGCGCGTCCAGCCACGAGTGCATCCCGCGCCGCACCGCGGCCCGGACCCCGTTGACGTTGACGGTCGCGACGAGCAGCTGCTTCTCCCTGGCCACGCCCGGGACGCTACCCGACCCCGCCGACGGGGCCGGGCAGCGATCCGGCTCAGCGCAGCCCGGCGGCCCGCTCGGCGGACTCGACCACGTTGGTCAGCAGCAGCGCGCGGGTCATCGGCCCGACCCCGCCGGGGTTGGGTGCCACGAACCCGGCGACCTCGGCCACGTCGAGGGCGACGTCACCGGCCAGCTTCGACTTCCCCGTCGCGGGGTCCAGCACCCGCGAGACGCCGACGTCGAGCACCGCCGCCCCGGGCTTGACGTTCTCCTTCGTCACCAGGCCCGCGACCCCGGCCGCGGCGACGATGACGTCGGCGCGGCGCAGGTGGCTCTCCAGGTCGCGGGTCCCGGTGTGGCACAGGGTGACCGTCGCGTTGGGGTGGCGGCGGGTCAGCAGCAGCCCGATGGGCCGGCCGACGGTGACGCCGCGGCCCACGACGACGACCTCGGCCCCGTCCAGGGGCACGTCGTGGCGCAGCAGCAGGTCGATGACCCCGCGCGGGGTGCAGGGCAGCGGGGAGGTGATCTCCTCGCGGACCCGCAGCACGAGGCGGCCCAGGTTCGTGGGGTGCAGCCCGTCGGCGTCCTTGTCCGGGTCGACCTGCTCCAGGATCCGGTTGGCGTCGATGCCCGCGGGCAGCGGCAGCTGGACGATGAACCCGGTGCAGTCGGGGTTCGCGTTGAGCTGGGCGATCTCGGACTCGATCTCGCCCTGCGTCGCGGTGGCCGGCAGCTCCACCTGGATGGAGGCGATCCCGACCTCGGCGCAGTCGCGGTGCTTGCCGCGCACGTAGCTGGCCGAGCCGGGGTCGTCGCCGACCAGGACGGTGCCCAGGCCGGGGACGACGCCGCGCTCGCGCAGCGCCGCCACCCGTTCCTTCAGGTCCGCCTTGACCGCCGCCGCGGCGGCCTTCCCGTCGAGGACCGTCGCGCTCACGCGAACGACCCCGCGGACGGGTACAGCGGGAACTCCGCCGTCAGCTTCGCGACGCGCGCGCGCAGCGCGTCGGCGTCGAACTCCGGCTTCAGGGCCAGGGCGATGACGTCGGCGACCTCGGTGAACTCGGCCGCGCCGAAACCGCGCGTCGCCAGCGCCGGGGTGCCGATGCGCAGCCCGGAGGTGACCATCGGCGGGCGGGGGTCGAAGGGGACGGCGTTGCGGTTCACGGTGATGCCGACCTCGTGGAGGCGGTCCTCGGCCTGCTGGCCGTCGAGCTTGGAGTCGCGCAGGTCCACGAGCACGAGGTGGACGTCGGTGCCGCCGGTGAGGACGGACACCCCGGCCTCGGCGACGTCGGGTGCGGTGAGGCGCTCGGCGACGATCTTCGCGCCCTCGAGGGTGCGGCGCTGGCGCTCGGCGAACTCCTCGGAGCCGGCGACCTTGAAGGCGACGGCCTTGGCCGCGACGACGTGCATGAGCGGGCCACCCTGCTGGCCCGGGAAGACCGCGGAGTCGATCTTCTTCGCGAACTCCTGCCGGGTGAGGATGAGCCCGGAGCGGGGGCCGGCGAGGGTCTTGTGGACCGTCGAGGTGACGACGTGGGCGTGCGGGACGGGCGAGGGGTGCAGCCCGGCGGCGACGAGCCCGGCGAAGTGGGCCATGTCGACCATGAGGTGCGCCCCGACCTCGTCGGCGATGGAGCGGAAGGCGGCGAAGTCGAGCTGGCGGGGGTAGGCCGACCAGCCGGCGATGATGAGCTTGGGGCGCGACTCCAGCGCGACGGCGCGCACGACGTCCATGTCGACGCGGAACGTCTGCGGGTCCACCCCGTAGGACGACACGTCGTACATGCGCCCCGAGAAGTTGATCTTCATGCCGTGGGTGAGGTGGCCGCCGTGGGCGAGCTCCAGGCCGAGGATGCCGTCGCCGCCGCGGATGAAGGCGTGCATGGCGGCCGCGTTGGCGCTGGCGCCGGAGTGCGGCTGGACGTTGGCGTGCTCGGCGCCGAAGAGCTCCTTGGCCCGGGTGCGGGCCAGCTCCTCGGCGACGTCGACGTGCTCGCAGCCGCCGTAGTAGCGCTTGCCCGGGTAGCCCTCGGCGTACTTGTTGGTGAGGACGGAGCCCTGGGCCTCCAGCACGGAGCGCGGGGCGAAGTTCTCGCTGGCGATCATCTCGAGGGTGTCGCGCTGACGCCCGAGCTCGGCGTCGAGCACGGCCGCGATCTCGGGGTCGACCTCGGACAGCGGGCGGTCGGTCACGCCGGAGGCGGTGGGGGTGGTGGGCAGGACGTCGGTCACGATCGCTCCTCGGACGGCGGCGGTGGTGGCGACGCGAGGCCCAGGCGGACGACCCCGTGAACGGCGGACGCCCCTGCGGGTGCCCGTGGCCGCTCCCCGGTGGTGACCCACCCTGCGCCAGTCGCGGCCACGGTCAGGTTAGCCCAGGTCGCGACCGCCCGGCCACGTCCCGGGAGCGCTCAGCGCGGGATCGCGGAGTCCAGGACGGTGCGCATCTTGGCCGCGGTCTCGGCCACCTCGGCGTCGGGGTCGGACCCGGCGACGATGCCCGCGCCGGCGAAGACGCGCAGCCGGCGGCCGCTGACCTCCGCGCAGCGCACGGCGACGACCCACTCCCCGTCCCCGTGCACGTCCTGCCAGCCCACGGCCCCGGCGTAGCAGCCGCGGTCCAGGCCCTCCACCTCGTCGATCACCCGCATGGCCGCGGGCCGCGGCGAGCCGCCGACCGCCGGGGTCGGGTGCAGGGCGGCGACGAGGTCGACGGAGGTGGTGCCGGTGTCGGTGAGCAGGGCGGTGATCCGGGTCGCGAGGTGCCACACGGCCGGGGTCGCGACGAGCTCCGGCTCCGGGGTGGTGATGGTGCGGCAGAAGGGCTGGAGGGCCTCGACGATGGCGTCGACGACGAAGGCGTGCTCGCGGCGGTCCTTGTCCGAGGCCAGCAGCGCGTCGGCGCGGCGGATGTCCTCGTCCGGCTCCGGGGAGCGGGGGGCGGAACCGGCCAGCGGGCGCAGCAGGACGCTGGGCCCCCGGCGGCGCAGCAGCAGCTCGGGGCTGGCGCCGACCAGCCAGCGGGCCCGGGGGTCGTCGGGGTCGTCGAGGGGGACGGCGAGCGCCGTCGCGCCGGGGTTGCGGGTGACGAGCTCGGCGACGAGGTCGGGCACCGACCAGTCGTCCAGCGCCTCCAGCTCCAGGGTGCGGGCCAGGACGACCTTGGCGACCTCGCCGTCGGCGATGCGGGCCAGGGCGGTGCGCACGGCGTCGGCGTAGCCGGAGGGCGCGGGCCGGGGGCGGCTGCGGGCGACGGTGACCTGGCGCCGGCGCGTGGCCGGGGGCAGGTGCAGGGGGCCGGGGGTGGAGGCCGAGGTCCCCAGCCGCAGGGCGCCGGGGCCGCGCAGGTCGAAGGGGACCGCGCCGGCGGCGATCAGCCCGACGGGCGCCCCCTCCAGGGCCGCCGTCGTGCGCCGCAGCTGCTCCAGCCCGCTGGCCCCGGGGACCAGGGGCCGGGGGCCGGTCTGCACGAGCGTGGACTTCTCGTTGGAGAAGACGGTGGCACCCGCCCGCACCGCGAGCGCTGCCGCCTCGGGTTCTGACACTCCTGCAGCCTAGGCTCCGTCCCGTGAGCACGCGCCCGAGGGTCCTGACCCTGTCCTGTCCCGACCGCCCCGGCATCGTCCACGCCGTGACCGGGGCCCTGGTCGCCCTGGACGCCAACATCACCGAGAGCCAGCAGTTCGGGGACCCCGACTCCGGGCTCTTCAGCATGCGGGTGGCCTTCGACGCGGCGGCGAGCGAGGAGGCGCTGCGCGCGAACCTGGAGGTCGTCGCGGCCCGCTTCGGGCTGACGTGGACGCTGTCGGCGGCCGACGAGCCGATGCGCACGCTGGTGATGTGCTCCAAGCAGGGGCACTGCCTCAACGACCTGCTGTTCCGGCACCGCTCCGGCGGGCTGCCGATCGAGATCGCGGCCGTGGTGTCCAACCACACCGACCTCGCGCCGCTGGCGCAGTTCTACGGGATCCCCTTCGTGCACGTCCCGGTGACGACGGGGGACGCGGCGTCGAAGGCGGCCGGGGAGGCCCGGCTGCTGGAGCTCGTCGACGAGCTCGACGTGGAGCTGGTGGTCCTCGCCCGCTACATGCAGATCCTGTCCGACGACCTGTGCCGCAGCCTGTCGGGACGGGCCATCAACATCCACCACTCGTTCCTGCCGAGCTTCAAGGGCGCCAAGCCCTACCACCAGGCCCACGCCCGGGGCGTGAAGATCATCGGCGCGACCGCGCACTACGTGACCGCCGACCTGGACGAGGGCCCGATCATCGAGCAGGAGATCGAGCGCGTGGACCACCGGCACACCCCGCCCGAGCTGGTCCGGCTCGGTCAGGACGTCGAGGCGCGGACGCTGGCCCGCGCGGTGCGCTGGCACGCCGAGCAGCGGGTGCTGCTGGACGGCAACCGGACCGTCGTCTTCCGGTGACGACGGCCCGGGCCGGTGACGGCCGGGGTCAGCGGCGCCCGCCGAAGCTGAAGGGGATCGGGATGGGACCCAGGCAGCAGACCCCGCTCGTCTGCGTGGGCAGCAGCAGCGCCACGGCCCGGTAGCAGGCCAGGAAGCGCACGGCGCTGGGGACGACGGCCCGCACCACCCCGCGACGGGCGACCTCCCCGCGCACGGCCGCCGAGCAGGAGTCCCCGCCGTGGGCGACGCGGTGGGCGCACTCGTAGCCCTTGCGCGGGGAGATCCGGCGTTGGTACGCCTCGATGGCGGCGTCGACGGCGCGGGCGGGGAGTCGGAGTGCGGACATGCCCCGACGCTAGGGACCTAGGCCTGGGCCCGCACGTCGAGACGCAGGTGCTCGGCGTCGATCGCGTCGGCGCGCCGCAGGTCCTCCTCGAAGTCGACCTCGACGACGTCGAAGGCGGAGATGTCCACCGGCGCGATGCGCACGCCCCGGGCGACGGCGAGCTCCAGCCCGCGCTCGAAGTAGTCCTGGTCGGCGCAGGCGCGCAGGCACTCCACGAGGACCTGCTTGTCGCGGGAGCCGATGTAGTTGATGCCGACGGCCTCGCCCAGCCCGCCCACGACCGTCTTCGACAGCTCGAGGACGAACCCCTCGGCGTCGACGGTGTACTTGACCTCCTCCTCGGCGACGGAGGCGGTGTTCACGCACACGAACGTCTCGTCGCGCGCCAGCCACGGCTGGGCGTGGCGCAGGATGCGCGGGTCGAAGACGACGTCGCCGTTGAGCCAGAGCACGCCCCCGGGGTGGGAGGTCTCCAGGGCCCGCAGCAGGCTCTTGGAGGTGTTCGTGGAGTCGAACAGCTCGTTGTAGGCGAAGAGCACGTCGGGACGCGCCTCCATGATCACCGTGGCCTTGAAGCCCACGACGACCGTGATCGGCACGTCCTCACCCAGCACGCCGCGCAGGTTGTCCACCTGCTGCTGCATGATCGTGCGCCCGTCGCGCAGCACGGTCTGGGACTTCGGCAGCGGCCGGCCGAGCCTCGTCCCCATCCCCGCCGCCAGGATCGACGCCTGCACGTTCATCGGTTCTCCTCTCCCAGCACCAGGTCCAGGACCCGGTCGCCGGCCCGGCCGTCCTCCAGGTGGCAGAAGCGCTCCTGGAACGCGGCGTAGCGTTCTCCGTACTGCGCGCGCACGACGTCCACGTCGCGCAGCGCCTCGACGACCTCCTCGCTGGTGGCCAGCAGCGGACCGGCGGCGATCTCCTCGAAGTCGAAGTAGAAGCCGCGCAGCACGCCGCGGTAGTGCTCCAGGTCGTGCACGTGGTACACGATCGGCTTGCCGGTGACCGCGAAGTCGAACTGCACCGAGGAGTAGTCGGTGACGAGCACGTCCGCGGCCAGGTAGAGGTCGCTGATGTCGGGGTGGAACGAGACGTCGACCACCCCGGGCAGCTCGGCGCCGGACAGCGCCGCCGACACCATGTAGTGCAGGCGCAGCATGAGCACCGAGCCCTCGCCCAGCTCGCTGCGGAAGCGCTCGACGTCGAAGCGCAGGGCGAACTTGGGGCCCTCGCCGAAGAAGTCGTCGTCGCGCCACGTCGGCGCGTAGAGCACCGCCTGCACCCCGTCGGCGATGCCGAGCTGCTCGCGCACGCGCGCCCGCCGCTGCGCGGCGTCGGGGGCGAGGAGCACGTCGTTGCGCGGGTAGCCCGTCTCGTGGACCGGGCCCGGGAAGCGGAAGGCGCCGCGCAGCAGCGGCGTGCTCGCCGCGTTCGGCGACAGCAGCAGGTCCCAGCGGGCCACGTCGTGGTCGAGGCGGTCCAGGCGGCCCTCGGGGGCGAAGAGCACGTCGCGGTGGATGCGCTTGAGCGGCGTGCCGTGCCAGGTCTGCAGGTACGTCGCGTGCGCCGGCTTGTCCCAGTCGAGGTCCAGGTGGGTGTTGGACACGACGAGGTCGGCGCTCTCCAGGGCCCGGCGGGCCTCGGGCGTGCCGAAGGGCACGGTCGCCGCGTCCGCGGGGAAGCCGTGCGCGTGCTCGGCGTCGGCGAGCCACACGTGCTCGTGCTCGGTCCCGGTACGGGTCCTGAGCGCCTCGTGCAGCGCTCTCGGGTTGTCCGAGTACCGCCCTTCGAAGCTGTGGTAGACGATCTTCACTGTGCACCTCGTGGTTGAGCGCGGGACGGCTCTGGCTCAACCGCTCGCAGGAAGCCGATGATGGCACGCTTCGGCCCGCACGCTCGTCACAACCAGCCCCGGCGCCGGAAGATCGCGTAGAGCGTGACGCTCAGGACGAGCATGAGCAGCAGCGCCAGCGGGTACCCGAGCCTCCAGTCCAGCTCGGGCATGTGGGTGAAGTTCATCCCGTAGATGCCCCCCACCAGGCTGGGGGCGAAGAGGATGGCCGCCCAGGAGGAGATCTTCTTGACCTCCTCGCTCTGCGCGTAGCTGGCCTCGGTCAGCGCGCGCATCTCCTCGTTCTGCCGCTGCCCCACCAGGGTCGCGTTGACGGTGAGGATGTCGCGCAGCTGGTTGCGGAAGTTCTCCACGCGCTCCGCGGCGAGGGTGACGTGGTCGGCGACGTCGCGCAGGTACCGCTGCAGCTCCTCGTCGACGCGGTACTTCTGGAACCCCCCGGTGAGGCCGGTGAGGATCGAGGCCAGCGGGGTGATGGCCCGCTGGACGTCGACGACCTCCTGGGAGAGCTCGTAGATGCGCCGCGACACCGTCGGGTCGCCGGTGAACACCTGCGTCTCGATCTCGTCGATGTCGTTCTCCAGGCCGTGCAGCACCGGCCCGTACCCGTCGACGACGGCGTCGAGGATGGCGTAGAGGACGGCCTCGGTCCCCCGCCCCAGCAGCTCCGGGTCGCGCTCCATGCGCCGCCGGACCGCGGAGAGGTCCGGGGACTCGCTGTGCCGCACGGTGATGACGAAGTCGCGGCCGATGAACAGGTGCAGCTCCCCGAACTCGACCTCCTCCCGGGCGTCGACGTAGCGGGCCGCGCGCAGCACGACGAACAGGGTGGAGCCGTAGCGCTCCAGCTTGGGGCGCTGGTGGGCGAGGACGGCGTCCTCCACGGCGAGCTCGTGCAGGTCGAACTCGGCGGCGAGGGCGTTCAGCTCCGGCTCGGCGGGGCGGTAGAGACCCATCCAGGCGATGCGGCCCTCCTGCTCGCGCAGGGACGCCAGCGTGCTCGCGAGGTCCTTGGGGGAGGCGACCCGCTCGCCGCGCAGGTACACGCCGCTGTCGACGAGGCTGCTGCCGCGGCTGTCGGCCCGGGCCGGGATGGCGCCGTCCTGGGCGAGGTTGCGGGAGGGGACCATGCCGCGTCGCCCCATCGAGGGCAGCGGCAGCCGGCGCCTGGCCATGACGTCCTCCTGGACTCGTCGTGCGGGTACCGGGACAGTGTGCGTCCCGCCGGACGGCGAACGGCCCCGCACCGGTGGGTGCGGGGCCGTCCGTGGGCGCGTCTCAGGCCAGGCGCGCGGCGAGGTTGTCGTCGAGGCTGCCGAGGAACTCCTCGGTGGTCTGCCAGGGCTGGTCCGGCCCGACGAGCAGCGCGAGGTCCTTGGTCATCTTGCCGCTCTCGACGGTCTTGATGACGACGTCCTCGAGGGTCTCGGCGAAGCCGGTGACCTCGGGGGTGGAGTCCAGCTTGCCGCGGTGGGCCAGCCCGCGGGTCCAGGCGTAGATCGACGCGATCGGGTTCGTCGACGTCGGCTTGCCCTGCTGGTGCTGGCGGTAGTGGCGGGTCACGGTGCCGTGGGCGGCCTCGGCCTCCACCACGGAGCCGTCCGGGGTGGACAGCACCGAGGTCATCAGCCCCAGCGAGCCGAAGCCCTGCGCGACGGTGTCGGACTGGACGTCGCCGTCGTAGTTCTTGCAGGCCCAGACGTAGCCGCCCTCCCACTTCAGGGACGCGGCGACCATGTCGTCGATGAGGCGGTGCTCGTAGGTGATCCCGGCCTCGGCGAACCTGTCCTTGAACTCGTTCTCGAAGACCTCCTCGAAGATGTCCTTGAACCGGCCGTCGTAGGCCTTGAGGATCGTGTTCTTCGTGGAGAGGTACACCGGGTAGTTGCGCGCCAGGCCGTAGTTGAGCGAGGAGCGCGCGAAGTCGACGATCGAGGCGTCGAGGTTGTACATCGACAGCGAGACGCCGGCGCCGGGGGCCTGGAAGACCTCGTGCTCGATGGGCTCGGAGCCGTCCTCGGGGGTGAAGGTCACCGTGAGGGTGCCCGCGCTGGGGAACTTGAAGTCGGTCGCGCGGTACTGGTCGCCGTAGGCGTGGCGGCCGACGATGATCGGCTTGGTCCAGCCCGGCACCAGGCGCGGGATGTTGGAGATGATGATCGGCTCGCGGAAGATCACGCCGCCGAGGATGTTGCGGATCGTCCCGTTGGGCGAGCGCCACATCTTCTTGAGGCCGAACTCCTCGACGCGCGCCTCGTCGGGCGTGATCGTCGCGCACTTGACGCCCACCCCGGCCCGCTGGATGGCGTGGGCCGCGTCGATCGTCACCTGGTCGTCGGTGGCGTCGCGGTGCTCGACGCCCAGGTCGTAGTACTCCAGGTCGACGTCGAGGTACGGGTGGACCAGGCGGTCCTTGATGAACTGCCAGATGATCCGGGTCATCTCGTCACCGTCGAGCTCGACGACCGGTCCCTGGACCTTGATCTTGGCCACTGTGCTGTCCCCTCCGACTGCGCTCGGCTCTGTCTCGACGTCAAGCTACCGCCCGCGCCCCGCCACGTCCGGTCGCGGGGTCGTGGCGGGTCCCCGGAGCCCGTACGCTGCGGGGCCGTGAGCAGTCTCGAGACCCCCCACGACCTGCGGACGACGGCGGGTCAGGTCGCGGCGCTGCACGACCGGACCCGCGCGGCCGTGCAGGCCGCCGACGAGCGCGCCGCGGCCAAGCAGCACCCGCGCGGCAAGAAGACCGCCCGCGAGCGCATCGCGGCCCTGGTCGACGAAGGGTCCTTCGTGGAGCGCGGCGGCTTCGTGCGCAGCCGCGCCACCGCCTTCGGGATGGCGGCCAAGCACGTCGACGGCGACGGGGTCGTCACCGGCTACGCGACGGTCGAGGGCCGCCCGGTGTGCGTGTACGCCCAGGACTTCACCGCCTTCGGCGGGTCGCTGGGCGAGGAGCACGGCGCCAAGATCGCCGAGCTGCAGGACTTCGCCGCCACCACGGGCTGCCCGGTCGTCGGCATCAACGACGGCGGGGGCGCCCGCATCCAGGAGGGGGTCGCCTCCCTCGTGCAGTACGCGCGGATCTTCCGCCGCAACGTGCACGCCTCCGGCGTCGTCCCGCAGGTCTCGCTGATCCTGGGGCCCTCGGCCGGGGGCGCGGTCTACTCCCCCGCCCTGACCGACATCACGGTCATGGTCGAGGAGACCTCGCACATGTTCGTCACCGGTCCCGACGTCATCCGGACGGTGACCGGGGAGGACGTCGGCTTCGAGGAGCTCGGCGGCGGGCGCACCCACGCCACCCGCTCCGGGGTCGCGCACCACCTGGCCGAGTCCGAGGACGAGGCCATCGCCTACGTGCGCGAGCTGCTGGGCTACCTGCCCTCCAACAACCTCTCCGAGCCGCCGCTGCTGGCCCCGGAGCACCCGCGGGACCTGCACGTCGACGAGCACGACCTGGTGCTGGACTCGATCGTGCCGGACTCCCCCAACCAGCCCTACGACATGACCGCGGTCATCGCCGAGGTCCTCGACGACCAGGAGTTCCTCCAGGTCCACGAGCTGTTCGCCCCCAACGTCCTCACCGGCTTCGGCCGCGTGGAGGGCCGCCCGGTGGGCGTCGTGGCCAACCAGCCCTCGCAGCTGGCCGGGACCCTCGACATCGACGCCTCCGAGAAGGCGGCCCGCTTCGTGCGGCTGTGCGACGCGTTCAACGTGCCCGTCCTGACCTTCGTCGACGTCCCCGGCTTCCTGCCTGGCACCGACCAGGAGTGGAACGGCATCATCCGCCGCGGCGCGAAGCTGCTCTACGCCTACGCCGAGGCCACCGTCCCGCTGGTCACCGTCATCACCCGCAAGGCCTACGGCGGCGCCTACATCGTCATGGGCAGCAAGGAGATGGGCGCCGACGTGTGCCTGGCCTGGCCCAGCGCGCAGATCGCCGTGATGGGCGCCCAGGGGGCGGTGAACATCCTGCACCGCAGCACCCTCAAGGCCGCCGCGGACGCCGGGGAGGACGTCGAGGCGACCCGGCGCGGGCTCGTGGAGGACTACGAGCTGCAGCTGGCGAACCCCTACGTGGCGGCCGAGCGCGGCTACGTCGACGCGGTGATCGCCCCGAGCGAGACCCGGGTGCAGGTCGTCCGGGCGCTGCGGGCGCTGGCCGCCAAGCGGGCGACCCTGCCCGCCAAGAAGCACGGCAACATCCCCCTGTGAGGATCGGAGACGGCGTGAGCGACCACACGGCCAGCGACCAGGGGGTGCGCGAGCTCCTCACCGCGCTGCGCATCGAGCGCGGCCACCCCGAGCCCGAGGAGCTGGCCGCCCTGACGGTCGTCCTCACCACCCGCCTGGCGCAGGCGCCGGAGCCCGAGGCCGCGGCCGTGCCGGCGCCGCGCTCGCGGTGGGCGGACCCCCGGCGCAGCCTGGGCCTGCCCCCGGCCCCCGGGCGGGGCAGCTGGCGGGCCAGCGCCCTGCCCCGCTGAGGGGTCCTGTCCGAGGCCCCGCCCACCGTCGTCGCCGTGGCGGCGCGCGGGGTTGGACGAGGGCGGCGCGGTGCGCTGCGTGCGCACCGCCGAGGTCGCCCACGGGCACCGGGCCGAGGTCGTCGTGGTCCGCGGCGACGTCCTGGCGTCCGGCGCGGGCACCGGGTCGCCGGCCGACGACCTGGACCCCGCGCAGCACCAGCTCACCGGCCCGCCCGCCACGGCGGGGTCGAGGACGTCACCACCGCCCGCGCCGCCCACGAGGAGCGCTGGAGCGCCCAGGGCGCCCTGGACCCCGCCCGCGGCCACCTCGACCCGGCTGAGCGCCGCCAGGGGCCCGGAGGAGCCGCTGCGGGCGGCGGTGGACCGGCGAGGTGTCCGAGCGGATGGCCCTCGCGGCGGTCAGCGGGGGAACTGCTCCCACTGCCACAGCATCCACGGGCTGAACGGCGAGGGGTCGGCGGCGACCTGCGCGGCGAGGTCGTCCAGGTGGACCCAGCGGAACGCGTCGACCTCCGCGGGGTCGGGGGCGAGCTCCCCCTCCCCGGGGGCGATGCGGGCGGTGAAGACGGGGCACACCTCGTTCTCGACGGTGCCGTCGTCCATGACCGCGCGGTAGCGGAAGCTCGGCAGCAGCGGGCTCACGTCGCCCACCTGGACCCCGAGCTCCTGCACCGAGCGGCGCAGCACCGCGTCGGCGGGCTCCTCCCCCGGTCCGGGGTGGCCGCAGAAGGAGTTCGTCCACACCCCCGGCCAGGTGCGCTTGGAGGCGGCGCGGCGGGTCAGCAGGGTGCGCCCGGCGTCATCGAGGATCCAGCAGGAGAACGCCAGGTGCAGCGGTGTGGTCCGGTGGTGGACCCCCGACTTCGGCGCGGTGCCGCAGGGCGTGCCGTCCTCGGTCAGCAGCACCACCAGCTCGGTGGCGGGGTCCGTGGTCGGGTCCGCGGTGGGGGCGAGAGTCACCCCCGCACGGTACGACGTGTCCGGGGCGCCCGCGTGCGAGGGACGCCGTGGCGCGGCGGGCCGTCCCGCGCCCGGCCGCGTCACGTCCCGAGCACGCCGCGCGCCCCGACCCGCCGGGGTCGGGGCGCGCGGGCTGCCGGCCCGGGCGGTGGCTCAGAGGTCCCGGGTGGTGGACTCCCGGGTCGTGGTCCGCGCGCTGGGGTCGGTGCTGGTGACCGACGTGGTGCGCCGCGCCCTGGGCCGGAAGATCACGAACTCCAGGACGAGGCCGAGCACCCCGACGAACATGAGGATGACGCCGATGGTCTGGATGTCGATCCCCGACAGCGAGACCGTCACGGCGAAGGTCAGGATCGCCCCGAGGGCGATGAGGAAGAGGCTCGTTCCGAGGCGCATCTGCTCAGGATCCTCGCTCCGGCCCCCGCGCGCACCCGCAGGGGCCCCGACCCGCTCAGGCGGGGACGGGAGCGGTCGCGGCCGCGACGGCCTCGTCCAGCTCCGGCCCCAGCTGCAGGTCCTCCCCGGCCACGAGCCGGGCCTCCAGCTCGCGCACCCGGGGGATGACGAGCTCGCCGAACGCCTCGACCTCCTCCTTGACGTGGAGGAAGGCCAGCAGCAGCAGGTCCACCCCCACCAGGCGGTAGGCCATGATCCGGCGGGCGACCTCGTCCGGGGTGCCGACCAGGCCGGTGCGGAACCCGTCGTTGTACTGCACCAGGTCCCGGAACTCGCTGTCGGCCCACATGCCCTTGCGGTCGGCCGTCGCGTTGCCGGCTTCCTGGACCGCGGCCCCGAAGCCCTCGACCTTGGCCACGTCGGCCTTGGCGATGATCTCCTCCAGGACGGCCTCGGCCTCTTCCCGGGTGTCGCGCACGAGGCCGAAGCCGTTGAGGGCGAACTTCACCGAGCGTCCGTTCCCGGCGGCCAGGGCGGACACCTCGCGCACTCCCGCGGCGGCGTCGGCGATCGACTTGCCGTTCATGAAGTACCAGTCGCTGACCCGGCCGGCCATGGCCTGCGCGGCGGTGGAGTTGCCCCCCTGGAACAGCTCCGGCTGCACCTTCGGCTGCGGGCGGAAGGTGATGTCCTCGGCGCTGAAGAAGTCGCCCCGCTGGGTGTAGCCGTCCTCGCTCCACACCCCCCGCAGCAGTTCGATGAACTCCTCGGACTGGCGGTAGCGCTCGTCGTGCTCGTGCCAGGTGACCCCGAGCTGCGTCGCCTCGTTCTTGAACCAGCCGGACACGACGTTCAGCGCGAGCCGGTCCTGAGTGAGTTCCTGCGCGGTCGCGGCGAACTTGGCGAGCACACCGGGGTGCCAGAAGAACGGGTGCACCGCGGCGATGACCTTGAGCTTCTGCGTGGCCAGCAGCAGGGCCAGGGAGAAGGAGGTCGACTCGTGCTGGGCGTCGGCGCCGTAGGAGGCGAGGTAGCGCACCTGGGTCAGGGCGTACTCGAAGCCCACCCGCTCGGCGGCCTGCGCGACCTCGACGTTGTAGGCCGGGTCGTGGCTGGTGCGCTGCTCGATGGTCGAGACGACGAGGCCACCGGAGACGTTGGGGACCCAGTAGGCGAACTTCAGGGGTTCGTGCAGGGACATGCGGGAGCTCCTCCATCGGTCCTGGCGGTAGCACCCGGGGGCCGGGTTGCTGCGGCGTCGTCGAGCCAGATCTCTCGGCCGCTCTGGATGGTCGGACCGAAGCGTAACCCGGCGGCGCTCAGGCCGGGGTCGGGACCAGCCCGGCCAGCACCAGGCAAGAGACGGCGAGGACGAGCAGCATCGCCACGTCCACCGGCCGGGAGCGGACGGCGAGCCCGCCGGCCACCCGCACCGGCAGGACGAGGCGCAGGACGGCGGCGACGGCGAGGTCGGCGCCGAGCAGCGCACCCCCCGACGCCGGCCCCGCGAGCAGGGTCAGCCCCAGGGCCGCGACGATCCCGCCGACGAGGGTCAGCAGGACGGCGTTGCCCGGGGTGGGGACCCGCTCGGGAGCCGGCGCCGGAGTCATGCCCGGAACGCTAGCGCGCGCGGCTCAGTGCGCGAAGTGCCGCGCGCCGGTGAAGTACATGGTGATCCCGGCCTTCGTCGCGGCCTCGACGACCTCGCCGTCGCGGATCGACCCGCCCGGCTGGACGATGGCGCGCACCCCGGCGTCGAGGAGGATCTGCGCCCCGTCGGCGAAGGGGAAGAAGGCGTCGGAGGCCGCGACCGACCCCGCGGCGCGCTCGGCGCCGGCGCGCTCGACGGCCAGCTTGCAGGAGTCGACGCGGTTGACCTGCCCCATCCCGACCCCGACGGACGCGCCGTCGCGGGCCAGCAGGATGGCGTTGGAGCGCACCGAGCGCACCGCGCGCCAGGCGAACTCGAGGTCGGCGAGGGTCTGCTCGTCGGCGGCCTCGCCGGCGGCCAGCGTCCAGTTCGCGGGGTCGTCGCCGTGGGCGTCGACGCGGTCCAGCTCCTGGACGAGGACGCCGCCGGAGACCGGGCGCCACTCCCGCGCGCCGCGGCCGTAGCCCTCGGGCAGCTGCAGCAGGCGGATGTTCTTCTTGGCCCGCAGGGTCTCCAGCGCCTCGGGTTCGAAGCCGGGGGCGATGACGACCTCGGTGAACACGTCGGCGACCTGGGCGGCCATCGCGGCGGTCACGACGCGGTTGGCGGCGATGACCCCGCCGAAGGCGGACACCGGGTCGCAGGCGTGGGCCTTGGCATGGGCGTCGGCGACGTCGGTGCCGGTGGCGATGCCGCAGGGGTTGGCGTGCTTGATGACGGCGACGGCGGGGCCGTCGAGGTCGTGGGCGGCGCGCAGGGCGGCGTCGGCGTCGACGTAGTTGTTGTAGGACATGGCCTTGCCGTGCAGCTGGACGGCCTGCGCGATGCCCGGGGCGGCGGTCGGGTCGACGTAGACGGCGGCCTGCTGGTGGGGGTTCTCGCCGTAGCGCAGGACGTCGGCGCGTTCCAGGGCGACGCCGGTGACCGCGGGCCAGCCGCCGTCCTCCTCGCTCAGGGTCTGCTCGGCGAACCACCCGGCGACGGCGGTGTCGTAGGCCGCGGTGTGCGCGAACGCGGCGGCGGCCAGCCGCTTGCGGGCGGGCAGGTCGAACCCGCCGGCGGCGACGGCGTCCAGGACGTCGCCGTAGCGGGCGGGGTCGACGACGACGGCGACGCTGGGGTGGTTCTTGGCCGCGGCGCGGACCATCGAGGGGCCGCCGATGTCGATCTGCTCGACGACGTCGTCGTAGCCGGCGCCGGAGGCGACGGTCGCGGCGAAGGGGTAGAGGTTCACGACGACGAGGTCGAAGGGCTCGACGTCGAGCTCGGCGAGCTGGCGGACGTGGTCGGGCAGGCGGCGGTCGGCGAGGATGCCGGCGTGGACGCGCGGGTGCAGCGTCTTGACCCGCCCGTCGAGGCACTCGGGGAAGCCGGTGAGGTCCTCCACCGGGGTGACCGGGACACCGGCGGCGGCGATGCGGGCGGCGGTGGAGCCGGTGGAGACGAGCGCGACGCCGGCGGCGTGCAGCCCCTGGGCGAGTTCCTCCAGGCCGGTCTTGTCGTAGACGCTGACCAGCGCGCGCTTGACGGGGACGCGGGCCTCGGGGGTCTCCTGTGCCATCAGCGGGGTGCCGTCCTCTCGGGGGTGGGGGTGGGGAGCGAGCGGGCCAGCCGGCCCACGACGTCGACGAGCAGGGCGCGCTCGTGGGTCTTGATGCGTTCGTGCAGCGTCGCCTCGTCGTCGTCGTCGAGGACGCGCACGGCCACCTGGTCCAGGATCGGGCCGGTGTCGACGCCGGCGTCGACGAGGTGGACGGTGCAGCCGGTGACCTTCACCCCGTGGGCGAGGGCGTCGCGGACGCCGTGCGCGCCGGGGAAGGAGGGCAGCAGCGCGGGGTGGGTGTTGACCAGCCGCCCGCCGAAGGCCTCGACCACCGGCGCCCCGAGGATGCGCATGAACCCGGCGAGGACGACGAGGTCGGGTTCGCGGCGGGCGATCTCGGCGGCGAGGGCGGTGTCCCAGGCGGGGCGGTCGGCGAAGTCGCGGGGGCTGACGGTGAACGTCTCGACCCCGGCGGCGGCGGCCCGGTCCAGGGCGGTCACGGCGGGCTTGTCGGAGCCGACAGCCACGACCCGCCAGGCCGGGTCGGCGGCGTCGAGGAGGGCCTGCAGGGTCGACCCGGATCCGGAGGCGAGGACGACCACTCGTGCGGGCACGTGGCGAGACTCTAGCCGCCGCGGGGGCGGTCCCGGAACGACGCGGACGGGGACGGCGGTGGAGGACGGCGGCCGCCGGCGGCCCGGGAGCGCGGGCGCTACTCCCCGAGCAGCTTGCGCGGGGGCCCGTCGCCGCTGTCGGGGAGGGTGACGACGAGGGTCGTCCCGCGCCAGGCCCGCCAGGCCCGGCCGAGGAGGACGGCCAGCAGCGCCCCGGCAGCGACCTCGCCGCCGGCGGCGGCGCCGGTGAGCAGGGCGTGGGGCCCGAGGTCGCTCATCCGGCCGTGCCCGGCGGGGCCGCCGGCGAAGGCGGCCAGGGCGGCGACCAGCAGGCCGCTCAGCGCCCCGGTCACCAGCGCGGCGGCGCAGCGGCGCAGCACGCCGCCCGCGGGGCGGGTGCGGCGGGCGTGCAGGGTCCACGCGGCGGCCCCGAGGAGGACGGGGAGCACCACGGCGGCCCAGGCCAGCACCGGCGTCGGGCCGAGGGTGGGCAGGGCGCCGAGGACGGGGAGGGTGGGCAGGGTGTCGAGGGTCGTGGCCCCCGGCGCCACCGAGGTCCCGGTGCCGACGGCGAAGCCGACGCCGGTGGCCCAGGCCAGTCCCCACACCGCCAGGGTCGGCAGCAGCAGCACCTGGGCGAGGGTCAGCAGCGCGCCCCCGACGAGGCCGGGGTCTAGCGCCTCGTGCAGGGCGAGGACCTCGGCGCGGCCGTGGACCAGGGCGGCGGTGACGAGGAGGGCGCCGACGGCGAGGAGGCCGGCGACGGCGCTCAGCGCGGGCCGCAGCGCGGTGGTGACGACGCCGGGGACGGCGACGGGCAGCGGGGGCCGGTGCGCCCGCAGCGCCCAGGCGCCGCCGATCCCGGCGACGAGGCACCCCCCGAGCAGCGAGGCCGGCGGCGAGGCGGCCCCCACCCCGCTGCGGGAGACCAGCGCGAGGAGCAGGGCGAGGACGCCGTACCCGGCGGTGAAGACGCCCAGGCCCCGCCAGAAGGGGACGTCGCGCCCGGCCTCGGCCTGGTCGCGCAGCCACATCCGCACCGCCCGGTGGGCCGAGGCCGCGGCCAGCGCGGTGATCCCCAGGGGGGCGATCCCGACGGTCCCGCCCACGACGGCCACGGCGCTGCCGTGCCCGAGGAGCCACAGGTCGGCCCCCACGCGGGCGACGGCGGCCAGGGAGGAGGTGGAGCGCACCGAGGCCATCCACCCCACGACGCACACCGCGACGATCGGCACGAGCAGCGTCAGCACGGCGCGCAGGGACGCGGTGAGCAGGGGCAGCAGGTCGGCGGCGGTGGGGCCGGCGGGTCGCCGGGTGGACCCGCCGGCGGGCTTGCCGGTGGAGGGGCTGGTTGCGCTGGACATCCCCGCGATCGTCCCCCGCGGGCGCGCCCGCGGGGGCCAGCGACGCGCGCTGGGCCCCGGGAATCTCCGCCGGCCGCCCGGTGCGGGGGCCCCGGACGACGACGGCCCCCGCCGACGACGTCGACGGGGGCCGCGGTCCGCGGGCCGGTCAGAGGGCCTGGAAGATCTCCCGGGCCAGCGCCGCGGTCTCGCTCGGGGTCTTCCCGACCTTGACCCCGGCCGCCTCGAGAGCGTCCTTCTTGGCCTGCGCGGTGCCCGCGGAGCCGGAGACGATGGCGCCGGCGTGGCCCATCGTCTTGCCCTCGGGGGCGGTGAAGCCGGCGACGTAGCCCACGACGGGCTTGGTCACGTTGGCCTCGATGAACTTCGCGGCGCGCTCCTCGGCGTCGCCGCCGATCTCCCCGATCATGACGATGACGTCGGTCTCGGGGTCGTCTTGGAACGCCTGCAGCGCGTCGATGTGCGTGGTCCCGATGACCGGGTCGCCCCCGATGCCGACGGCGGAGGAGAACCCGATGTCGCGCAGCTCGTACATCATCTGGTACGTCAGGGTGCCCGACTTCGAGACCAGCCCGATGCGCCCGGGCGGGGTGATGTCGGCGGGGATGATGCCGACGTTGGACTTGCCGGGGCTGATGAGGCCGGGGCAGTTGGGGCCGATGAGCCGCGTCGTGCCGCTCTTGGCGGCGAGGGCGTAGAACTCCGCGGAGTCCGCGACGGGCACGCCCTCGGTGATGACGACGACGAGGGGGGTCGCGGCTTCGACGGCCTCGACGACCGCGCCCTTGGTGAACTTGGCCGGCACGAAGATGACGCTGACGTCGGCGCCGGTGGCCTCGCGGGCCTCCCCGACGGAGGAGAACACCGGGACCTGGACGGGCGAGCCGTCGGCGCCGGTGAACTCGACGGACTGCCCGCCCTTGCCGGGGGTCACCCCGCCGACGACCTGCGTGCCGGAGGTCAGCATCCGCTGGGTGTGCTTGCGCCCCTCGGAGCCGGTCATCCCCTGGACGAGGACCTTGGAGTCGGAGTTGATGAAGATCGACATCGTTCAGGCCTTCCCGGCGCTCGCGAGCTCGGCGGCCCTGTCGGCCGCGCCGTCCATCGTGTCCACGACCGTGACGAGGGGGTGGGCGGCCTCGGCGAGGATGCGCCGGCCCTCCTCGACGTTGTTGCCGTCCAGGCGCACGACGAGGGGCTTGGTGGCCTCGTCGCCGAGGATCCCCAGGGCCGCGACGATGCCCTTGGCGACCTCGTCGCAGGCGGTGATGCCGCCGAAGACGTTGACGAACACGCTCTTGACCTGCGCGTCGTTGAGGATGACGTCGAGGCCGTTGGCCATGACCTGCGCGGAGGCGCCGCCGCCGATGTCGAGGAAGTTCGCCGGCTTCACCCCGCCGTGCGCCTCCCCGGCGTAGGCCACGACGTCGAGGGTGGACATGACCAGCCCGGCGCCGTTGCCGATGATGCCGACCTCGCCGTCCAGCTTCACGTAGTTGAGGCCCAGCTCCTTCGCCTTGGCCTCCAGCGGGTCCGCGGCGGCGGCGTCGACCAGCTCGGCGTGGGCGGGGTGGCGGAAGTCGGCGTTCTCGTCCAGCGTCACCTTCCCGTCGAGGGCGACGATCGAGCCGTCCTCGGTGCGCACCAGCGGGTTGACCTCGACGAGCGTGGCGTCCTCGGCGGTGAACACGCCCCACAGCTTGACGACGACGTCGGCGACCTTCTCCCGCAGCTCGGGGGCGAAGCCGGCGGCCTCGACGATCTCGGCGGCCTTCGCGGCGTCGATGCCGGTCAGCGCGTCCACGGGGACCCGGGCCAGCGCCTCGGGGCGCTCGACGGCGAGCTGCTCGATCTCCATGCCGCCCTCGACGCTGCACATCGCGAGGTAGGTGCGGTTGGAGCGGTCGAGGAGGACCGAGAAGTAGAACTCCTCGGCGATCCTGGCGCCCTCGGCGATCATCACCTGGTGGACCGTGTGGCCCTTGATGTCCATCCCGAGGATCTCGCGGGCCCGCTCGCCCGCCTCCTCGGGGCTGTGGGCCAGCTTGACGCCGCCCGCCTTCCCGCGGCCGCCGGTCTTGACCTGCGCCTTCACGACCACGGTGCCGCCACCCATCGCCTCGGCGGCCGCCCGGGCCTCCTCGGGGGTGGTGGCGACCCTGCCGTCCAGCACGGGTACGCCGTGCGCCGCGAACAGGTCGCGCGCCTGGTACTCGAAGAGGTCCACCAGTGTTCTCCGTCTTCCTCGTCTTCGGTCGGAAGTTGAACTGACGTGCCGGACGGGCACCTGTCCAGGGTCACTGGTCGGGCGTCCACGTCGGCCGGCACCGGGCCTCTCGCACCCTAGACCCGGGCGCGCACCGGCTCACGGTCAGGTGTGGAGACGCAGGTCACACCCCCTCGCTGTGGCCGCGGGAGCGGGCCAGGATGGCGCCACCACGCGCGCCGCCCCGCCGGCACCGCCGCCGGCACCGCCGCGGCGTGGCCCCCGCGCGACCGACCGACCCGCGACACCACCCGACCAGGAGCGACCGTGAGCACCCGTCCCGACCAGTTCTCCACCGGCGCCGACCCGGTCGCCTCGGCCCTCGCCGGCCTGGCCCGCGCCCACGGCGCGACCCTGCGCGTCAACCTCGACCCCGCCTACGTGGTGGCCGCGGACCCGGCCCCCACCCGGCGGGTCGCGCTCGTCTCCGGCGGGGGTTCGGGGCACGAGCCCCTGCACACCGGCTTCGTCGGCCGCGGCGGCCTGGACGCGGCCATCCCCGGCCAGGTGTTCGCCTCCCCGCACAACCAGCAGATCTTCGCCGGGGCCCGCGCGGCCGCCCGGCCCGGCGGCGTCCTGCTCGTGGTGAAGAACTACACCGGCGACGTCATCAACTTCGGCATCGCCGCGGAACGCCTGCGCGCGGAGGGGATCGACGTCGAGACCGTCCTCGTCGACGACGACCTCGCCACCGAGAACGAGGCCGCCGAGACCGGCCGGCGCGGGACCGGCGCGACGGTCGTGGTGGAGAAGGTGCTGGCCGCGGCCGCCGACGGCGGGGCCTCGCTGGCCGAGCTCGCCGACCTGGGCCGGCGCGTGGTCGCCGCCTCCCGCAGCCTCGCCGTCGCCTCCCGCGCGCACACCGCCCCCGGCGGGACCGGCCCCGCCTTCGAGCTGGCCCCGGGGCAGCTGGAGTACGGCGTCGGCATCCACGGCGAGCGCGCCGTCAGCACCGTCGACCGCCCCGGCAGCGCCGAGGTCGTGGACCGGATGCTGGAGGAGCTCCTGGCCCACGTGCCCGCCACCGCGACCGGGTACGGCGTCCTGGTCAACGGCCTGGGAGCCGTCACCGGCCTGGAGCTGTTCTCCGTCCTCGACCACGTCGTGGGTCGGCTGGGGGAACGGGGCCTGACGACGGCCGCGGCCCTGGCCGGGACCTACGTCGCCGCGCTCGACATGCGGGGCTTCTCCCTCACCCTCACCGCCCTGGAACCGGACTGGGTCGCCCACCTCGCCGCCCCCACCGCGACCCCCGCGCTGCCCAGCGCCGAACCGGTGGGGACGGCGGTCCCCGCCACCGCCACCGACGCCACCGCCGACGCCGGGGAGGTCACCGGCCGCGCGGTCGCCGACGACCCCTTCCTCACCGCCCTGGGCCGCCGGGTCGCCGCCGCGAAGCCGGAGCTCACCCGGCTCGACCAGGTCACCGGGGACGGGGACTTCGGCGACAACCTCGACGGCGGCACCCGCACCGCCCTCGCCTCCCGGGTCCCCGGGGACGAGCCGCAGCCGGGTCTGCGGGCCGCGGAGCAGGCGTTCCTCGACCACGTCGGGGGTTCCAGCGGACCGCTGTTCGGGTTGCTGTTCCAGAACCTGCGCACCGGCCTCAGCGGGGGTTCGGGGGTCGAGGCGGTGCGCGTGGGCCTGCGTTCGGCCGCGGAGGCCGTGCAGCGCGTCGGGGGCGCCCGGCCCGGGGACCGGACCATGGCGGACACCCTGCACGCGGCCGTCACCTCGACCGGCGGCCCGGCCGAGCTGCTGCGCGCCGCCGTGGACGGGGCCGCGGCCACCGCCGGCATGCTCCCCCGCCGGGGCCGGGCGAGCTACCTCGGCGAACGCGCCCTGGGGACGCCCGACCCCGGGGCGGTCGGCGTCGCGATCGTGCTGGCCGCCCTGGTCGAGACCCTCGACCCGTCGGCGGCGGTGGACCTGCCCGAGCGCTGGAGCTGACCGGCCTCAGACCCCGCCCCCGCGCAGCACGGGTGCGTTGCGCACCCGGTCGCGCGGGGGCCGGAACCACAGCAGCCGCACGGTCGCGGCGAGGGCGAGCAGCCCCGCCGCGACGACCCACCAGGACCCGGCCCCGCTGAGGGCGATCCGGGCCGACCAGCTCACCGTCACGCCGAGCTGGAGGGCGGCGAACAGCCCGAACGGGTAGGAGCGGTAGCCCTTCGCGCCGTCGCTGGTCGGGACGGGCTCGGCCCGGTCGAGGACCTCGAACCGGCAGCCGACGCGGGCGGCGAAGGCCTGCAGCCGGGCCCGGGTCGCGTCGTCGACGACGTCCGTCGACGGCGGCCGGTCCTGGAGGGCGTGCACCGGGACCCGCGACACGACCGCGCCGCCGGCGACGGTGACGCGCACCTCCGGCACGATCCGGTGCCGCGGCTCCTGCGCCGGGCCGTGGGCGAGGGTGAGGGCCACCGGCACCCCGGGGCCGTCCACCGGGAACCACGCCTCCCGGCCCAGCTCCCGCACGCCCCACTCGGTGCGCCCGTCCGGGCGCGCCCGCAGCAGGAGCTCGACCCCGCCCGGCGCGCCGAGCGCGGTCCCGGCGGGGAAGCGGCGCGCGGCGCGCCGCTGACGGGCGGAGACGAGCAGCCGGGCGAGCAGGGCCAGCGCCACCACCGCGCCCCACAGCGCCAGGGTCCAGCCGTCGAGGGAGGGCTCGCGCGGGCCCGCCCCGTCCCGGGAGGTGGGCAGCAGACCCCACTGGAGCGCCCCGACGGCGCCCGCGGCGAGGAGGGACAGCAGCTGCACCCCCCGCACGGCCCGCGGCAGGTGGGGGGCGGTGAGCGGGGGGAACGCCCGGCCGCCGGAGGCGGTGACGACCCGGCGCAGCGCCTCCTCCCGCGCGGAGTGCGCGTCGGACAGCGGAAGCCGCGCGGCGAGGAGCAGCGCGCTCCAGCCGGTGCGCTCCAGCAGGTCCGTCGCCGCTGCCCGGGAGGCCTCCGGGGCGGGGCGCGGGCCGCGGGGGTGGCCGGGGCGCGGCAGGGGGCCCCACGGGTGCCAGGCGTGCAGGGGCACGTACCGGACGGGCACGTCGCGGGCGTCGAGCAGCAGCAGGACCGGCGCGGGCCACCCGGTCCCCGCGTCCCGGGGGGTGCCGGCGTCGGCCCGGAACCGGCCCCGCCGCCCCACCCGCTCCCAGGCGAGGGCGGCCGGGCCGTGCAGCAGCAGGGCCCGCACCACGGGCCGCCGGCCCCGCAGCGGCCAGACGGTCACGTCGGCGCCGCAGTGGTAGCGGAAGGCCTCCGGATCCGCGGTGAGGTACCCGCTGCGGGCGTCCAGCCGCCCGGGGTGGAAGGGGGCGGGCCGGGCGTGCGGTCCCTCGAAGCGGTCGCGCGGGGGCGCGGAGCGGTCGCGGCGCGCGCGCACCGGGACCCGGCGGGCCGGGGGCAGGGCGGGACCGCGGGCGCCGGCCCTCGTCGGGACCTCGGTCACGGGGGTGCTCCGTCCTGCCTGGTCGGGCCCGGGGTCCCGGGGCTCCTCCACGGTCGCACCCGCCCGGCCGCGGCGCGGTCGGACCGGCGCCATCAGGGTCGCGTCCCGCCGGCGGGGACCGACCGCACGCGCACCGTGCGGGCGAACGCGTCGACGAGCCCGGCGAGGAGGTCCCCGTGCGCGAGCGCGGTCCACCGCGAGCTGAGCACGACGCGGCCCGGTGCGCGGTCGGGCCGGACCAGGACGTCGACGCCCTCGGCGACGGGCGCCCCCACGTCGTCGGGGACGGTCGTGGAGCGCACCCGCCGCGCCGGTCCCGCGGGCAGGTCGACCGCGTGGACCTCGCACCGGGGGTCGGCGGCGGGGATCTCGACGTCGAAGCGGTGGTCGGCCCAGGCGGCGAAGTCGTGCTCGGGGCGGGCGAGGACGTCGAGCCAGAGGGCGGTGGGGACCTCGGGGTGGCCGACGTGGGCGAAGGCCAGGCCCCCGCGGCCGCGCAGCAGGTCGCGGGCGGTGCGGGTCACGGCCGCGAGCGTGCGGGCCGCGGCGTCGACGGCGGCGGGGTCGACCCGTCCCCCGGCGTGGACGAGGTCCTCGGCGAGGGAGCGGTGCACGGCGAGGGCGTGCTCGTCGGCGTCGACGGCGTCGTCCCGGTCCAGGACCACCCAGCCCGCGGGGGCCTCGACCACCAGCTCCAGCTCCGGCTCCAGGTCCACGGCGTCGTTCACGAGGTCCACCGCAGGGTCGCGGCGATGGCGTCGAAGAGCCCGACGAGGTGGTCGGCGAGGGCTCCGGAGGTGGTGGTGGCCGTGAGCGCCAGCAGCGTGGGCACCGGGGTCAGCCCGGCGGGGACGGGGACGTGGTGCTCCAGGACCGTGGTGGCGACGGGTCCGGCCGTGCCGCCGTCGAGGAGGCGCTCGCGCCGGCGGCGCGTCCCGGCCCCGGCGCCGCCGGTCCACGCGGTGGCGTCCTCCCCGGCGGGGACGGCGTCGGCGGGGACGACGTGCACGAGCAGCGAGGCCGGCAGCACGACCCCGGCCACGGCCCGCACGGACAGGTGCAGTTCGAGACCGCCCACGTCGTGGGCCTGGCGCACCTGGTCCTGCAGGAGCCGGGTCGCCTCCCGGCGGGCGAGGGGGGCGTCGTCGATCCCGCGGAACTGGCGGGCCACGATCCGCTCGACGGCGTCCTCGCGGTGCGGGGAGGTGAGGTCGACGCGGTCCCACCACGCCGGGACGGCGAGCCGGTACCCGGTCGGGGGCGCGGGAGCGGTGGTGCTCACCGCCGCTCCCCCGCGACCTTCTCGAGGACGGCCTGGGACGTGGACTGCGCCGTCGGCAGCCACACGTGCGGGAGGTGGAGCTCGTTGAGGGGTTGCGCGATCCCCTCGTAGGACGTGTAGGCGTCGGCCGCCACGGCCGCGGCCATCTTCGCGGCCGTCGTCGTCCCCACGACCTTCGCGGCGTCGGCGACGCCGGTGAGGGTCCTGGCCTGCGCGACCGCGTCGGTCAGCCCCCGGGTGACCGCGGAGCCGACGTCGCCGGGCGGCATCGCCTTCACCGCGGTGTACGCGTCCTTCCACTTCTGCCCGTCGAAGACCCCGCGGGCCTCGTCCTTCATCGCCCTGGCCCCGCCGAGGACGTCGGGGAACTCGGTGAAGGGCTTGGCGAGGGCGGCCCGGGCGTCGGCGAACGCGGTGGCCGCGGCGCCGTGGGTGTCCTCGGAGCGCCAGGCGGCGCGGGTGGCGGCGCGGATCCGGTCGACGGCGTTGCCGCTGGTGCCGAGGGCGTCGCGGGTGGCGGCCCGGGTGGCGCCGCGCATGCCGCCCGAGGCCATGGACAGCGCCGTCGCGGCGGGGTCGAGGCCGCGCGCGGCGACGTCGGCGACCCCCTCGACCCCGGCCCGGGCCCGCAGCGCGGCCTGCGCGGCGCGGGTGGCCAGCACGGCCGTGTCGGCCTCCCCCAGGGCCGCGGCGGCGGCCTTGGCGGCGGGGGCGGCCAGCTTGCCGATGCCGAAGGTGGCCAGGCCGACGACGTCGACGGCCACGGCGGTCCAGCTGCCGTCGCCGGACAGCGCCAGCAGGGTGTGCCCGACCAGCGCGAAGCCGGTCGCGAGCAGCGCGACGATGCCCAGCGCGGCGGCCAGGGCCTGACCGACGACGGGGATCCACCCCACGGCCAGCGCGGCCAGCGCGACGATCGCCCCGATCGTGGAGGCCCAGTCCGACGCCTTCTCGATCCAGCGGGCGTTCTCGTGCGCCCACTGCTGGAACCGGTCGAAGCGGCTGTCCCGCAGCGGGTCCCCGGCGCAGGCGGCGGCGATGGCGCGGGCGGCGCGCTCGGCGGCGGCGTCCCGGTCGGCCACGGCCGCGGCCAGGTGCGCCCGGGCCGCGGCGAGGTCGGCGCTCGCGGCGCCGGCGTCCCGGCGCGCGGCACCGGCCCGGGCCGCGCGGTCGGCCTCGCGCCCGGCGTGGGCGTGCGCGGCGGTGGCCGTGGCGGCGGGGTCGCCGGGCACCGGCGCCGGGGCGGGCGCGGGGGTGCCGTTCGCGGCGAGGACCGCGGCCGCCGCGTCGTGGCGGGCCTGGGCGTCGCGGGCCGCGTGCAGGGCGTCGAGGCTGCGGCGCTGGGCGTCCTGCAGGTGCGGGACGTAGTCGTCGAGGGCTCCCGCCGTGGCCCGGTACCGGCCCACGGCGCCGGTCAGGCGCGTCGCGAGGTCGCCGGCGCCCTCGCCGAGCGCCTCCACGGTCCGCCCGGCCGCGTCGGTGCCGCGGGCGAGGCGGCGGACCTCCCCCGCCTGCCGTTCGAGCTCCTCGGCCACGCCGCGCCAGCGCCGGGCGACGTCCCCGAGGTCGGCCGACCGGCCGGGGACGGGGTCCTCGCCGGCGAGGGGCTGCCAGTCGGCGGGCCGGGCGCCGCCCCCCGCGCCGAGCAGCATCAGCCCTCCCCCCGCGCGGCGGCGGCGAGGCCGTCCTCGGCCTGCTCGAACGCGCGCGCCGCCTCCCGGACGCGCCGGGCGTACGCCGCGGTGGCCTCGGCGAGCTCGGAGCGCTGCCGCGCGGAGGTGTCGGCGAAGTCCTGGACGGCGGTGGCCAGCCCGCGGTGGCCGGCGGCCTCGGCGCCGATGTCGGCGACGCGGTCGGTGGCGGACAGGGCTCCCGCCACCGAGTCCAGGGTGGTCGCCGTCGCGTGGAGCTCCACGGTGTCCAGGCGGAGGTCGGGCACGACGGAGGTCCTTCCGGTGGGGGGCGGGGAGTTCCACGGTGCCCCGCCCCGGTCCCCTCCCGGGCCCGCTGCGAGGGCCCGGTCCCCGTCCGGCGCAGCGGTTCACCACCGATCGGCGGCCCGCGGCCACCGACCGTGCCGGGATCAGCACGCGCGCGCCGCGGCCCGCGGGGGCAGGGTGGGGCCGTGCGCGTACTCGTCGTCGGAGCCACCGGTCACATCGGCAGCTACCTCGTCCCCCGGCTCGTCGGGGCGGGGCACGAGGTGGTGGCCCTCAGCCGCGGGACCCGGGAGCCCTACCGGGCGCACCCGGCGTGGGAGCGCGTGGAGCGCGTGGTCGCCGACCGCGACGCGGAGGACGCGGCGGGGACCTTCGGCGCGCGGGTGGCGCGGCTGCGCCCCGACGCCGTCGTCGACCTCGTCTGCTTCACCCCCGCCAGCGCCCGCCTGCTCGTGGAGGCGCTGCGCCCGACGGGGGCGTTCCTCGCCCACTGCGGCACGATCTGGGTCCACGGACCGGCGGCCGCCTCCCCGCTGCGCGAGGACGACCCGCGCGCGCCGTTCGGGGAGTACGGGACGCAGAAGGCCGCGATCGAGGAGCTGCTGCTCGCCGAGACCCGCTCCGGAGGGCTGCGGACGACGGTGCTGCACCCCGGTCACATCAGCGGCCCCGGCTGGCCGGTCATCACCCCGCTGGGCAACCTCGACCCGCAGGTGTGGCGGCGGTTGTCCACCGGCGAGGAGCTCCTCGTGCCCGGGCTGGGCCTGGAGACGCTGCACCACGTGCACGCCGACGACGTCGCCCAGGGTTTCGAGCGGGCGCTGGCGGACCCCGGCGCCGCGGCCGGGGAGAGCTTCCACGTCGTCTCCGACCGGGCGCTGACGGTCCGGGGTTTCGCCGAGGCCGCCGCGCGGTGGTGGGGCCGGGAGGCGGACCTGCGGCCGGTGAGCTGGGAGGAGTTCCGCGCCGCCTCCGGCGAGCACGCCGAGGCGAGCTGGGAGCACCTGTCCCGCAGCCACTCCGCCAGCACGGACAAGGCGCGCCGACTGCTGGGGTACGTCCCGGGGCACACGTCGCTGGAGGCGGCGCGGACGGCGGTGGAGGCGATGGGCCTGCTCCCGGACGGGCGTGGAACCCTGTCGGCGTGACGCAGCACCCGCTCGACAACCCCGTCTGGGGGTCCCTGGCGACGACCCACGCGCACCTCGCGGAGGGGTCCGGGCGCGGGCGCCGGTTCCCCGCCGACGTCTCCCCCTTCTCGGGGCTGGCCGACCAGGCCGACCCCGCGGCCTGGGACGACCTGGCCGCGGTGGCCGGTCCGGGGGTCGAGGTGCTCGTCCCGGCGCTCGCCGTCGAGCCGCCCGCGGGTTTCGCGGTGACGCGGCCCTTCCCCGGTGTCCAGCTCGTGGCCACCGACGCGCTGCGCACCGAGCCCCTCCCCGACGCGGTGGAGCTCGGCGAGGACGACGTGCCGGAGGTGCTCGACCTCGTCGCCCGGACCCGGCCGGGCCCCTTCGGGCCGCGGACGGTGCTGCTGGGCCGCTACCTCGGGGTCCGGGAGGGAGGGCGGCTGGTGGCGATGGCCGGGGAGCGCCTGCGGCCCACCGGGGCCACCGAGATCAGCGCCGTCTGCACCGACCCCGCGGCCCGCGGCCGGGGACTGGCCACGGCCCTGGTCCGCGCGGTGGCGCACGGCGTCCGCGAGCGCGGGGAACTGCCGTTCCTGCACGCCGCGGCGCAGAACGTCCGGGCGATCGCGCTGTACGAGCACCTCGGGTTCCGGCGGCGGCGCGACGTGGACTTCGCGACGGTCCGCACCCCGTCCTAGAGTCGCGCCATGGCGCGCTTCGTCGAGGTCCACCCGGAGAACCCGCAGGCCCGGTCGATCGCCCAGCTCGCGGCGGTGCTGCGCGAGGACGGGCTCATCGCCTACCCGACGGACTCCTGCTACGCCCTGGGCTGCCGCCTGGACAGCCACACCGGCGCGGACCGGATCCGCCGCATCCGCCAGCTCGGCGAGAAGCACCACTTCACGCTGGTGTGCGCCGACTTCGCCCAGCTGAGCCAGTTCGTGCACCTGGACAACGTGCAGTTCCGGGCCATCAAGGCCGCGACCCCGAACCCGTACACGTTCATCCTGCCGGCGACCAAGGAGGTCCCGCGCCGGTTCGCGCACGCGAAGAAGAAGACGGTGGGGGTCCGCATCCCCGACCACCGGTTCGTGCGGGCGCTGCTCACCGAGCTGGGTGAGCCGCTGCTGTCGAGCACGCTGCTGCTGCCCGGTCACGAGGACCCCCCGACCGACGGCTGGTCGATCAAGGAGGAGCTGGACCACGTCGTGGACGCGGTCGTGGACGCCGGGGAGTGCGGCACCTCCCCCACGACCGTCGTGGACTGGTCCGGGGGTTTCCCCGACGTGGTGCGGGTGGGGGCCGGGGACCCCTCGCGCTTCGAGTAGCCGGGGGGTCGGGTCCGCCGCGGTGAGCTCACCCGGCGGCACCGTCCCGTGACCGGTCCGTGACCGGTGGTGCACCGGGGGTGGGCGGGACGTTTCCAGCGGGCGGGAACGCCCGAGTCGTGGCAACGTTCTGGCGCGTCGTGGAAGTGACACAGCTCTCACGCGCGGCCCGCCGTCCCCCCGCGGGCCTCACTGACTGGAGGAAATCGTGACTGTCACCGGCATCATCACCGCCATCATCGTCGGCCTCATCATCGGCGCCCTGGCCCGCCTGGTCCTGCCCGGCCGGCAGAACATCTCGATCCTGCTGACCATCGTCGTGGGCATCGTCGCCGCCCTGATCGGCACCGCGCTGGCGCGCGGCATCGGCCTGGCCGACACCAACGGCTTCGACTGGATCGAGCTCATCTTCCAGGTCGTCGTCGCCGCCATCGGCGTCTCGATCGTCGGGTCGATCCGCGGCCGTCGCCGCTGACCTCGGTGCTCGCACCGGTCCTCTTCACCCTCGCCGGGGCCAGCGCCCTGGTGGCGGCCCTGCTGCCCCGGGTGGTGGACCGGCTGCCGGTGAACCTGCCGATGGCCTTCCTGGGGGGCGGGGTCCTGCTGGGCCTCGTCCCCGGGCTGCCGACGGTGGACCCGCTGGCCCACGGCGAGGTGACGAAGCACGTCACCGAACTCGTCGTCATCATCTCCCTGATGGGCGCGGGGCTCGCGCTCGACCGGGCGGTCGGGTGGCGCCGCTGGGCGTCGACCTGGCGGCTCATCCTCATCGCCATGCCCCTGACGATCGCCCTCGTCGCCTGGGCGGGGTGGGCCCTGGCCGGCCTCCCGATCGCCGCCGCCGTGCTGCTCGGCGCCACGCTGGCCCCCACCGACCCCGTCCTCGCCAGCGACGTGCAGGTCGGGGAACCGGCCGACGAGGAGGGCACCGAGGACGAGGTCCGCTTCGCCCTCACCAGCGAGGCCGGTCTCAACGACGGCGCCGCCTTCCCGATCGTGCACCTGGCCGTGGTCCTGGCGACGGCGGGCTTCTCCGCCGTGACGATGCGCGACTGGTTCCTCGAGGACGTGGCGCTGCGCGGCGTCGTGGGCGTCGTGTCGGGGATCGTCGTCGGCTGGCTGCTCGGCCGGCTCTTCTTCCACTCCCCCGTCCCCTCGCTGCGCCTGGCCGACAACGCCGAGGGCTTCACCGCCCTGGCCGTGACCTTCCTCGCCTACGGGGTGACGGAGGTCCTGCACGGCTACGGGTTCGTCGCCGTCTTCGTCGCGGCCTGCACCATCCGCGCCGCGGAACGCAGCCACGGGGCGCACCGGGTCGCGCACGAGTTCGTCGAGCAGATCGAGCGGATGCTGACGTCGTGGCTGCTGCTGGTGCTCGGCGCGGCCCTCGCCGACGGCCTGCTCGACGCGCTGACCTGGCCGCTGGCCCTGGTCGGGATCCTGCTCGTCTTCGTGATCCGGCCCCTCGCCGGGTACCTCAGCCTGCTGCGGACCCCGGGCGGACCGCGGGAGCGCTGGGTCATCGGGATCTTCGGCGTCCGCGGGATCGGGTCGCTGTTCTACCTCGCCTACGCCCTCGGCGAGGCCGAGTTCCCGGGCGAGGAGCTGTGGGCCGTCGTCGGTTTCACCGTCGCCCTGTCGGTCTTCGTGCACGGGTTCACCGCAGCCCCGGTCGTGGGGGCGCTGGACGCGGCCCGCATCCGCAAGGCCCCCAGCCGCCACAGCGGCGACGTCGCGGACACCCACCTCTGACGCGTCACCACCCCAGCGTCCCGGGGGCCCCCTTGAACGGCCCGGTCACCTCCGAGCTGATCCAGCCGCCGTAGAAGTCGCCCTCCTGGGCCTGGACCTCCTCGTCGTCGAGCAGGCAGCGCACCCCCGAGGGGTAGAAGGCCAGCGCCCCGGTCAGCGCCTCGTACCCGGGGGTGGGGCGCGGGTAGGTCCACGCCGCCCGCGGCCGCAGGACGCGCCCGTCGGCGCCGAGCAGGTCGACGTAGGAGGCCTGCCCCTTCCACTCGCACCAGCTCGACCCCTGGCCCGGACGGACCGCGCCGGGGACGAGCGCGTCGGCCGCGACGTAGTACGTCGGCGGGTGGGAGGTCTCCAGCACCCGCCAGGCCCTGCCCTCGGCCGGGTCGACGTCGGCGAGGAGACGGCCCTCGGGGTCGAGGACCCGCACCCGCCGCCGCGCGGGTTCCAGGCGGGGCGGGCGCGGGTAGTCCCAGCAGGATTCGCTCACGGCCCCACCCTGCGCCCCGGTCGCGGTCAGCGCCAGGCGGCGAGGACGGCCTCGCTGAGCCGGTCCAGGGCCGCGGAGCGGATCTTCCACCGCTGCCAGTGCAGCTCGACGTCGACGCCCCCGCCGGGGTCGAGGTCGACGACCCCGTCGGGACCGCACGCCTCCACCTGCGCGGGCAGCAGCATCCCCCACCCGAAGCCCCGGCGGACGGCCTCGCCGAAGTCGGAGGTGGCCGGGACGTGGTGCCGCGGCGGGAGGGGGTGGCCGAACCCCCGCAGCCAGCGGTCCTGCAGGTCGTCGTCGCGGTCGAACACGACGACCGGGGCCCGGGACAGCGCCTCCCGGTCGACCCCGCGGGGGAACCAGCGGCGGGCGAAGGCCGCCGACGCGCAGGGCTGGTAGTGCATCGCCCCCAGCCGGGTGGCCGAGCAGCCCGGCACCGGGTCGGCCTCCGCGGTGACGGCCGCGACGACGCCGCCCTCGCGCAGGAGCTCGCCGGTGCGTTCCTGGTCCTCCCGGCGCAGGTCGAAGCAGAACTCCCCCGCCAGCGGCGCGACCGCCCCCAGGAACCACGTCGCGAGCGAGTCCGCGTTCACCGCGACCGGCAGCACGGGCGTCCCCTCCTCCTGGCCCAGTTCGCGCCGGGCGTCGGCGGCGAGCAGCTCGACCTCCCGGGCCAGGCGCAGGACGGTGCGGCCCGCCTCGGTCGGCACGACCGGTTTCACCCGGACGAGCAGGACGCGGCCGGCGGACGTCTCCAGGGCCCGGATGCGCTGGCTCACCGCCGAGGGCGTCACGTGCAGGACCCGGGCGGCGGCCTCGAACGTGCCCTCGGCGACGACGGCCGCCAGCGCCCGCAGCTGGCCGAGGTCGAGGTCCACGAACAGCGATGCTAAGGGCGGTGAAGGATCCTGAGCTGGAACCACCACGCGCCGGTCCCTACCGTCGAGACGTGCTCACGCTGCTCACCGGGACCCTGTTCGGCCTGTCCCTCATCGTCGCCATCGGGGCGCAGAACACCTTCGTCATCGAGCAGGGCGTGCGCGGGGAGCACGTGGGCGCGGTCGTCGCGGTCTGCGCCGTCAGCGACCTCGTCCTCATCGCGGCCGGGGTCGGCGGGGCGGGGGCGGTGCTCACCGCCTCCCCCGGCGTCCTGCGGGTCGTGCGCTGGGCCGGGGCGGCCTTCCTCCTCGCCTACGCCGCGTTCGCGCTGCGCCGGGCCCGGCGACCCGGCGCCCTGCGCGCGGACACCTCGAGGCCGCCCGCGCGGGTGGGGACGGTGGTGGCCACCGCGGCCGCCCTGACGTGGCTGAACCCCCACGTCTACCTCGACACCGTCGTCCTCCTCGGTTCGGTCGCCGCGACCCACGGCGCCCAGCGGTGGTGGTTCGCGGCGGGCGCCGGGCTGGCCAGCGTCGTCTGGTTCACCGCCCTGGGCCACGGGGCGCGGCTGCTGCGCCCGGTCTTCGCCCGCCCCGCGGCCTGGCGCGTCCTCGACCTGGGGGTGGCGGTGGTCATGGTCGTCCTGGCGGTCGGCCTGCTGACCACGGCCTGAGCTCCCCCGCGGGTCAGGGGGCCGGGGGGGCGGTGGTGCCGCGCACGACGAGGCGGGTGGGGAAGGTGCCCACGTCGCGCGCGGGGCGGCCCTGCAGCAGGTCCAGGGTCACCTGCGCCGAGGCCCGCCCCAGGGCCACCGGGTCCTGGGCGACGGTCGTCAGGTCGGTGAGCTCGGCCAGGGGGTGGTCGTCGATGCCGATGACCGAGATCTGCCGCGGGACCTCGATCCCGGCCCGGCGCAGGCTGCGCATGGCGCCCAGGGCGACCTCGTCGGAGAAGGCGAAGACCGCGCTGGGGAGCCGGCGGCCGGACAGCAGCTGGTCCATCCCCTGCGCTCCCCCGCGCGAACCCCCGGACCAGGAGACGACGAGGTCCTCGTCGACGGGGACCCCGGCGGCCGCCATCGCCGCGCGGTAACCGTTCTCCCGGTCCCGCTGGGCCTGCCACGCGCGGTCGGTGGCGGCGACGGTGTTCAGCAGGGCGATGCGTTCGTGGCCGAGCTGGAGGAGGTGGTTGACCGCCTGCTGCGCGGCCAGCTCGTCGTCGATGGCGACGCAGGGGAAACCTTCGCCGTGGCTGCCCGCGGCGACCACGGCGACCCCGCCCTCGCGCAGCTTCGCCACCTCCTGCGGGGTGAGCGCGATGGCGATGACGACGACGGCGTCCACCTTGCGGCGCAACGGCATCGTCGCGAAGAACCGCACCCGGTCCGCGGGGTCGTCGACGCAGCGGACGAGGAGGTCGAGACCGGCCGGGCGCAGTTCCCGCTCCAGCCCGACGGTGACGGAACTGCCGTACCAGGAGGGCAGGTCGTGCAGCACCACCGCCACCCGGCCGGTGGACCGCCCCGCCAGGCCCGAGGCCTCCGGGCTGGGGATGTAGTCGAGGCGGGCGGCGACCTCGCGGACCTTCTCCCGGGTGTCCTCGCTGACCCCCTCCAGGCCGCGCAGCGCCCGGGACACCGTGGCCAGGGAGACCCCGACCTCCTCGGCGACGTCGGACATCCGGACCGCCGCCGGCGGCGGGAGGGGTGGGTCCGACCGGGGCCGGGGAGAGGATCGCGACGTCGCGGGCATGGGGGAATGCAACACCACCCACCGGGCCAGGTCCAGGGTTCTCCGGGGTGCGGAACACCCTCAAACGCCTGTGTCACCAAATCGTTACGCAAGCGTTTGCGAGGGCCTGACCTGGAACGACGTCTCCGCAAACGCTTGCGTGCAGATCGGTTGCGTGTTGACCGGGGTTTCGCCCGGGTGTTCAGTTCGCTCCAGTCGGACCGGGCTCAGGGACGAGCCCGGGGAGGACGCCCCGCCGTGGTGGTCGTCCTGGCCCGGCGTCTGGCGGAACGTCCCGCCGGCACTCGACGAAGAGGAGAACGCAGTGTTCGCCAAGTCCAGGTCGTCTCGCAGGGTCATGTCGGTGCTGGCTCTCGCGGTGAGCGGTGTGCTCGTGGTGGGGGCCTGCGGTGGTGGGGATGAGGAAGCCGGGGGCAGCGGTGACGCCGCGGCGGCGGGGAACTCCACCGGTCCCATCACCTACGTGCAGGGCAAGGACAACAGCGGCATCGTGCAGCCGGCGATCGACAAGTGGAACGCCGCGCACCCGGACCAGAAGGTCACGCTGAAGGAGCAGACCGACCAGGCCGACCAGCAGCACGACGACCTGGTGCAGAACTTCCAGGCCGAGAACGCCGACTACGACGTCGTCAGCGTCGACAACATCTGGACCTCGGAGTTCGCCGCCAAGGGCTGGCTGCAGCCGCTCACGGGTGAGTACGAACTGGACCAGTCCGCGCTGCTGGAACCGACGGTGAACGCGGAGACCTACAACGACACCCTCTACGCCGCCCCCACCACCTCCGACGGCGGGTTGCTGTACTACCGCAAGGACCTCGTGCCGACCCCGCCCACCTCGTGGGAGGAGATGATGGGCATGTGCGACATCGCCACCCAGAACGGCATGGACTGCTACGCCGGGCAGTACGCCCAGTACGAGGGCCTGACGGTGAACGTGGCCGAGGCGATCAACACCGCGGGCGGGTCGATCCTCTCCGAGGACGGCAAGACCGCGACGCTGGACACCCCCGAGGCCAAGGCGGGGCTGGACGCGCTGGTGAAGGGGTTCCAGGACGGCTCGATCCCCAAGCAGGCCACCACCTACCAGGAGGAGCAGGGCCGGCAGTCCTTCCAGGACGGCAAGCTGCTGTTCCTGCGCAACTGGCCCTACGTGTACAGCCTGGCCAAGACCGACGGTTCCTCGACGGTGAAGGACACCTTCGGGGTGGCGCCGCTGCCGGGCGGCGGTGACGGGCAGCCCGGTGCGTCGAGCCTGGGTGGGCACGCGGCGGGGATCAGCGTGTACTCCGACCACAAGAAGACCGCGTTCGAGTTCCTGAAGTTCCTGCAGTCGGAGGAGATCCAGCGCGACTGGCTGACGCAGGGCTCCGCCGCCCCGGTGCTGGAAGCCCTCTACGACGACCCCGCACTGGTGGAGCAGTTCCCCTACCTGCCGCAGCTGAAGACGTCGATCTCGAACGCGGTGCCGCGTCCGGTGACGCCGTTCTACCCGGCGGTGACCAAGGCCATCCAGGACAACGCGTTCTCCGCGCTCTCGGGCAGCAAGCCCACCGACACCGCCCTGGCCGACATGCAGGCCGCGGTCCAGAACGCCATCGGCGGGAAGTGACCGGATCCACGGACCGGGGGCGGGACGTCGGCGTCCCGTCCCCGGCGGTGGGTCCCGACGAGTCCTGAGGAGGACCCATGAGCACCACTTCCGGCGTGGCGACCGGGGCGTTCGCGCGAGGCGAACCGCCACTGGACCCCGGACGCAGACGCAAGAGCCTGCACGACGGCTCCGGCCGCCGCGCCACCCTGCTCATCGCCCCCACGATCGTCCTGCTGGCCATCGTCATCCTCTACCCCGTCGTCACCGCCGTCTCGCAGTCCTTCACCAAGGACGCCGGACTCGACCCCGAAACCGGCCTCTTCGTCGAAGGCGGCTTCGCCGGCCTGCAGAACTACCGCCTCTGGCTGCTGCAGGACTGCGGCGGCGGCGCGTTCTCCTGCCCGCCGGGCACCCTCGGCTCGCAGTTCTGGACCTCCACGGGGGTGACGTTCCTCTTCACCGTCGTCGCCGTCTCCCTGGAGACCCTGCTCGGGCTGGTCTTCGCCCTGGTCATGCACCGCAGCTTCAAGGGCCGCGCCATCCTGCGCGCCAGCGTCCTGGTGCCCTGGGCCATCCCCACCGCCGTCACCGCCAAGCTGTGGTACTTCATCTTCGCCTACGACGGCATCGCCAACAAACTGCTCGGCACCGAGATCCTCTGGACCGGCGACGGTTTCGCCCCCAAGGCGGCGATCATCATCGCCGACACCTGGAAGACCGCCCCCTTCATGGCCCTGCTCATCCTCGCCGGACTGCAGGTCATCGACGGCAGCGTCTACGAAGCCTCCAAGATGGACGGGGCCACCGCCTGGCAACGGTTCCGCTACATCACCCTGCCCCTGGTCCGCCCCGCCCTGATGGTCGCGGTGCTGTTCCGCACCCTGGACACCTTGCGCATGTACGACCTGCCGAAGATCCTCACCGGCGGCGCCGGGGACACCTCCACCCTGTCCATGCTGGTGGTGGACCAGGTCAGATCCGGTTTCAACGCCGCCTCGGCGTTGTCGACGCTGACGTTCCTCATCGTGTTCGCGGTGGCGTTCGTCTTCATCAAGTTCCTGGGCGCCAACGTCACCGAGCAGCGGGCCCCGAAGACGAAGAAGGCGGGCTGAGATGGCCACCACGACCAGCACCGGCAGCAGGGGCGGCACCGGCAGCAAGCGCGGCAAGGGCGGTTCCCGCAACCGCACGGTCACCAGTTCCGGCGTCCCCGTCGTCCAGCGGCGCAACGTCCGCGCCGCGGTCCTCACCTACACCGGTGTCGTCCTCATCTGCCTCTGGGGCCTGCTGCCGTTCTACTGGATGATCGTCACCAGCTTCCGCGAGGTCGGCTACACCTTCGACACCACCCCCTGGCCCACCCACACCACCCTGGAGAACTACGCCACCGCCTTCTCCACCGCCCGCGGCAACCACTTCGGACGCGCCCTGCTCAACAGCCTCGTCATCGGCGCGGCGACCACCGTCGTCGGTCTGGTGGTGGGGGTGTTCACCGCCTACGCCCTGGCCCGCCTGGAGTTCCGCGGCAAGTTCTACGTCCTCGGCCTCATCCTCGGCGCCTCCATGTTCCCCGGCGTCGCCCTGGTCACCCCGCTGTTCCAGCTGTTCACCGACCTGGGCTGGCTGAACACCTACCAGGCGCTGATCATCCCCAACATCTCCTTCGTGCTGCCCCTGACCGTCTACACGCTGACGGCGTTCTTCACCGAGATGCCGTGGGAGCTGGAGGAGTCCGCCCGCATGGACGGCTGCACGCCCGGGCAGGCGTTCGTCAAGGTCATCCTCCCGCTGGCCGCGCCGGGCATCTTCACCACCGCCATCCTCGCCTTCACCGCCGCCTGGAACGAGTTCCTCCTCGCCTCCCAGCTCGGCGGGGATCGGGTGCAGCCGGTGACGGTGGCCATCGCCAGCTTCGCCGGGGCCCAACCCCACCAGGAGCCCTACACCGCGGTCATGGCCGCGGGCACCATCGTCACCGTCCCGCTGATCATCATGGTCCTGGTGTTCCAGCGCCGCATCGTCTCCGGCCTCACCGCCGGCGGCGTCAAGAGCTGACCCGCCCCGCACGACCCGACCAGGAGACCGCCGTGCCCACCTCCCGCCCCCACCGCGAGCCCCGCCGCGACGCCCGTGCGGACGTCGTGCGCGCCCGCAGGAACGCCCAGCACCTGGAGACGTTCGGCGGTCTCCTCATCGCGATGACCCTGCTCGTCCTCGGGTTCACCGTCCACGCCGAGCTCACCGGGCGCCCCGCCCTCGCCCTCGTCGGGGTCCTCGTCCTGCTGCTCGTCGCCGACGTGGTGGTGGTCCGGGCGGCGCGCTCCCAGCGCGACCGCGCCGCCCGTCCCTGACGGCGCCTCAGTCCAGCGCCACCCCGCGCCGCTCGGGCAGCAGGAAGCTCGCCGCCGCCGCGATCGCGAAGGCGACGCCGAAGACGACGAACACGGCTCCGCTCCCCCCGGCGTCCAGCAGCAGCGGGACGCTGAGGGGCGCGAGGATCGAGGCGATCCGGCCGAAACCGGCCGCGGCCCCCGCACCCCGCCCGCGCACGGCCGTCGGGTACACCTCCGGGGTGACGGCGTACAGCGCGCCCCAGGCCCCCAGGTTGCAGAACGACAGCGCCATCCCGGCCAGGAGGATCGTCGTCGTCGTGCCGGCGCCCGCGTAGGCCAGGGCGGACAGGGCGGAACCCACGAGGAACACCGCGAGGGTCCGCCGCCGTCCCCACACCTCCACCAGGACCGCGGCGAGCGCGTACCCGGGCAGCTGGGCGAGGGTGATGATCAGCGTGAACTGCAGGGAGCGGATCACGGTGAACCCGTCCTCGACGAGCAGGCTGGGGATCCAGGTGAACGCGCCGTAGTAGCTGAAGTTCACGAAGAACCACACCAGCCACAACCCGGCCGTGCGGCGGCGCAGGCCCGCGCTCCAGATCCCCCGCCTGGCCCCGGCGGGCGGGTCGGGCACGAGCGGCGCGGTCGAGGTGACGCCCGCGGACGCCTCGAAGTCCCGCACGACGGCCTCGGCCTCCGCGGTGCGGCCCTTCGCCAGCAGGAACCGCACCGACTCCGGCAGCCCCCGGCGTACGACGATCGCGTACACCGCGGGCAGCGCCCCCAGCGCCAGCGCCCAGCGCCACCCGTCGTCGGAGGCCGGCACCAGCAGGTAGCCGATGAGGGCGGCGAGGGTCCAGCCGACCGCCCAGAACGCCTCCAGCGCGACGACGACCCGCCCCCGGATGCGCCGGGGCGCGAACTCGCTGACCAGGGTGGAGGCCACCGGCAGCTCCGCCCCCAGGCCCAGCCCCACGAGGAACCGGAACACCAGCAGCGCCGTCAGCGACCAGGACAGGGCCGCCGCCCCCGTCGCGAGCCCGTAGACCAGCAGGGTCAGCGCGAAGACCTGCCGGCGCCCCACCCGGTCGGCCAGCAGACCCCCGAGGGCGGCGCCCACGGCCATCCCCGCGAACCCCACCGAGGCGATCCAGGACAGCTGCGCGGCGTCGAGGCCCCACTGCTGGCGCAGCGCGACGAGGACGTAGGCGACGAGGCCCACGTCGAGGGCGTCCAGGGCCCAGCCGACGCCGGACCCGAGCAGCAGGCGGGTGTGGCGGCGGGTGAAGGGCAGCGCGTCGAGGCGCTGCGAGACGGTCGCGGGTTCGCTCACGCACCAGGACCCTAGGGCCCCCGGCGCGTCCCCGCCCCGCCCGGGACGCCGCGGCGCGGCCCTACCTGGCGTCGGTGGAGCGCAGGAACCGCAGGACCGCGGTGACCCGGCGGTCGACCTCGTCGGCGGGGGTCAGGTCGAGCTTGGCGAAGATGCTGCGGACGTGCTTGTGCACCGCGCCCTCGGTGACGACGAGCCGGCCCGCGATGGCGGTGTTCCCCAGCCCCTCGGCCATCAGCGCGAGGACCTCGCGCTCCCGCGCGGACAACCGGTCCAGACCGGCGTCGGGGCGGGTGCGGGTCAGCAGCTGGGCGACGACCTCCGGGTCGACCGCGGTCCCGCCGGCGGCGACCCGGTGCAGGGCGTCGAGGAACTCCTCCACCCGCCCGACCCGCTCCTTCAGCAGGTAACCCAGCCGCCGGGCGCCGCCGCCGAGCAGGTCGGTGGCGAAGGCCTGTTCGACGTAGGCCGAGAGCACGAGCACGGCGAGCTCGGGGCGGCGGCGGCGGGCCTCCACGGCGGCGCGGATGCCCTCGTCGGTGTGGGTGGGCGGCATCCGGACGTCGACGATGGCGACGTCGGGCAGGTGCTCGTCGAGGGCGGCCAGCAGCTCCTCCGGCCCGGCGGCGGTGGCGACGACGTCGAGCCCCTCGGCCCGCAGCAGCAGGGCGAGGCCCTCGCGCAGCAGCGGGTCGTCCTCCCCGATCACGATCCGCACGGCAGCACCACCTCCAGTTCGGTCGGACCGCCGGGCGGGCTGGTCACGGTGAGCCTGCCATCGTGGGCGCGGACCCGGTGCAGCACCCCGTCGAGGCCGGAACCGGCGCCCGCCCCGGCCCCGCCCCGCCCGTCGTCGCCGACGACGACCCGCAGGTCCGCGCCGCGGCGCTGCACCAGGACGCGGGCGCTGCGGGCCGCGCTGTGCCGGGCGACGTTGGTGAGGGCCTCGGCGACGACGAAGTAGGCGGTCGCCTCGACCGACGCCGGGGCGCGGGGGGTCACGTCGACCTCGACGTGGCAGGGCACGGGGCAGTCCGCGGCCAGACCGGTGACGGCCCCGGCCAGGCCGCGGTCGAGGAGCACCGGCGGCAGGATGCCGCGCACGACCGCCCGCAGCTCCGCCAGGGCCTGCTCCGCGGCGGTCTGGGCCCGCTCCAGCAGTTCGTCGGCGGTGGCCGGGTCGCGGGTCAGGGAGCGGCGGGCCGCGCCGAGCAGGACGGTGACGCCGACGAGGCGGTTCTGGGCGCCGTCGTGCAGGGAGCGCTCGATGCGCCGCAGCTCGACCGCGTGGGCGTCCAGCGCGGCGGCGCGGGTGGCGGTCAGCTGCGCCACCCGCAGGGAGAGGTCGGTGTCCACCGGGGGGCGCAGCAGGCTGCGCCCCAGCGCCGCCTGCCCCGCGGCGAGCCCCGGGACGCCGACGGCGGCGAGCGCGGCCCAGACCAGCCCGAGCAGGGCGACCGCGCCGGCGTCGGACCAGGAGCGCACCGCCCACCACCACGGGGCGGTGTCCACGTCGGCGGGGAACAGCCGCCACCACAGCGGGAACGTCGCGTCCCGCACGGCGTAGACGGGCAGCAGCACCCCGACGAGTCCGGTGAGCAGACCCGACGTCGCGTGCACGGGCAGCCACCGCAGGTCCTGGCGCACGAGGGGGTCGGCGAGCGCGGCGCGCAGGGGGGCGGGGACGGGACCGGCCGGCAGGGCCGCGGCCCCCTCCCCCGTGCGGGCCCGCTCGCGGTCGGCGACCGCGCGCAGCCGGCGCAGCGCGGCGGGGGCCAGCAGCAACCCCACCCCGACGAGGCTGAGCAGGGCGACGACGAGGAGCCAGCCCAGCAGGGCCGCGGCCGGCAGCGCGGTCCCCAGCCCGCCGGCGAGGTGGCGGTAGGCCGTCCACCAGCGCCGGAGGAGGTGGCGACCTCCTGGGGTCCTCTCGCGCGGCACCCCGTGACGCTACCGAGGCCGGCCGCCGTGGTCGGTACAGCCAGCACTACTCCCGGTGGGCAGCGGGCGGGGTGGGAGGGGCGGCCCGGTCCCGCCAGGGTGGGACCACCGCTCGTCACCGCACCCCCCGGAGGACACCGTGTCCCGCACCCCCACCCGCGTCCTGTGGCTCGTCCTGGTCGCCGGTCTGCTCCTCAACGTCACCGGCTCGACCGGTCTCCTCCCCCTCGCCGTCGGGCTCACCGGCGGGGTGGTGGTCGCCCTGGCCGTCGCCGGGCTGGTCCGGGAGCGGGTGAGCCGGCGCTGACGCCGCGGGACGTCAGATGGTCGCGACGGAGCCGGAGTCGACGCGGTAGTTGCTGCCGTTGACGAAGCTCGCGCGCTCGGAGACGAGGAAGGCGATGACGGCGGCGACCTCCTCAGGTTCCCCGCGCCGCTTCAGCTCCATGAACGGCCGTTCCTCGTCGAGGAAACCGCCGACGGCCTCCTGGACGCTGACGCCGAGCTCGGTGGAGCGCTTCTCCATCATGGCGTCGGTCATGGGCGTGGCGATGAACGCCGGGGACACGGCGTTGACGAGGACGCCCTCGCCGCCGTAGGTCTTCGACAACCCCTTCACCAGGCTGAGGACCGCGGCCTTCGCGGCGCAGTAGGGCAGCTCGTCGACGTAGGGCTGGACGGCGTCCTCGGAGGCGAGCAGCACGATGCGGCCCCGGCCCCGGCGGCGCATGCCGTCGACGAACACCCGGACCACCCGCACCGCGGCGAAGAAGTCGACCTCCATCGTGGTGCGCCAGCCGTCCTCGTCGACCTCGTGGAACAGCCCCTGCGCGCCGGTGACGCCGGCGGCGTGGACGAGGATCTCCGGGTCGCCCAGGGCCGCGGTCACCTCCCGGTGCAGGCGGGCGACGTCGGCGGGGTCGGTGAGGTCGGCCGCGACGGCGAGGACCTCGCCGGGCAGGCCGGCCGCGGCCGCGTCGAGGGCCGCCTGGTCGACGTCGGTGATCGCGACCCGCGCGCCCTCCTCCACGAGCAGCTTCGCGGTGTGCCAGCCGATGCCGGAGTCGCCGCCGGTGATGAGCGCGGTGCGCCCCGTGAGTTCGAGGTCCATGGCGGTCACCGTAAGCAGCCGCGCACGGGTGCGCGCGGCGGGATCAGCGCGGCGCGCGGCGCCAGACGGCCCGGGGGGTGACCGCCATCGCCGCCGCCAGCGCCCGCAGGGCCCCGGGGACCCACACGACGTCGCGGCCCGCAGCGAGGCCGGCGACCACGGCGTCGGCGACCTGCGCCGGGGTGCTGGACAGCGGTGCGGGCGGCATCCCCGCCGACATCCGCCCGATGACGAAACCGGGCCGGGCCAGCAGCAGCCGGACCCCGCTGCCGGCGAGGGCGTCGGTGAGGCCGGAGGCGAACCCGTCGAGCCCGGCCTTGGCCGACCCGTACACGTAGTTCGCCCGCCGGACCCGCGCCCCGGCGATCGAGGAGAACACCACGATCCGCCCGGAGCGCAGCGGCCGGAACAGGTTCACCAGGTGGGAGACGACGCTGACCTGGGCGACGAAGTCGGTGTGCACGACGGCGAGGGCGTGCTCCACGTCGGTCTCGGCGCGGGCCTGGTCCCCGAGGACCCCGAACGCGACGACGGCGTCGAGGGCGCCGTGGCGGGCGACGACGTCGGTGAGCAGCGGGCCGTGGGTGGCGAGGTCGTCGGCGTCGAACTCGACGGTCTCGACGACGGCTCCGAGGGTTTCCAGCCGGGCCCGCTCCTGCGCCAGCTCCCCCGCCCGGCGGGCGGCGAGGACGACGGTGGGCGCGCCGGCGCGCACGAGGCGCTCGACGACCTCGAGGCCGATCTCGCTGCGGCCCCCCAGCAGCAGGACCGGGTTCACGCGGGACATCCTGCCTCACGGCGCGAACGGCAACCCCGTGCTGCCCAGGACCAGCTCCACGGCGGCGGTCGGCAGCAGCGGGACGTCCAGGACGAAGGCCAGCGGCCGCGCCAGGTCCGTGCGCACCCAGCCGATCCGGGTCGCCTGCGGGTCGCTCCGCTGAACGCCGACGACGCTGCTCCCGATCGTGACCGACGTCCAGCCGCCGGGGGCGCTGGTGAAACGGGTCCGCGGCGGCTCCGGGCGCGGGTCCGGCCGGTCGTGGTGGAGCTCGATCGTGAGGCTGGGGGCCCCGGCCTCCTCGGCCCCTTCCCCGGTGAACCCCTCGACGTCGGCGTCGACCGGGATCCAGTGCACCGTGGCGTGCCCGTCGGCCAGGTCCCGGGTCGAGCAGATGCGGCGGTGGGCCCATGCCGTCGTGATCCCGGGGACCTCGATCCCGGCCCAGGCGACGAACTCCGACTCGGTCAGGACGCGCTGCCCGGCGAGGACGGGTTCGCTGCGCCAGAAGTGGCGGGCGAGTCCGTGCCCGCGCATCCCGGAGGCGAACCGCAGGCGGTCCAGCACCGCTCGCACCGGGTCGTCAAGCGGGTGGGTCACGACGGGCGCGGGGTGGGCCAGGGCCCAGGCCAGCGCGCGCTCCTCGGCCACGCGGGCGGGGAACAGTTCCAGCTCGGGCTGCTGGACCGCGGGTTCGGGTTCCGGCCACGGGTAGGGCGTCCCGACGTCCAGGTGGCCCGTCCAGCCCGCGTCGCGACCGTCGGGCAGGCGCAGTTCGTACTCCAGGAACCGGCCCTGCGTCGACGCGCTGACGGCCGCGACGATCAGGCGAGCCTTCTCGCCGTACAGGTCCCCCAGCACCCCGGCGAGGTCGATGGGAACCCCGTCGGCGAGGGACGCCGCGATGCGCAGCAGCCGCGGGTCGCGGCGGAAGTCCGCGCGGGTGGTGAGCCGCCCTTCGGGTGCGAGCGCGGCGACCGCGTCCGCCCACCGAACCACCGACCGTGGGTGCGGTTCGGGGTTGCGCGGGCTGGGCGGGCCGATCGCGATGAAACCTTCGGCGTCCAGCACTTCGAGCCAGTCACCGCTGCGACGCAGCAGTTCCACCGCCGCGCTGACCCCGCTGCTTCGTTCCGCCGTCGAGGCCAGCAAGACCTCGGCCAGTTCGGCCGGCGGTAGCCCGCTCGGGCTGGCGAACTCCGCCTCGTCCTCCCAGCCGTTCAGGTCCATCCCGCCGTCCGGGCCGCGACGGACCTCATGGCCGCACGAGGTCGGTGAGGCGGCCGGCGAGGTGGAGGGTCGCGCCGTTGCGGCTGCGGACGGCGGTGGACCAGCCGTCGGGCCCGGGGCGGGCGACGTGGCGCACGGTCGCGGGCAGCAGCAGGGGTTTGGCGAACTCCACCTCGAAGCGGGCCGCGCCGGGGGCGGGCCCGCCGAGGGCGGCGAGGCTGCGCGAGGCCGTCCACATGCCGTGGGCCAGGGCGCGGCGGAAACCGAGCAGGCGCGCGGTGAGCGGGGACAGGTGGATCGGGTTCACGTCGCCGGACACCGCGGCGTACGCGCGCCCGGCGTCGGCGGGGACGCGCCACCGCGTCCCCTCCCCCTCGGGGGCGGGGAGGTGGGCGGGTTCCACGGGCCGGCCGGGCCAGGGCACCCCGCGGGCGAGGTAGCGGCTGCGCCCGGTCCAGACCGTCGTCCCGTCGGTGCGCAGCTCGGTCAGGAGGTCGACGGTCGCGCCGCGGCGGTGGGCGTTCACCCCGACCGCGCGCACCCCGACGTCGAACGCCTCCCCGACGCCCAGGGGGCGGGTCTGCTCGAACGTCTGGGCCACGTGGACGAGGCCGAGGAGGGTGAACGGGAACGGTTCGCGCACCAGCAGGTCGACCTGGAGCCCGAAACCCAGCAGGTGCGGGAACGGCAGCGGGACGGTGTCGCGCACCGGGAACCCGGTGCTGCGGCAGAACGCGGCCACCCGGTCGGCGTCGAACCCGGCGCCGCGCAGCACGACGCGCGTGCGGGGGAAGTCGACGCCGCGGTGCGGGCGCTGCACCAGCGACCGGGCGTAGAGGCGGGGCAGCGAGGGCGCGGCGGTGAGTTCGCGCTCCATCACGCCCCCAGCAGGTTCTGGCCGCACACCCGCAGCACCTGCCCGTCGATCCCGGCCGCGTCGGGTTGCGCGAGCCACCCGACGGCCTCGGCCACGTCGACCGGCAGCCCGCCCTGCTGCAGGCTCGCGATCCGCCGGCCCAGTTCGCGCGGCACCGGCGGCATGGCCGCGGTCATGGGGGTCTCGATGAACCCCGGGGCGACGGCGTTCGCGGCCAGCCCGCGCGCGGCCAGCGGCTCGGCGAGGGCCTGCACCAGCCCGACGAGACCGGCCTTGCTGGTGGCGTAGTTCGTCTGCCCCTTCGCCCCGGCGAGACCGTTGATGGAGGACAGGTAGACGAACCGCGCGGCGGGGGCGAGGGCGCCGGGGTGGTCGAGGAGCCCGGTGGTGAGGCGCAGCGGGGCGCGCAGGTTGACGTCGAGGACGGAGTTCCACGCCGCCTCGTCGAGGTTCACGAACGAGCGGTCGCGGGTGATGCCGGCGTTGTGGACGACGACGTCGGCGCCGTCGAACCGGTCGGCGAGGTGGGTCGCGAGGACCTGGGGGGCGGTGTCGGCGGTGACGTCGAGGTGCAGGGTGGACCCGTGCACCCGGTTCGCGACGGCGGCCAGCCCGTCCCCGGCGGCGGGGACGTCGACGCACACGACGTGGTGCCCGGTGCGGGCGAGGACGTCGACGATCGCGGCGCCGATGCCGCGGGCCGCGCCGGTGACGACGGCGACCGGGCGCTCGCGCGCGGGGGCGGGTTCGCCCGCGCCGACGAGGACGGGCTGGCCGTGGACGAACGCGGAGCGGGCCGAGCAGAGGAACTCCACGGCCGAGCGCAGGGCGGTGCGGGCGCCGGGGGCGATCCGCACCAGGTTGACGGTGGTCCCGCCGCGGGCCTCCTTGGCGAGGCTGCGGAGGAGACCCTCCAGGCCCTGCTGGACGGCGCGGGCCTCGGGGTCGGTCAGCCGCGCGGGGTCCGCCCCCAGCAGCAGGACGCGGCCGCGGGTGCGGCGGAACGCGGGGGCGAGGCGCTCGCGCAGCTGCCCCAGCTCCTCGACGCGCCGCAGACCGGAGGCGTCGACGAGGACGGCGCCGAGGCGCTCCTCCCCCGTCCCGCCGGGGTGCTCGTCCAGGACGGTGGCGCCCGCCGCGCGCAGCCAGGTGCCGAGGTCGCCGGTCCAGGTCGCGCCATCGAGGCCGATGACCAGGGCGGGGCCGGTGAGCAGGTCCTGGCCGGGTTCGTGGCGGCGCAGGCGCGGGGGCTTCGGCAGGCCCGCGCGGGTCAGGAGGTTCGCCGCCGGCGTCCGCATGAGGGCGCCGTAGGGGTCGGGGCCGAGGACCGGGGGCCGCATCACGCCTCCACCAGCGCTGCGATGCCCTGACCGCCCGCGGCGCAGATCGAGATGAGCGCCTTCCCGCCGCCGCGCTCGTGCAGCAGCTTCGCGGTGGAGGCGAGGATCCGGGCCCCGGTCGCGGCGAAGGGGTGGCCGGTGGCCAGCGAGGACCCGGCGACGTTGAGGCGGGACGGGTCGACGGTGCCCAGCCCGGCGTCGGCCCAGGCCGCGGTGGTGGCCAGGACGGTGGAGGCGAAGGCCTCGTGGATCTCGACGAGGTCGAGGTCGGCCAGCGTCCACCCGTTGCGCTGCAGCAACCTCGGCACGGCGACGACGGGGGCGGTGAGCAGCCCCTCGCCGTGGACGTGGTCGACGGCGGCGGTCTCGGCGTCGACGAGGTGGGCCAGGACGGGCAGGCGCCGTTCGGCGGCCCAGGCGTCGGAGGCCAGCAGGACGGCGGCGGCGCCGTCGGTCAGCGGGGTGGAGTTCCCCGCCGTCATCGTCGCCTCCCCGTCGAGGTCGCGGCCGAACACCGGTTCCAGCGCGGCCAGCTTCTCCAGGGAGGTGTCGGGGCGCAGCAGGTCGTCGCGGTGGACCCCGAGGTAGGGGGTGAGCAGGTCGTCGAAGAACCCGCGGTCGTAGGCGGCGGCGAGGTTGCGGTGGCTGGCCAGGGCCAGTTCGTCCTGCGCCGCGCGGGGGACGGAGGACTCCAGGGCGGTGCGCGCGGCGTGCTCCCCCATGGACAGGCCGGTGCGGGCCTCGGCGTTGCGCGGGGGGTCCGGGCGCAGCTGGCCCGGGCGCAGCTTGGCGAGGGCGGCGAGCTTGGCCGCGGGGCTCTTCGCGCGGGAGAGTTCCAGCAGCACGCGCCGCAGGCCGTCGTCGAGGGCGATGGGTGCGTCGCTGGCGGAGTCGGCCCCCCCGGCGATGCCGGCGTCGATCTGCCCCAGGGCGATCTTGTTGGCGACGAGCACGGCCGTCTCCAGGCCGGTGGCGCAGGCCTGCTGGACGTCGTAGGCGGGGGTCGCGGGGTCCAGCGCGGTGGAGAGGACGGCCTCGCGGGTCAGGTTGAGGTCGCGGCTGTGCTTGAGGACGGCCCCGGCGACGACCTCCCCGAGCCGTTCCCCGGCGAGTCCGTAGCGGGCCACCAGCCCGTCGAGGGCGGCGACCAGGAGGTCCTGCGCCGAAACCCGGGCGTAGCGGCGGCCGGCCCGCACGAAGGGGGTGCGGTTCCCGCCGACGATCGCGACGTCTCTGATCGCTCGGTTGATCACCCGTCCGAAGTTATCAGGTACCACGGGTACCCGATACCCCTCGTCCGGGGTACTGTCGAACGCGTGGACGGTCAGCCGAAGGAGCCCCGCGACGGTCGCCGCACGCGCTGGGACGAGCACCGCCGCCGCCGGCGGGAGGAACTGGTGACGGCGGCGCTGCGCGCCATCACCGCCAAGGGCGCCGGGGTCGGCATGGACGAGGTCGCCGCGGCCGCCGGCACCAGCAAGACCGTGCTCTACCGCCACTTCGCCGACAAGGAGGAGCTCTACCTCGCCGTCGCCGACCGGGTGAACTCCCGGATCCTGCGGGAGCTCGGCGAAGCCGTCGCCGCGTCGGCGAACCCCCGGCAGGCGCTGTCGGGGATCATCGCCGCCTACGTGCAGCTCGTCGAGGCCGACCCCGAGGTCTACCGCTTCGTCGTCTCCCACCCCTTCCTCGAACGGCCGCTCACCAGCGACCCGGTGCAGCGGATCTCGGCCACCGTCGCCGACGAGACCGCCCGCACCATCACCGCCCACCTGCGGGTGGGCGGGGCCCGGGACTCCTCCGCCGACGCCCTCGCCCACGGCCTCGTCGCCCTGATCCGCACCGCCGCGGACCGCTGGATCTCCAGCCCGGACCGGGTCCCGGCCGCCACCCTCGTCTCCGATCTCACCCACCTGGCCTGGGGCGGTCTCTCCACCGTCCTGGCGCCCGTCCCCGAGGAGGTCCCGTGACCACCACCGAACTGCGAGCGCCCGACGTCCCCACCGCCCCCGACAGCGCCCCCGAGACCGCCCCCGAACCGCTGGACACCGACGTCCTGCGCCGCTTCCTCGACGGCCGGTTCGCCGACCTGCGCGAGCAGTTCCGCCGCGAGGCCCCCGCCGACCTCTTCACCCCCAGCCACGACCTCTCCACGCGCGAGCACCGCGACCTCACGCGGGCCCGGCTGCGCACCCTCGCCGAGCTGGGCGGGCACGAACTCGGGTACTCCTCGCGCTGGGGCGGCGGGGACTCCCCCGGCGGGCAGGTCGCGCAGTTCGACATGCTCGGCTACGGCGACGCCTCGCTCATGATCAAGTCGGGGGTGCAGTGGGGCCTCTTCGGCGGGGCCGTGCAGGCCCTGGGCACCGAGCGCCACCACTCCACGCTGCTCGGGCCGCTGCTGCGGCTGGAACTCGTCGGCTGCTTCGGGATGACCGAGACCGGCCACGGCTCCGACGTCGCCTCCATCGGCACGACCGCCACGTACGACCCGGCCGCGCAGGAGTTCGTCGTCCACACCCCCGACGCGTCCTGCCGCAAGGACTACATCGGCGGGGCGGCCGAGGACGCTGACGTCGCCGTCGTGTTCGCCCAGCTCGTCACCGGCGGGGAGTCCCGCGGCGTGCACGCGTTCGTCGTGCCCCTGCGGGTGGACGGGGTCGACGTGCCGGGCGTCTGGCGCGGCGACGACGGCCGGAAGATGGGGCTCAACGGCCTCGACAACGGCCGCCTCGCCTTCGACCACGTCCGGGTCCCGCGGACGGCGCTGCTCAACCGCTACGCCGACGTCGCCGAGGACGGCACCTACTCCTCCCCCATCGCCAGCGCGAACTCCCGGTTCTTCACGATGCTCGGCGCCCTGGTCAAGGGCCGGGTCAGCGTCTCCGGCGGCGCGCTCTCCCAGACGAAGGTCGCCCTCGAGATCGCCCTGCGCTACGCCCAGCGGCGCACCCAGTTCAAGCGCCCGGGCGGGGACGGCGAGGTCGTCCTGCTGGACTACCTCGCCCACCAGCGCCGGCTGCTGATCCCGCTGGCCACGACCTACGCGCTGACGTTCGCCCAGGACGAGCTCATGGGCGAGATGGACGAGCTGCTGCGCGTCCAGCTCGCCGGCGGCGAGGCCGACGCGAACCGGCAGCGCGCCTTCGAGTCCCACGCCGCGGGTCTCAAGGTGGCCTCCACCTGGCACGCCACCCGCACCATCCAGACCTGCCGGGAGGCCTGCGGGGGCAACGGGTTCCTCGCCGACTCCCGACTGCCGCAGCTGAAGGCCGACACCGACGTGTTCACCACCTTCGAGGGCGACAACACCGTCCTGCTGCAGCTGGTCGCCAAGGGGCAGCTCACCGCCTACGCCCAGCAGTTCTCCGACCTGGACACCCTGGGGATGGCGCGGTTCGCGACCCGCGACTTCGTCACCACCTACGCCGGGCGCAGCCCCGCCCGGTCCCTGGTCGCCGACGTCGTCGAGGCCGGCCGCGTCCCCGAGGACCTCCACGACCGGGGCTGGCAGCTGCGGATGCTCGCCGAGCGCGAGCGCCACGTCGTGGAGTCGCTGGCCAAGCGGATGCGCAAGGCGCGCTCGCGCCCGGAGGCCGAGCGCTTCGAGGCCGTCGACGAGCTGCAGGACCACCTGCTGCTGGCCGGGCGCGCGCACGTGGACCGCGTCGTCGCCGAGGCCTTCGCCGCCGCCATCGCCCGCTGCGACGACCCCGCCGTCGCCGCCCTGCTCTCCGACGTCTTCGACCTGCACGCGCTGTCGGTGCTGGAGGCCGAGAAGGGCTGGTACCTGCAGCACCGGCGGATGACGACGCTGCGCGCCAAGGCGATCACCACCGCCGTCAACGCGCTGTGCCGCAAGCTGCGACCGCGTACCGGGGAACTGCTGGACGGCTTCGGGATCCCCCGGGAGTGGCTCGCCTCCTCCCTCGTCCCCGAGCGGGGCTAGCCTTCGCCCGTGCACGGTGAGTACAAGGTCCCGGGCGGGAAGCTCGTCGTCGTCGACCTCGACGTGGACGCGGGCCGGCTGGCCCGCGTCCGCCTCAGCGGGGACTTCTTCCTCGAACCCGACGAGGCCCTGGAGGCGCTCGACGCGGCCCTGACGGGGCTGCCCGCCGACAGCGACGCCGCGGCGCTCGCGGCCCGGGTGCGGTCCGCGCTGCCGCCGGGGGCGGTGCTGCTGGGGTTCACCCCCGAGGCCGTCGCCACCACGGTCCGCCGCGCCGTGGGCGGGGCCACGGGGTGGCTGGACCACGACTGGCAGTTCGTCCACACCGGCCCGCAGGCGCCGCAGACGCACATGGCCCTCGACGAGGTCCTCGCCCGGGAGGTCGCCGCCGGCCGCCGCCCGCCCACCCTGCGGGTGTGGGAGTGGGCGAGCCCGGCCGTGGTCCTGGGCAGCTTCCAGTCGCTGGTCAACGAGGTCGACGGCGAGGCGGCCCGGCGGCTGGGGGTGGAGGTCGTGCGCCGGATCTCCGGCGGCGGGGCGATGTTCGTGGAACCCGGCAACACGATCACCTACTCCCTCTACGCGCCCGGGTCGCTGGTGGAGGGGCTGAGCTTCACCGAGTCCTACGCGTTCCTCGACGACTGGGTCCTCGTCGCCCTCGGCGACCTCGGCGTCAAGGCGTGGCACCAGCCCATCAACGACATCGCCACCGACCAGGGGAAGATCGCCGGCGCCGCGCAGAAGCGGCTCGCCGACGGCACCGTGCTGCACCACGTGACGATGTCCTACGACATCGACGCCGCGAAGATGCTGCAGGTCCTGCGCATCGGGCGGGAGAAGCTGTCCGGCAAGGGCCTGGCCAGCGCGGCCAAGCGGGTCGACCCGCTGCGGCGCCAGACCGGCCTGCCCCGCGAGGAGGTCATCGACTCGATGGTCGCCACGTTCCGCCGCCAGTACGGGCTGACCGGCTCCGCCCTCACCGACGCCGAGCTCGACGCCGCCGAGGAGCTCGTGCGCGGGAAGTTCGCCACGCCCGAGTGGGTGGCCCGCATCCCCTGAGCCTCGACACCGGCCGCGGGCGGGCGCAGACTCGGTCGATGGAGCACCACGCAGCCGTGGAGCGGGGCGTCCGCACCGGGGTCGTCCGGGACGCGGACCGCCCCGGGCGGGCCCTGCGGGTCAGCGCGCACCCCGCGGCCGGCGCCGGTGCCGGGCGGGTCGTGCTCTCGACCTGGCAGGGCGGCACCTGCGTCTCGACCGTCCGCCTCGACCGGGCCGAGGTCGTCGACCTGCTCGCCGCCCTCGGGGCCGCGCTGCTCGCCGACCCCGCGGGACCCGCCGGACGCGAAGGACCCGCCGCCCCCTAGGCGGCGGGTCGCGGCGGGCGCCCGGTCGGGGTCAGAAGACGCCGTTCTCCTCGATCTCCTTCTTGCGCGCCAGGGTGCCGCCGATGAGGAAGAACACCCCGAGCGCGAGGTAGAGCCAGTTGCTCGCCGCGTCGGTGGGCAGGACGGGGTTCGGGGAGTTCGCGACGATGCCGGCGCCCGCGATGCCCATGCCGATGAGGAGCAGGGCGTGCAGGACGACGTTCTTGTGCGCCTGGCGCACCGAGCCCCCGAAGGCCAGGACGGTCACCCCGTACAGGAACAGCGCCGTCGAGCTCAGCAGCGAGACCGTGAAGACGCCGAAGAGCTGCGCGCCGCTGCGGAAGATGCCCATCTCGTCGTAGTTCGTCGTGATGCCCGGGATGAACCCCAGCAGCCCCAGGCCCGTCAGGAAGAACCCGGTGATCTGGGCGTGGCGCCGGACGGGGCCACCGCGGGTCTTGACGATCTCGGCGGTGGTCCCGGCGACCGCGCGCACGTCGTCGGAGGTCGAGGAGGGACGGGAGGTTGCCACGTCGAGGTCCTTCCACGGCCGGTGGGCCGGAAGATCGAGGGGTCGCGCCCCGGTTGAACGGTCCTCCGACCGTGGCACGTCGGGCCGCGGATCGCACCCCGAAGCGCTCCGCCCCCGCGGCGGGGCGGGCGCGGCGCGGCCCGGGGAGGCCTAGGTTCGGAGCAGCCCAGTCCCCACGAGCCTCGACGAGGAGAACCCCGTGAGCGTCCCCACCACCCGCCCCGCCCCCCTCCGGTTCCGCGAGAGCGACTGCGACGTGGAGGAGTTCGCCCGCCTCCTGGACCGGCGCACCGACCCGGCCGACTACCCCCACGCCCGCGAGGTCGCCCAGGGCGTGCTGCTCTACGACGCGGACCGGCTGCGCGCCGCCGTCGCCGACGAGGCCGGGCGCGAGGCCGTGGAGGGGGAGCTCGTCCGGGCGCTGACCGAGGGCCCCGGCGTCCTCCTCGTGCGGGGGGCCTTCCCCGACCTCGACGTCGTCGACCGGGTCACCGCCGCGTTCGAGGCGATGATCGCCGAGGAGAGGGCCGCGGGCACCGCCAAGGGCGACCACTTCGCCGCGGCCGGCGCCAACGACCGGGTCTGGAACGCGCTGGAGAAGCTCGCCGTGCGGGACCCGGAGGCGTTCGTCGACTACTACGCCAACGACGTGCTCGCCCTCGTCGCCACCGCGTGGCTCGGCCCGGGGTACCAGGTCACCTCCCAGGTCAACGTGGTCCGACCGGGCGGGAAGGCCCAGGACCCCCACCGCGACTACCACCTGGGCTTCCTGTCCGACCCCGTCGCGGCCCGCTACCCCGCCCACGTGCACCTGCTCTCCCCCGTCCTGACCCTGCAGGGGGCCGTGGCGCACAGCGACATGCCCGTGGAGAGCGGGCCGACGCTGTACCTGCCGCACTCCCACCGCTACCCGCAGGGCTACCTGGCCTGGCGGCGGCCGGAGTTCCGGGCCTACTTCGCCGAGCACCGCGTGCAGCTGCCGCTGGCCAAGGGCGACGCGGCCTTCTTCAACCCCGCCCTCTTCCACGGCGCCGGGTCCAACGTCTCCGCCGACGTGCAGCGCGTCGCGAACCTGCTGCAGGTGTCCTCCGCCTTCGGGCGGGCGATGGAGACCGTGGACCGGGTCCGGACGGCCAAGGCGGTCCACCCCGCCCTGGCCGCCCGGTGGGCCGGGGGCCTGGACCCCGAGCTCCTCGCCCACGCCGTCACCGCCGCCACCGACGGGTACCCGTTCCCCACCAACCTCGACCGCGACCCCAACGTCGACGGGCTCACCCCGCTGTCGCAGACCGAGCTGCTGCGCCGGGCCCTGGACGAGGGGTGGGACGTCGAGCGGGTCCACGCCGAGCTCGACGCCTACGCGGCCCGGCGCCGCACCGACGGGGCCTGAGGCGTCACCAGGCGACGACCCCGTGGCGGTCGCGGAACTGCCCCGTGGGGCCGTCGGCGCCGATCGTGGCCAGCTCCACGATCGCGTCGGTCCCCTCGGTGACGGTCTGCGGACCGGAGTGGCCGTTGAAGTCCGTCGCGGTGTAACCGGGGTCGACGGCGTTGAACTTCACGTCGGGCAGCGCCTTGGCGTACTGGGTCGTGAGCATCGTCAGCGCCGCCTTGGAGGAGGTGTAGAGCGGGGCGGCGAACGTCGACTCGACGCGGTCCGGGTCGTGGGTCGCCGCGAAGGACCCCATCCCGCTGGTCACGTTGACCACGACGGGGTTCGCGGACTTCCGCAGCAGCGGCAGGAACGCGCGGGTCACCCGCACGACCCCGAAGACGTTGACGTCGTAGACGGCGAGCGCGTCGGCGGCGGTGAGCTCGTCGGCCGCCGCGTGCGGCCCGACGACGCCGGCGTTGTTGACGAGGACGTCGATCGCCCCCTCGTGCGCGGCGACGTCGGCGGCGGCGGCCTCGACGGAGGCGTCGTCGGTGACGTCGATCTGGACGAACCGGACGCCGAGGGCGTCGGCGGCGGCGCGGCCGCGGCCGGGGTCGCGGGCGCCGAGGAGGACGGTGTGCCCGGCCTCGACGAGGCGGCGGGCGGTCTCGTAGCCGAGGGACTTGTTGGCTCCGGTGATGAACGTGGTGGTCATGGGCCCACCCTGACCCGCGGCGGGGAGGCCAGCCAGTGCCCGCCGCGACGGGGGGACGGGCAGTACCAGGCTGGGCCCTGGGGTTCGCGCCCGCGCCGGGGCACGATGGTGGGGTGGAAGGCGAGAACCTCGGCACGGCCCTGCGGCGCTGGCGCGACCGGCTGTCCCCCGCCGACGTCGGGCTGCCCGCCCGGGTGCGGCGGCGGGCGGCGGGCCTGCGGCGGGAGGAGCTGGCCGACCTCGCGGGGCTGTCGGTGGACTACGTCGTGCGGCTGGAGCAGGGCCGGGCGACGAACCCGTCGGCGCAGGTCGTCGCGACGCTGGCCCGGGCGCTGCAGCTCAGCACGGTCGAGCGCGACCACGCCTACCGCCTGGCGGGCCTGCTGCCGCCGGCGGACGGGGTGGTGTCCCACCTGGTGCCCGCGGGTGTGCAGCGGGTGCTGGCCCGGCTCGGGGACTTCCCCGTCGGGGTGTTCGGCGCGGACTGGACGCTGCTGACGTGGAACCCGGCGTGGACGGCCCTCATCGGCGACCCGAGCGGGCTGTCCCCCGGGCGGCGCAACCTCATCCGGGCGGTCTTCTCCCCGGAGGGCGGTGACCTGGCGCGCTGGCCGGTGCGGAACGCGGACGCCGGGCTGCCCGCGGCGCTCGTCGCGGACCTGCGCTCGGCCCTGGTCGACTACCCGCGCGACGCGGGCCTGGTCGCGCTGACCGAGGAGCTGACGCGCACGAGCCCGGAGTTCGCCCGGCTGTGCCGGGAGGGGACGGTGGGGCGGCACGTCTCCTCCCGCAAGACGATCGAGCACCCCGACGTCGGGGACGTCACCTGCGACTGCGACGTCCTCACCGTGCCGGGTTCGGACGTCCGCCTCGTCGTCTACACCGTCGCGGCGGGGTCGGTGGACGCGGAGAAGCTGGAGTTCCTGCGCGTCACCCGGGGGCAGGGCGGGCCGGGCGGTGGGCCGAGCGGCGCTGAGCCGTCCACTCCAGCACCCGTTCCGCCGGCCACGTCGTGACGATCCGCTCAGCGGGCACCCCGCACTCCTGCGCCCGGGCGCAGCCGTAGGGCTGCCAGTCGAGCTGCCCGGGGGCGTGGGCGTCGGTGGACAGGGTGAACAGGCACCCCGCCGCCACCGCCCGGCGCAGCAGCGCCCGGGGCGGGTCGAGGCGCTCGGGGCGGGCGTTGATCTCGACGGCGACGTCGAACTCGACGCAGGCCGCGAACACGGCGTCGGCGTCGAAGTCGCTCGGCGGGCGTCCCCCCGCGCCGACCCGGCCGTGGCCGCCCTCGACCATCCGCCCGGTGCAGTGGCCCAGCACGTCGGCCCGCCCGGACCGGATCGCGGTGAGCATCCGCTGCGTCATGGCCTCGCGCGGCATCCGCAGCTGCGAGTGCACCGAGGCGACGACGACGTCGAGGCGGTCGAGCAGGTCGGGCGGGCAGTCCAGGACGCCGTCGCGGCCGATGTCGACCTCGATGCCGGACAGCAGCCGGAAGGGGGCGAGGGGGGCCGCGAGCGCCGCGATCTGGTCGAGCTGCGCCTCCCGGCGGGCGCGGTCGAGGCCGTGGGCGACCTTCAGCCCCTCGGAGTGGTCGGTGACGGCGAGGTACTCGTGGCCGAGCTCGGCGGCGGTGGCGGCCATCTCGGCCAGCGGGCTGCCGCCGTCGCTGGCGTCGGTGTGGGTGTGCAGGTCCCCGCGCAGGAGGGCGCGCAACTCCTCCCCGCCCTCGACGAGGGGCCCGGCGGCGGCCTCGAGCGCGGCGAGGCGGTCGGGGACGCGGCCGGCGGCGGCCTGCTGGACCAGCTCGGCGGAGGACTTGCCGATGCCCTTCAGGTCCGTGAGGGTCCCGGCGCGCAGGCGGGCGCCGAGCTCCTCGGCGTCCAGGGCGAGCAGGACGGCGGCGGCCCCGCGGAAGGCCTCGACGCGGAAGCTGCTGGCCCGCTCGCGCTCGAGCAGGAACGCGGTGCGCCGCAACGCCTGCACGGGGTCCACGGCCACCTCCGGTCTCGCGGGTGCGACGAGGGGACCACTCTGCCCCATCGCCTCGGCCGCGGCAGCGTCGGCACCACGCACCGGCGTCCTCTATGCTGGTCGGGCTTCGGGACCCGCCTCGGCGGTGCCCGGGTGCCACGCCCCCATCGTTTAGTGGCCTAGGACGCCGCCCTTTCAAGGCGGTAGCACGGGTTCGAATCCCGTTGGGGGTACGCGGTGGACCGGCTGGTCCGGAGGTGGTCACGACCACCGCCGACATCGGGTAAGGTCTTCTCTGCAAGCACGCAAGGCCAGCAAGAAAAGGCCTCTCTGAGGCCCCGTAGCGCAGTTGGTTAGCGCGCCGCCCTGTCACGGCGGAGGTCGCGGGTTCGAGTCCCGTCGGGGTCGCTCGTCGTGCCGGTTTCACCCGGCCCGGCACGGCCAGGTAGCTCAGTTGGTAGAGCGTCCGACTGAAAATCGGAAGGTCAGCGGTTCGACCCCGCTCCTGGCCACCTGGAACGAAGCTCGATCGAAGGCCCCGGCGCCCTGGCGCCGGGGCCTTCGTCGTTCCCAGCTCGGGGAGCTAACCTCCTGCCGTGCCTGCGATCCCGAGCCCCGTCCTCATCGCTCCCGCGGTCCTCGGGGGGTACGCGATCGGGCGCCGGACGGGCAACCGGAAGCTCGCCGGGGTCGCCCTCGCCGCGGGCCTGGGCGCCGCCCTCCCCCGCTGGGCGGGGGGCTCCCCCGCCCTCGCCGCCGCCCTCGCCGCGGGCACCGTCGGCCTGGTGGGTCTCTCGCACCCGCTGTCGCGGCGCCTCGGCCCCTGGCCGGCGGTGCTGACGACCACCGCGGCCGCGGCCGTCCTGGCCGGGATCGGCGACGGCCTCGCGCGACGGGCCGGCAGCGCACGGGCGTGACCCCGCGGGGAGCCAGCCCGGACTGGCGGGCCCTGGCCGCCGCGGCCCCCGCCACCGCGCTGCTGTCGGGGACGAGCGTGCAGTGGGCCTCGCCGGGGCTGGGGGAGCTCGTCCTGGCCGACCCGTCGGCGCTGGTCGGCACCGACGCCCTCGACCTCGTGCTCGCCGCGGACCGGGAGCGGGCGCGGGCGGCGCTGGCCGCCGCGCTGCGCCGTCCGGGGGAACGTCCCGGGCCGCTGCGGCTGCGGCCCGCGGCGCGCCCGGAGGTGCGCCTGGAGGTCCTCGCCCGCACCCGGGGCGGGAACCACCTCGTGGTCGCGGCCTGGGACGTCTCCCACCGCCTCGCCGGCGAGCGCGCGCCCGGCCCCCGCGACGGGCGCGACGCCCCGGCGGGGCCGCTCGACCGCACGGCGCTGGAGGGCCGCTGGGAGCGCTCCCGGACCCGGGCCCGGGCCGACCCCGCCCTGCGCACGTTCGTCCTGCGGTGCGGCGTCGAGGGCCCCGGGGGAGCCGGTGACGCGGTCCTGGTGGAGGTCGCCCGGCGGCTGGCCGCGGAGGTCCGGGCCGGTGACACCGTGGCCCGCCTGGGCGGGGGCGAGTTCGTGGTCCTCGTCGAGGCGGTGCCCGCCACGCACGTGCAGGCCCTCGCCGAGCGGTTGCGGCGCAGCGTCGGCGCCGTGCAGGCGGGCGTCCACGTCGGCCTCTCGGTGGGCTGGGTGGCCGACGACCCCTCCCTCACCCGCGACGCCGTGCTGGCCGAGGCGCACGCCCACCGCACCCTCAGAGGCGGTTCGCGGTGAGGTCGCGCACCTGCGCGTAGCGCTCCCGCACGTGCGGGGTCGGGTCGGCCTCGAAGGTCCGCGACGCGCCGAGGGTCCAGTCCGGCGGGGCCTCGCCGCCGGTGAGCACCCAGGCGGCCTGCCGGGCCGCGCCGTCGGCGACGTACTCCCCCGGTTCGGGGACGACGACCGGGCGGGCCAGGACGGCCGGTGCCAGGCGGCGCACGGCCTCCGAGCGCGCGCCGCCGCCGACGAGCACGACCCGGCCGATCTCGACGCCCTGGGCGACGAGGGCGTCCAGGCCGTCGGCCAGCCCGCACAGCAGCCCCTCGACGGTGGCGCGGGCCACGTGGGCGGGGGTGGAGGTGGACAGGGTGAGCCCGTGCAGGGCCCCGGTGGCGTCAGGGCGGACCGGGGTGCGCTCCCCCTCCAGGTACGGCACCAGGACCAGCCCGTCGCTGCCGGCCGGGGCGGACAGCGCCAGCCGGGAGAGCTCGGCGTGGTCGACCCCGAGCATCCGGGCGGCGGAGTCCAGGACGCGGGCGGCGTTGAGGGTGCACACCAGCGGCAGGTAGCGGCCGGTGGCGTCGGCGAAGCCGGCGACCAGCCCGCTCGGGTCGTGGGTCGCGAGGTCGCTGACGACGCTCACCACGCCGGAGGTCCCGATGGAGACGACGACGTCGCCCACGCGGGCGCCGACCCCGAGGGCGGCCGCCATGTTGTCGCCGGTGCCCGGGCCCAGCCGGGCCCCGCGGGAGAGGTCGCTGGCGGTGGGGCCCGCGGACTCCGCGGGGGCGAGGACGTCGGGCAGCTCCGGCGTCGCGCCGAAGGCGGTGCGCAGCAGGTCGGTGCGGTAGCCGCCGGTGGGCGACCAGTAGCCCGTGCCGCTGGCGTCGCCGCGGTCGGTGACGAGGCGGGCCCCGCCCGCGCCGGCCAGCTTCCAGGTCAGCCAGTCGTGCGGCAGGCAGACCGAGGCCGTCCGCGCCGCGTGGGCGGGTTCGTGCTCGGCGATCCAGCGCAGCTTGGTGATGGTCAGGGAGGCGACGAGGACGCTGCCGACCTGCTCGGCCCACGCCTGCGGGCCGCCGAGCTCCGCGGTCAGCGCCTCGGCGGCGGCCGCCGAGCGGCCGTCGTTCCACAGCAGCGCGGGACGGACGACCTCGCCGTCCTCGTCGAGGAGGACCGAGCCGTGCTGCTGCGCGCCGACGGCCAGCGCGTCGACGTCGTCGAGCCCGCCCGCGTCGGCCACGGCCTCCTCCAGGGCGCGCCACCAGCGGTCGGGGTCGACCTCGGTCCCCTCGGGGTGCCGGGCCCGCCCGATCCGCAGCAGCTCACCCGTCGTCGCGTCGCGCACGACGACCTTGCACGACTGGGTCGAGGAGTCGACCCCGGCCACCACCCGACGGCCTCCGCCGCCTCCTGCGCTGCTCACGGGCACAGCTAAGCGCATGCCGGGAGGGTCCGCGGGCCCGCCGGGTGCTCCGTCCAGGGTGCGACCCGGACCACCGGGATGCCGGAAGGTCTCGCGGGCATGTACCGTTGGTGCCACGGAGAGATGACAGCTGCTCCGGGGTCAGCTCAGCCTGCCCCGGCCGACGCGCGAGGGGGTCGACGCCATGGGGCGCGGCCGTCAGAAGGCCAAGCAGACGAAGGTCGCTCGGGAGCTGAAGTACTACAGCCCCGATACCGACTACAACGCGCTGCAACGTGAGCTTCACGGGCCCGACCCGTACCGTCAGATCGGGCGGCCCGCCGCCCAGGAGGCGCCGGTGTCTGACGTTGAAGACGACGAATCGGACGACGAGTCCGAGGACTGGTCGAAGTACACCGCGACCGACGACTACGACGAGTGGTCGTCCAAGCGCCGAGCCTGATCCGCTCGGGTGCTGCGGCCTGGCCGCAGCACTTCGAAGGCATCGCTGGAGGCGTGCCGCCCCTGCACGACCGTCACCAACCCCGGTGGCGGCCCTGGAGGAGCGTCACGCCTCCTGCGACACCCTTCCCGTTGCTCTCCCCGTCCGCGTCGGTCCGTTCCCGGACCTCACCGCACACCCACGCCGGAATGCCCGCTCCCTCGACGCTGCGCACGACGGCGTCCACGCTGTCGGCCCGCACGACGGCCAGCATGCCGACGCCCAGGTTGAGGGTCCGTTCGAGGTCGTCGGCGGGCACCCGTCCCAGGTCGCGCACCAGGCCGAAGACCGCCCCGGGCGTCCACGTGGTGCGGTCCACCACGGCCGTCACGTGCGCGGGCAGGCAGCGCGCCAGGTTCGCGGCGAGCCCCCCGCCGGTGACGTGGCTCATGGCGTGCACCCCGCCGGAGGCCAGCGTCGCGAGGGCGGGCCGGGCGTAGATGCGGGTGGGGGTCAGCAGCTCCTCGCCCAGCGTGCGCCCGAACTCCTCCACGTGCCGGTCGTAGGCCCAGCCGGCGTCGGCGAAGACCCGCCGGACCAGCGAGTAGCCGTTGGAGTGCAGACCCGAGCTCGCCATCGCGACGAGCACGTCCCCGACCTCGACGCGCTCGGCACCGAGCAGCTCGTCGGCCTCGACGACCCCGGTGACCGCGCCGGCCACGTCGTACTCCTCCGGGCCGAGCAGACCCGGGTGCTCGGCGGTCTCCCCGCCGACCAGCGCGACCCCGGCCTCCTCGCAGGCCCGGGCGATGCCGGCGACGATGGCCGCCATCCGCTCGGGGACGACGCGCCCGCAGGCGATGTAGTCGGTCATGAACAGCGGCGTCGCCCCGCACACGACGACGTCGTCGACGACCATGCCGACGAGGTCGGCGCCGATGGTGTCGTGCTTGTCGACGGCCTGCGCGATCGCGACCTTGGTGCCGACGCCGTCGGTGCTCGTCGCCAGCAGGGGGCGGCGGTAGTCCTTGAGGGCCGAGACGTCGTAGAGGCCGGCGAAGCCGCCGAAGCCGCCGACGACCTCGGGGCCCTGGGTGCGCGCCACGGACGCCTTCATGAGCTCCACGGCGCGGTCGCCCGCGACGACGTCGACCCCCGCGTCGGCGTACGTCGTCCCGGCGCGCTCGGTCGTCGAACTCACTGCTGTGCCCCCTGGGCGGCGTCGGACCGGCTGACCGGCGTGATCGGGATGCGCGGCTTGTCCATCGCGTGGTCGCCGAGGCGGTCGAGGTCGTTGAGCGGGACGGGGTAGCTCCCGGAGAAGCACGCCGTGCACAGCCGCTCGGCGGGCTGGTCGGTCGCGGCGATCATGCCCTCGGGCGAGATGTAGCCCAGGGAGTCGGCGCCGATGCTCTGGGCGACGTCCTCGACGGAGAGGCCGTTGGCGATGAGCTCGGCGCGGGTGGCGAAGTCGATGCCGTAGAAGCACGGCCACTTCACCGGCGGGGAGGAGATCCGGACGTGGATCTCGGCCGCGCCGGCCTCGCGCAGCATCCGGATCAGGGCCCGCTGGGTGTTGCCGCGCACGATGGAGTCGTCGACGACGACGAGCCGCTTGCCGGCGACGACGTGCTTGAGCGGGTTGAGCTTCAGGCGGATGCCGAGCTGGCGGATCGTCTGGTTGGGCTGGATGAAGGTGCGCCCCACGTAGGAGTTCTTCACCATCCCCTGCCCGTAGGGGATGCCGGACTCCTCGGCGTAGCCGATGGCGGCGGGCGTCCCGGACTCCGGGGTCGGGATGACGAGGTCGGCCTCGACGGGGTGCTCGCGGGCCAGGACCCGGCCCATCTCGACGCGGGCCTCCTGGACGACCTTGCCGCTGATGGAGGTGTCGGGGCGGGCGAGGTAGACGTACTCGAAGACGCAGCCCTTGGGCTTCGCCTCGGCGAAGCGGGTGCTGCGCAGCCCGTCGGCGTCGATGGCGATGAGCTCACCGGGTTCGATCTCGCGCACGAAGCTGGCCCCGACGATGTCGAGGGCCGGCGTCTCGGAGGCCACCACCCAGCCGCGCTCCAGCCGGCCCAGCACCAGCGGGCGGATGCCCTGCGGGTCGCGGGCGGCGTAGAGGGTGTGCTCGTCCATGAAGACGAGGCTGAACGCGCCCTGCACGTGCGGGAGGACCTCGGCGGCCGTCGCCTCGAGGGTGTGGTCGGGGTCGCCGGCGAACAGCGCGGTGAGGATCGCGGTGTCGGTGGTGTTGCCGCGGGCCAGCTCGCTGGGCGAGGGGCGGCCCGGCAGCACCGGGCGCTCGGAGTGCGGGTACCGCTCGGCCTGCAGGTCGCGCAGCTCGAAGAGGTTGGTGAGGTTGCCGTTGTGCGCCAGGGCCACGGTGCCGCCGGCGGTGTCGCCCAGCGTGGGCTGGGCGTTCTCCCAGCCGCCCCCACCGGTCGTGGAGTAGCGGGCGTGCCCGACGGCGATGTGCCCCTGGAGGGACTCCAGGGCGGACTCGTCGAAGACCTGGGACACCAGGCCGGTGTCCTTGAAGACCAGGATCTGCTCGCCGTTGCTCACGGCGATGCCGGCCGCCTCCTGCCCCCGGTGCTGCAGGGCGTAGAGGCCGTAGAAGGTGAGCTTGGAGACTTCCTCGCCCGGCGCCCAGACCCCGAAGACGCCGCAAGCGTCCTGAGGGCCCTTCTCGCCGGGGAGCAGGTCGTGGTTCAGACGTCCGTCACCGCGGGCCACGTCTCGAGTGTGTCACACCCCCGCGCCGCGGGCCGACCGGTCAGCCGCGGCGGCGGCGACGGGCGCGGGGCCCGGGACGGGTCCCGGTGCGGCGGTCGATCAGGACCGCCACGAGCCCGCCGAGGATGACCCCCAGCAGGCCGAGGCTGCAGAACAGGTACCCGAACAGCGCCCGCTGGGAGTAGCCGCCGCTGGGCGGGGTCACCGCCGCGACGACGGCCGCGATGACGGCCGCGAGCAGCAGGCCGGTGACGACGAAGGCGCGGAAGCGGGGGGCCCGGCGGCGGGTGACCTGCACGAACGCGGTGCCCTCGCGGTCCGGCGCCTCCTCGGGGGCCGGCCCAGGGGTCTCCTCGGGGGCCTCGGACGGCGGGGTCTGGGACGGCTCGCTCACGGGAGCACGGTACGCGGCGGCACCACGGGCAGCAGGCCGCCGAGGTCGGCGCGGTTGCCGCTGGCCCGGACCCGCCCGTCGGCGCGGGCCTCGTCGAAGCGCAGGGCGCCGGTGGCCAGCCCGATCCAGGTGGTGGGGTCGACCTCCACGACCGCCGGCGGCGTGCCCCGGGTGTGGCGCGGGCCCTCCAGGACCTGGACGGCGGCGAAGGGCGGGACCCGCACCTCGACGCTGCCGCCGGGGTGGCGCGCGGCGAGCTCCTCCAGGGCGTAGCGCACGGCGGTGGCCAGGAGGGGGCGCGGGGGCTGCCCGCCCCCGGCCAGGACGTCCTCGACGGCGCGCACGGCGGCGAGGCCTTCCGCGGGGTCGGTGCGGCGGCGGGGAGGCACCCCCGCATCGTCGCAGCCGGGGCCGCGTCGCGCTCAGGCGCGCACCCGGGACGCGGGGTGCGCCGCGGCGTCGACGGGGGTGTCGGCGGGGGCGTCGGCGGGGGCGTCGGCGGGGGCGTCGGCGGGGGCGTCGGCGGGGGCGTCGGCGGGGGCGTCGGCGGGGGCGTCGGCGGGGGCGGGGTTGCGGTGCAGCGCCACCGCGACGGCACCCAGGACGACGAGGACGACGACGGCCAGGACCGGCACCGAGACGCCGAAGGGGACCCCGGAGGAGCTGCTGAGACCGACCGCGAACGCCGGGACGGCCATCCCGAGGTAGCCGGCGAGGAAGATCCCGGCGGCGGCCTCCCCGCGGGAGCCGGCCGGGGCCAGCGCGGTGGCGGTGCTCAGCGCCCCCTTGAGCAGCACCCCGACCCCGGCGCCGGCGACGACCCCGCCCGCGACGAAGGGGACGACCGCGGCGAGCAGGACGCCCGCGCCGAGGACGACGACGCCGGCGGCGGTGAGGACCAGCCCGAGGCGCACCTGGTGGTGGGGGGCCAGCCGCGCGAGCAGCACCTGGCTGAGGGCGGCGGCGGCGAAGACGGAGAACGCCGTGGCCCCGCCGGCGACCGGACCGGGGTGGCCGAGGGAGGCCAGGACGGCGGGGGCCAGGGAGCTGAAGAGGCCCATCACGGAGAACAGGCCGAAGGAGGCGAGGGCCGCGGCGAGGTAGCGGCCGCGGGCGGCGGCGGGGACGGCGATGCGCTGCACGCGGTAGGGGCGGTGCTCGCGCTGGACGGTCTCGGGGACGAGGGCGAGCGCGGCGGTGGCGAGCAGGAGCAGGACCAGGAACACCAGGTGCGGGACGCGCAGCGGGTCGCCGAGGTGACCGACGAGGAACCCCGCGGCCAGCGACCCCAGGCCCAGGCCGCCGAGGTTGGCGGCGGTCGCGACGACGGCCCCGGTGGCCGGGTGCGCCGACGCGGTCCGCCCGTGCAGCTCGGCGAGGTGGGCGGTCGCGGTGGGGGTCAGCGCCCCCACCGCGAGGCCGGTCGCGACGCGCGCGGCGACGAGCACGACGACGTCGGGGGTGAGGGCGAGGGCGAGGGCGGCGGCGGCTTCCAGGGCGAGGGCGGGCACGAGGACGCGGCGGCGGCCGAGGTGGTCGGAGAGGTGCCCGGCGGTGAACAGCGCGACCGCGACCCCGGCCGCGTAGGCCGCGAACGCGACGGTGACGACCGCGGTGGGCAGCCCGTCGCGCTCGCGGTAGAGCGCCCACAGGGGGGTGGGGACGGTGGGGAACGCCATGGCGATCGCGAACGCGGCGGCGACGATCCAGAAGCCGAGGCGGTGGCGGCGGGGTGAGCTCATGCCGGGCCCAACCGCGCGGCCCGCGCGGCCTTCCGGGCCGACGCTGGGCGGTGGGAGCATCCATCGGGGATCGCGATGGGAGGACGGGTGGAGCTGCGTCAGCTCGAGGTGTTCCTGGCCGTGGTGGAGGCGGGGACGATCAGCGCGGCCGCCCGCCGGCTGGGGACGGCGCAGTCGGTGGTGAGCACCGTCGTGCGCGCGCTGGAGGAGGACCTGGGGGCGGGGCTGTTCGTCCGCACGTCGCGGCGGGCGGTGCCCACCGACGCGGGCCGGGCGCTGGTGCCGGAGGCGCGGCGGCTGCTGGCCGGGGTGTCGCAGGCGCGGGCCGCGGTGCGCGGCGCCGAGGAGGGGCCCACCGGCCCGGTGGCCGTGGGGGTCGTCACCACCATGCACCCCGTGGACCTGCCCCGGCTGCTGCAGCGGTTCACCGCGGAGCACCCGCGGGTGTCGGTGTCGATGCGGGTCTTCGCGGACGGCTCGCGGGGCCTGCTGCGGGCGCTGGTCGAGGGGGAGCTGGACGCGGCGTTCCTGTCGTGGCCCTTCCGCCCCCCGGGGGCGGTCGCGCTGCGGCCCCTGGTCCGCGCCCCGCTGCGGCTGCTGCTGCCCGCCGGGCACCCGCTGGCCTCCCCGGGGCCGGTGGAGCTGGCCGACCTCGCGGGGGAGCGCTGGATCGACGGTCCCCCCGGTTTCGGCAACCGGCTGCAGGTGGACGCGGTGTTCGAGCGCGCCGGGGCGCGCCGGCACGTCGTGCTGGAGGTCCCGGACGTGTCGACGTTCCCGCGCTACGTCGCCGCCGGGCTGGGCCCGGCGTTCGTGCCCGGGTCGGTGCCGGTGCCCCCCGGCTGCCACGAGCAGGCGGTGACGGGCGAGCAGCCGGGGTGGACGCTGTCGCTGGCCACCGCCCGCCCCTCCCCCGAGCGCCCGGCCCGGCGGGCCGTCACCGCGTTCGTCGAGGCCGTCGAGCGCGACGTGCGGCGGGTCAGCACTCGGGGACGTTGACCCCCACGGCGGGGCGGCCGACGACGGTGAGGGCGAGCCCGCCGAGGGAGGTCTCCTTGTACTCCGAGCGCATGTGCGCGCCGGTCTGGCGCATCGTGGCGATGGCGGTGTCGAGGCTGACGACGTGGTCGCCGTCGCCGCGCATGGCGGTGCGGGCGGCGTGGATCGCGGTCGTGGCCCCGACGGCGTTGCGCTCGATGCAGGGGATCTGGACGAGGCCGCCGACGGGGTCGCAGGTGAGCCCCAGGTGGTGCTCGACGGCGATCTCGGCGGCGTTCTCGACCTGCTCGGGGGTGCCGCCGAGGACCTCGGCGAGGCCGGCGGCCGCCATGGCGCTGGCGGAGCCGACCTCGCCCTGGCAGCCGACCTCGGCCCCGGAGATCGAGCCGGTCTCCTTCAGGACGATGCCGATGCCGCCGGCGGCGAGCAGGAAGCGCACGGTGCCGGCGTCGTCGGCGCCGGGGACGAAGCGGCGGTAGAAGTGCAGGACGGCGGGCACGATCCCCGCCGCGCCGTTGGTGGGGGCGGTGACGACGCGACCGCCGGCGGCGTTCTCCTCGTTGACGGCGAGGGCGAACAGGCTGACCCAGTCCATGGCGTGCAGGGCGTCGGCGGCGGAGCTGCCCTCCTCGGCGAGCAGCTGCCGGTGCAGCCGCGGCGCGCGGCGGCGCACGCCGAGACCGCCGGGCAGGGTCCCGTCGGTGACGAGGCCGTGGTCGACGCAGGCGGCCATGGCGGCGAAGATGCGCAGCAGCCCGGCGTCGACCTCGGCGGGCTCGCGCTGGCTCTCCTCGTTGCGCCGCACCAGGTCGGCCACCCCGAGGCCGGTCCGGCGGCAGTGCTCCAGCAGCTCCCCCGCGCTGCGGAAGCCGAAGGGCAGACCGGCGCCGGTCCCCACGACGGGTTCGGCGACGTCGAGGGGGTGGTCGCGCACGAAACCCCCGCCGACGGAGTACGAGGTGCGCTCGGCGAGGACGTCCCCCGCGGCGTCGCGGGCGGTGAAGACCATCCCGTTGGGGTGCGCGGGCAGCGAGGTCTGCCCGATCAGGCGGACGTCGGCGTCGAGGTCGAACCGCACGGGGTGCCGGCCCAGGAGGCGCAGCTCCCCGCCCGCCCGGATCCCGGCGAGCACCTCCTCGACGGTGTCGGGGTCGATGAGCTCGGGGCGCTCCCCCGTCAGCCCGAGGACGACGGCGCGGTCGCTGCCGTGCCCGCGGCCGGTGGCGCCGAGCGAGCCGTACAGGTCGACGGTCACCGCGTGGACGCGGTCCAGGGCCCCGGTGGCGGCGAGGTGCTCGGCGAAGGCGAGGGCGGCGCGCATCGGGCCGACGGTGTGCGAGCTCGAGGGGCCGATGCCGACGGAGAACATGTCGAAGACGGACAGCGGGCCGCCCACGCCTCAGCGCTCCCGGCGGTAGAAGGGCAGCGCGACGACCTCGACGGGCAGCTCGGTGCCGCGGACGTCGACGGCCAGGGCCGTCCCCGGTGCCGAGAGCGCGGCGTCGACGTAGGCCATCGCGACGGGGTACCCCAGGGTGGGCGAGAGGGCCCCGCTGGTGACCTCCCCCACGGGGGAACCGCCGGCGACGACGGGGTAGCCGGCGCGCGGGGCGCGGCGCCCGGTGCCGCGCAGGCCGACGAGGACGCGGGCGGGCGGGGTCGCGGCCAGGCGCTGGAGCGCCTCGAGCCCGACGGGACCGGGGTCCTTGTCGAGCTTGACGACCCGTCCCAGGCCCGCGGCGAAGGGGCTGGTGGCGGTGGTCAGCTCGTGCCCGTAGAGGGGCATCCCCGCCTCCAGGCGCAGGGTGTCGCGGCAGGCGAGGCCGGCGGGGACGCCGCCGTGCTCGCGCGTGGCGGCCAGCAGGGCGTCCCACGCGGCGACGGCGTCGTCGACGGGGACGAAGACCTCGAAGCCGTCCTCGCCGGTGTAGCCGGTGCGGGCGAGGAGGACCTCGACGCCGGGGGCGCCGGGTCCGGTCGTGAGGGTGGCGGGCGCGCAGCGGTAGTAGCCGAGGGCGGTGAGGTCGGCGTCGACGAGCGGGCCGACGATCGCGGCGGAGGCCGGGCCCTGCACCGCGACGAGCGCCCAGCGGGCGGTCTCGTCGGCGACGTGGGCGTCGAAGGGCCGGGCGCGGTCGGCGAGGGCGACGACGACGGGCTCGACGTTGGCGGCGTTGGCGACGACGAGGAACTCCTGCTCCCCGAGGCGGTAGGTGACGAGGTCGTCGACGATCCCGCCCTCGTGGTCGACGAGCAGCCCGTAGGCGGCGCGGCCGATGGCCATCGCCGAGGGGCGCCCGGCGAGGGCGGCGTCGAGGGCGGCCCCGGCCTGCGGGCCGCTGACGCGGATCTCCCCCATGTGGGAGAGGTCGAAGATCCCGGCCGCGCGGCGGACGGCGTGGTGCTCGGCGAGGTCGGAGGCGTAGCGCAGCGGCATCTGCCAGCCGGCGAAGTCGGTGAAGGAGGCACCGAGCGCGGCGTGGGCGTCGGCCAGGGGGGTGCTCGCGGGGGGCGCGGGGGTGGTGGCCGGGGTGGTCACGGGGCTCCTCTCGTCGCGGCCGCGGGGTGCGGCCACGTGCTGGACCCCCTCTGTCGCGGGACCTGAGAGCTTCACCCCGCGCAGCGAGGCTTTCCCCGTCGGTGAGGACCGTGGGGTCCTGCTTTCCAGAGCGGCCTGCCCGTGGCGGTACGTGGACCTGAGAGGTTCCGGGGTGGTTGCTCCTTCGGTGCCCACCGGCGGGCCGGTGGGGCTCTCCCGCCGGGGGGAAGCGGCCGTGTGTTCAGTTGTCCTCGCCGTCAGCGTGGCACACGACCGACCCCGGGGACCAGCGGGCGCTGCGGGTGCCGTCCCCGCACCCCCGGGTGACGATGACGGGGTGCCCCGCCTGCCCTCCCCGCCCGCCGAGCGCGACGCCGTGCGCGCCTGGGTGGCCACCCACCTCGGCCACCTGACCTGCGAGCCGGCGGGGGAACCCGTGCCGGCCTCGCCCGTGCGCGGCGGGCAGGCCGCCGCCGACGCCGCCCTCGCCGCGCTGGACCTCACCGGCTACGCCGCCCGGCGCAGCGAGGTCTGGCCGCCCGAGCGCCGCGGCGCGACCCGGCTCTCGCCCTACGTGCGCCACGGGCTGCTCCCGCTGCCGACGGTGTGGGCCGCGGCGGGGGACGCCCCCGCCCGCGACCGGGCGAAGTTCCGCGACGAGCTGCTGTGGCAGGAGTACGCCCGCCACCTCTACGCCCGCCTCGGCCCCGCGACGGCCCGCCCGCTGCGCTTCGCCGCCCCCGTGCCCGCGCAGCCGTGGGAGCGCGAACCGTGGCCGCAGGACATGGCCTGCGTCGCCACCACCACCGCGGAGCTGCACGAGGAGGGCTGGCTGGTCAACCAGACCCGGATGTGGCTGGCCTCGCAGTACTCCGTGCGGGCCGGGGCGGACTGGCGCGAGGGCGCGCGGGAGATGTACCGCCACCTCCTCGACGGCTCCCCCGCCGCGAACCGCCTCGGCTGGCAGTGGGCCGTGGGCACCGGGACGGGGAAGGTCTACGGCTTCAGCCGGTGGCAGGTCGAGAAGCGCGCCCCGGGCCTGTGCGGCACGTGCGCGCTGCGGCGGGCCTGCCCGGTCCAGGACTGGCCGGAGACGGAGGCCGGTCCCCGCGTGGAGCCCCCCGAGGGCCTCGCCGGCGGACCCACCGACGCCGGCCCCCGCACCCCCGAGGTCACCGGCGAGCCCGACGCGGTGTGGCTCACCGCGGAGTCCCTCGCCGACACCGACCCCGCGCTCGCCGCCCACCCCGGCGTCCCCGCGGTGTTCGTGTTCGACGAGCCGCTGCTGGCCCGGCTGCGGCTGTCCGGCAAGCGCCTGGTGTTCCTCGCCGAGACCCTCGCCGAGCTCGGCTGCGAGGTCCGCCTCGGCGATCCCGTCGCGGAGCTCGCCGGGCGCCGCCTCGCCGTCACCCACGCCCCCGTCCCCGGTTTCGCCCGCCGCGCGGCCCGCCTCGACGTCGTCGCCCGCCACCCCTGGCCCTGGCTGCGCCGCCCGGGCTCGGGGTCGCTGCGCTCCTTCAGCGCGTGGGAGCGCTCGGCGCCCAGGCGCTGAGCTTCCCGGGGTTCAGCTGGATCCAGACGTCCTGGACGTGCCCGTCCCGGACCCGCAGGTTCAGCACGGCGCGCGCCGCCTCCCCGTCGGTGAAGCAGTGGGCCAGACCGTCGCCGGTGCGCACCTCCCGCACCCGCAGGGCGGGGTTCTTGCGGACGACGCCGAGGAGGAACCGCGCCACGTCGTCGCGCCCCCGCACGGGGCGGCGGGCGGCGCTCACCACCCCGCCGCCGTCGGAGCGCAGGACGACGGAGGGGTCGAGCAGCGCCGCCAGCGCCTCGACGTCGCCGGTGCCGGCCGCGCGGGCGAAGGCGCGGACCACGGCGTCGTGCTCGCGGCGGTCGCCGCCGACGGCGCCGTGCTCGCGGACGCGGCGGCGGGCGGAGGAGGAGGCGAGCTGGCGCACCGCCGCGGGGGCGCGGCCGACGACGTCGGCGATCTCGGCGAAGGGCAGCCCGAACACGTCGTGCAGGACGAGGGCGACCCGCTCGGCCGGGGTCATCGACTCCATGACGACGAGGACGGCGGTGCTGACCGACTCGTCGAGGCTGACCCGCTCGAACGGGTCGACGGCCGGGCGGCCCGAGACGGTGCCGGAGAACAGGTCCGAGGGGACGGGCTCGGGCAGCCACTCCCCCGCGTACCGCTCCCGGCGGTGGCGGGCGGAGGCGAGGACGTCGAGGCAGACCCGGCTCGCGACGCGGGTCAGCCACGCCGGCGGGTTCGCGACGGCCGCGCGCTCGGCGGCGCTCAGCCGGTACCAGCGGAGGTAGGTCTCCTGCACGGCGTCCTCGGCCTCGGCCAGCGTCCCGAGCATCCGGTAGCCCAGCGACAGCAGCCGCCGGCGCTCCCCGGCCCCTCCGGGCAGGTCGTCGACCCCGGTGTCCACCCGCACCTCCCCCTCCTCGCCGCCGGAGCCCATCCTGACGTCCGGGGCCGCTGCGTCGTCGGAGGGGCATGCGCATCGCGATCGCCGGGGGAACCGGCACCGTCGGGCAGCACGTCGTGGACGTCGCCCGCGAGCACGGCCACGAGGCCGTCGTCCTCGCCCGCTCCACCGGGGTCGACCTCGTCGCCGGGACCGGGCTGGGCGGGGCCCTCGCCGGGGTGGACGCCGTCGTGGACGTCACGTCGGTGGGGACGGGCTCAGCGCGGGTGGCGCGGGAGTTCTTCACCGCCGTGACGGGGAACCTCCTCGCGGCCGAGGAGGACGCCGGGGTCGGTCACCACCTCGCGCTGTCCATCGTCGGCGTCGACCGGGCCCCGCACGGCTACTACGCGGGCAAGGCCGCCCAGGAGGAGCAGGTCGCCGGCGGGCGGGTCCCGTGGACGCTGCTGCGCACCACCCAGTTCCACGAGTTCGCCGGGCAGCTGCACGGCCGGGCCGCGTTCGGGCCGGTGCACCTGGTCCCGGTGATGAGGTCGCAGCCCGTCGCGGCGCGCGAGGTCGCGCAGCGGCTGGTGGCCCTGGCCGAGCGGGGGCCCGCGGGCCGGGTGCGCGACCTGGCCGGGCCGGAGGTGCTGGCGATGGCCGACGCGGCCCGTTCCTGGGCCCGGGCCACCGGGCACCGCGGCCTCGTCCTCGCCCTGCCCCTGCCCGGCGGGTTCGGCCGCGCGCTGCGCGACGGGACGCTGCTGCCCGATCCCGACGCCGACCGGGGGGAGCTGACGTTCGGCCGGTGGCTGACCCGCGAGCCCCGGGTCACCAGCGGTCGACGAGTTCCTGGATCCTCGCGCGCATGAAGCGGCTGGACTCCTCGCGCCGCTCCTCCCAGGCGAACACGCTGGAGCACACCGCGCCGTCGAAGCCGACCTCGCCCAGGGCCGCGAAGATGCCGTCGACGTCGACCTCGCCCTCGCCGACGTCGAGGTGCTGGTGGACGCGGGCGGTGGAACCGGGGGGGTTGACGATGTAGCGCAGGCCGGAGGAACCGCGGGGGTCGAAGGAGTCCGCCACGTGCACGTGGCGGACCAGGTCGCCGGCGTAGCGCACGATCCCCGGTCCGTCCCCGCCCTGGTGGAAGGTGTGCGGGGTGCAGTAGACGAACCCCAGCCAGGGCCGGTCGAGGCCGCGCACGAGGTCGACGGCGCGGAAACCGTCCTCGACGAAGTCGTCGGGGTGCGGTTCCAGGCGCAGCTCGACGCCGGCGGACTCGAAGACCGGGGCGAGCTCCTCGAAGGAGTCGAAGAAGCGGGCCTCGCTGGCCTCCGGCAGCTCGGGGCGGCCGTTGAACTCCGACTGCAGGACGGGGACGCCGAGCTCCGTGCTCACCTCGACGATGCGCTTGACGTTGCGCACCGCCTGCCGGCGCTCGTCCTCACCGGGACCGGACCAGCGCTGCACGAACTGGGTGGAGCACACGCCCACCCCGGCGGCCTCCAGCGCCTTGCGGAAGGCCCGCACCCCGGCCAGGTCGACGCGGGGGTGGCGGAAGAAGGGGATGAAGTCCTCGCGCGGGGAGAGCTCGATCCACTCGTAGCCGAGGTCGGCAACCACTCCCGGCAGCTGCAGCAGCGGGACGTCGCGGAACATGTAGGGGTCCAGGGCGATCTGCATCCGCGGGCCTCCTCAGGACCGGGCGCCGAGGTCGACCTCGACGCGGCGGCCGGTGCGCAGGGACTGCACGCCGGCGGCGCAGACGGCGGCCGCGGCGTACCCGTCCCACACCCCGGGCCCGTCGACGCCGGCGCCGCTGCGGACGGCGTCCACCCAGCGCTGGAACTCGGTGTCGTAGGCGGCGCCGAAGCGCTGCTTGAAGTCGGCCGCGATCCGCCCTCCCCACCCGGCGGCGGAGTGCTGGACCAGCCCGACGCCCAGGCCGGTCATCGCGCTGCCGCGCTCGGCGACCAGCTCGGTGCGGACCTCGTAGCCGAAGGTGGTGTTCACGAAGATCTCGACGTCGACGAGGGTGCCGCTCGCGGTCTCCATGAGCACGAACTGCGGGTCCTGCAGGCCCTCGGGGGCGTGGGCGGTGCGGCCCGGGGTGAGCACCGTGATCGCGGTGATCTCCTCGCCCAGCAGGAAGCGGGCGATGTCGACCTCGTGGACGACGGAGTCGAGGATGAGCATCTCGGAGTTGAAGTTCGGCGGGGTCGTGGCGTTGCGGTGCACGCAGTGCAGGAACAGCGGCCGGCCCAGCTCGCGCGAGGCGACGAGCGCGCGCAGCTGCTCGTACTCGGCGTCGAAGCGGCGCATGAACCCCACCTGCACGAGGGGGCGGCCCAGGGCGCGCTCGGCCTCGACGACCGCGCGGGCGGTCTCCGGGGAGGTGGTGAGGGGTTTCTCGCACAGGGTGGGCTTGCCCGCGGCGATGGCCTCCAGCACCAGACCCTCGTGGGTGAACCCGGGCGTCGCGATGACGACGGCGTCCACCTCGGGGTCGGCGATGGCCGCGGCCGGGTCGTGCACGGCGCGGACGCCGAGCTCGGCGGCGACCGCGTCGGTGCGGGCGGCGTCCACGTCGCTGACCGCGACGAGCTGGGCGCCCTTGGTCAGGGTGGCGAGGCGGCGGGCGTGGTCCTGGCCCATCATGCCGACGCCGAGCACGGCGACGCGCACATCGCGGTCGTACCCCTGACGCGCGGTGCGGTCGGTCGTCTGCGTCGCCGTGCTCATGCGGTCCGTCCTCGGGTGTCGTCTCCCCCGGCGGGGCCGCCGGGGGTCGTCGGGTGTGCTGCTGGAGGGGTCAGGGGTGCTGCTCGGTGTCCCGGGGCGCCGCCGCCAGGGCGGGCTCGGGGGTCTGGCCCGGCACGGACAGCTCGTGGCTCAGCGCCTCGAGCTCCGCCCCGCCGGCCATCTCGTTGGTGAGCTCGTCCAGCGTGATCCCGCTGCGGGGCCGGTCCAGGGACACGTTGCCGCGGTTGAGGATCACGAAGTGGTTGCCCACCAGGTAGGCGTGGTGGGGGTTGTGGGTGATGAAGATGACGCCCAGCCCCGCGTCGCGGGCCTTGGCGACGTACTTGAGGACGACGCCGGACTGCTTGACGCCCAGCGCCGCGGTCGGCTCGTCGAGGATGAGGACCTTGGCGCCGAAGTGGATGGCCCGGGCGATGGCGATGCACTGGCGCTGCCCGCCGGAGAGGGCGCCGACGGGACGCTCGAGGTCTGGCACGCTGATGCCCATCTTCGTGAGCTCCTCGTCGGTGACCTCGATCATCCGCTTGACGTCCAGGCGCTTGAACGGTCCCCAGCCGGTGGTGAGCTCGGCGCCGAGGAAGAAGTTGCGCCAGACGGACATCAGCGGCACGAGCGCGAGGTCCTGGTAGACCGTGGCGATGCCCCGCTCCAGCGACTCGCGCGGGGAGCTGAAGCGCACCTCCTCGCCGTTGACGACGAGGCGGCCCTCGCTGTGCTGGTGCAGGCCCGCGATGACCTTGATGAGCGTCGACTTGCCGGCGCCGTTGTCGCCCAGGACGCAGGTGATCTCGCCCTGGCGCACCGACAGCGACACCCCGCGCAGCGCGTGGACGTTGCCGTAGCTCTTGCCGACGTCGGTGAGGCTGAGGATCTCGGGGTTCGGGGACTGGGGGCTCATCGGGTCCTCACCTCTTCGCGGCCTGGTTCTTGACGACCAGGTTGACGATCGTGGCCAGCAGGAGCATCACGCCGAGGAACAGCTTGAACCAGTTCGCGTCCCAGCCGGCGTAGACGATGCCCAGGCTGGTCATGCCGAAGATGAGCGCCCCGATGGCCGAGCCGACCGCCGAGCCGTACCCGCCGGTGAGCAGGCACCCCCCGACGACGGCGGCGATGATGTAGATGAACTCCTGGCCGACGCCGCCGCCGGACTGGATGGAGTCGAAGCTGAAGAGCTGGTGCATGCCCACGAACCAGCCGGCGAAGCCGACGGTCATGAACAGCCCGATCTTCGTCCTCCGCACCGGGACCCCGACCGCGCGGGCGGCCTTGTCGTCGCCGCCGACGGCGAAGATCCAGTTCCCGACGCGGGTGCGCAGCAGCGTCCAGGTGGCGATGGCCACGAAGAGGATCCACCACAGGACGGTGATCTTGATGCCGATCCCGCCGACGTCGATCGTGGAGGCGAACACCGCCTGGGCGGAGGCGAAGCCGTCCATGTCGGCCACCGAGTCCGAGGACACCCCGCCGGTGAGCAGCTTGGTGACGCCGAGGTTGAGGCCCTGGAGCATGAAGAACGTGCCGAGGGTGATGAGGAAGCTCGGCAGCCCCGTCCGCATGAGCAGCCAGCCGTTGAAGGCGCCGATCCCCAGGGCCAGCACCAGCGCTGCGAGGACCCCGACCCAGAGGTTCAGTCCCAGCTGGTAGGCGAACGTGGAGGCGGCCAGCGCCGTCGTGGTGACGACCACGCCGGCGGAGAGGTCGAACTCCCCGCCGATCATCAGCAGGGCCACCGCCACGGCCATGATGCCGATCGTGGAGGCGGAGTAGGCGACCGTCGCCAGCGAGGGAGCGGTGCGGAAGGTGGGGGCCACCACGCAGAAGAGGACGAACACGGCGACCGCGCCGATGAGGGAGCCGATCTCGGGCCTGGACAGCAGCCGCGAGAGCAGCGAGCGGGTCGCGACCCGGTCGTCCTTGGCCCGCACCGCGGGCGGGACCTTCGACGTGCTGACGGAGGTGCTCACGGGTGCGTCACCGGGTTCCGTTGGCCGCGAAGTCGGCGACGCGGTCCACGTTGGTGGAGTCGATGAACGCCGGGCCGGTCAACGTGGCCTGGCCACCGCCGATGGTGTTGCCGTTGGTCTTGTACAGCCACAGCGAGTCCACCGCGAGGTAACCCTGCAGGTAGGGCTGCTGGTCGATGGCCCACTTCACGTCGCCGCTCTGGATGGAGCCCATGAGCTCCTTGTTGGTGTCGAAGGTGGCGACCTCGGCGCTGCTGCCCGCGTCGGCCACGGCCTTGACCGCGGTGAGGGCGAACGGCGCGCCGAGGGTGACGACGTGGTCGACGGCGGGGTCCTGCTGCAGCTTGGAGGTGATGGTCTGCTGCACCGAGGGCATGTCGGTCCCGGTGACGTAGAGGTTCTCGGTGGTGCCGCCGGACAGGCCCTGGGCGACCCCGGCGCAGCGGGCCTCCAGCCCGACGTGGCCCTGCTCCTGGATGACGCAGAGGGTCTTCTTGGCGCCCTCGCTGCTCAGCCGCTCACCCGCGGCGACACCGGCCAGCTCCTCGTCCTGGCCGAAGTAACCCATGGCACCGGCGGTCTTCCACTCCTCGAAGCCGCCGTTGAAGGCGACGACGGGGATGCCCGCGGCGGTGGCCGCCTGCACGCTGGGGGCCAGCGCGTCGGCCTTGGCCAAGGTGACGGCGATGCCGTCCACCTTCGAGTCGATGGCGCTCTGGACGAGGTTGACCTGGTCCGCGGCCTCCGGGGCCCCCTGGAAGTTGAGGTCGACGTTGTCCTTGGCCGCGGCGGCCTCGGCGCCGGAGCGGACGATGTCCCAGAAGGTGTCGCCGGGGGCCGCGTGGGTCACCATGGCGATCTTCATCCGGGGGGTGTCGGCGACACCGGCGGCGGCACCTCCGTCGGCGGTGTCCTCGGCCTTGCCGCCGGACGAGCTGCACCCGCCCACCGTGAGGGCGGCGACCGCCACGAGCGCGGCGACGGTGGTCCTGCGCGAGCGAATCCTCATCGATCCGGTCCCTTCTCCTCGGGCGTTCCTCGCCCGGTCGAGCCGAACCCGCTGTTCCTCAACGGGGTGGTGCGGTCCTGCGGCGGTGCGGGTGGTGCGGGGGCGATCGGCCCCCGCGGGGCCGGTCGCGGCGGGGTCAGGCCCGCGGGAGGCGGCAGGAGCGGAGGTAGGAGCAGGTCCGGCGGGCGATGGGCAGGGGGACGTCGAAGGCGACCGGGTAGAGGTCCTGCTCGACGATGGCGAAGATGTCACGCCCCAGATCTTCCAGGGCGGCCAGCACCGGCGGCATGTCCGGTACCCCCTGCGGGGGCTCGACCATGGCGCCGAGCTTCACCGCGTCGCCGAAGCCGAGGTCCTCGGCCTTGACCTTGGCGACCACCTGCGGGTCGACCTGCTTGAGGTGGGCGTAGGCGATCCGGTCGGGGTGCCTGCGGATGATCTCCAGGTTGTCCCCCCCGGAGAAGCTGACGTGGCCGGTGTCCAGGCACAGCTTCACGACCTCGGGGTCGGTCATCTCCAGGAAGCGCTCGATCTGGTCCTGGGTGTCGACGTGGGTGTCGGCGTGGGAGTGGAAGGCCATCTGCAGGCCGTAGCGCTCCTTCACGTCGGCGCCGAGGCGGTCCATGCCCGAGGCCAGCCGCTGCCAGCCGGCCTCGTCCAGCTCGCGGGGCTCCAGCGCCTCGCCGGTCTTGTCGCTGCGCCACTGGCCGGGGATCACCACGAGGTGGGTGCCGCCCACGGCCCGGGTGAGGTCCGCGACGAGCTCGACCTGGGCCCAGGCCTCGTCGTAGTGGTCGGGGCGGTGCAGGGCGGCGAAGATGGTGCCGGCCGAGACCTTGAGGTCGCGCTTCGCGAGCTCGTCGGAGAGTTCCGCGGCGTCGGTGGGCAGGTAGCCGTAGGGGCCGAGCTCGATCCACTCGTACCCCGCCTCGGCCACCTCGTCGAGGAAGCGGGACGCCGGGGTCTGCAGCGGGTCGTCGGCGAACCAGACGCCCCAGGAGTCGGGGGCGGAGCCGATGGTGATGCCCATGGGGAACGTCCTCCACGTCGTCGTGCGCCGTCCTCCGGACGCGGAGGACGACGAGGGAACTGTGGCGCGCCGGAGCGCGCACTGTCAAGCGATTGTCGTTACATACTTACCTCTCCCGCACCTCACGGAGAGGGCGCGCCGGACCCCGCGGGGACCGGTGCGGACGGGCCCGCTCGGAAACCGCTTCCCGGCGGACCGGCCCGTCAGAGCAGCGGGCGCTGGGTCCGCTTCTCGCCCTCGTACCAGGTCCGCGCGGCCCGGGTGGACTCCAGGTGGGACACCTCCGACACCGGGACGTCCCACCAGCCGCCGCCGTCGGGGGCCTCGGAGTACAGGTCGGTCTCGACGTACACGCAGGTCGACTCCCTAGAGGCCTTGGCGTCCTGCAGGGCCGCCACGAGCTCCTTGCGGGTGCCGGCGCGCAGCGTCCGGATGCCCAGGCTCTCGACGTTCGCCGCGAGGTCGACGGGCAGCTTCTCCCCCTCCAGCCGCCCGGACTCCGACCGCTTGCGGTACCTCGTCCCGTAGCGCTGAGAACCGTGCTGCTCCGACAGCGCGCCGATGGAGGCGAAACCGTGGTTCTGGAGCAGGACGACGATGACCTTCACGCCCTCCTGGACCGCCGTCACCAGTTCCGTCGGCATCATGAGGAACGAACCGTCGCCGACGGTGATGAACACGTCCCGGTCCGGGGCGGCCAGCGCCACCCCGATCCCGCCGGGGATCTCGTAGCCCATGCAGGAGTACCCGTACTCGACGTGGTACTGCTTCGGGTCGCGGCTGCGCCACATGGCGTGCAGGTCCCCGGGCAGCGACCCCGCGGCGCACACCACGACGTCGCGGTCCCCGGCCACCTCGTCGACGGCGCCGATGACCTCGGCCTGCGCCAGCAGGCCCTTCGCCTCCCCGATCCCGGAGTGGAAGAACCGGTCCACCACGGCGTCCCACTCGCGGTTCAGGCGCGCGGCGCGCTCCCGGTAGGCGTCGGGGGTGGAGAAACCCTCCAGGGCCTCCGTGAGCGCCTCCAGGGCCTCGCGGGCGTCGGCCTGCACGGGCAGCCCGGCGTGCTTGACCGCGTCGAGGGAGGCCACGTTGACGTTCACGAACCGCACGTCCGGGTTCTGGAACGCCGTCCGCGAGCCGGTGGTGAAGTCGGAGTACCGCGTGCCGATCCCGATGACGACGTCGGCCTCCGCGGCGATCTCGTTGGCCGCCGTCGTGCCGGTGGAACCGACGGCCCCCAGCGACAGGGGGTGGTCGTAGCGGATCGCGCCCTTGCCGGCCTGGGACTGGCCCACGGGGATGCCGGTGGCCTCCACGAACGCCCGCAGCGCCTCGGTGGCCTGCGAGTACACGACCCCGCCGCCGGCCACGACGAGCGGGGCCTTCGCGGAACGGATGAGGTCGGCCGCCTCGGCGATCGCGACCTTCTCCGGGACGGGCCGGGCGATGCGCCAGGTCCGCTCGCGGAACAGCTCGACGGGGAAGTCCCACGCCTCGGCCTGCAGGTCCTCGGGCAGGCAGATCGTCGCCGCACCGGTCTCGGCCGGGTCGGTGAGGACCCGCATCGCCCCGAGCAGCGCGGAGGGCAGCTGCTCCGGGCGCCACACCCGGTCGAAGAACTTCGACAGCGGCCGGAACGCGTCGTTGACGGAGACGTCGTAGCCGTAGGGCTGTTCCAGCTCCTGCAGCACCGGCGAGGCGACGCGGGTCGCGAACACGTCGGCGGGCAGCAGCAGCACGGGGATGCGGTTGACCGTGGCCAGGGCCGCGCCGGTCAGCATGTTCGTCGATCCCGGCCCGACCGACGCGGTGACCGCGAGGGTCTGCAACCGGTCCTGCTGCCGGGCGTAGCCGACGGCGGCGTGGACCATCGCCTGCTCGTTGCGACCCGTCATGTAGCGCAGGTGGGCCGGGGGTTCCCAGTCGTCGCCGAGCGCCCCCTCCTCGGCCTCGAGGAGGGCCTGGCCGATCCCGGCCACGTTGCCGTGCCCGAAGATGCCGAACACGCCGCCGAAGAACGGCCGGCGCACGCCGTCGCGTTCGCTGAACTGCGCCTGCAGGAACCGCACGACGGCCTGCGAGACCGTCAACCGCACCGTCACCACTGCCGGGTTGGGGGGTACCGCGCTCATCTCGATCGTCTCTCAGTGCTCGTCGGGCTCGGGGGTGGAGTAGAAGGGCAGGCGGGGGTCGACGGCCTGCTGCTCCCAGGTCGACCGCACCCAGCCGTGGGCGGGGTCGTCGCAGATCTTCCAGGCCCGTTCCGCCTCGGGCCCGGCCATGACGTTCAGGTAGTACATGTCGTAGGCCGGGGAGGCGACCGACGGTCCGTGCCAGCCGTGCGGGATGAGCACGACGTCGCCGGAGCCGACCTCCTCCAGGACCCGGATCGGGCGTTCGGCGTCGCCGTAGACCTGCTGCAGGCCCACGCCCCCGGGAACCGTCGGGACGCCCTGCGGCGCCAGCGCGCGGAACTCGTAGTAGTAGATCTCCTCGAGCTCGCTCTCCACGTCGCTGGTGCGGTCGTGGCGGTGCGGGGGGTAGGAGGACCAGTTCCCGCCGGGGGTGACGACCTCGCAGGCGATGAGCTTGTCGGTCTCGAAGGCCGCCGGGGTGGCGAAGTTGTTGACCTGCCGGCTGCACGACCCGGCCCCGCGGAGTTCCACCGGGACCCCCGAGGCCGGGCCGTACCGGAAGGGCAGGCGGCGTGACGCCCGTGCGCCCGGGAACGAGAACACGCCGCCTGCGGCACTGGAGATCGTCAGCTCGCTGTCGCGGCCGACGTAGGCGAAGTCGGTGACCCCGTCGAAGACGCCGGTGCGTCCGGCGAGGTCGAGGGTCTCGCCCGCGACCGTGACCGAGCAGGCACCGGAGAGCGGCAGGACGAGCAGTTCGTCCTCGCCGGTGGGGAAGGTGCGGGAGGCCCCCGGGGCCAGCGTCAGCGTGCGCAGGCCGGAGAAGCCCCAGCCCGCCGACTCCGGGGTCACGACGAGGTCGAAACCGTCGGCCGCGGTGGACCCGGCGGGGAGGAAGAGGTTCGGGTCGGTTCCGGAGGTCATCGTCGGGCTCCTCAGCGCACCAGGGAGACGGCGGTCTTCACCGCGGACTCGACGTCGCCGTCCGGGGGGTACAGCAGGGTCCGCCCCACGGTCAGCCCGCGCACCGACGGCAGGGCCAGCGCCTTGCGCCAGGTCGCGAACGTCTCCTCCGGCGAGGTCGCCGGGTCCCCCCCGAGCAGCAGCGTCGGCAGCGTCGTGGCGTCCATGACGCGTTCCATGTCCTCGACGACGGGGATCTTCAGCCAGGTGTAGGCCGTGGTCCGGCCCAGCGCCTGCGCCACGTTGATGGACTTCACGACCCCGTCGGCGGTCAGGTCGTGGACGACCTTGCCGTCGCGGTGGCTGGACCAGAACGGTTCGATGAGCGCCACGAGCCGGCGCGCGGCGAGTTCGCTGATGGCGTCGGCGCAGGCCGTCAGCGTCGGCAGGGTGCCGGCGTCGTCGAGGGCGATGCGGGCGAGGAACTTGCCGCCGTCGAGGTTCATGTCCTGCACGGCCTGCGCGTCGTAGCCGGTGAAGCGGTCGTCGAGCTCGAAGGTGGCGCCCTGGAGGCCGCCGCGGTTCATCGACCCGAAGACGACCTTGCCCTCCAGCGCCCCGAGGAGGGTGAGGTCCTCGACGATGTCGGCCGAGGCGAGCAGGCCGTCGACGCCGGGGACGGCGAGCGCCACCCGCAGCCGGTCGAGCAGTTCGGTGCGGTCGGCCATCGCCATGGCGTCCTTCCCGACGCCGTTGGCGGCGCGGGCGGGGTGGTCGGCGGCGACGACCATGAGGCGGCCGTCGGCCTCCAGCAGGGGGCGGCGGCGCCGGGCCCGGGAGCGTTCGAGGATGCGTTCGGGGTGGCGGGCGCGGATCTCCGCGACCTCGGCGTAGTCCTTCGCGAAACCGGTGGAGGAGCCGTTCTCGTCAGGCACGGGCGGCGACCTCCTCGAGCAGGGCCTCCACCTCGGAGGTGAACGGCATGGCGGTGGAGCACTCGCGCCGGGTGGCGACGATGGCGCCGGCGGCGTTGGCGAAGCGCAGGGTCCGTTCCAGGTCCCAGCCGGCGAGCAGCCCGTGGCACAGCGCGCCGCCGAAGCCGTCGCCGGCGCCGAGGCCGTTGACGACGGCGACGGGGGTGGGCGGGACCTCGACGAAGGCGGTGCCCCCGTCGGGGTTCCTCGTCGCCCCCAGGACGCCCTTGGGCCCCTGCTTGACGATCGCGACCTCCACCCCGGCGGCCAGCAGGGCCTCGGCGGCCCGGCGGGGTTCGGTCTCGCCGACGGCGACCTCGCACTCCTCGCGGTTGCCGACGGCGACGGTGACGTGCGGCAGCGCGCGGCGCACCTGCTCGGTCGCCTCCTGCGGGGAGGCCCAGAACATCGGCCGGTAGTCGAGGTCGAGGACCGTGAGGGGCTTGCGCGCCCGGGCCGCCCAGGCCGCGTGGTGCGCGCCGCGGCTGGGTTCCTCGGAGAGGCCGGTGACGGTGGTCCAGAAGACCCCGGCGTCGCGGATGGCGTCGAGGTCGAGCTCCTCGGCGCGGATCTGCAGGTCCGGCGCGGTGGGCTGGCGGTAGAACAGCAGCGGGAAGTGGTCCGGCGGGTAGATCTCGCAGAACGCCAGCGGGGTGTTGAGCCCCTCGACGCCGGAGACGAACCGGTCGGAGACCCCGAAACCGGCGAGCGCCCGGTGGACGAACCTCCCGAAGGCGTCGTTGCCGGTGCGGGTGACGACGGCCGTGGCGCGCCCGTGCCGCGCGGCGGCGACGGCGACGTTGGTGGCACTGCCCCCCAGGTACTTGCCGAAGGTCTCGACGTCCTCGAGGCCCACGTCGTCCTGCAGCGGGTAGAGGTCGACGCCGACCCTGCCCATGGTCACGACGTCCAGCGCGGCCGTGGTGCTCACGCGAGGTCCCCTCCCAGTCCGGATCATCGGTGCCGCCCCGGGCCGCAGCGGCGCGGTGGCTGGGTCGAGCGTCCTCCGGGGAAGACCCGCCTGTCAAGCTTTGTCAGGACAAACGCACCTCCTGACGTACACACCTCGTGGCGGCTACCATGGTCCGACGGCGGCACGGCGACGTGGCTGCGCCGCGTCGCACGACCTCCGGGAGCTGTGGTGAGCGATCTGTTCGTCGACCTGGACCGGTCCAGTCCCGTCCCCCTGTACTTCCAGGTCGCCCGCCAGATCGAGCAGGCCATCGAGGGCGGCAAGCTGCTGCCCGGGTCGCGCCTGGACAACGAGATCCACCTCGCCGACCAGCTGGGCCTCTCGCGCCCGACGATGCGCCGCGCGATCCAGCAGCTCGTCGACAAGGGCCTGCTGGTCCGCAAGCGCGGGGTGGGCACCCAGGTCGTGCACGGCCAGGTCACCCGGCCCGTGGAGCTGACCAGCCTGCACGACGACCTGGTGCGGTCCGGTCAGCAGCCGGACACCCGGGTCCTGCTGCACGAGATGGACGGGGCCGCCGACGACGTCGCCGGCAGCCTCGCCATCAGCCCCGGCACGCCCGTGCTGCACCTGCGCCGGTTGCGGATGTCGGGCGGTGAACCGCTGGCGGTGCTGGAGAACTGGCTGCCCGCCCCGTACACGGACCTGACGGTGGAGGCCCTCACCGAGCGCGGGATGTACCAGCTGCTGCGCAGCCGCGGGGTGGGGATGCGGGTGGCGCGCCAGCGCATCGGCGCCCGCCGGGGCACCGGCGAGGAGTGCACGCTGCTCGACGAGCGCCGCGGCGCGCCGCTGCTGACGATGGAGCGCACGACCCACGACGACTCCGGCAAGGTCGTCGAGTACGGCCGGCACGTCTACCGCGCCAGCCGGTACGCGTTCGAGGTCACCCTCGTCGACCGCTGAGGCACCGCTGAGGCCCGGTCGCCTCAGGCGAGGCCGTCGCGCACGGCCCGGTCGTGGATCGCGCCGCTGGTGACGGCCTCCTCCAGCTGCTCCAGGGAGCGCCCGCGGGTCTCGGGGACCTGGGTCTTCACGAACACCAGCGCCAGCAGGTTGACCACGGCGAACCCGAAGAAGCAGCCGGTGATGCCGAGCGCGCTCACCAGCGTCGGGAACCACAGGCCCAGCAGGGCGTTGGTGATCCACAGGACGAACACCGAGGTCCCCATGCCGAACGCCCGCATCCGCTGCGGGAAGATCTCCGACAGCGTCACCCACGTCGCCACGTTGAGGAAGGTCTGCATGGACCCGACGAAGGCCACGACGAGGAAGAGGATCACCCACGGGCGCAACGGGTTGCCCACGGGGAGGAGCACGGAGCCGATCCCGATGAGCAGGTGGCAGGCGGTCGTCAGCGAGTAGCCGAGGACGAACGTCCGGCGGCGGCTGAAGGTGTCCATGATCCGCAGCGCGATGAACGCGCCGACGACCGCGATGACCCCGGGGGCGACGTTGGCGATGAGGGCCGCGCTGGAGGAGAACCCGGCCTCGCCGAGGATGGACTGCCCGTAGTACATGATCGAGTTGATCCCGGTCAGCTGCTGGGCGACCCCCAGGCCGGTGCCGATCAGCAGGATGCGCCGCAGCCACCGGTGGGACAGGACGCTGCGCCAGTCCATCGGGACCCGCTTGGAGTCCTCGTGGGTCAGCCCGGCGATCTGGCGCGCCTCCGCCTCCGCGCGCTCCTCCGAGCGCAGGGTCCGCAGCACCGCGAGCGCCTCGTCGTAGTGGCCGTGGTCGATCAGCCAGCGCGGGGACTCCGGCACCCGCAGCATCCCGACGAACAGGGCGACGGCGGGCAGCGTCACGAAGGCCAGCATGATGCGCCAGACCCCGGCGTGCTCGCCCCAGACGTTGCCGACGATCGCGTTGACGACGAAGGCCGCGAGCTGGCCGACGACGATCATCATCTCGTTGCGCCCCGAGAGCGACCCGCGGATCTCGTAGGGCGCCATCTCGGCGAGGTAGACCGGCACGACGGTCGAGGCGGCGCCGACGGCGAGGCCGAGGACGACGCGGCCGACGACCATGACCTCGAAGTTCGGGGTGAAGACGCAGACCAGGGCGCCGCCGAAGAAGAACAGCGACATGAGCAGGATGGACCGCCGCCGGCCCCAGGCGTCGGAGAGGCGTCCGCCGCTGATCGCGCCGACGGCGGCGCCGAAGAGCAGCGAGCTCGTCACGACGCCCTCGGTGAGGGTGGTGAGGCCGAGTTCCCGGACCATCGGTTCGAGGGCGCCGTTGATGACGCTGGTGTCGTAGCCGAAGAGCAGCCCCCCGAAGGTCGCGATGAGGGCGACGACGCCCAGCCGCCTGCGGTGGGGGCCGTCGGTCAGGGGCGGCAGCGCGTCGTGCACACCCCCTCCGGGTGCGGCGGACCGGCCCGGGGTGGTCGACATGGGAACTCCCTCGTCCTGCGGATCGCGTCGCCGGACGGTAGGCGTGGTCGCGTGAGCATGTCAAGACAAAGATCCCTCAGGAACCTCTCCCGAGACCCGCCCGCCCCGGCCCGCCCGCGCCCGGCGGAGGGGGACGCGGGAGGATCGGGACCCCACCGACCCGAGGAGCCCCGTGGACACCGACGACCTGCTCGCCCGCCTGACCGCCGAGGAGGCGGACCTCGTCCTCGACCGCTTCGACGAGGACGACGCCTGGCGCCTGGGGTCGCTGCTCGTCCAGCGCGCGCGGTCCCGGGACCTCGCGGTGGCGGTCGCGATCCGCCGCAACGGGCAGCGCCTCTTCCACGCCGCGCTGCCCGGGTCGGTCGCCGACCACGACGCCTGGCTGCAGCGCAAGATGAACGTCGTGGACCGCTTCGGCCACGCGTCCTACCTCGTGGGGACGCGCGCGCGCCGCGGCGGCGGCGAGTTCGACGTCGACGCCCGGGTGGACCCCCGCGAGTTCGCCGCCCACGGCGGCGCCTTCCCGCTGCGGGTGCGCGGGGTCGGGGTCGTCGGCGCGGTCGCGGTGTCCGGGCTGCCGGAGGCCGACGACCACGCCCTCGTGGTGGAGGTGCTGGCGGAGTTCCTGCGGGGCTGACCGCGGCGTCCCGGGCGCGGCCGCTCAGACCAGCGGGTCGGCGAGGATCCGGTCCAGCGTCGTGCGCCCGAGCGCGCTCATCCGCGGGTTCGTCCGCGCGTAGTGCTCGACCAGCCCCACGGACTGCTGGAACGCCCACGCCTGGGAGCGGACCCAGTCCAGCCCGTCGGCGCCGACCGCACGCCGGAACTCCTCCCGCGCCGGGGCCTCGAACAGGTGCCAGCCGGCGATGAGGTCCAGCGCGGGGTCGGCCGGGCCGAGGCCGCCGACGTCGAGGACCCCGGCCAGGCGGCCCCCCGCGACCAGGACGTTGCCGGGGATCAGGTCGCCGTGGACGACGACGTCGGCGGCCACGTGCGGCAGGCGGCGGAACCCCTCCCACAGGGCGCGCAGCCGGGGCACGTCGAGCAGGCCCTCGCTGCGCGCGAGGCAGCGGTCCACCCACGCGTCGTGGACGTGCAGGTCCCCGCCCCGGCCGGTCCCGCTGAACCGGTGCTCGTGCAGGGGCAGGGCGCGCACGTCGTGGACGAACTCGGCGAGGTCGAGCGCGAGACCGCCGGCCGCGGTGACGTCGACCTCGTCGGCGGGGGTGCCCGGGACCCAGGTGGAGATCGACCAGGGGAAGGGGTACCCCTCCCCCGGTCCCCCGATCGCGAGGGGCTCGGGGGTGGGGAACCGCGTGGCGCCGAACAGCTCCCGCGCGGCCTCGACCTCCCGGGGCACCCGGTCCGCGGCCCCGGGCCGCAGCGGGAGGCGGGCGACCTTGTCCGTCCCCACGCGGAAGACGGCGTTGACCGTGCCGGCGCTCTCCAGCGCGGAGACCGGCTCCCCCGCCCAGTGCGGGAACTGCGCGGCGACGAGCCGGCGCACCGCGTCCACGGGAACGTCGACCTGGTCCTCGTGCTGTCGCGTCGTCACGGGCACACCCTGTCGGGCCCCGGGCGGAACAGCCACCCCGGCGAGGCCGCCGGGGCCCGCGCCGGGCGCGAGGGGGAGCACCGGCCCGCCCGCGCCGCCGCGCCCGGGGGCGGCGGCCGGCGCGGGCCGCCTCCCCGTCCGGTCTCAGGCGGCGCAGTCGTTGCAGATCAGCCGGCCGCCGGTGACGTCGGAACTGGCGTGCAGCTGGCTGCGGTGCTTGACCAGGAAGCAGCTGGTGCAGGTGAACTCGTCCTGCTGGCGCGGCAGGACCCGCACCGAGAGCTCCTCCCCGGACAGGTCGGCGCCCGGCAGCTCGAAGCCCTCCGCCGCCTCCGCCTCGTCCTCGTCCACGCTGGAGGACGACGTCTTGTCCGTGCGGTGGGTCTTCAGCTCCTCGATCGAATCCGCGTCGAGGTCCTCGTCGGTCTTGCGCGGTGCGTCGTAGTCGGTCGCCATCAGTGCCTCTCCTCGAGCTGCGGTCCACTCCCGTGCCCCCCGACGGTGTCGTCGCAGGGCGTGAGCGCCGTACTCAACCACGAAGACGCCCTCCGCATGCCCACCCCCCGCCCACGACCGGGGCGGCGCGGCGGCGACGGCCCGCCGGGCACGTCCTAGCGGTCGCCGCGGGCCCGGGCGACGAGGAGCTCGAGGGTGGCCAGGTAGGCCTCGAAGGCGTCGCGGCCGGCGGCGGTGAGGCGCACCGAGGTCTGGCGCCGCAGCGCCTGCACCGCGCGCTCCTTGCGGACCTCGACGTAGCCGACCTGCTCCAGGGCGGCGACCTGCTTGGAGAGGGCGGAGTCGCTGGTGCCGATGGTGTCGCGCAGGAAGGAGAAGGTCACCCAGTCCGCCGGGGCGAGCAGGGAGCAGATGTTCAGCCGGGCGGGGGTGTGCAGGAACTCGTCGATCGCGGCGCCCCCCGCGCCGGAGGGGGTCGCGGCAGCGGCGGCGGGCTGGGCGTCGGGCGCGGTGGTCACGGGCGCAGGCTCGCAGCCATCCGGGCCTGCACCGCGCGGGTCAGGGTGACGATGACCAGGCAGGCGCCGACCATGCCGACGGTGTTGGGCAGCGGCCAGTCCAGCCCCCGCGCGACCGCCTGGAAGGCGACGTCCACCGCGGCCGCGGGGACGAAGGTGGCGACCAGGGCGGTCTGCCAGCGGCTGGAGGCGCGGGTGGGCTTCAGGCGCACCCCGCGCTGCCAGGCGACCCCGACGCCCGTGAGCACCAGGACCAGCCACAGCCAGACCATGCCCGCGTCGGTGAGGACGCCCAGGGCCAGGGCGCAGGAGCACAGGCTCCACACCTGCCCGCGGGTCCAGGGGGCGGTCCCGGCGGTGATGGTCTGCTGGCGGCGCCGGGCGGCCAGGGTCAGGGCCTGCTGTGCTTCGCGAGCGTCCACGGTGGGGTTCCTCCCGTTCGAGTGCTTGCTTGCCTGACGAGAAAGCTACTCGTCACTTGCCCGGCAGGCAACACTTGAGTGGCAGGAAAGTCGGAGGGGCGCGGTCCGGGGGCGGGGAACTCCCACCCGCTACGGTGACCGCCGTGACGTGGACCTGGACGCGGGTGCGCCAGCGGGATCCGGAGCCCGCACCCACCCCCGCACGCGCCACGGCGTCCACGGCGGGAGCCGTGGTCGGCGGAGGGGTCCTGGTCGCCGTGGCGCTCCCGCTCCTCGCCCAGGCGGTGGCGTGGGCCGTCCTCGACCCCGGCGAGGCCCCGTGGCCGCTGCTGCTCGCGATGGGCGCCGTCGCCGTCGGCACCCCCGTCCCCCTCGCCGCGGGCATCGCGGCGAGGGCGCGGGCCGACGTCCGCGCCACCGCGCTGCTGGTCGGGGTGCCCCAGGCGGTCCTGTTCGTCCCGCTGCTCCTCCTCGCCCTGTGGGGCCGGCCGTGAGGGACCCGGCCGGTCCGACCTGACCAGGCCGGCGGGGCGGGACCGGTCCGGTCCCGCCCCGCCGTTCAGCCGAAGTGCTTCGGCAGCGTCGCCGTGTGCGCCTCGCGCAGCTCCGCCAGCGGGACGGAGAACGCACCCTGGACCTCCAGGGCCCCCGGCTCCCCGTCGTCGCCCGCGTCGGTCACGCCGATGCGCACGTGCGCCAGACCCCGGGCGGTGCACATGTCGGTGAAGCGCACCTCCTCCTCGCGCGGCACGGACACGATCGCCCGGCCCGCGGACTCGGAGAACAGCGCGGTGAACGCGTCGATCCCGTCGCGCTCGAGCAGCTCGTCCAGCCAGACCCGGACCCCGACGCCGAAGCGCAGGGCCGACTCCGCCAGGGCCTGCGCGAGACCGCCGTCGGAGAGGTCGTGGGCGGCGTCGACGAGACCGTCGCGCGAGCACTGCACCAGCACGTCGGCCAGCAGCTTCTCGTGGGCGAGGTCGAGCACCGGCGGCAGCCCGCCGAGGTGGCCGTGCTCGGCCCAGGCCCACTCCGAACCGCCGAACTCGTCGCGGGTGGTGCCGAGCAGGTAGACGTTCTGCCCGGCCTCCCGCCACCCCGAGGGGGTGCGGCGGCGGACGTCGTCGAGGACGCCCAGGACGCCGATGACCGGGGTCGGCAGGACCGCGGAGTCCAGCCCCTCGTCGCCGGTCTGGTTGTACAGCGACACGTTGCCGCCGGTGACCGGGACCCCGAGCTCCTCGCAGGCCAGGGCCAGGCCCTGGACGGCCTCGGCGAACTGCCACATGACGCCCGGGTCCTCGGGGGAACCGAAGTTCAGGCAGTCGGTGACCGCGAGGGGCTTCGCCCCGGCCGCGGCCACGTTGCGGTACGCCTCGGCCAGCGCCAGCGCCGCGCCGGTGCGCGGGTCGAGGCGGGCGAAGCGGCCGTTGCCGTCGAGGCTGAGCGCGACGCCGAGGTTGGTCTCCTCGTCCACGCGCACGACCCCCGCGTCGTCGGGGGTCGCCAGCGCCGTGCGGCCCAGGACGTAGCGGTCGTACTGGTCGGTCACCCAGGCCCGCGAGCACAGGTTCGGGGAGGCGACCATGCGCAGCAGGGTGGCCCGCAGCTCCTCGCCCGTGCCCGGGCGCGGGAGCGAGTCCGGGGTGTCCGCCTGCAGGGCGTCCTGGGAGGCGGGACGCGCGTAGGGGCGCTGGTAGACGGGGCCGTCGTGGGCGACGGTGCGCGGGGGCACGTCGACGACGGTCTCGCCGTGCCACTGCACGACGAGGTGCTCGCCGTCGGTGACCTCGCCGAGGACCGCGGCCTCGACGTCCCACTTCGCGGTGACGGCGAGGAACGCCTCGACGTTCTCCGGGGTGACGATCGCCATCATCCGTTCCTGCGACTCGCTCATGAGGATCTCCTCGGGCGAGAGCGAGGGGTCGCGCAGCGGCACCCGGTCCAGGTGGACCAGCATCCCGCCGTCCCCGGCGGAGGCCAGTTCGCTGGTGGCGCAGGACAGCCCGGCGCCGCCGAGGTCCTGGATGCCCTCGACCAGACCGGCGTGGAACAGCTCCAGGCAGCACTCGATGAGCACCTTCTCCTGGAACGGGTCGCCGACCTGGACGGCGGGGCGCTTGCTCGGGCCGGTGGAGTCGAACGTCTCGCTGGCCAGCACCGACACCCCGCCGATGCCGTCGCCGCCGGTGCGGGCGCCGAAGAGCACGACGAGGTTCCCGACGCCGCGGGCGTTGGCCAGGTGCAGGTCCTCGTGGCGCAGCGCCCCCACGCAGAGCGCGTTGACGAGCGGGTTGCCCTGGTAGGTGGGGTCGAAGACGACCTCGCCGCCGATGTTGGGCAGGCCGATGCAGTTGCCGTAGCCGCCGACGCCGGAGACGACGCCGGGCACGACGCGGGCGGTGTCGGGGTGGTCGATCGCGCCGAAGCGCAGCGAGTCCATGACCGCGATCGGGCGCGCGCCCATGGCCATGATGTCGCGGATGATCCCGCCGACGCCGGTGGCCGCGCCCTGGTAGGGCTCGATGAAGCTGGGGTGGTTGTGGCTCTCCACCTTGAAGGTGACGGCCCAGCCCTGCCCGATGTCGACGACGCCGGCGTTCTCGCCGATGCCGACCATGAGGGAGGCCTTCATGTCCTCGGTGATGTGGTCGCCGAAGGTGCGCAGGTGGACCTTGGAGCTCTTGTAGGAGCAGTGCTCGCTCCACATGACCGAGTACATGGCCAGTTCCGCGCCGGTGGGGCGGCGGCCGAGGATCTCGCGGATGCGGGCGTACTCGTCGGTCTTGAGCCCGAGCTCGGACCACGGCTGCTCGTGCTCCGGGGTCTGCGCGGCGCGCTCGACGGTGTCGAGGCCCGTCGTGGTGGGGGTGCTCACGCGAGCGCCTCCAGCCCGGCGGTGAGCACCGAGGTGAACAGGCCGAGGCCGTCCAGCCCGGGCCCGAAGAGCTCCTCCACGGCGTGCTCGGGGTGCGGCATGAGCCCCACCACGTTGCCGCGCTCGTTGCTGATGCCGGCGATGTCGCGCAGCGACCCGTTGGGGTTGCCGTCGAGGTAGCGGAAGACCACGCGGCCCTCGCCCTCCAGGCGGTCCAGGGTGGCCGTGTCGGCGACGAAGCCGCCCTCGCCGTTCTTCAGCGGGATCGTGATCTCCTGCCCCGCCTCGAACGTCGAGGTCCAGGCGGTGGCCGACGACTCCACCCGCAGCCGCTGGTCCTTGCACAGGAACTTCTGGTGGTCGTTGCGGACCAGCGCACCGGGCAGCAGGTGCGACTCGCACAGCACCTGGAAGCCGTTGCAGATGCCGAGGACCGGCATCCCGCCCCCCGCCGCGCGCACGACCTCGGTCATGACCGGGGCGAAGCGGGCGATGGCGCCGCAGCGCAGGTAGTCGCCGTAGGAGAAGCCGCCCGGCAGGACGACCGCGTCGACCCCGTGCAGGTCGGCGTCGGCGTGCCACAGCGCGACGGCCTCGCCGCCGGCGAGGGTCACGGCGCGGCGCGCGTCGCCGTCGTCGAGGGAGCCGGGGAAGGTGACGACGCCGACCCTCACGCCGAGGCCTCCGCAGGGTCCGCCTCGCGGACGCTCACGACGTCCTCGATGACCGGGTTCGACAGGAGCGTCTCGGCGGCCCGGCGGGCCTGCGCGAGGACCTCCGGGGTGACCTCGCCGGCCACCTCCAGCTCGAAGCGCTTGCCCTGGCGGACGCTGGTGAAGAGATCGAAGCCCAGGCGCGGGAGAGCGCCGACGACGGCCTTCCCCTGCGGGTCGAGGATCTCGGGTTTCGGCATGACGTCGATGACGACGCGGCCCATGCGCGGCGCTCCTTCGAGAGGGGGATCGGCGGGTCCAGGCTACCGCCGCCGCGGGGGCTCAAGGACCGCCCCGCACCTGCCGACGTGAGGACGTGGAGTCCAGCCGGAGGTCCCGCCGCCCGAGCGCGTCGGTGCTCGTCGACACGGCGGTCTTCGCGCTGGGCCTCGCGGTCCTCGCGGGGGCGCTGCTGGCCTGGCGCGGCGCGGGCTCGGACCCGGCCCTGCTGACGGCCCTGGTCATCGCCCTGCCCGTGGGCTGGGTGCTGACCCGCTTCCCGCTGATGGTCACCGGGATCAACAGCGGCATCCTCGTGCCCTTCGCCCCGGTGCTGCTCTTCTTCCTGCTCACCGCGCACCACGCCGAGCCGGCGACGGCGCTGCTGGCCTGGACGCTCGCGACGCTGCCCGCCCACCTCCTCGACCCCCGGGAGTGGACCAGCCGCCTCTTCAACGGCGGTTCCTCCGTGCTGGCCGGGCTGGCGGCGACCCTGGTGGCGGTCGGGCTGCAACCGGTCGACCCCGTCACCCCGCGCCAGCTCCTCGCCGTCCTGGCCGGGGCCGGCACCTACTACCTCCTCGACGCCGTCCTGTCCGCGGTCTCGATCGCCGTGGAGCACCGGCGGCGGGTGTCCGGGGAGCTGCTGCAGCCGGGGACCCTCGTCGGCGGGGCGCTGTTCCTCGTCGTGGCCAGCCTCGGCTACCTCTCCGCCGCGGTCGACCTGTCGATGCCCGGCTGGGTCACCAACCTCACCGTCCTGCCCGCCGCGGCGGTCGTCGTCGCCGCCCGCGGCTGGCGGACCGCCCAGCAGCGGCGCGCGCAGCAGCACGAGCTGTTCCAGGCCTCGGTGCGGATGCACACCGTCACCACCGACGGGGAGCTGGTGGCCGCGCTGGAGCAGCACGGGTCCGCGCTGCTGTCCCGCGGGCGCCTGCGGGTCCTGGACCGCCCCCCGGGCACCGGGGAGGACGGGCGCCCCCTGCCGGCCGGTCCCCGCGGCGCGCCGCGCTGGCTGGTCGCGCCCGCCTCCGCCAACCGCGACGCCGCGAGCTTCGACACCTCCGTCGTGGAGGCCCTGGCGCTCATCGCGGCGACCGCGGTGCACCGGGTCGCGCAGGCCGAGGCGGCCGAGGCGGCCGCGCTGCTGGACCCCCTCACGGGGCTGGGCAACCGGCGGGCGTTCACCCAGCGGCTGGCCGCCGCGGTCGCGGCCGACGCCGCCGTCGCGGTCCTCTTCGTCGACCTCGACGGGTTCAAGGCCGTCAACGACACCCTGGGCCACGCGGCCGGCGACGAGCTGCTCGTGGAGGTGTCCCGGCGGCTGCGGGGCACCGTCGGGGCGGAGGCGTGGCCGGCGCGCCTGGGCGGGGACGAGTTCGCCGTCCTGCTGCCCGACCGGCTGCCCGGTGTCGTCGAGGACACCGGCGACGCGGTGGTCACGGCCCTGCGCGAACCGTTCCTGCTCACCGCCGGCCCCGCCACCATCGGCGCCAGCGTGGGCATCGCCCCCGCCGCGCCCGGCGACGCGGCGGAGGCGCTGCTGGCGCGGGCCGACGCCGCGATGTACGCGGCGAAGCGGGCCGGCGGCTGCCGCAGCGTGCTGGCCGTCGACGGGGTCTGAGCGCGACCCCGGCGGAACCCGGCGGAACCCCGGCGGGGCCTCAGCCCCCCAGGGCCAGGTCCAGCGCGGCCCGGCAGTGCAGGGCGGTGGTGGGGAACACCGGGACGGCGAGGCCGTGCGCGTCGTCCGGCCCCACGCTGAGCTCCAGCTCCGTGCACCCCAGCACGATCCCCTCGGCCCCGGCGGCGACCAGGCCGGCGGCGACGGCGAGCAGCCGGCGGCGGGAGGCGTCCTCGACGCGGCCCACGCACAGCTCCTCGAACACGATCCGCTGGACCTCCTCGCGGTCCGCCTCCCCCGGGACGATCGTCGTCACGCCCCCCTCGGCCAGCCGCGCGCGGTAGAAGTCCTGCTCCATCGTGTAGCGGGTCGCGAGCAGGCCGACCCGGCTGAGCCCCGCCGCCCGCACCGCCACGGCCGTGACGTCGGCCAGGTGCAGGACCGGCACCGACACCGCGCCCGCGACGGCGTCGAAGACCCGGTGCATGGTGTTCGTGGCGATGAGCAGCAGGTCCGCCCCCGCCGCCTCGAGGCCCCTCGCCTCCGCGGCGAGCAGGTCGCCGGCCTCCCCCCAGCGGCCGGCGACCTGCAGCGGCTCGACGGCGGCGAAGTCGACCGTCGCCACCACGAGCCGCGCCGAGTGCAGCCCCCCCAGGCGCTCGCGGACCCCCTGGTTCAGCGACCGCAGGTACTCCGCGGTCGACTCCCAGCTCATGCCCCCGATGATCCCGATCCTCTGCACGCCCCCAGCCTGACCGCCCCCGCACCCAAGGAGAAGAGCGATCTCGCAACACCACCTGTCACCAGGACTTCCATGTCACCCTGGCTCCGTGACGAGCCCGCTGGCCCTGGACCCCCGCAGCCTCGTCGTGCTCCACCTCGTCGTCCGCCACGGGTCGCTGTCGGGCGCCGCGCGCGTCCTCGGGTGGACCCACCCGGCGGTGTCCCAGCACGTGCGCCGGCTGGAACGCGCCGCCGGTTGCGCCCTCGTCGAGCGCTACGGGCGCGGGGTGCGCCCCACGGAGGCCGGGGCGGTCCTGGCCCGCCACGCCGCCGACGTCGCCGCCGCGCTGCGCGGCGCCGGCGACTGCCTGGCCGGCCTGGCCACCGACCGGCCCGCGCGCCTGCGCGTCGCCGCCTTCCCCACCGCCTGCGCCACGATCGTGCTCGACGCCGTCCGGGCCCTCGCGATCAGCGCCCCCGGGGTGGCCGTCGACGTCCTCCAGGCCGAACCCCCGGAGGCGTTCCGGGCCCTGCGCGAGGGCGCCGCCGACGTCGCCGTCGTCTTCGACGACGTCGCTCCCGGGGTCGGTCCCGGCGGGGCGGGTGCCGCGGGCCTGCACGCCCGCCCGGCCGGGCGCGACCCCCTCCTGGTCGTGCTGCCCGGGACCCACCCCCTGGCGGGGCGGGCGCGGGTCCCCCTCGCCGCGCTGGAGGACGCCACCGTCCTCGCCGGCTGCCCGACCTGCCGCGCGCGCTGGGAGCGGCACTGCGCCCGCGCCGGCGTCCGGACCCGCCTGCACCACCAGGTCACCGACGACCACGTGCTCATGCAGGCGATGGTGGCCGCCGGGCAGGGCGCGGCGGTCCTGCCCGGGCTCGCCCTGAGCGCCCACCGCCGCCCCGACGTGGTGGCCCTGCCGCTGGACCCCCCGCTCGGGCGCGACCTCACCGTCCTGGTCCGCGGCGACACCCCGGCGGCCGGGCCCGCGGCGGCTTTCGCCGACCGGCTCGCCGCGTCGGTGCCCGCCCCGGGCGGGACCGGCGGCTGAGGACCCCGGCCCGCCGGGCGGCGCTAGCGTGCCGGGGTGCGCGAGCTCCGCTTCACCCAGGTCGACGTGTTCTCCGCCGTGCCCCTGGGCGGGAACCCGGTCGCCGTGGTCCACGACGCCGACGACCTCACCGCCGGGCAGATGCAGCGCTTCGCCGCCTGGACGAACCTGTCCGAGACGACGTTCCTGCTGCGGCCGACGACCCCGGAGGCGGACTACCGGGTGCGGATCTTCACGACCCGCGGGGAGCTGCCGTTCGCCGGGCACCCCACGCTCGGTTCCGCCCGGGCCTGGGCGGAGGCCGGCGGCACCCCCCGCCGCCCCGGCGTCATCGTGCAGGAGTGCGGGGCCGGCCCGGTCGAGGTCCGCTGCACCGGGAGCGCCCTGGCCTTCGCCGCGCCGCCGCTGACGCGCCGGGGGCCGCTGGCCCCGGACCTGCTGGCGCGGGTGCTGGAGGGGCTCGGGGTGGGCGCGGGCGACGTCGTCGCGAGCTCCCACCTGGTCAACGGGCCCGAGTGGGTCGTGGTGCGGCTGGCCGACGCGGCGGGCGTCCTGCGGCTGGTCCCGGACCCGGGACCGCTGGCCGGGCTGGCCGTGGGCGTCGTGGGCGCCCACCCCGAGGGCCACGAGGCGGCGGTGGAGGTCCGCGCCTTCGTCGGCGAGGGCGCCACGTTCGTGGAGGACCCGGTGACGGGCAGCCTCAACGCCGCGATCGGGCAGTGGCTGAGCGACCTCCCCGACCGCTACGTCGCCGCGCAGGGGGGCGCGGTCGGGCGCGCGGGACGGGTGCGGGTCGAGCGCGAGGGCGGGCGCGTCTGGGTCGGCGGCGACACGGAGGTCGTGCTGCGGGGCACCGCCGCGTTCTGAGCCGCGCCCCGGCGGTCACGGGTCGTGGCCCGCCGGCCGGTGGGGGAAACTGACCGGATGAAGGTCCTCTCGATCCAGTCGGCGGTGGCCCACGGCCACGTCGGCAACTCCGCGGCCGTGTTCCCCCTCCAGCGCATCGGGGTCGAGGTCGTCCCCGTCCACACGGTCAACTTCTCCAACCACACCGGCTACGGGTCGTGGCGGGGACCGGTCATGGCGGCTTCCGACGTCGCCGACGTCATCGCCGGGGTGGAGGAACGCGGGGTCTTCCCCGAGATCGACGTCGTGCTGTCCGGGTACCAGGGCGGCACCGGCATCGGCGACGTGATCGTGGACACCGTCCGCCGCGTCAAGGCCGCCAACCCCTCCGCGGTCTACGCCTGCGACCCGGTGATGGGCAACGCGAAGTCCGGCTGCTTCGTCGCCCCCGAGATCCCGCACCTGCTGCGCGACCGGGTCGTGCCCGTCGCCGACCTCATCACCCCGAACCAGTTCGAGCTGGGGTTCCTCACCGGGACCGACCCCTCGACGATCGAGTCGACGCTGGCCTCCGCCGACGCCGCCCGCGCGATGGGCCCCTCGACGGTGCTCGTCACCAGCGTCGAGCGCCCCGACCGCGAGGACGGGACGATCGAGATGCTCGTGGTCGAGGACGCCGGGGCGTGGGTCGTGCAGACCCCCCTGCTGCCGTTCAAGGCCAACGGGTCCGGCGACGTCACCGCCGCGCTGTTCTCCGCCCACCACCGCGAGACCGGCGACGCCGCGCTCGCCCTGGAGCGGACCGCCTCCAGCGTCTTCGACCTCATCGAGGCGACCCACCGCTCCGGGCAGCGGGAACTGCGCATCGTGCAGGCGCAGGAGTCCTTCGCGAACCCGCGGATGCAGTTCAGCGCCCGGCGCGTGCGCTGACCGGGCGCTGACCGGGGCGCCGGTCCCGCGTCAGCGGGTGGCGGAGACGCCCGCCTCGGCGCAGGTCTGGCTGGCGGCCCCGGCGCACAGCGCGTCGACGGTCGTGTAGCCGTCGGCGAGGACCTCGCTCTGGACCTCCGCCTTCCCCACCGCCTGCGGCTGCAGCAGGACGGTGGGGACCGCGCCGGCCCCGTTGTCGGTGGTGCCGGTCGTCGCGGGGGTCTTCCCCTCGAGGACGTCGGCGACGAGGTCGGCCGTGGCGCGGGCCTGCCCGGGCAGGTCCTTGTAGACCGTCATCGTCTGGGTGCCGGCCAGGATGCGCTGCAGCGCAGCGGTCTCGGCGTCCTGACCGGTGATCGGGACCCCGGAGAGACCGGCCTCGTCGAGGGCCTGCAGCGCACCCGCGGCCAGGCCGTCGTAGGCGGTGTAGACGCCCAGCAACCGGCGGCCGTTCAGCTCGCCCAGGGCCGCGCGCATCTCGACGGCGGCCTGGTCGGCGCTCCACCCGGCGACGTAGCGCTCGGAGGCGACGTCGACCTTCCCGTCGAGGACGGAGTGCGCCCCGGCGGCGAACAGCCCGGCGTTGTTGTCGGCGGGGTCGCCCTGGAGCATGACGATCGCGCCCCCGGCGGTGTCGGTGCCGATGGCGTCCAGGATCGCCTGACCGCCGAGCTCCCCCACGGCCCCGCCGTCGAAGGAGGTGTAGTAGTCGATCGCCGAGTCCTTGAGGAGGCGGTCGTAGGCGACGACGGGGACGTCGGCGGAGTTCGCCGCGGAGACGAGGTCACCGGCCGCGGCGCCGTCGAGGGCGACCACCACCACGGCCTCGGCCCCGTCGCGGATCGCCTGCACGCCCTGGGCGTTCTGGGTGGCCTGGTCCTCGGCGGTCTGGACGTCGACGACGCACGTCGGGCACCGCTGGGCGAGCTCGACGGAGAAGTTCGGCACGTCGTAGGCCATGAAGCGCAGCGACGTCGCGGGGACGAGGAAGGCGACGTGCGGTCCCTCCGCGGCGGCGGCCGAGGTGGTGGCGGTGTCCCCGCCGCAGCCGGCGAGGGCGCCGGCGAGGAGGGTGGCCCCGGCGAGCAGGGTCGCCGTGCGCGCGGTGGTGCGGCTCATCGTGGTTCTCCGGCCTCTGGTCGTCAGTAGGTGAAGTGCGAGACGGTGGTGCGCATGCGGGCGGCCATCTCGGCCAGCTCGCCGACGGCGCGCTCGCTGTCGGAGGCGCCGGAGCCCGTGGTGTGGGCCGCGGAGGCCACCGTGTCGACGGTGGCGGCGATCTGCCCCGCGCCGCCGGCGGCGTCGGCGACGCTGCGCCCCATCTCCTGGGTCGTGGCGGCCTGCTCCTCCACCGCGGCGGCGATGGTGCCCTGGTAGTCGCTGATCTCCGCGACGACCGTGCCGATGCTGCCGATGGCGGCCACCGCCTGGTCCACGTCGCGCTGGATGGCCTCGATGCGCTGGGCGATGTCCTCGGTGGCCCGCGCGGTCTGGCCGCTGAGCTCCTTCACCTCGCCGGCCACGACCGCGAACCCGCGGCCGGCGTCACCGGCCCGCGCGGCCTCGATCGTCGCGTTGAGCGCGAGCAGGTTGGTCTGCTCGGCGATGGAGGTGATGGTCTTGACCACGTCCCCGATCTCGGCGGAGGACCGGCCGAGCTGGGCCATCGTCTGGCCGGTCTCGCCCGCGATGCGCACCGCGTCGCCGGCCACGTCGGCCGCGCGGGAGGCGTTGGTCGAGATCTCGCGGATCGAGGAACCCATCTCCTCCGCGCCGGCCGCGGCGCCGGCGATGTGGGCGCTGACCTGGTTGGCGGCCTGGGCGACCTCGGCCGCGCGCTGGGAGACGTCGTCGACGCCGCCGGCGATGACGCGGCTGTTCGCGCGCAGCTCCTCGGCCGCGGAGGCCAGCGCGACGGCCTCGCCGTGCAGGCTGGAGACGGTGTCGCGCATGCTGCCGGTCGCGGTGCCGAGGGCCTGCGCCATCCGGCCGACCTCGTCGAGCTGGGCCACGTCGGCGGTGGCGGTGAGGTCGCCGCGGGCGACGCGGTCGAGGACCGCGACGACCTGGCGCAGCGGCCGGACCACCAGGCGGGTGGTCCAGGTGGCCAGCAGGACCGTGATCAGCAGGCCGGCGAGGGCGACGGCGACCATGGCGGTGCGGGCCGTGGAGTAGCTGCCGGAGGCGGCGGCCACCGAGGCGGAGGCGTGGCGGTCGCTGGAGGCGTCCAGGGCGTCCAGCGCGTCCTGGGCGTGGTCGGCGAGGATCGCCACGTTGCCCAGGTAGAGGGTCTGGAACTTCGCGCGGTCGGCGGGGTCGCCGGAGGTGGCCAGCGGCAGCAGGAAGTTGTCGCGGGTGGCGCGGTAGGAGTCCCACCAGACGGTGAACTCCTTCAGCTCCGCCCGCTGCTGCGCGGTCGTGGTGGCCGCGGAGAAGTCCTCCACGAGGTCGTCCAGCCGCTGGTCGTCGTCGGCCAGGCGGGCCTGCAGGTCGGTGCGCGCGGCGTCGTCCTGGGCGAGGGCCAGGTTGGCGAGGTCGCGCTGCGCCTCGACGGCCGCGGCCCGGATCCCGGCCAGCTGACCGGCGGGGACGAGGTCCTCGGCGTAGATGGCGTGCGCGCGCCCGTTGACCTCGGAGGCGCCGGTGAGGCCCACGCCCAGCAGCGCGGCCGCCATCGCCGAGGACACCCCGACGAGAGCGGCCAGCTTGGTGGCCACGGACCGGTCGGCGAACCGCCGGCGGCGGGGGCCGGCACCGCGGCCGGTAGGCGCCTTCGACATCCCAGTCACTCCTGATGGTCCCGGCGGTCAGTCGACCGCACCTGGACACCATCGACCGGTGAGCGGCCCACTTGAGCGCCGGACCACCCAGGGCCGGCCCGCCGGGTCAGACCAGGCGCATCGCCTCGGTCAGGGTGGCCCGCAGCACCTGCTCCATCTCGTCGAACTCGGCCTGGCCGGTGGTCAGGGCGGGCGCGACCTGGATGACGGGTTCGCCGCGGTCGTCCGGGCGGGCGTAGAGGCCGTTGCGGAACAGCGCCCCGGGCAGGAACTGCTTGATCAGCGTCTCGCGCTCGGCGAGGTCGAAGGTCTCCTTCGTGGCCTTGTCCTTGACCAGCTCGACCGCCCAGAAGTACCCGTCGCCGCGGACGTCGCCCACGATGTCGAGGTCCAGCAGCCGGCGCAGGGTGTCGCCCAGCGCCTGCTCGTTGTCGAGGACGTTCTGGTTCAGGCCCTCGCGCTCGAAGATGTCCAGGTTCGCCAGCGACACCGCGGCCGAGACCGGGTGCCCGCCGAAGGTGTACCCGTGGGGGAAGAAGTTCTTCCCCTCCAGGAACGGCTCCATGATGCGGTCGCTGGCGATCATCGCCCCGATGGGGCCGTACCCGGAGCTCATGCCCTTGGCGCAGGTGATGATGTCGGGCTGGTAGCCGAACTTCTCGCAGGCGAACATCGTGCCGTGGCGGCCGAAGCCGCAGATGACCTCGTCGGAGACCAGCAGCACGTCGTGCCGGTCGCAGATCTCGCGCACCCGCTGGAAGTACCCCGGGGGCGGGACGAAGCAGCCGCCGGAGTTCTGCACGGGTTCGAGCACGACGGCGGCGACGGTCTCGGGTCCCTCGAAGAGGATGGCCTCCTCGATGCGGGCCGCGGCCCACGCGCCGAACGCGACCGGGTCGGTGGGGGCGCCCATCCGCTCGGCGCGGTAGATGTTGGTGTTCGGCACCCGGAAACCCCCGGGCGTCAGGGGTTCGAAGGCCTGCTTCATGGCCGGCAGGCCGGTGATGGCGAGCGCGCCCTGCGGGGTCCCGTGGTAGGCGGTGGCCCGGGAGATCACCTTGTGCTTCATCGGTTTCCCGGTGAGCTTGAAGTACTGCTTGGCGACCTTCCAGGCGCTCTCGACGGCCTCGCCGCCGCCGGTGGTGAAGAACACCCGGTTCAGGTCCCCCGGGGCGTAGGAGGCGACCCGCTCGGCGAGCTGGACCGCGGGTTCGGTCGCGTAGCCCCAGACGGGGAAGAACGCGAGGGTCTCGGCCTGCTTCGCCATGACCTCGGCGAGCTCGGCGCGGCCGTGCCCGGCCTGGACGACGAACAGCCCGGAGAGGCCGTCGAGGACCTTGTGGCCCCGGTCGTCCCACACGTGCGCGCCCTCGCCCTTGACGATGACGGGCGCGGGCCGGTCCTGGTAGGCGCCCATGCGGGCGAAGTGCATCCACAGGTGGTCGCGGGCGGCGCGGGCCGGGCCGGGGGCGCCGGGCGCGGTCTGCGGGACGCTCTGCTCGGTCACGGTCATGCCGGGCCCTCCTGGGGATCGCGTCGGGACTGCGGGACGTCCCCCCAGCGTGCCCGGGCCACCGGCGGGGCACCAGCGACGCTCCGTCGGCACCGGGGCGCTCCCGCCGACGAAGCGTCGGCGCTAACCTCCCCGCGTGCTGACGGTCGCGGACGTCCTCGCCCTGCCGGTCCTGGTGGCCGGGGCGCCGCGCGTGCGGGCCGGGGAGGACCGCCTCGACGCACCGGTGCGCTGGGTCCACGTCAGCGAGCAGGCCGACGTGACGGGGCTGCTGGGCGGCGGGGAGCTGCTGCTGTCGACGGGGCTGGGCCTGACCCGGGCCGGCTTCGACGCCGACGGGTACGTGGGCGCCCTGGTCGAGGCGGGCGCGGCGGGTCTGGTCGTCGAGCTGGGCGAGGTCCTGCCCGCGCTGCCGGCCCCGCTGCTGCGGGCGGCGCGGGCGGGCGGTCTGCCGCTGGTGGAGCTGCACCGGGCGATCCGGTTCGTGGAGGTCACCGAGCGGGTGCACGCGCGGCTGCTGGACGCCCAGCACGAGCGGCTGCGCTTCGCCGAGCGGGTGCACTCGACGTTCGCGGCGCTGGGGACGTCGGGGGCCTCGACGCGGGAGGTCCTGGAGCGCGCCGCGGGGCTGCTGGACGCGCCGGTGGTGCTGGAGGACCTCGCCCACCGCGCGGTGGACCACGTCCCCGGCCGCAGCGGCACCGTGGAGGTGCTGCGGGACTGGGCGCGCCGCTCGCGCCGCGAGGGCGGTGGGGGCCCGGGCGGCGGCCCGGAGGGGTGGACGGCGGTGGCGGTGGGCCGGCCGGGTGAGCGCTGGGGCCGGCTGGTCCTGCCCGGGCGGGGGGCGGGGCAGGACGCCGGCCTGGTCCTGGAGCGCGCGGCGGAGGTCCTGACCGTCCTGCGGCTGCTGGCCGCGGGCGGTCCCGGCGAGGTCACCGCCGACCGCGCCCACGGCGACCTCGTCAGCGACCTGCTGCGGGCCCGTCCCGTCGACGAACCGGCGCTGCGGCAGCGGTTGCGGGCCCTGGGGCTGCCCGTGCGCGGGGGGTTCGCGGCGGGGGCCGTGCACACCCCCGGCGGGGCCGACCGCCCGGCGGTGGCCGCCGCGCTGCGAGCGGCCGGGGTCGTGGGGATCACGGGGGTCCTGGGGCCGGACGTGGTGGGCGTCCTGCTCGTCGGGGCCGCGGAGCGGTCGCTGGTGCGGCTGGCGGCGGAGCTGCCGGCGTCGGCGACGCTGGGGGTGACCGCCCCCGGGGAGCGCCTCAGCGGGACCGGCGAGGGGTTCGCCGAGGCCCGGCACGTCGCGCAGGTGGCCGCCGCGGCCCCGGGGCGCGCGCCCGGGCGGGTGCGCCGCGCGGCCGACCTGGGGGTGCGGGGGCTGCTGTGGCGGTTGCGCGACGACGCACGGGTGGCGGAGTTCGCCGAGGGTCAGCTCGCGCCGCTGCTCGACGCCCCCGACGGGGGGCGGGCGGACCTGGAGCTGCTGGCCCACCTGCTGGCTTCGGGCGGGTCGATGACGAGACTGGCGGGGCTGCTGCACCTGTCCCGCCCGGCGGCCTACGGGCGGGTGCAGCGGCTGGCGGGGCGGCTGGGGCGGGACCTGGACGACCCCGAGACGCGGCTGGCGCTGCACCTGGCGCTGCTCGTGCGGGGTCAGGGTCCCGGGGGGCCGGGGGCGGCTCCGCCGAACCGCGATCACGGCGAGTGATGACCTATGGTCGGTGAGTGGTCGAGCGACGGAGGGACCAGCCCCTGCTGGCGATCACGCACCTCGCGCTGCGCGACGGCCGGGACCTGCGGACCGTCCTGGACGCCGCCACCCGGGCGACCACCGAGGCCGTCGGCGCCGAGTACGGCGCGTTCTTCTACCACGACCGCGACGTGCACGGCGACCGCCTGGACCTGCTGACCCTCGCCGGGGCGGGCGTGCGGGAGTTCCCCGAGGCCGAGCCCGTCCGGCACACCGCGCTGTTCGCCCCCACCTTCGAGGGCGCCGACCCCGTGCGCGTCGACGACGTCCACCTCGACCCCCGCTTCGGCCACGGCTCCACCCACGGCCTGCCCGACACCCACCGCGACGTCCGCAGCTACCTCGCCGTCCCCGTCACCGCCGTCGACGACGCCACCCACGTCATCGGGGCGATGCTCTTCGGGCACTCCGCGCCCGGCCGCTTCGACGCCGAGGCGGAGGCGACGGCCCTGTCCGCGGCGCGCGGGGCCGCCGTCGCCATCGACAACGCGCTCCTGCTCGGGGAGCAGCTCGAGGCCCGCCGCCTCGCCGAGGACCGCGAGGCCGCCGCCGCCGCGGCCGCGGCGCGCACCGCGCTGCTGCAGTCGGTGACCGCGCTGCTCTCCACCAGCGCCACCACCGCCGACATCACCGGCGCGGTGCCCCGCCGGGTGGCCGAGGCGATGGGGTGCGTGTCGGTGGCGCTGTACCTGCGCGACGACGCGCGCGACGTCCTGGTGCGCCACGGCCACCCGCCGGTCTCCCCCGAGCACGAGGCCACCGCCGGCACCATGGCCATCGACGCCGGCAACCCCGTCACCGAGGCCGTGCTCACCGGGCGGCCCGTCGTGGCCCCGCCCGAGCGGATCGCCGAGTACCTGCGGGCCCACGGCGTCCCCGACGCGCCGCCGCGCTCCGGCCTGGCCGTCCCCCTGGTGGAGCGCAGCGGGCGCGCGGTCGGGGCCCTCGCGGCGGATTGGCCGGGCCCGGAGGACCGCGCGGGCGAGGTGCCCCTGTTCGCCAGCGTCGCCGCCCAGGTGTCCCTGGCCCTGGAGCGCGCGCAGCTGCTGGACGCCGAGCGCGCCGCCCGCGAGAGCCTCGCCGGTTCCGTCGCCGCCCTCACCGACCTCGCCCGCACGCTCCAGCGGGGACTGCTGCCCCAGCGCCTGCCCGTCCTGGACCGGGTGCGCGTCGCCGTCCGCTACCAGCCCGCCGTCGTCGGCGCGGAGGTCGGCGGGGACTGGTACGACGCCCTGGAGGTCGACGACGGGGTGGTCTTCGTCATCGGCGACGTCCAGGGCCACAACACCACCGCCGCCGGCCTCATGGGGCAGCTGCGCACCGCCGTGCGGGCCTACGTCAGCGAGGGCCACGGCCCCGGCGCCGCCCTGGAGCGCACCAACCGGCTGCTGGTGGACCAGACCGACGAGCTGTTCGCCACCTGCTGCCTGGTGCGGCTGGACCAGGAGGCGGGCACCGTCGCCGTCGCCAGCGCCGGGCACCCGCCGCCGCTGGTCGTGCGGGGGCACGACCTGAGCGAGCTGTCGGTGGAACCGGGCCCGCCGCTGGGGGTCGAGCACGCCGCGACCTACCCCGAGCAGTCGCACCGCCTCGACGGGGACTGCCGGGTGGTGATGTACACCGACGGGGTGGTGGAGTCCCGCTCCGACCAGCTCGAGTCCGGGGCACGGGCGTTGCGGCGCAACGCCCTCGCCGCCTCGGGCACGGACCCCGAGGAGCTCGCGGGCCGCATCATGGCGGGCATCCCGCACCGCCTCGACGACGACGCGGCGATGCTCGTGCTCGCCTACCGGGGTCCCAGCACCCAGGTCGAGGAGGCCGTCCTCCCGCTGGCCTCGGACCTGCGCGCGGTCGCCCACGCCCGCACCTTCCTGGCCGCCGCCCTCACCGCCTGGGACGCCGAGGACCTGCTCGAGGAGGCCGAGCTCGTCCTCAGCGAGCTCGTCACCAACGCCCTCGTCCACACCGACTCCGCCGCCGGCGTCACGCTGCGCTTCGAACCGGCCCGCCGCCGCCTGACCGTCGCCGTGCGCGACGCCTCCACCCGCCACCCCCGCGAGCGCCACGCGGGCGAGGACGCCCTCGGCGGGCGCGGCCTGGCCATCGTAGAGGCGCTCAGCGCCGCCTGGGGGGTCGCGGCGGAGGGGGCGGGCAAGACCGTGTGGGCCGAGCTGCGGGGGTATGTTCCGTGACCATGCGCGTCACGCACTTCGGCCACTCGTGCCTGCTGGTGGAGACCGGTGCCGCCCGGGTCCTGCTGGACCCCGGGACCCTCAGCCACGGCTTCGAGGAGCTGGAGGGCCTCGACGCCGTCCTCGTCACCCACGCCCACCCCGACCACGTGGACGTCGAGCGGCTGCCGTCCCTGCTCGACGGCAACGACGGCGCGGTCCTGCGCGCCGAGCCGGGGGTCGCGGCGTCGCTGAGCGAGTCGGGCCTGCCGGCGCTGCCCCTGCACCCGGGGGAGTCCTTCGACGTCGCGGGCGTCACCACGACGGCGGTGGGGGGCCGGCACGCCCTCATCCACGCCGACGTCGCCCGCATCGGCAACGTCGGCTTCCTGCTCTCCGCGGAGGGCGAGCCGACGCTGTTCCACCCCGGCGACTCCTACGAGGCGACCCCGGAGGGCGTGGACGTCCTCGCGGTCCCGCTCAACGCCCCGTGGGCGGCGTCGAAGGAGACCGTCGACTTCGTCCGCGCGGTCGGGGCCCGGGAGGGGCTGCTGATCCACGACGGGCTGCTCTCCCCCGCCGGGCGCGCCGTCTACGGCGGGCAGGTCACCACCCTGGGCGGTCTCGCCGTCCGCCCCCTCGACGGGACGACCCCCGTGGAGTTCTGACCGCCCGCTCCCCCGGCCGCGACCCGCGGCCGGGGGAGTCCCGGCGGGCGGGCAGGATGTCCGCGTGCCCAGCCCCGCCCTGCTCCTCGCCGCGTTCGCCCCCGACGGCACGACGACGTTCACCCCCGCCGACCCCGCCGCCGCGCACCTGCGCGTCGACGACCTCGGCGCGACCCGCGGCGACGGGGTCTTCGAGTCGGTGGGGGTCGTGGGCGGGAACCCGCAGAGCCTGCGCCACCACCTCGACCGCTTCGCCCGCTCGGCGGCGGCGCTGGACCTGCCCGCCCCCGACGCGGGCGCCTGGGCCGGCGCGGTCCGCGCGGTCGCGGCCGCGCACGACCCGGTCCCGGAGCTGCTCGTGAAGCTCGTCCTGACCCGCGGCGTCGAGGGCGGCGGCGTCCCGACGGGCTGGGCGCACGCCTTCGTCCCCGTCGACCACGCCCGCGAGCGCACCGAGGGCATCGACGTCCTCGTCCTCGACCGCGCCTACCCCGGTGACGTCGCCGCCCGCGCGCCGTGGCTGCTGCAGGGCGCGAAGACGCTGTCCTACGCGCTGAACACCGCCGCGCTGCGCCACGCCCGCGCGCACGGCGCCCACGACGTCGTGTTCCTCTCCGACGACGGGGAGGTCCTCGAGGGCCCCAACTCCACCGTCGTCGCCCGGTTCGGGGACCGCTGGGTGACGCCCCCGCCGGAGCTGGGCATCCTCGACGGCACCACCCAGGGCCGCGCCTTCGGCTTCGCCGCCGCCCGCGGCGAGCGCACGGAGGTCGCCCGCCTGCGCCGGGCGGACCTGGACACCGCCGACGCGCTGTGGCTGGTCTCCAGCGGCCGGCTGTCCGCGCCCGTGCGCAGCGTCGACGGCGCGCCGCGCCCCGTCGACGCCGCGCTGTCGGCGGACCTGCTGCACCACCTGCTCACCGTCCACGACTGAGCGGGGCGGGCGCGGTGGCCCCGGGACCTACAGGCCGTAGGTCTCCAGCAGCCGCAGCCACACCTCGCTGATCGTGGGGTAGCTGGGCACGGCGTGCCACAGCCGGTCCAGCGGCACCTCGCCGACGACCGCGATCGTGGCGGAGTGCAGCAGCTCGGCGACGTCCTGGCCGACGAAGGTGACGCCGACGACGACCCGGCGCTGCTCGTCGACGACCATCCGCGCCTTGCCGGTGTAGCCGTCGGCGACCAGGGAGGCCCCGGCGACGTCGCCGATCTCGTAGTCGACGACCTTCACGTCGATCCCGCGCTCGCGGGCCTGCGCGGCGGTCAGGCCGACCTGGGCGACCTCGGGGTCGGTGAACACGACCTGCGGGACGGCGGCGTGGTCGGCGGTGGTGGTCCAGCGCGACCAGGCGGGGGCGTCCCCGATCAGCGCGCCCGAGGCGCGGGCGGTGATGGCGTCGCCGACGACGCGCCCGCCGTACTTGCCCTGGTGGGTGAGCTTCGGGCGCCCGGACACGTCCCCGGCCGCGTACAGCCAGGACCCCTCGACCCCGGCGACGAGGCCGGTGTCGTCGACCTCCAGGGCGCCGCCGTCCTCCAGCCCGACGGTCTCCAGCCCGATCCCGCTGGTCGTGGGGCGCCGGCCGGTGGCGACGAGGAACTCGTCGGCGTCGACGGTGGAGCCGTCGGCGAGGACGACGTGCACCCCGGCGTCGTCGCGGGACACGCGGGAGAGCTGCGCGCCGAACCGCACGTCCACGCCGTCGGCGCGCAGCGCGGCGGCGACGAGCTCCCCGGCGAAGTCCTCCTGCCCGGTGAGCAGGCCCGAGCGGGCCAGCAGCGTGACCCGCGACCCCAGCCGGGCCCAGGCCTGGGCCAGCTCGCACCCCACGACGCCCCCGCCGAGGACGACCAGGCGCCCGGGCACGGCCTGCGCGCTGGTCGCCTCCCGGCTGGTCCAGACGCGGGACTCCGCCAGCCCGGGCACGCCGGGCAGGACGGGGACGGAACCGGTGGCGAGCACCACGGCCCGCCGGGCGGTCAGGGTCACGGCCCCCTCGCCCGTCTCCACGACCACCCGGCGGGGCCCGTCCAGGCGCGCGGTCCCGCGGACCAGGCCGAGGCCCGCGGACTCCAGCCACCCCGCCTGGCCGCTGTCGTCCCAGCCGCTGGTGAAGCGGTCGCGCCGCTCCAGCACCTTCGCCGCGTCCAGCGCGCCGGTGACCGCTTCCGCCGCCCCGGGCAGCCGGCGCGCGGCGGCGAGGGCCTGACCGGAGCGCAGCAGCGCCTTGGAGGGCATGCAGGCCCAGTAGGAGCACTCCCCGCCGACGAGCTCCTTCTCGACGACCACGACCTCCAGGCCGGTCCGCGCGGCCCGGTCGGCGACGTTCTCCCCGACCGGTCCCGCCCCGACGACGACGACGTCCACTTCCCGGTCCACTTCCCGCTCAGCGCTCACGCCCGGACGGTAACGGTCGCGGGGACGGGAGGGCGAGGGCGGCACCGGTGTGGTGTGATCGTGGCGTGGGTCGCCGGTCCGTGGAGTTCAACGCCTCTCCCCGCCCGACGTTGGGCGTCGAGTGGGAGATGGTGCTCGTCGACGCCGCCTCGCGCGACCTCGCGCCGCGGGCGGCGGAGGTGATGGCGGCGGTGGACCGGGAGGCCTCGGCGACGGGGCCGCGGGTCACGAAGGAACTGCTGCGCAACACCCTGGAGGTCGTCACCGGCGTCTGCGACACCGTGGCGGAGGTCGCGGAGGACCTCACGGGCACGATCTCGGCGATCCGCCGGGTCACCGACCCGATGGGCCTGCAGCTGATGTCCGCGGGCACCCACCCCTTCGGCCGCTGGGACGAGCAGCTCGTCACCCCCGACGAGCGCTACGCCGAACTGCTGGAGCGCACCCAGTGGTGGGGCCGGCAGATGCTCATCTGGGGCGTCCACGTGCACGTCGGGGTGAACTCGGTGCACAAGGTCCTGCCGATCCTCAACACCCTGCTCAACCACTACCCGCACCTGCAGGCGCTGTCGGCGAGCTCGCCCTACTGGACGGGTTTCGACACCGGCTACGCCAGCAACCGGGCGCAGATGTTCCAGCAGCTGCCGACGGCCGGGCTGCCGTTCCAGTTCGGCGGCTGGGGCGAGTTCGAGGACTACGTCGACGACATGCTCGTCACCGGGGTCATCGACGGCCTCTCCGACGTCCGGTGGGACATCCGCCCCTCCCCCAAGTTCGGGACGATCGAGGTCCGGGTCTGCGACGGCACCCCCACCCTGCGGGAACTGCGGGCGGTGACGGCCCTCATCCACTGCCTCGTGGTGCACCTCGACGCCCGCCTGGAGGCCGGCGAGGACCTGCCGACCCTGCCGCCGTGGCACGTGCAGGAGAACAAGTGGCGCGCCGCCCGCTACGGCCTGGACGCCGAGATCATCGTCGACGCCGCGGGCCGCGAGCGCCTCGTGACCGACGACCTCACCGAGTGGCTGGACCGGCTGGAACCCGTCGCCCGGCGGCTGGACTGCGCCGAGGACCTGGCGCTGGTCGCGGGGATCCCGCAGCGGGGGGCCAGCTACCAGCGCCAGCGGGCGACGTTCTCCCGCGGCTGCGAGCGGGGTGCGCCGAACCCGCTGCACGACGTGGTGGACTCGCTGGTGCAGGAGATGCGCGAGGTCTGACCCGCCCGGCCGGCGGGGTGCTCAGCCGGCCAGCGCCTCGGCCAGGGTGATCGCCGGGAGCCCGTGCGCCGCAGCCACTTCGGCGTTGGTCAGGGAACCGGCGTGGGTCGAGAGCCCCCCGGCCAGGGCCGCGTCGGCGCTCAGCGCCGCCTTCCAGCCGCGGTCGGCGAGCTTCACGACGTAGGGCAGGGTCGCGTTGGTCAGGGCGTAGGTCGAGGTGTGCGGGACCGCGCCGGGCATGTTCGCGACGCAGTAGAACACCGAGCCGTGGACGGGGAACGTCGGGTCGTCGTGGGTGGTGGGGCGGGAGCTCTCGAAGCACCCGCCCTGGTCGATGGCGATGTCGACGAGGACCGATCCCGGGCGCATCTGCGCGACGAGCTCGTCGCTGACGAGCTTGGGCGCCTTGGCCCCGGGGACGAGGACGGCGCCGATGACGAGGTCGGCGCCGCGGACGGCGCGGGCCAGTTCGAAGGAGTTCGACACGATGGTGCGCACGGCGCCGCCGAAGCGGGCGTCGACCTCGCGCAGCTTGGGCAGCGACAGGTCCAGGACGGTGACCTCGGCGCCCATGCCGAGGGCGATCTGGGCCGCGTTCTGCCCGGAGACCCCGGCCCCGATGACGACGACGTCGGCCCCGCGGACGCCGGGGACCCCGCCCATGAGGACGCCGCGGCCGCCGCCGCCCGACGTCGTGGCGCGCATGAGGGAGTACGCGCCGACCTGCGGGGCGAGCCGGCCGGCGACCTCGCTCATCGGGGCCAGCAGCGGCAGCGAGCGGTCGGGCAACTGGACGGTCTCGTAGGCGATGGCGGTGGTGCCGGAGGTGAGCAGGGCGTCGGTGCAGGGGCGGGAGGCGGCCAGGTGCAGGTAGGTGAACAGCACCTGGTCCGCGCGCAGGCGGTGGTGCTCCTCCGCGATCGGTTCCTTGACCTTGAGCAGCAGGTCGGCCCCGCCCCAGACCTCGTCGACGTCGGTGAGGACCTTGGCGCCGGCGGCCTCGTAGTCGGCGTCGGGCAGCGAGCTGCCGAGCCCGGCCCCGGCCTGGACGAGCACCTCGTGGCCGTGGCCGACGAGCTCGTGGACCCCCGCGGGGGTCAGCGCGACGCGGTACTCGCGGTTCTTCACCTCGGTGGGGACGCCGATGCGCATGGTGCTCACTCCTCGTCGGTGCGGACTGATCCACGTCCAGCGTGAAGAGGGTTCGGTCGGGGAGCAAGCTCCCTGCAGGAGATTCGTGAGACGGTGCTGCGGTGGAAGGTCCTTCGACGCGCCCCGTGTCCGGCCCGGTCCCGCCGAAGAAGCTTCAGCGGGTGGTCGACCCCGTGGACCGCGCGATCCTGCGGGTGCTGGCCGACGACGCCCGGATCACCAATGCCGCCCTGGCCCAGCAGGTCGGGATCGCCGCCTCGACGTGCCTGCTGCGCGTGCGGGCGCTGCGGGAGTCCGGGGTGATCCGCGGCTTCCACGCCGACATCGACCCCGCGGCGCTGGGGCTGGACCTGCAGGCGATGATCGCGGTGAAGCTCGCCGCCCACGCCCGGGGCAGCATGGGCCCCTTCGTGGCCCGGATGCGCCGCCAGCCGGAGGTGGTGGACGTCTACTTCGTCGCCGGCGCCGACGACTACCTGCTGCACGTGGCGGTGGAGAGCACCGCGGCGCTGCGCGACTTCGTGGCCGAGCACCTGTCCCAGGACCCCGACGTGGGGCTCACCGAGACGAGCCTGATCTTCGAGCACACCCGCGGGGTGGGCCGGGACTGAGCGGGCCCCCGGTCAGGGGCGCGGGGCGGCGCAGGTGCCCGAGGTGGGCGGCGGGAGGGGCTCGCCGACCAGGGGCGGCAGCTCCCCCGCCGGCGGGCAGACGGCGTCGGCGATGAGCAGGCCGTAGCGCCGCCAGGCGTCCGGGGACTCCCCGCGGGTGCGGTCGGCGATGGACCCGATCATCGACGTCACGGCCGGGACGTCGTCGGCGGTGAAGCCCTCCCGCAGGGCGTGCTCGGCGTGGGCCCGCTCGACCACGCCGCCGACGACCTCGGACAGGCGGGCGCGCAGGGCCAGGGCCTGCTCGGTCTGGGGGGCGGCGCGCATGACGGCCGTCGAGAGGGACCGGTCGCTGGCGCGCAGCTCCATGGCTCCCAGCAGGTACTCGCGCAGCGCCTCGCGACCGCTCGGGCGGGCGGCGGCGCGCTCGGCGAGCTCGACGAGCGTCTCGTACTTGGCGGTGACGAGACCGGCGAGCAGCGCGTCCTTGTCCGGGAAGCGGCGGTAGACGGTGCCCACGCCCACCCCGGCCGCCTCGGCGACGTCGTGGAGGGTGACGTCGAGGCCCCGTTCGGCGAACAGCCGTCGCGCCGCGTCCACGATGAGCGCCCGGTTGCGAGCGGCGTCGGCGCGCAGGGGACGGACGGCGGTCGTGGTCACGGGACGAGGGTACCCGCCGCCGGGAACAACTGGACACATCCTGTCCGTTTGCGTGTAGGCTGACGGAAGTGGACGCGAGACGTCCGCTTCAGCCGGCCCCGCCCGCCGCCGGCCCCCCGACCCCCTGGAGAACCCCGTGAGCTCCGACACCGCCCGGACGGCCGACCCGGCCCCCGCCGCCGACGGCCGGGCCCGCCACCTGGCCCCGCCGGACCACCGCTGGCTCGTGCTCGCCGTCATCGGCATCGCGCAGCTGGCCGTCGTCCTGGACGCCACCATCGTCAACATCGCCCTCCCCTCCGCCCAGCGCGACCTCGGCTTCGCCGACGGCCAGCGCCAGTGGATCGTCACCGCCTACTCCCTGGCCTTCGGGTCGCTGCTGCTGCTCGGCGGGCGCCTCGGGGACCTGTTCGGGCGCAAGAACCTCTTCGTCATCGGGCTCGTCGGCTTCGCCGGCGCCTCCGTCGTCGGCGGCCTGGCCGCGGACTTCGGCCAGCTCGTCGCCGCCCGCGCCCTGCAGGGGGTGTTCGGGGCGCTGCTCGCCCCCTCGGCCCTGGCCCTGCTGACGACGACGTTCACCGACCCCGCCGAACGCGCCCGCGCCTTCGGGGTCTTCGGCGCCATCGCCGGTTCCGGCGCGGCCACCGGGGTCCTGCTCGGCGGGGTGCTCACCGAGTACTCGTCCTGGCGCTGGTGCCTCTACGTCAACGTCGTGTTCGCCGTCCTCGGCGTCGTCGGCGCGCTGCTGTTCGTGCCCAAGCCCGTCCGCGGGCCGCGCCCGCGCCTGGACCTGGCCGGCACCGTCACCATCACCCTCGGCCTCGTCGGCATCGTCTACGGGTTCTCCTCCGCCGAGACCTCCGGCTGGTCGGACCCGGTGACCATCGCCTCCCTCGCCCTGGGCGTCCTGCTCGTCGCGGCGTTCGTCCTCGTCGAGTCCCGGGTGGCGAACCCGCTGCTGCCGCTGCGCATCGTCCGCGACCGCGACCGCGGGGGCGCGCTCATCGCGATCGGCCTCGTCGGGGTCGCGATGTTCGGGATCTTCCTGTTCCTCACCTACTACCTGAGCCAGACCCTCGGGTTCTCCTCCCTGGAGACGGGGCTGGCGTTCCTGCCCATGCCGTTCTCGATCATGACGGCGGCCACGCAGATCACCCCCCGGCTGCTGCCGCGCGTCGGGCCGAAGGTCCTCATCCGCACCGGCGGGCTGGTCGCGACGGCCGGGATCCTGCTGTTCCTGCGCACCGACGTCGACAGCACCTGGGCCGGGACCGTCCTGCCCGCCCTCGTGGTCACCGGCCTGGGCATGGGCCTGGTCATCTCCTCGGCCATGAACACCGCCACCAGCGGCGTGGCCCGCGAGGACGCCGGCGCGGCCGGCGCCAGCGTCAACACGTTCCAGCAGATCGGGGGTTCCATCGGGACCGCCCTGCTGTCGACGGTCTTCGCCAGTTCCGTCGCCGGGTACGGCGGCGCGCCCGCCGACGCCGTCCTGCACGGCTACCACGTCGCCTTCACCGGCGCCGCGATCGCGGCCCTGCTCGTGGCCGTGGTCTCCGGCGGCCTCATCAACCGGCACGCCGTGCGCCGCGAGCGCCTCGCCGCGGTCGGGTCCGTCCCCGCACCCGCGACCGCCCACTGACCCACGCCACCGCCCGCGGGGTCACCGCGGGCGGTGGGGGTTCCCGTGGTGCGGGAGTTCCGGGACGGTGCCGGGCGGGCGACGGTGCCCGGTGGCCCGCTCGTAGTCGTGGGCCATCGCCAGCAGGACGGCGTCGGTCCCGCGCGGGGCGACCAGTTCCAGCCCCACCGGGAGACCCTCGGCGGTGAACCCCGCCGGCAGCGAGATCGAGGGGACGCCGGTGTTCGCGGCGACGTCGCAGAACGTCGTCCCCGCCCAGCCCTCCGCCGCCGGGGCCTCGGAGGTCGGCATGGCCAGCGCGTCCAGGCCGTGCTCGGCGAAGAACGCGTCCAGCGCCCGCGCGCCGGCCTCCTGCGCCGCGCCGGCCGCGTCGTGGGCGGGGTTCGGGACGTCCGGCATCGCCAGCCACGACGCGATCGTCTCCGGCGCCAGCGAGCAGCGGCCGTCGGCGACGACGTCGGCGAAGGTGAGCCGGCCGCGAGGTTCGGTGAGGTCGGCGAGGCCCTCCGGCCAGCGCGCCGGGGTCGCGGCGAAGAACGCGTCGATGCCGGCCCGCACGTCCATCCAGCCGCCGCTGACGAGGCGGTCGCGGACGAACTCCCGCGTGAAGGGCACCTCGACGACCTCCGCCCCCCGGGCGGCGAGGTCGGCCACCGCCCGGTCCACCAGGGCCGTCACCTGCCCGGTCCCGGGCCGCGGCCCCCGCGGGGTCGCCCGGGAGAAGTCCCAGTGGAAGTACCCGACGCGCCTGCCCCGCAGCGCGGTCCCCGTGAGACCGGCGCCCAGGGACGGGTCCGCGGCGAGCACCGACGCCAGCAGCGCGGCGTCGGCGACGCATGTGGTCATCGGGCCGACGGCGTCCTGGCGCGCCGACAGCGGCACGACCCCCTCGACCGGGACGAGACCCGCCGTCGGGCGGAAACCCACCAGGCCCTGGTGCGCGCTGGGGCCGAGGATCGAACCGCAGGAGTCCGTCCCCAGGCCCGCCGCCGCGAAGCTCGCCGCGACCGCGGCCGCCGTGCCCCCGCTGGACCCCGAGGTGCTGAGGCGCTGGTCGTAGGGGTTGCGGGCCTCCCCCCGCACCGAGGAGCGGGTGAACGTGCCGTGCCAGCCGAACTCGGACATGTTGGTCTTGCCCAGCACGACCGCCCCCGCGTCGCGGAGCCTGCGCACGGCGACGGCGTCGTCGCGGGTCCGGTACGCCGCCAGGGCGACGCTGCCCACCGAGGTCGGCAGGTCGCGGGTGGCGCAGTTGTCCTTGACCAGGACCGGCACCCCGTGCAGCGGGCCGCGGACGACGCCCGCGGCCCGTTCCGCGTCCCGCCGGGCCGCGACCCGCAGCACGTCCGGGCCGACCACGACGACGGACCGCAGACCGGGCTGGTCGCCGTGGGGGTCGTCGTAGGCGGCGATCCGGTCCAGGTAGGCCTGCACGAGCCCGACCGAGGTCACCGCCCCCGCCGCCAGCCGGGCCGCGGCGTCCACGGCCCCGAGCCCGACGACGGGGGGGATCACCCCTTGACCGCCCCACCGCCGAGACCGGCCACCAGGTACCGGCGGGCGGCCACCGCGATGAACGCGATCGGCAGGACGAGCGCGATGCTGGCCGCGGCCAGCAGCTGGTACGTCGACGTCTCGTCGGCCCCGCGCTGGGCGGCGATGAACACCGGGATGGTCACCGCGTCGTTCTGCGTCAGGGTCAGGGCGATGAGGTACTCCTGGAACGCCACGAGGAACGTGAACACCCCCGCGGTGACCAGCCCGGGCCCCATGACGGGGACGATGACCCGCCGGAACGCGCCGAGCCGGCTGCACCCGTCGACCATCGCCGCCTCGTCCAGCTCCACCGGGATGTCGCGGAAGAACCCCACGAGCAGCAGCAGCGTGAACGGCATGTTCACCGCCACGAACGCGGCGACGAGGGCGATGTTCGTGTCGTACAGGCCGACCGAGCGCGCCGCCTCGTACAGCGGCAGGACCACCGCGAACCGCGGCACCGTCCGCAGCACGACGGCCAGGACGAGCAGCACCGGCCCGATCACCCCGGCGTAGCGGGCGAAGGCGTACGCCGCCGGGGCCCCCACCACGAGCATGACGAGGACCGCGGCGACCGCCACGAACACCGTGTTCAGCAGGATCGCCGCGAAGTTCGTCCCCCGCCACAGGTCGGTGAACGCGTCGAACTGCGGGGTGAACGCCCAGGTGGGCGGGTTCGTGAACGCCGCGTAGAACGGTTTCACCGCCGTCAGCCCCGCCCACGCGAACGGGGTGAGCATCCCCAGGACGACGACGGCGACGACGACGGTCGCCGCGAGGGTCCCCAGGCGCTCGCGGCGCACCTTGGCGGCGCGGGCGCGGCGGTTGGCCGCCATGCCCTCCTCGCGGGAGACGGTGAGGGCGGTGGGCCGGGTTCCGGTGGAACTCACAGGGCTCGCGCCCCCTTCCAGGTGGACCGCAGGAACGGGATGAGCAGGACGAGGGTGACGACCATCGTCAGGACGTTGACGGCGCTGCCCGCGCCCAGGCGGAAGCTGTCGCCGAGAGCGACCTGGTAGACGTAGGTCATCAACGACTCCGTCCCCAGCTGCTGCGCCGCCGGGGTCATGATGCGGATCGAGTCGAACACCTTCAGGCCGTCCATCAGCGAGATGAGCAGGACGAAGGTGAACACCGGCGCCAGCGCCGGGACGACCAGGTAGCGCTGCTTCTGCCACCAGCCGGCCCCGTCGATGCTGGCCGCCTCCATCGGTTCCGGCGGCAGGGTCTGCAACCCGGCGAGCAGCACGAGGACCACGAAGGGGACCTCGTGCCACAGGGAGTGCAGGACGACGAGGGCGCGCGCCGGCCAGGTGTCGACCAGCCAGTTCACCTGGACCCCGACGACGTCGAGCACCCGGTTGACGGGTCCGCCGAAGACGTCGTTGAACATCCAGGAGAAGTCCAGCGCCCCGACCACGGAGGGGACGATGTAGGAGGCGAGCAGGAACCCCAGCAGGACGGTGCGTCCCCGCCGGACCCGGGTCAGCAGCAGCGCCAGGCCGTACCCGAGGGCCACCTTGAGCGCCGTGGCCACGACGGCGAAGCCGACGGTGAACGCCGCCGCGTCCAGGAACCTCGGGCTGCCCAGGAGGTCCCGGTAGTTCGCCAGCCCGGTGAACGTGCCGGGCTGGCCGACGGGGACGTTCTGGAAGCTCCACACCAGCGTCGTCCCCAGCGGGACGAGCAGCAGGGCCGCCATGAGCACCACCGCCGGCCCCGCCAGGGTCAGGAAGTCCTTGCGACGCACCGCTCAGTACCCGGCGGACGCGATGGCCGCCACCGCCGCCGCCTGGGCCGCCGCCGCCCCCTCCTGCGCGCTCGTCTGCCCGCTCACGGCGGCCCCGATCGGGGCCCCCAGCGCGGTGTACACGTCGGCCATGTACGGGACCTGGGGCAGGGGTTCGGCGTCGGGCAGCGTCGCCAGCGCGGCCTCCTTGACGGGCAGCTCGGCCGCGTCGGCGATGTCGGTGCGCGCGGGGATGGTGGCGCTGGCGGCGGCCTTCGCCGCGCCCTCGCCGGTCCCGACGCAGGCCAGCTGGAACAGCAGCTCGTGGTCGACGGCGGAGTTCTCGGCGATGGAGAAGCCGTCGACGGACAGGTAGGTCATGGGCAGCCCGCCGGGTTCCACCGACGGGGGGACGGCGAAGGCGATCTGGTCGGCGAACTTGCTCTTGTCCGGGTCGGTGAGGTCCGCGACGCGACCGGACATGAGCAGCCCGAGGGCGGCCTGACCGGTCTGCAGCTGGGTGATGACCTCCGGGGAGGAGAAGCTCATGACCTGGTCGCTCATCACCGGCAGCAGCGAGGCGAGGGCCGTGATGGCCTTGACGGGGAGTTCGCCGTCGAGCGCGGGGACGGCCTGGCCCTCGACGAACAGGTCGCCGCCCAGGGAGTGCAGCGCCTGGTTGAACTGGCTGGCGATGTCGCCGGAGGGGTTGAAGGGGATCGCCAGCGGGGCGGAGATGTCGGTCTGGTCCTTGATGGCCTGCGCGGTGTCGATCAGCTCGGCGAAGGTGGTGGGGACCTGCTTGCCGACCTGCTCGAGGACGTCCTTGCGGTAGACCATCACCGCCACGCCCCAGAAGGTCGGCAGGGTGTACTGCTTCCCGTCGTAGGCGACGGCCTCCATGAGGGTCGGGTCGATCCCGTCGAGGGCGTACCGGTCGCTGTTCGCCGCGATCATGTCGTCGAGCTGGACGACCCAGCCGCGGTCGGCGTACAGCGGGCGGATGCTGCCGTAGGTCTCCACGATGTCGTAGCTCGCGGTCGGGCCGGAGAAGCTCTGCACGGCGCGCTGGTGCTGCCCGGCGAGGTCGGTCGGGGGGAGCTCCACCGTGAGTTCACCCGATGTGCACCCGTCGGACATCGCCTTGGAGAACGGGTCGGTCGCGGTGCTGGCGTAGGCGAGGACGTTGACGGTGGTCGCCGTGGTGGGCGCGTCGACGTCGCAGCCGCCGGCCGCGGCGCTCTCCCCGGCGCCGCTGACCTCCGACCCGGCGCCGCAGGCGCTCAGCAACCCCAGGGAACCGGCGGCGGCGAAGCCGAAGAGGACGGAACGGCGCGCGGGAGCGGTGCTGCCGAGGGGCATGGGGACCTCCGGGGTTTCGGGGGACGTCGAGGACGTCCCGTCAGGAGCCACTGACCTGCTGTCGGGTGGGGGCCCCGGCTCGGCCGGGTCGCGCACGGTGGACAGGGGGCAGCGCCGGCCGTTGTTCGGCCGGACGACGCAGCGGCTGCGCCGGTGTTCTCGATGCGCACGCTACAACGAGCGCACAGCCCCCGCAGAGCGGGCGCCGGTGCGCGGGCCCGCGCCCCGCGCGGGCCTCAGCGGAACAGCGTCGCGACCACCGGCAGGGCGGCCGTCATCGCCAGCGCGTTGAGGACCATCGCCGCGCTGGACCACCCCCCGGTGACGTCGGACTCCGCCAGCGCCCGCGAGGTCCCGATGCCGTGCGAGGCCACCCCGAGGGCGAAACCGCGGGCCCGCGGGTCCACGACGCGGACGCGGTCGAGCAGCCAGGGCCCGACGGTGGCGCCGAGGACGCCGGAGACCAGGGTGAGCACGACGGCCAGGGCGGTGTTCGCCCCGATCGCCTCCCCCAGCGTCAGGGCGACGGGGGTGGTGACCGAACGGGGCAGCGCCGTCAGCACGAGGCCGTCGTCGGCGCCGAGCCCCACCAGGGCGGCGACGGTGACCGCGACGCTGACCACCCCGGTGACGAGGAGGGTCGCGAGCACCGCCGCCCGGTCGGCCAGCAGCGCGCGCCCCGAGCGCAGCAGCGGCAGCGCGAGGGCCACCGTCGCCGGTCCCAGCAGCAGCGTGAGGACCGAGACCGAGGCGAGGTACTCCTCGTAGGGGATGCCGAGCAGTTCCAGCGCTCCCGCGACGACGACCATCGCCACCAGCACCGGGGCGAGCAGGGCGGGCCGGCCCAGCCGGCGGTGCAGCTCCCCCGCCCCCAGGTACGCCGCCACCGTCAGGGCCAGCCCGAAACCGGGAGCGTGGACCACCGCGTTCACGCGGACCGCCCCCGCCGCAGCAGCCGCTGCAGGACGACCCCGGCGGTGACCAGCCCCAGCGCGAAGGAGCCGCCGACGGCCAGGGCCAGCGGGCCCGCCGAGCCGACGACGGCCGACCACTGCGTCAGCGCCCCCACCCCGGGCGGGACGAACAGCAGCTGCAGGTGCTTCAGCAGCGGCTCCCCCGCGGGCTCGGCGCGCCGGGCGAACCCCGGGAACCGCGCGCCCACGACCAGCAGCACCACCAGCCCGACGACCGCCCCGGGCACCGGCAGGTGCGCGAGGTCGACCAGGAGGGTGCCGAGCAGCTGCAGACCCAGCAGCAGGGTCAGCGCGGCGAGCGCCGCGGGCACGTGCGGGGCCCAGCCCCGGGTGCGGGGGACGTCGAAGGACACCGGCTCAGGGTGCCAGCCCGCGGGGTCAGTCCCACCAGAAGCGCCAGGCGCCCGTCCCGACGAGCTCCGCGGCGTACGCGGCGAGGTCGCCCGGCCCGTCCTGGAAGACCGCGTCGTAGCAGAAGCCGAGGTGCTCGGCGGCCACCGGGAGCGCCTCGGCCGCGTCGGCCGGCGGCGCCGCCACGCTCACCACGACGGTGTCGAAGCCGAGGGCGACCAGCCGGACGCCGAAGCGGTCCTCCCAGCTGCGCAGCACCGACGACAGCACCCCCGGCGCGGTGTCGTGGTTCGTCGCGCCCAGCCAGCCCAGGACGGCCAGGACGTCGGCGCCGCGCGCGGCCGGCACCAGCCCCAGGTGCCGGGGGGCGCCGTGGTCGACGAGCTCGTCGGCCAGCACCGCGGCGACCGCGGCGGGGTCGGCGACCGGGGTCAGCGCCGGGGAGGGGCCCGGCCACGGCGGCGGCCCGGCGGGGAACTCGTCCTCGTCCTCGAAGGCGCCGGCGAAGGCCTCGGCCAGCAGCGGTTCCAGCGCGGGGACGTCGAGGGGGGCCCACGGCGCGGGGGCGAACTCCCCCTCCAGCCAGGGGCGGGCGAGGTCGCCCTCGGCCAGGCCCTCCAGCAGCACCGGCCACAGACCGGTCGCCGGGTGGGCCGCGGCCAGCTCCGCCCACCGCCCCCGCCCGGCGGGGACGTCGGCGACCCACAGGAGGGGTTCGGCGCCGCCGTAGCCCGCCGGCGCCACGAGCCGCCCGGTCGGGAGGCCGGGGACGGCAGCGACGAGGTCGGCCAGCGGTGCGTGCGCGTCGGTCACCGCCCCACCGTGGCAGACGGCGCCTCAGTCCCGCAGGACGACCGTGACGCGGCGGTTCGCGGCGCGGGCGGCGGGGTCGTCCTCACCGCTCGCGGTCGTCTCCGGCCGCAGCGGACGGGTTTCCCCGAAACCCTCCTGCTGCACCGGGACCCCCGCCGCGGCGGCGGAGAGGGCGGCGGCGACGGCCGCGGCCCGGCGCTCGGAGAGCGACTGGTTGGCGGCGTCGTCGCCGATCCCGTCGGTGTGGCCCTCGACGCGGATGGCGGTGGGGTGCCCACGGCCGATCCGCGCCCCGATCCCGGCGAGCTGGCCGGCCGCGGACGCGGGCAGGTCGGCGGAGCCGAAGGCGAACAGGACGTCGGCGCCGACGGTGATGGACTCCCCCTCGGGGACGGGCTGCACGACGTCCTCGACGCGGGGCCCGACGTCGAGGACGCGCGGAGCCACCGCGAGGACCCGGCCGGCCGGTCCGTCGGCCGGGTCGCCCACCCATGGCTGGACGCTGGGGGCCGGCGACGGCGTCGCGGTCAGCAGCAGGATCCCGGCGAGGGCCAGCGGGAGACCCACCTCAGGCCTCGGTGAGCGGGATCGCGGGCAGGGAACCGATGGGGGTCTCCACCGTGACGGAGTCCACGTCGGCTGGCGGAGCGGAGAACGTGGCGGTGAGGAACCGGTGCTCCCCGGGCTCCACCCAGACGGCGTTGCTGCTGCACAGGCAGCCCCCTGCGCTGTCCAGCAGGACGAGGTAGCGCTTCAGGCCGACGGGGTCGAACAGCGAGACCCCCGAGGCGTCCGTGTGGAGGGGGTCCGACCCCAGCCGCTGACCGAGGTTCGCCTGCTCCGCCCCCGTGTTCCGCGCCGCGAACGCCAACGTCACCGAGTCCCCGCTGCGCAGCGCCCGGTACACCTCCAGCGTCACCCCGTCGACGGCCGTCGACGTCACCGCGACGGGGGCGTCGGGGAACCCCGCCGGCACTGCGGGCGTCGCGACGGCGATCGGGCTCGCACTCGCGGCGACGCTGGGGGTCGAGGTCGCCTCGGCCGGGTCGTCACCCCCGCAGGCGGAGAGCGGGAGCAGGAGGGCGGCGCAGGCGGCGAGCAGCAGCGGAGTCGTTCGGGGCACCGGACGACGCTAGGTGAGCGCGGGCCCCGGCGCAGCCGCCGATCGGGCGGGCCCGCGGGGCGGACGGGTGAAGCGCGGCGCTCAGCGAGGGACCCGGCGCGTCCGCGCCAGGTCGGCGTTCACCAGACCCAGCAGCACCAGGTCGACGAGCAGGCCCGCGGTCGCCGCGAACTGCGAGACGGCGAAGAGGAAGACCTGGGTCAGCAGCAGCGACGTCAGCACCGAGCGCTGGAACGACTCCACCGCGGCCCGCCGGCCGCGACGGGCGCCCTGCCACGACCCCACGACCGTGAACACCAGCGAGAGGGTCGCCCCCAGCAGCACCCCGGCGACCGGGATCCCGTGCGGGGTCCGGCTGTGCCACGCCCCCAGGACCACCACGGCCGCACCGGCGGTCTGGGCCAGCAGCAGGACGCCCATCGCCGGCAGCGCGAACCGCGAGGACGAGACCCGGGCGAAGAGGTCGGCGACGGCCTGCCAGACGCCCTCCAGGCGCTGCGGCACGCCGGGGGTGCGGGTCTCGACGCGTTCGAGCAGCGACCGCAGCTCCCCCACGCCCTCGCGCTCACCCACCGCGTCGAGGGTGCGCAGCACCTCCTGCCGCCGGTGCTCGGACAACCGGCCCGCGAGACCGTCGACGAGGACGTGGGCGGCACCGGCGACGTGCTCGGCGTCGGTGAGGGGGCGCCGACGGCGCAGGGACCGCGCGCCGACGACGAAACCGGTGAACACCACGTACATGATCGCCGCGGAGGGTTCGAAGAAGTAGTCGTTGTCGGAGGTGACGAACTTGCCGACCTCGTCGATGAACAACCCGAAACCCGCACCGCCCACCAGCGCCGCCGCCGCGCGCGGCCCTGGCCCGATGTAGGAGAACTGCAGCCACATCGCCACCAGCATGAGCAGCCCGCCGGGCAGGACGTGGGCGACGTGCAGACCGGTGTCGCCGCCGATCCGCGGGTACCCCGACAGCGCCAGGAACAGCCGGGTGACGAGGATCGTCGACACGGCCGTGACCACGAACGTCGTCAGGTGCTGGACGGCCTTGGCGCTGCGGACGAGGTCGAGGTGGAGCAGGCGGACGAGGAGGCGGCGCACGGGGAACGGTGGTCCTCAGGCGGTGAAGCTCAGGCCCGTCAGCCGCTCGTAGGCGTCGACGTAGCGGGCGCGGGTCTTCTCCACGACCTCGGCGGGCAGTTCCGGCGGCGCCCCGGTCCCCTTCGGGTCCCACCCCGAGGCGGGGGAGGTCAGCCAGTCGCGGACGAACTGCTTGTCGAAGCTGGGCTGGGCGCGGCCCGGTTCCCAGCTCTCGGCCGGCCAGAACCGCGAGGAGTCGGGGGTGAGGACCTCGTCGCCGAGGACGGTGACGCCGTCGGCGGTGCCGAACTCCAGCTTGGTGTCGGCCAGCACGATCCCCCGCTCGCGGGCGAGGCCCTCGGCGCGGCGGTACACGGCGAGGGTCAGCGCGCGCAGCTCGGCCGCGGCGTCGGCGCCGATCGTCGCCGCGACGTGCTCGAAGGAGACGTTCTCGTCGTGCTCGCCGACCTCCGCCTTCGTGGCGGGGGTGAAGATCGGCTCCGCCAGCCGGGAACCGTCGACGAGGCCCGGGGGGAGTTCCAGACCGCACACGGTGGAACTCGCGCGGTACTCGACGAGACCGGAACCGGTGAGGTACCCGCGGGCGACGCACTCGACGGGGAACATGTCCAGCTCGCGGCACACCATGGCCCGCCCGGCGACGGCGGCGGGGACGTCGGTGGAGAGGACGTGGTGCGGGACGACGTCGGCGAGCTGCTCGAACCACCACAGCGACAGCGCGGTCAGGACCTTCCCCTTGTCGGGGACGGTGCTGGTGAGGACGTGGTCGTAGGCGGAGATCCGGTCGCTGGCCACGACGAGGACGGTGCCGTCGCGACCGGCGGAGGGCACGTACAGGTCGCGGACCTTGCCGGAGTAGGTGTGCGTCCAGCCCTCGAGCTCGACGGGACCGGCGGGGCTCACGCCTGCGCCGCCGTCAGCGCGATGTCGCGGCGGAAGCGCCCGCCCTCGAGGTCGACCAGTCCCACGGCCTCGTAGGCCACCGCCCGGGCCGCGGCGAGGTCGGCGCCGACGCCCACGACAGAGAGGACCCGCCCGCCCGAGCTCACGATCCCCGTCCCGTCCGGGGCGGGCGCGGTGCCGGCGTGCAGCACCGCCGCCCCGGCCACGGCGCCGGCGTCGTCCAGGCCGCGCAGCGCGCCGCCGGTGACGGGGGCCTCCGGGTAGCCGGGGGCGGCGACCACGACGGTGACGGCGGCGTCGGGGCGCCAGCGCAGGGCCGGCTGGTCGCCCAGCGTCCCGCGCGCGCAGGCGTCCAGCACCCCGCCCAGCGGGGTGGCCAGGCGGGCCAGGACGACCTGGGTCTCGGGGTCGCCGAAGCGGGCGTTGAACTCGATGACCCGCACCCCGCGCGAGGTGAGGGCCAGCCCGCAGTAGAGGACGCCGCTGAAGGGCGTGCCGCGGCGGGCCATCTCGTCCACCACGGGCTGCGCGATCCGCTCCACGACGAGGCCGGGGAGGTCGCCCGGCGCCCACGGCAGCGGCGAGTAGGCGCCCATGCCGCCGGTGTTGGGGCCCTCGTCGCCGTCGAGGGCGCGCTTGAAGTCCTGCGCGGGGGCGAGGGCCACCACGCTCGCGCCGTCGGTGAGGCAGAAGACGCTGACCTCGGGGCCGTCGAGGAACTCCTCGACGACGACGGGGCCGTGGGCCAGGCAGGCGCGGGCGTGGGCGAGGGCGGCCTCGCGGTCGTCGGTGACGACGACGCCCTTGCCGGCGGCGAGCCCGTCGTCCTTCACGACGTGCGGAGCGCCGAAGGCGTCCAGCGCCGCGGCGACCTCGTCCTCGGTGGTGCACAGGTGCGCCATCGCGGTGGGGACCGCGGCGGCGGCCATCACCTCCTTGGCGAAGGCCTTGGAGCCCTCCAGCCGGGCCGCGTCGGCCGAGGGGCCGAAGCAGGCGACGCCCGCGGCCCGCACCGCGTCGGCGACCCCGGCGACCAGCGGCGCCTCGGGGCCGACGACGACGAGGTCGGCGCCCAGCCGCAGCGCCAGCGCGGCGACGGCGTCGGGGTCGGTGGCCTCGACGGGTTCGACGGGTGCGACGAGCGCGATGCCGGCGTTGCCCGGGGCGGCGACGACGCGCCCCACCCCCGGGTCGTCGAGCAGGGCACGCACGAGTGCGTGCTCACGGGCACCGGAGCCGATGACGAGGACGTCCACGGGCACCGAGGGTAGAGGTTCCCCGGTGCCCCCGAGGACGTCGTGGGAGAGGATCGCCCCGTGCCCCGCACGATCCCGTTCGCCGTCTCCGCCCGCCGACGCACCCGCACGGGCTGGCAGCGGTGGCAGGGCTCCTGGTGGCAGATCGCCCAGTGCGGCCTGGGGGCCGGGATCGCGTGGATGCTGGCCCAGGCGCTGTGGAACCAGCCCTACCCGGTCTTCGCCTGCGTCGCCGTCGTCGTCTGCCTGGGGGTGCAGAACAACCAGCGGCTGCGGCGGGTGGGCGAGCTGGGGGTCGGGGTCACGATCGGGGTGCTGCTGGGGTCGCTGTTCGTGCACTTCGTGGGCCGCGGCCCGCTGCAGATCACGCTCATCGTGACCTCCGCGATGCTCGTCGCCCGGTTCCTGGACTCCGGGATCCTGCTGGTCAACCAGGCCGCGCTGCAGGCGTGCTTCATCGTCGCCTACCCCCCGCAGCAGGGGAGCGGGGGCGCGGCGCGCTGGCTGGACGCCATGACCGGCGTCGTGGTGGCGCTGGCCATCGCGGCGCTGCTGCCCCCGGACCCGCGCCGGGAGCTGCGGGGGCGGGCCAAGGCCTACGCGGGGCAGCTCGCGGACCTGCTGGAGGACAGCGCGGACGCGCTGCGCGCGGGCGACGCCGCGAAGGCGCAGGAGGTGCTGACGCGGGCCCGCGGCAGCCAGACCGAGCTCGACGGGTGGGCGCAGTCGCTCAACGCTGGTCAGGAGGTGCACCGGCTGTCCCCGCTGCGGCGCAGCGGGCGCAGCGAGCTCGCCCAGCAGAAGAAGCTGCTGGCGGGGATGGACCGGGCCACGCGCAACGTCCGGGTCGCGCTGCGGCGGGTCGAGACGGCGCTGCGCTACGACGAGGCGATGCCCGACTCGCTGGCCGAGGCGCTGGAGTCCCTGGCCGCCTCGGTGCGGGCGGTGGGCGAGCCCCCCTACCCGGGCGAGACGGTGCCGCCCTCGGTGGGCGGGCTCCAGGAGCTGGCGGTGACGCTGGGGCCCCGCACGCTCGGGGCGGAGTCGCTGTCGGCGACGGTGGTGGTCGCGCAGCTGCGCTCCACCGTCGTGGACCTGCTGCAGGCGCAGGGGGTCAGCGCCGCCGACGCGCACCGGTTGCTGCCCCGCTGAGCGGGCACGGCGACCCGCGGCGCCGACCTGGGACACTGCCGCCGTGAACGTCACCTCCGCTCCTCCCACGACCGCGCCCGCCGCGGTTCCCGCCCTCGACGCCCCCGCTCCCGCCGGTGGTCCCGTGACGCGCTACGCCCGCGGGGCCGGCGTCCTCGTCACCGCCCTCGGGGTCCTCGGGGCGCTCCCGGGGGCCACGTCGAACTACGACGCCATGGGTCTCTTCCGCTCCGACGCGCACCTGTTCGGCCTCTTCACGACCTCGGCCACCAGCGCGTCGCTGCAGGTCCTGTTCGGCCTGACGGTGCTGGCCTTCTCCGGTTCCCCGCGGCAGGCCCACAAGGCGGTCTGCTGGACCGCCCTCGCGTACCTGGTGGCCGCGGTGGCCGGCGCGGGGCTCGTGGTGAACTCCCCCTCCCCGGTCCTGCCGGTGAACGTGGCGAGCAACTGGCTGCACCTCGGCCTCGGGCTCGCGCTGGCCGTCGGCGCGGCGGCCGCCCGCCGCCGGCACGTGGCGGAGCTGGGCGTCTTCTGAGCCCGTCGCGGGCCGTCGTCCCCGGCGGCCCGCACCGGTCCCCTCAGCCGAGCGGCAGGTCGTAGTAGTCCTCGGTCGTCACCGGGGTGAACCCCAGCGAGGTGTAGAGCCCCAGGGCGCGGGGGTTGTCGACGGCGACCTCGAGGCCGACCGCGCGCGCCCCGTCGCCGAGGAGCTCCCGGCAGACGCGGCGCAGGACGTCGCGGCCGATGCCGCGGCCCTGGGCGCGGGGGTCCACCGCGAAGCCGTAGACGCCGCCGACCCCGTCGTCGAGGGTGAGCCGGACGGTGCCGACGGGTTCGCCGTCGTGCTCCACGACCAGGGTCCGCCCGGAGCCCGTGCCCGGCAGCAGGTGCCCCGGCTCGGAGCCGAAGGCGGCGCCGAGCAGCGCGGTGAGGACGGGGACGTCGTCGTCGGTGGCGGCCCGCAGCGTCGTGCGGGGGTCCTCGGGCCCGGCCCCGGGCGCGCGGTCCAGGCGCAGGGCGTGCTCGGAGTGCGCCAGCGGCGCGCCCAGGCGCCGGGCCAGGTGGTGCCCGGCGCCGGAGGAGCGCGGGACGATGAGCAGCGCCTGCTCCGCGCCGCGCTCGCGGCAGGCCTCGACCGCCGCCGCGAGCAGCGCCGAGCCGATGCCCCGGCCCCGGGCGGCGGGGTCGACGGCCCCCGCGATCTCGACGGCCGGGCCGCCGTGGACGTCGAGGGCGGCGAAGCCCACGACGCGGCCCCCCTCGACCCACAGCAGGTCGTCGGTGCGCTCGCCGGAGCGGTGGCGCAGGTCCTCCCAGTCGATCTTCAGCCGGCCGCCGTCGTGGGCGACGACGCGCCGCACGAGGTCGGCGACGGCGCGCAGGTCGGCGTCGGAGAGGCGGGTCCGGGGTTCGAGCACCGGGGCATCCGACCAACCGGGGACCTCGCGGGTCAACCGGGAATCCCCGGCCCCGGCCCCGGCCCCAGCCGCGGGCGGGGTCCGGGCGGCCGGTGGTTCAGCCCACCCACTCGGCGTGGGTGAAGAGCACCGCCCCCAGCGCCATCACCGCGCCGGAGGCCAGGAGGAGCAGCCCGAACCGGCTCTCCTCGCGCAGGTGGCGCCAGCCGGTGACGGCGAACAGGACGGGGAAGAGGACGATCACGTAGCGGTTGACCGCCTGCAGGTTGCTGTTGAGCGCGACGAACACCAGGGTCCCCAGCGACAGCGCGGTGAACCCGGCGGGCTGGCGCCGCCAGGACGCCGCCGTCACGACGAGGCAGAACAGCCACGCGAACGGCCCGAGGCCGTGGCCGAACAGGTTCTGCACGTCCGGCCCGCCGTCGGCGCCGAACAGCGCGGCCCACTCGCCCAGGACGTGCAGCACCGTCGCGGGGACGTTCGGGTCGAAGACCTGGTAGGCCCAGCCGTGGTCGTAGGCGTGCAGGAACGCCAGCGGGTCCCCCAGCTCCCGTGCGCCGTACCCGAGGTAGGCGAGCAGGCCGGCGGGGGTGAGCAAGAACCACAGGACCCGCCGGTCCACCCGGTGGCCGCGCGCGCCGGGCCGGGTGAGGTACTCGACGAGGACCGCGAGGACCACCACCACGGCCGGGGACCGGCTGGCGGTGAGGAGGGCGAGCAGGGCGCAGGCCCGTCCCCAGTGCTGCCGGCGGGCGTGGTGGAAGGCCGCGAACGTGAGGGCGCAGAACACCGACTCCGTGTAGACCGCGGCGAGGAAGAACGCCGAGGGGCCGGCGAGGAACAGCAGCACGGCGCGCTGGTGCAGCAGGGTCTCCGCCGGGCCGAAGTGGTCGACGGCCAGCCGGCGCAGGTGGGTCAGGGCCACCACCGTCGCCACCGCGCTCACCAGGATCCCGGCGACGGGGTAGGCCAGTCCGGTGCTCGCGACCAGGCGGACGAGGAGGGGGTACAGGGGGAAGAACGCCGGCATCTCGGGCGAGACGTACCCGCGCTCGGCGATGGTCAGGTAGTAGTTCGAGTCCCACCGCACCAGCGACTGCACCCACACCGGGTGGGGCCGCAGGTGGTCGTAGCTGGCGTCGAGGACGACGGGGATCGAGGCGAGGGACACCGTGGTGACGGTGACCACGGCGACCCACCACACGAGGAACGGGCCGAGGACCGCCGCCAGGTCCGGGGCGGCGCGGACGGACCGGGCGCGACCCGCGCGCAACCCCTGGAGCATCCCGCGACCGTAACGGACGGGCCGGTCCGGGCCCGGGGTGACGGAGGCCACGGCGACGGGGGGAGGATCTTCCCAGGATTGTTGGTTAGCCTGTCCTCACACGATCGATGGGGTGAGGCATGAGCACGGACACCACGGCCGCGGTGGGGGTCGAGCGGGAGACCCGGACCGAGCTGGAGCGGGCCTCGTACGCGCTGTTCCCCGTCCGGGTCTCGCGCGTGCAGCGCGTCGGGGCGAGCTTCGCGCGGCTGACGATGAGCTCCCCCGGGCTGGCCGGCTTCGGCGCCGGCGGGCACGACCAGCGGATCAAGCTGCTCCTGCCGCAGCTGCCCCTGGCCGCCCACGACCTCCCCGACGGGGACTGGTACGCGTGGTGGCGGGAGCTGCCCGACGCCGTCCGCCCGGTGATGCGCACCTACACCGTGCGCGCCTTCCGCCCCGCCTCCGCCCGCGCGCAGGCGGAGATCGACGTGGACTTCGTCCTGCACGGCGTCGAGGACGGGCACGCGGGCCCGGCCTCGGCGTGGGCCGCGGCGGCGCGGGTCGGCGACGAGGTCGTGCTGGTCGGCCCCAGCCGCCCCGGGACGGGGCGGATGTGGGGCGTGGAGTGGGCCCCGCCGCCGGAGGCCCGCACGCTGCTGCTGGTCGGCGACGAGACCGCGCTGCCCGCGGTGTCGGCGGTCCTGGAGCAGCTGCCGCCGGGGGTCCGGGCCACCGCCCTGCTCGAGGTCCCCTGCTCGGGCGACCTCACGGGGTTGTCCTCCCCGGCCGACCTGACGGTGGAGTGGTTGCCGCGCAACGGTTCCCACGCCCCCGGCGAGCTGCTGCTGGAGCGGGTCCGGGAGGTCGCGCCGGCCCTGGTGGACGAGGCGTCGCGCACGGTGGCGATCGACTTCGACGACGTCGACCTCGACGCGGGGATCCTGTGGGAGGTCCCCGAGCACGCCGAGGCCGTCGGCCCGGAGTGCCTGTACGCGTGGCTGGCCGGGGAGGCGGGGGTCGTGAAGGCGCTGCGCCGCCACCTGGTCCGCGAGGTCGGGGTGCCGCGCAGCTCGGTGGCGTTCATGGGGTACTGGCGCGAGGGCCGCGCCGAGGGGCAGTGAGGAGACGTGGTGCGCAACCCGTTCAAGCGTGAGCGGCCCGGCGGTCGCCGGCAGCGGCTGGCGGTGGTCCAGCGGACCGAGCGGCTGAGCCCGGGGATGGTGCGGGTGGTCCTGGGGGGCGAGGACCTGTCGGACTTCGCCGTGGAGCAGGCCGACTCCTACGTGAAGCTGGTCTTCCCCGTCGAGGGGGTCGCCTACGACGAGCCGTTCGACGTGGCGCGCATCCGCGAGGAGCGGCCCCGCGCCGAGTGGCCGGTGCAGCGGACGTACACCGTGCGCTCCGTGGCCGACGGGGAGGTGACCATCGACTTCGTCGTGCACGGCGACGAGGGCGTGGCCGGGCCGTGGGCGGCGCGCGCCCGTCCGGGTGACGAGGTCCGGCTCCTGGGGCCGGGCGGGGCCTACTCCCCCGACCCGGGCGCCGCGTGGCACCTGCTCGTCGGGGACGCCAGCGCGCTGCCGGCGATCGCCGCGTCCCTGGAGCACGTGCCCGCGGGCGCGGTGGCGGTCGCCGTGGTGGAGGTCTCCGGCCCCGCCGAGGAGCTGCCCCTGACCTGCCCGGGCGAGCTGCGGCTGCACTGGGTGCACCGGGCGGGGCCGGACCCGGAGGCGCTGGTGGCCTTCCTGCGTTCCCTGGACCTGCCCGCGGGGGCGCCGCAGGCCTTCCTGCACGGGGAGGCCGACACCGTCCGCGCCGTGCGGCGGTGGGCGCGCGCCGACCTCGGGGTGAGCCGGGAGCAGCTGTCGGCCTCGGGCTACTGGCGCCGCGGGCGCACCGAGGAGGGCTGGCGCTCGGAGAAGGGCGAGTGGGTCGCGGCCGCGGAGTCCGACGACGTGACGGCCGGGGTCTGACGCTCGACCAGGTAGCTGTGGCCGCCGACGGTCACCCGCTCCCAGTGGGCGTAGCCGCGGGCGGCCTCCTCGGCCGTGCGCGGTCCCCGCTGGGGGCCCTCGTCCAGCCCGGACACCTGCGCGGGGCCGGTGAAGGAGAAGGCGGCGTCCAGCACGAGGTCGACCCAGCGGTGGCGGGACCGCGGGCGCTGGAGGTCGCGGGGCAGGCCCCGGGTGACGTCGAAGGGCACGACTGGCTCCACTCTGATTCGCACACCAATGGTTCGTGCGTTAATCATCGGTCACCGCGCGCCGGACCTCAACCCCGGCGGGGTCCCCGTGACCGACCCCACACCCGGGCGCTACCCGGGCTCCCCCGCGGCCAGCAGCGCGTCGCACACCGCCAGCAGCCGCACCCGCAGCGGGTCGGCGCGCTCGGCGAACTCCCGCTGGGCCCGGACGTACTCCGCCTTGCCCTCGGGGGTCTCGATGGCCACGGGCGCGTACCCCAGGCCGGAGACGTCGTAGGGCGAGGCGCGCATGTCGAGCACCCGCACGTCGCGGGCGAGCTCGAAGCAGTCCAGCAGCAGTTCCCCCGGCACCGCGGGCGAGAGCTTCATCGCCCACCGGTAGAGGTCCATCGTCGCGTGCAGGCACCCCGGCTGCTCCTGCGCGGGCTGGTCGGTGCGCGTGGGGCGCAGCTCGTTGAGCGGGACGGCAGTGGGGGTGAAGAAGCGGAAGGCGTCGTAGTGGCTGCACCGGATGCGGTGCGACTCCACGACCGCGTCCGTCCCCGCGTGCCCCAGCCGCAGCGGCAGGCCCGCGTGGCGGACCCCCGCGGGCTCGGTGCGGTGGACCATCGCCCACTCGTGCAGCCCGAAGCAGGCCAGCTGCGGAGCGCGCCCGCGCGTCGCGGCCAGCACGTCGCGGGCCAGCCGGACGGTGGGGGCCCGGGACGCGAGCAGCCCCGCCCCGTCGACCCCCACCCCGGCGGGGGAGCTCGCGTAGTGCGCCCAGTCCGCGCGCTCCCCCGCGTCCTCCAGCAGCACCCCGACCCCGGGGTGCCAGCGCGCCAGCCTCCCCGGCGCCCACGAGTAGTAGGTGAAGAGGAAGTCCTCCACCGGGTGCGCCTCCCCCCGGCCGCGGCGCTGCACCGCGGCGGCGGTCAGCTCGTGGGCGCGGCGGGCGTGCGCGGCCTCGCGCTCGCGCCAGACCCCCGCGGGCAGCGCCACCGGTCCCCGGGCGGGGCCGGGACCCAGCCCGTACGGTGGGGATCCGATCTCCGGGAGGGGTACGCCGTGCCGCGCGCCATCTGGAAGGGGGCCGTGTCCTTCGGCCTCGTCAACGTCCCCGTCCGGCTCCACGCCGCGACCGGCGAGCACGACATCCGCTTCCACCAGGTCCACCGTAGCGACGGTGGGCGGATCCGGATGAAGCGGACGTGCTCCGTCTGCGGCGAGGAGATCGCCTACGACGAGGTCGCCAAGGGCTACGAGAGCGTCGACGGCAGGCTCGTCGTGCTCACCGACGAGGACCTCGCGCAGCTGCCCGTGGCCAGCGGCCACGCCATCGAGGTGCTGCAGTTCGTCCCCGCCGACCAGGTCGACCCGGTCCTGCTCTCCAGGCCGTACTACCTGGAGCCCGAGCCGCGCGCGGTCAAGCCCTACGCGCTGCTGCGCGGGGCGCTCGCCGCGACCGACCGGGTGGCCGTGGTGAAGGTCGCGCTGCGCCAGCGCGAGTCGATCGCGGTGCTGCGGGTCCGCGACGACGTGATCGTGCTGCAGACCACCCTGTGGCCCGACGAGGTGCGCCCGGCCGACTTCGAGGCGCTGGGCACCGACGTCGACCTGCGCCCGCAGGAGCTGGCGATGGCCGCCTCGCTCGTGGAGTCCCTCACCGGCGACTTCCACCCCGAGGAGTTCGAGGACGACTACGCGGCCGCGGTGGAGCACCTCGTCGAGGCCCGCCTCGCCGAGGCCGGCGACGCCCCCGCGGTCGCGGGCGACGACGCGTCCACGGCCGACGGGGACGGCGACGACGTGCTCGACCTGCTGACCGCGCTGCAGCGCAGCGTCGAACGCGCCCGCGGCGGGACGGGGGACGCGGCCCCGGCCGGGGGCACCGCGGGCAAGGCCCCGGCGCGGAAGGCGGCCGCGGGGAGGACCACCGCGAAGAAGGCGGCGACGAAGAAGGCCACCGCGAAGAAGGCCACCGCGAAGAAGGCCACCGCGAAGAAGGCCACCGCGAAGAAGGCCACCGCGAAGAAGGCCACCGCGAAGAAGGCCACCGCGAAGAAGGCCACCGCGAAGAAGGCCGGCGCGGAGGTGGTCGCGGTGAAGGAGAGCACCGCCGGGAAGGCCGCGGCGAAGAAGGCCACCGCGACGAGGACCGCGACGGGGAAGACCGCGACGGGGAAGACCGCCGCGAGGAAGACCACCACCGGGAGGGCGGCCCCGGCCCGCAGGAGCGCCTGACGGGCGCGGGCCCGTCCGGGTGGCCCGGTGCGGCCCGGGTGGCAGGATCACCCCGACCTGCCCGTGAGCCGTGAGGAGTTCGACCCGTGCCTGCTGGAACCCGGATCGTGGCGTGCGCGCTGGCGGACCTGCCCCCCGGTGAGGTGGTCCGCGTGGACCGCCCGGAGCTCACCGCCCCCGTGTCGGTGTTCAACGTGGAGGGCGAGCTGTTCGCCATCGACGACGCCTGCACCCACGCCGACGAGTCGCTGTCGGAGGGCTGGGTGGAGGACTGCGCGGTGGAGTGCCCCCGGCACGCCTCCGCGTTCGACCTGCGCACGGGCGAACCCTCCGGTCCGCCCGCCCTCGTCCCCGTCCGCACCCACCTCGTCGAGGTCGTGGGGGACGACGTGGTCGTCGAGGTCGGGACTCCGCGCCCCGAGTGAGCACATTGTCCGCTCGGTAGCGCCCCCGATGCGTCAAGATGTCACTCGTGCGCCGCCTCGACACCATCGATGCCCGGATCCTCCTCGCCCTGGACGAGGATCCGCGCGCGACCGTGCTGGGTCTCTCGCGCCAGCTGGGCCTGGCCCGGGGGACGGTCCAGGCGCACCTGGAGCGGCTGGAGTCCGACGGCGTCCTGCACCGGTTCTCCCGCCGGCTGGCCCCCGCCGCCCTGGGCTTCTCCGTGTCGGCGTTCGTCATGATCGAGATCCACCAGGGGCAGCAGGACGACACCCTGCGCCGGCTGCGGGAGACCCCCGAGGTCCTCGAGGTCCACGGGATCACCGGTGACGGGGACCTGATGTGCCGCGTCGTGGCGCGCGACGCCGACGACCTCTACCGGGTGGGTCAGGAGCTGCTGTCCATCCCCGGCGTCGTGCGGACCCGGACCTCGCTGGCCATGCGCGAGCTCGTGCCCTACCGGGTCGACCCGCTGCTCAGCGACCTCGCCGACTGAGCGGCGAGGTCGCGGCACGCGGTCAGCAGGCGGTGACGAGCCGCCAGCCGCCCTCGACCTGCTGCAGCGAGACGACGTTGTAGCTGCTCGTGGCGCCGAGGCTGTCGCGGGAGCCGCGCGCGTAGGCGCGCCCGTACAGGCTGACCGCCCGGTCGGCGGCGACGTGGTCGCGGGTGCTGTCGCGCACGCAGGTGGTGGGCACCGGGGTCGGGGTGGGCGTGGGGGTCGGGGTCGTGGGCGTGCCGGCCGCGCGCACCAGGCCCGCCGCGAAGCGCGCGCCGTCGGTCGTCGACCCGTTGCTCGCGTAGCTGAGGTGGCCGCCGGTGCCGGTCTTCGGGGCGCTGCCGCAGACGGAGTCGCTGCTGTTGCAGTAGTCCTTGGACTTCGGCCCGTAGGTGGAGCTGGCGGTGGCGATGGTGCGCCCGCTCAGGCCCAGGGGGTTGCCGAACACCACGACCGCCGCGACCCGCCCGGCGAGCTCGGCCGGGACCGGGGTGCCGGTGGTGGTGCCGGTGCGGATGCCGAGGGCGATGTCGGTGACGGTGGCGCCCTGGGAGTAGCCGCCGAGGACGAAGCGCGTCGAGGGGCAGGCCGCGGCGACCTCGCGCACGTGCGCGCTCATGGCGGTGGCCCCGGGGCCGGCGCTGGCCTGGGAGCTGCTCGCGGCGTAGTCCACGGCGTGGGAGGTGACGGTGCGGTCGGACAGCTCGCCGGTCAGCGAGCGCACGAAGGGCCCGCCGACGACGCCCAGGCCGGGGGTCTCCCCGGTGCCGCGGGCGAAGACGACGTCGACGTCGGAGCAGGTGGCCGCGGCGGCCGGGGAGCTGCCGGCGAGCAGCGCGGCGCCGGTGGCGGCGACGACCGCGGCGGCGGAGGCGAGGCGGTGGGAGGGGCGAGCACGCAGCACGGGGTTCTTCCTTCACGACGTGGGGGCGCCGGCGGTCCGGAGCCGGCGGGTACCGGCACCGCTCGGACGCCGCACAGCCTGCCCGCCGCCACCACCGGGTGCAACCACCCGCGGCCCCCGGGGCGCCCGGCCCCGAGCCCCCCGCGGTGGGGGCGGGTGCTCCGGCGGTGCGGCAGAATCATGGGGTGCTGCGCTGGCTGACCTCTGGTGAATCCCACGGACCCGCGCTGGCGGGGATCCTCGAGGGCCTCCCGGCCGGTGTGGAGGTCGACAGCGCCCGGATCCGCGCCGCCCTGGCCCGCCGCCGCCTCGGGCACGGGCGCGGGGCCCGGATGAACTTCGAGCAGGACGAGCTGGAGGTCATCGGCGGCATCCGCCACGGCCTCACCCAGGGCGGCCCGGTCGCGCTGCGCATCGGCAACACCGAGTGGCCCCGCTGGTCGGAGGTCATGGCCGCCGACCCCGTCGACGCCGAGGGCCGCCGCTACGACGAGCCGGGCCGGTTGCCCGCCCGCGGCCGCTCCGCCCCCCTGACCCGCCCCCGCCCGGGCCACGCCGACCTCACCGGCATGCAGAAGTACGGCTTCGACGACGCCCGCCCCGTCCTGGAGCGCGCCTCCGCGCGCGAGACCGCGACCCGCGTCGCCCTCGGCGAGGTGGCCCGCGCCTTCCTGGAGCAGGCGGTGGGGGCCGAGGTCGTCTCCCACGTCGTCTCGCTGGGCACCGTCGACGCGCCGGCGGGCGTCGTCCCCGGGCGCGGCGCGCGCGACGCCGTCGACGCGGACCCGGTCCGCTGCGTGGACCCCACCGCCAGCGCGGCCATGGTCGCCGAGATCGACGAGGCGCACACCCAGGGCGACACCCTCGGCGGGGTCGTCGAGGTCGTCGTGCACGACCTGCCCCCGGGCCTGGGTTCCTACGTGCACTGGGACCGCAAGCTCGACGCCCGCCTGGCCGCGGCGCTCATGGGCATCCAGGCCATCAAGGGCGTCGAGGTCGGCGACGGCTTCGAGACCGCCCGCCGCCGGGGTTCGCAGGCCCACGACGAGATCGAGCGCACCGACGGCGGTTCCGACGCCGGGGGGATGACCGTGCGCCGGCGCACCGACCGCGCGGGCGGCATCGAGGGCGGGATGACCAACGGCGAGGTCCTGCGGGTGCGGGCGGCCATGAAGCCCATCTCGACGGTGCCGCGGGCCCTGGACACCGTCGACACCGCCTCCGGCGGTGCGGCGCAGGCGATCGCGCAGCGTTCCGACGTCTGCGCCGTGCCGGCGGCCGGGGTCGTGGCCGAGGCCATGGTGGCGCTCGTGCTCGCCGACGCCGTGCTGGAGAAGTTCGGCGGCGACACCGTCGCGCAGGTCCGGGCGAACGTCGCGTCGTACCTGGACGGCCTGACGATCCGCGTCGCCGCCACCGACTGAACCCGCGGGGCGCCCGCCCGGCGTCCTCAGCCGTCGTCGTCCCGGGCGCGGGTGCCCTTGGCCTCGTACAGGGCGGCGTCGGCGTCGGCGTACAGCTGCTCGAGACCCCGGTCGGGGTCGTAGACCGCGGTGCCGGTGGACACGGTGACCGGCCACCCGGCCACCGGCTCGTCCCCGACGACGTGGCGCAGGCGCCGCGCCAGGTGCTCGGCCGCGGCCAGGTCGGTGTCGGGCAGCAGGACGGCGAACTCGTCCCCGCCCACGCGCGCCAGCAGGTCGGGGCGCCGGATGGTGTCCTGGAGGCGGGCGGCGATCTCGGTGAGGACGGCGTCGCCGGTCCGGTGCCCGGCGACGTCGTTGATGCGCTTGAAGGAGTCCACGTCGATCAGCGTCATGGCCAGGTCGCCCCCGTGGCGCTCCAGGCGGGCGACGTGGTCGGCGAGCACCTCCCGCACCCGCCGGCGGTTGGCCGCACCGGTGAGGACGTCGGTGCGCGACTGCTCGTGCAGCCGCCGGGTGAGGTCCTCCAGCCGGGCCCGGGACGCCTCCAGCTCCTGCACGGTGGTGCGCAGCGTCAGCTCGGTCGAGACCACGGCGGCCAGGTCCTCCAGCAGCCGCAGGTCGTCCTCCGACCACGACCGGGGCGCGAAGTCGGCGGCGCAGAAGGCCCCCAGGACGTGCTCGCCGTGGCGCAGGGGGTAGCCCGCGTAGGCCCCGGCCCCCATCTCGAGCACCGCCGCGTGCTCGCGGTAGGCGGGGTCCTGGCGCGCGTCGAAGAGGACGACCGGGCCGTCGCCGCGGACGACCTGGACGCAGAGGGAGTGCGACAGCGGGGTGGTGCGCAGCGACGCCCACGGCTCGGGCAGGCCCACCGCCGCCTGGATGACCTCCTCCTCGGCGGTGATGAAGGAGACCATCGCCACCGGGACGTCCAGGACCCGCGCGGCCATCGCCACCAGCCGCTGCAGCCCGTCGCCGCCCCCGTCGGCCGCACCGGCCCGCACCGCTCCGGAGACCGCGGCCAGGCGCTCCGCCTCGGCCAGCGGTCCCGGCGGCGGGGGTGGTGACGGGGACACGCGCCCATGGTCGACCTGCGCGAACCGATGGGCAAGGGCCCGCCGCGCTACTGGAGGGCGGCGGTGAGCCGCATGACGTTGTCCAGGTAGCGCCGCCGGTACGGCCGCTGCGACCACGCCTCCGGCGTGAGTTCCCGCGAGCGGGCGCGGTAGCCGTCGACGACCTCGCTCAGCTGGCGCACGAAGTCCGGTTCCAGCCCCAGCAGCGACACCTCGTAGTCGAGGTTGAAGGAGCGCATGTCCATGTTGCTGGAACCGATGACCGCCCGGGCGCCGTCCACGACGAGGACCTTGCTGTGCAGCACCGCCGGGTACGGGAGCCGGTGGATGCGGACCCCGGCCCGCAGCAGGGTCGCGTAGTAGGAGCACTGGGCGTGGTGGACCATGAACTGGTCGGCGCGCTCGGAGACGAACAGCTCGACCTCGACCCCGCGGTAGGCCGCGGTGGTGATGGCCTGCTCCAGGCTCTCGTCGGGGACGAAGTAGGGGCTGACGATCGAGACCCGGCGGGTCGCGGCGTGGATCAGGGCGGTGAACATCCGCAGGTTCGGTTCGGTGGGGAACCCCGGCCCGGAGGGGACGACCTGGAAGGCGCCGGTCGAGCCGCCCGGCACCGTGTGCGCGGTCGGGGTGGCGACCTCGTCGAGGACCTCCCCCGTCTCGGCGTACCAGTCGGTGGCGAACACGGCCTCCAGCGACTGCACGACGGAACCGGTGAGTTCCACGTTGAGGTCGACCCAGCGCCGGCCCGCGCGGACGTTCTTGCGGACGAGGTACCCGGGGTCGATGAGGTTCTGCGACCCGACGAAACCCGTCCGGCCGTCCACGACGACGAGCTTGCGGTGGTTGCGCAGGTCCGGGCGGCGCCACCGCCGGCGCAGCGGGTCGATCGGCATCATCCGGTGCCACTCGACGCCGTCGGCGGTGAGGCGCCGGTTCATGGCCGCGTGGCCGGGGTACCGGCGCGCGCCGAGGTGGTCGTAGAGGAAGCGGACCCGCACCCCGCGGGCGACGGCGTCGCGCAGGGCGTCGAAGAACGGTTCCGTCGTCGCGTCGAGGGCGGCGATGTAGAACTCGACGTCCACGGTGCGCTCCGCCGCTGCCACGGCGGCGCAGAGGGCGGCGACGAACTCCCCGTCGGGCAGCAGCCGCCGGTGGTCACCCGAGACGCACGGCAGGGCGGTGAGCCGCCGGTTCAGCTCCAGCACCGAGGCCAGGTGCTCGTCGGCCACGAACCCCGGCGGCAGGTCCGGCAGTTCCTCGACCCGCTCGGCGATGGCCCGGTTCGCCGCCTCCTGCACCCGGTGGCGGCGGCCGGTCACGTAGGGGCTGCCCAGCAGGAAGAACAGCGGCAGGCCCACGACGGGCAGGAAGAGGATGAGCAGCAGCCACGCCGACGACGACCCGGGGCGCCGGTTCTCCGGCACGCTGCCGACGGCCCAGGCCTTCACCAGGAAGTCGACGACGACGAGCAGCTCGCTGAGGAGGGCGATCGTGATCAGCGGGACTCACCCCCTGGAGGCCCTGCGCGGCAGCAGGAGCTGCCGCCCGACGTCCATGACCATCGCGCGCAGGGCGTCGTCGTCGACGTCGCCGCAGGTGGGGTCGGCCAGCGGCCCGATGACCCCGGAGAGGAAGAAGGCCACCGCGACGCGGCGCCCGGGCTCGGCGTCGGGCCCGGCGAGCAGCTCGCGCATCTCCCCGCCGACCTCGCGCATCCGCGGGTGGTGCTCGTGCAGGTGGGCGATGACCGGGTCCACGGCCGTGACGACGTACATCCGCCGCGCGTCGACGACGAGGTCGACGAGGCCCTCGAGGACGGTCTCGACCTGCGCCCGCCGCCCCCGGCGGGTCCGGGCGTGCTCGAGGACCTCGGAGACCCGGTCGAGGAAGGGGGTCACCACCCCGACGACGAGCTCCTCCTTGGTGCGGTAGTGGTGGTAGACGGCGGCCTTGGTCACGCCCATCTCGTCGGCGATCATCTGCAGCGACGTCCCGTTGACCCCGTGGTCGGCGAAGAGCCGCAGGGCGGCCTCGTGCAGCCGCGTCCGCCCGGGGCCCGCGGGGCGGGCGTCGCCGACCGTCGCCGTCATGGATCTCCCGTCCGGTGCCTGGTGGCCGTCCTCGCCACTGTATCCGCAGGCACGACTCACGGCGGTCAGGAACTAGCCGATCGGCTAGGCCGTTCCCTTGGACGGGCCCCCGGGACCGGGGTACCGTCGATCAGCCGATCAGCCAGGACGGAACGTCGCCACCGGAGCCGACGGTTCTCGTGACGACCCGCGAAGGAGCCACCCCGATGGCAACCCTGCTGTACCGACTGGGGCGGTTCAGCGCCCGCCGCCACTGGCTGGTGCTGGCCGTCTGGGCCGTGCTGCTGGCCGTCCTGGGGGGCCTGGCCTACGGCGTCGAGAAGACCGCCGCGACGGACACCAGCTTCTCCATCCCGGGCACGGAGGCCAGCGAGGGGCTGGACCTCGTCGAGGAGAAGTTCTCGGCCGGGGCGAACGACGCGACCGCCACCGTCGTGTTCCAGGCGCCGGCGGGCCAGACCCTCACCACCGCCGAGAACGCCGGCGCCCTCCAGGGCGTCCTCGCGCAGCTGCGCGGCATAGAGGGCGTCGTCTCCGTCAGCGACCCGCTCGCGCCCCAGACCCCGATGGTCTCGCGCGACCAGACGATCGCCTCCTCGACGGTCACCTTCGACGGGCTGGTCGGGGACGTCACCCCCGAGCAGGTCGAGGCGCTGCAGGCGGCCACCGACCACGACGCCGGCCCCGTCCGCGTCGAGATGACGTCGCAGGTCGTGACGACCGAGGCCGGGCACACCAGCGAGGCGATCGGGGTCGCCGTCGCGGCCCTCGTGCTCGTCCTCACCTACGGGGCGCTGGCCGCGGCGGGCGCGAACCTGCTGACCGCCGGGATCGGCGTCGGCGCCGGGATCCTCGGCATCACGGCGCTGGGCAACGTGGTCTCCCTCTCCGCCACGACCCCGGCGCTGGCCGGGATGCTGGGGCTGGCCGTCGGCATCGACTACGCGCTCTTCGTCTTCGCCCGCACCCGCACCGAGCTGCGGCGCGGGGTGGGCCTGGACCAGGCCATCGCCAAGGCCACCGGGACGGCCGGCACCGCCGTCGTCTTCGCCGGCACGACGGTCGTCATCGCCCTCGTCGGGCTGTCGGTGGTGAACATCCCGTTCCTCACCCAGATGGGGCTGGCGGCCGCGGCGACCGTCGCCATCGCCGTCGTCGTGGCGCTGACCGCGGTGCCCGCCTTCCTCAAGGTGCTGGGCCTGAGGGTCCTGCCGAAGAAGGAGCGCCACCGCGACCCGGCGGGTCTGCGCGCGGCCGCGGAGAGCGACGACCACGCCCTGGCCGACCTGGCCGGGCCCGGGCTGCTGGGCCGCTGGGCCCGCGGCGTGACCGGGCACCCGGTCCTGGCGCTGCTCGCCGCGGTGGTCCTCGTCGGAGCGGTCGCGATCCCGGTCGCCTCGATGCGCACCGCGCTGCCCTCGGCGGAGAACGACGACCCGGCCAGCTCCTCGCGCCAGGCCTACGACCTGCTGGTGCAGGGCTTCGGCCCGGGCTCGCAGTCCACCCTCATCGTCCTCGTGAACGGCGACGACGCCGCCGCCGTGGCCACCGCGGCCGGTGAGGTGGCGACGCGGGTGCAGGGCCTCGACGACGTCGCCGCGGTGCTGCCCGGGATCCCCTCGGCCGACGGGACCGCGCAGCTCATCACCGTCGTCCCCGCCAGCGGGCCGACCGACGAGAAGACCAGCGAGCTGGTCCGCGACCTGCGCTCCGCGACGTCGGGCACCGACGGCGCCGAGGTCCTCGTCACCGGCCAGACGGCGCTGGACATCGACGTCACCGACTCCCTGAACGACGCGCTGCCGGTCTACATCGCGCTCATCGTCGTCCTCGCCCTGTTCCTGCTGATCATGCTGTTCCGCTCGCTGGCGGTGCCGCTGCTGGCCACCGTCGGGTTCCTGCTCTCCCTGGGCGCGAGCCTCGGCGCGGTGGTGGCGATCTACCAGTGGGGCTGGCTCTCCGACGTGTTCGGCGTCGCCCAGCCCGCGCCGCTGCTGAGCTTCATGCCGGTGCTGGTCGTCGGCATCCTCTTCGGCCTGGCGATGGACTACCAGATGTTCCTGGTCTCGGCGATCCACGAGCAGCACGCCCACGGCCGCCGCCCCAAGGACGCCGTCCTCGCCGGGTTCCGCCGCTCGGGCCCCGTCGTCGTCGCGGCGGCGCTCATCATGTCCGGCGTCTTCGTCGGCTTCGCCACCAGCGGCGACCAGATCATCGGCTCGATCGGGATGGCCCTGACCGTCGGCGTCCTGGCCGACGCCCTCGTCGTCCGCATGGTCATCATGCCCGCGGCCCTGACCCTGCTGGGCGACGCCGCGTGGTGGATGCCGCGCTGGATGCAGCGGCTGGTCCCCAACGTCGACGCGGAGGGCCGCAGCCTCGAGGCGCTGCTGGCCGCCGGAGACACCGGAGCCACCGCCACCGCCACCGCCCCCGCCCCCGAGGCGGCCCCGAGCCGCGCGGACAGCCCCGCGGAGGTCCCCGTCCCGCGCGAGGAACGCCGCCACCCCGTGGACCCGGCGCTGGCGGCGACCCCGCACGGGATGCCCGCCGAGCAGCGGGTGGCCCGCGTGGCCGCGGACCTGCCGCTGGGGATCGTCGGGCTGGTCACCGACCCCGCGGGCCACCCCCTGGCCGGGGCCGCGCTGACGATCACCGACCAGGCCGGGCGGCAGGTCGCGCGGGCCGGCTCCGACGAGGTGGGCCTCTACGAGCTGCCGCTGACGGCGGGCGGGACGTTCGTGCTCATCGTCGCCGCCGCCGAGGCGCGGCCCGCCGCGCACCTGGTCGCGGTGTCCGACCGCACCGTGCGCCACGACGTCCGGCTCGTCGGCAACGCCGCCCTGCACGGGGTGCTGACCGGCGCGGACGGGACGCAGCCGGTCGGCGGCGGGGTGCTGACCCTGCTGGACGTGCGCGGCGACGTCGTCGCCACCACCCGCTCCGACGCCTCCGGCCAGTACCGGTTCGGCGACCTCGTCGCCGGCAGCTACATCCTCAGCGTGCTCGGGGAGTCCTTCCGCCCGGTCGCCCAGGCCGTCGAGGTCGGCCCCGGCGCCGACCTCGCCGTCGACGTCCGGCTCAGCCACGGGGGCCGGCTCATCGGCCAGGTCTCCGCGGGCAGCGACGGGCGCGGCGTCCCCGAGGCGTCGGTGACGCTGGTCGACGACGGGGGCGCCGTCGTCGACAGCGCCACCACCGACACCGGGGGCTCCTTCCACTTCGACGACCTCTCGCAGGGCCGGTACACCCTCACCGCCGCCGGTCACCCCCCGGTCGCGACGGCCGTGGAGGTCGAGGAGGGCGGGCACCGCGAGGTCACCGTCGAGCTCGGCGGCCCGCGCCGGGCGGACGGGGGGCCCGGCTCCCCCGCCGCGCGCTGACCGCCGGGGCGCGGGGCGTGCGGTCGCGGGGCCGGGCGGGCACAGTGATCCGGTGATCGACCCGCCCGTCCCGTGGTGGCGGACCGCCGCCGTCTACCAGGTCCTCCCCCGCAGCTTCGCCGACGGCGACGGCGACGGCCTCGGCGACCTCGCCGGGCTGCGGGCGCGGCTGCCGCACCTGGCCGGGCTCGGCGTGGACGCGGTGTGGGTGAACCCCTGGTACCCCTCCCCGCTGGCCGACAACGGCTACGACGTCGACGACTACCGCGACGTCGACCCCGCGCTGGGCGGCCTGGAGGAGGCCGAGGCGTTCCTGCGGGAGGCCCACGAGCTGGGCCTGAAGGTCCTGCTGGACATCGTCCCGAACCACACCTCGAGCACCCACGCGTGGTTCCGGGCCGCGCTGGCCGGGGACGCCCGGGCCCGGGCGCGGTACCTGTTCCGCCCCGGCCGGGGCGCGGACGGCGAGCTGCCGCCCAACGACTGGGAGAGCTGCTTCGGGGGCCCGTCGTGGACGCGGGCGCCCGGCCCGGACGGGCGCCCGGGCGAGTGGTACCTGCACTCCTTCGCCCCCGAGCAGCCGGACCTGGACTGGCGCAACCCCGAGGTCCGCGCCGAGTTCGTCGACGTGCTGCGGTTCTGGTTCGACCGCGGGGTCGACGGCTTCCGCGTCGACGTCGCCCACGGGCTGCTGAAGCAGGACGGGCTGCCCGACGCCCTCGGCCGCGACCGGCGCACCGAGGAGCACCCGGGCTGGGACCAGGACGAGGTGCACGAGGTGTACCGGGAGTGGCGCGCGGTGGCCGACGCCTACGACCCGCCGCGGGTCTTCGTCGCCGAGGCGTGGGTCGCCCGCCGCGAGCGCCTGCCGCTGTACCTGCGCCCCGACGAGCTGCACATGGCCTTCGAGTTCGACCCCCTGCACGTGGCCTGGCGGGAGGGGCCGTGGCGGCGGGTGGTCGAGCGCGGGCTCGCCGTCGCGGAGCTGACCGGGGCCCCGAGCGCGTGGGCGCTGACCAACCACGACGTGGTGCGCCAGGTCACCCGCTACGCCCGTTCCCAGCCGCCCGAGCACGGCTCGAACGTGACCGAGCGGGCGCGCTGGGGCGAGGAGGTGCCGGACCTGGCCCTGGGCCGGGCCCGGGCCCGGGCGGCGTTCCTGCTGACCGCGGCGCTGCCCGGTCTGGTGTACGTGTTCAACGGCGAGGAGCTGGGGCTGGAGGAGGTCGAGGACCTGCCCGACGCGCTGCGCCGCGACCCGATCCACACCCGTTCCGGCGGCGCCGACCCCGGGCGGGAGGGGTCCCGGGTGCCGCTGCCCTGGTCCGGGGACCGGCCGCCGTTCGGGTTCTCCCCGCCCGGCTCGCCCGCGCCCGCGTTGCCGCAGCCGGCGGGCTGGGCGGCGCTGAGCGCGCAGGCCCAGGACCGCGACCCGGCCTCCACGCTGAACCTCTACCGCCGGGTGCTGCACCTGCGGCGCGAGCTGGTGGCCGCGGCGGACCCGCTGCGCTGGGACGAGGCCCCCGAGGGGGTGCTCGCCTACGCGCGCGGGACGACCCGCGTGTGGGTGAACTTCGGCCCCGGCGACGTCGAGCTGCCGGCCGGGGTGGAGGTCCTCGTGCGCTCGGGCCCGGGGCCCGGGGGCGTGCTGCCGGTGGACACCGCCGCGTGGTTCGTGCCCGCCCGGCCGCCGCGCTGAACCGCGCCCGCGGCGGGGGTGCGCCTCAGGCGGAGGCGGGCCGCAGCATCGGCACGTGCGGGATGGCGTCTTCCACGAACCGCGGGCCGGACGCGGCGAACCCGAACCGGGCGTACCAGTGCTCCAGGTGGGCCTGGGCGTCGAGGACGACGTCCACCCCGGGCAGGAGTTCCAGCGCCCGGCCCATCAGGGCCGCCGCCACCCCGGCCCCGCGGAACGGCGCGGCGGTGGCCACCCGCCCGATCCGGCCGCGGCCGTCGGGGTCGCGCAGGACCCGCAGCGTCGCGACGGGGACCCCGCCGGCCCCGGCGGTGTCGCCGGTGGTCTCCGCCCACACGTGCACGCAGTCCGGTTCGAGGTCGCGGCCGTCGAGCTCGGGGTAGGCGCACTCCTGCTCGACGACGAACACGTCGACCCGCAGCCTCAGCAGCGCGTAGAGGGTCGCGGGCGGGAGGTCGGCCAGGGCCGCCTCCCGCACCGCGAACCCTGGGGCGGGGGTGGGACTCATCCGAGGAGGTCGTGCCGCACGACGGTCTGCTCGCGGTCCGGCCCGACCCCGACCGCGGAGATGCGGGAACCGGAGATCGCTTCGAGGGCCTCGACGTAGGCCTGCGCGTTCTTGGGCAGGTCCTCCATCGACCGGGCGCCGGTGATGTCCTCGGTCCAGCCGTCGAAGAACTCGTAGATCGGCTTCGCGTGGTGGAAGTCGCTCTGGGACATGGGGATCTCGTCGTGGCGGACCCCGTCGACGTCGTAGGCGACGCACACCGGGATGCGCTCCCAGCCGGTGAGGGTGTCCAGCTTGGTGAGCACGAAGTCGGTGACCCCGTTGATGCGGGCGGAGTAGCGGGAGATGACCGCGTCGTACCAGCCGGTGCGGCGCGGGCGCCCGGTCGTGGTGCCGAACTCGCCGCCGTCCTGGCGCAGCTTCTCGCCGTCGGCGTCGAGGAGCTCCGTCGGGAACGGGCCCTCGCCCACGCGCGTGGTGTACGCCTTGACCACGGCGACGATGCGGTCGACGCGGTTCGGGGGGATCCCCGCCCCGGTGCAGGCCCCGGCCGCCGTCGCGTTCGAGGACGTGACGTAGGGGTAGGTGCCGTGGTCGATGTCGAGCATCGTGGCCTGCCCGCCCTCGAAGAGGACGATCTCGTCGCGGTCCAGCGCCCGCGACAGCTCCAGGCTGACGTCGGTGACCATGGGCGCGATGCGGTCGCGGAACGAGAGCAGGTTCTCCACGGTCTCGTCGACCGACACCGCGCGGCGGTTGTAGACCTTCAGCAGCAGGTGGTTCTTCTGGTCGAGGGCGCCCTCGACCTTCTGGCGCAGGATGGACTCGTCGAAGAGGTCCTGCACCCGGATCCCGATGCGGTTGATCTTGTCGGCGTAGGTGGGGCCGATGCCGCGGCCGGTGGTCCCGATCTTCCGGCTGCCGAGGAAGCGCTCCGTGACCTGGTCCAGCACCCGGTGGTAGGGGGCGATGACGTGGGCGGAGGCGGAGAGCAGGAGCTTGGAGCAGTCGACGCCGCGCGCGGTGAGCGCGTCGATCTCCTCGAAGAGCACCGAGAGGTCCACCACGACGCCGTTGCCGATGACCGGGGTCACGCCGGGGGTGAGGATCCCGCTGGGCAGCAGGTGCAGGGCGTACTTCTCGTCCCCGACCACGACGGTGTGCCCGGCGTTGTTGCCGCCGTTGAACTTCACCACGTAGTCGACCCGTGCGCCGAGGGCGTCGGTGGCCTTGCCCTTGCCCTCGTCCCCCCACTGGGCGCCGACGAGCACGATCGCGGGCATGACATCCCCTGCTTCCTTGTGACACGAGTCCGGGTGCGGCTGGCCCGGAGGGGCCACCCGAGACCGGGAGCCGGTGGGCGGTCGCCGCAGACCGCCCCGAGCTTACCGGGTGGTGGCCCCGGGGCGGTCAGCGCGCGAAGCGCGCGGCGAGGTCCCCGCCCAGGGCCGTGCCGGACTCCCACGCCGTCTGCACCTTGGACCGCTCGCCCCAGGCGTCGCCGCAGACACCGGTGCGGCTGACCTCGTCCCACCCGCTGCTGGCCCCGGTGTGCTGGCGCAGGGGGGAGGCCAGCGACCAGCGGTGGGCCCGCGCCCAGGTGGCCTCGGGCGTGGCCGGCACGCCCAGCAGCGGGCCGAGCTCGGCCAGCACCCGCGGCACGATCGCGGCCGGGGCGTCCAGGTGGTCGCTGGAGACGTCGGGGGCGACGTGGGCGACGAGGACGGGGGCGCCGTCCCCGCGCCGGGACCCGTCGTCGCCGAGGAAGACGAGCAGGTCGGAGTCGTTGACGAAGGCGCCGTGGAAGTCCGGCCACCACCGCTGCGGCCACGCCGCGTACACGGCGATGCAGGGGCGCCAGTTCCACCGCGCGGACACGTCCAGCCGGCTGGCGACCATGCGCGGCAGCAGGTCCGCGGCCTGCGGGTCGGGCATCGCGAGCACGACGGCCGCGGCGGGGCGCCCGTCCGCGGTCGGCCCGTCGGGGCCGACGTCGACGGCCTCGACGTCGATGCCGTGCACGACGTCCAGCCGCTCGCGGCCCGGGGGTTCGACCAGGTCGTCCAGCAGCGTGCGCAGCCCCCCGCCCGCGCCCCAGCGCACCGGGCCGGAGGAGGAACCGGTGATCCCGCCGCCGTCGTCGGCGCGCCCGGAGATCGTGGCGAAGGTGTCGGTCCAGGGGTGGGCCAGGCCCCGGGCCTGCCAGTCCGCGACCTGGGCGGCGAAGCCGCCGGACCCGCTCACGGTGAAGTACGACGCCCCGAGGTCGACGACGCGGGTGCCGACGGCCGTCTCGACCCGCCGCCCGCTCATCCGCCCGCCCACGCGGCGGCCGCGGTCGAGGACGCGGACGGGGACCCCGGCGTCGGCCAGCACCCGGGCGCAGGCCAGCCCGGAGATCCCCGCCCCCACGACCAGGACGGGACGTTCGGGGGTCGCCCCGGCGGCGTCGTTCACGAGGGCAGCAGCTCCCGCGCCGCGACGGGGTCGCAGTCGTGGAGGAACGTGGTGCAGCGCACGGCCTCCTCGGTCTCCCCGATGCGCTCCGCGGCCCGCTGCAGGACGGCGAGGGCGCGCAGGAAGCCCCGGTTGGGCTCGTGGGCCCACGGCACCGGGCCGTGGCCGCGCCAGCCCGCGCGCCGCAGCGCGTCCAGCCCGCGGTGGTACCCGGTGCGGGCGAAGGCGTAGGCGGTCACGGCGTCGGTCGTCGTGACCGCCCCGCCCGCGGCCAGCGCGCGCTCGCCCAGCAGCGCCCACGGCAGCGACGCCGCCGGGTGCGCGGCGGCGACCTCGGCGGGGTCGGTCCCGGCGGCCAGCGCCGCGTCGACGGCGGGGATCGCGGGCAGGTGGGTGGGCGGGGGTCCGCCCAGCAGGTTCGTCCCGGTGGCCACGGGGGCCTCCTCTCCTCGTTCTTCGGCGGTCAGTCCTCGGGGGCGGTGGGGATCTCGACCCACACGATCTTCCCCCGGCGGGTGCGGGTGGTCCCCCACCGCCCCAGCGAGGCGACCAGGCGCATGCCGTGCCCGCCGCCGCCGTCGGGGCGGGCCTCGACGACCTGCGGCTCCTCGGGGCTGTCGTCCTCGACCTCCAGGCGCAGCGCGCCGGGCAGGTCGAACAGCCGCAGCCCGACGGTCCCCCAGCCGTGCAGGACGGCGTTGGCGACGAGCTCGGACACGACGATCTCGGCCTGGGGGCCGACCTCCAGGCCCCAGACCGCGCAGGCGCGCAGGGTCGCGTGGCGGGCCTTGCCGATGGAGGAGGGCTCCGAGGGCAGCTGCCAGCGGCGGCGGCGGGGGGTGTCGGCGGTGGGCAGCGGCTCGCCGTCGCGCTCGGACTCCTCGGGGACCCGGACGACGACGATGGCGGTGTCGTCCTCGGGGGTGTCGCCGAGCCCGGCGAGCAGCTCCTCGCCGATGCCGGCCGCGTCGCGGGCCCGGGAGCGGCCGAGGACGTCGACGAGGACCTCGAGGCCGTCGTGCATGGGCCGGGCCCGGGTCTCGATGAGCCCGTCGGTGTAGAAGACCAGGACGTCGCCGGGGGCCAGGGCCCGTTCGCGGGTGGGGCGGGGGCGCTCGCCCAGCCCGACGAGGGTGCCGGTGGCCTCGCTGAGGACCTCCACGCGCCGGGGCTCCCCGTCGGCCGCGCCGCCGCGGCGCAGCAGCGGCGGCAGGTGCCCGGCGCTGGACCAGGCCATCTCCCAGCCGCCGTCGTCGAGGCGCTGCAGGGTGGCGTAGACGAGGCTGGCCATCCGCGCGATCCGCATCCCCCCGGTGAGCTGGTCCACGCGCATCAGGACGCTGGCGGGGTCGTCGAACTCGTGGGCGGCGGAGCGGACGACGGAGCGGATCTGCCCCATGGCGGCGGCGGCCTCGACGTCGTGGCCGACGACGTCGCCGACGACGATCCCCGCGACGTGCTGCCCGCCGGCGCCGGTGCTGCCGGGCAGCACGTCGTACCAGTCCCCGCCGACCTGGGCGTGCTCGACGTTGGAGGAGTAGAACGTCCAGACGTCCAGGCCGTCGATCCCGTCGGCGCCCGTGGGGTCGGGCAGCATGCTGCGCTGCAGCGTCTCGGCCAGGGCGTGCTCCCGTGCGTGCAGCCGCGCGTTCTCCACCAGCAGCCCGGCTCGGCGGGCGGCGCTGGTGAGGACGGTGCGGTCCTCCGGGCCGATCCCGGCGGGGTGCGGGACGACGACGAGGACGCCGACGACGTCCTCCCGTCCGCGCAACGGCAGGGCGAGCGCTCCGGTTCCCGCGGTGAGCCCGGCCAGCCAGGCGCTGGGGGACCCGGCGGGCCGGCCGGCGGCGAGGGAGGCGACGTCGAGGACGTCGGGGGCGTCGGGTCCGGCGGGGTCCAGCAGCGGGTCGGGGCCGTCCTGGCGGGTCCGGGGCAGGCTGCGGCCGAGGAGCCCGTGCAGGTGCGGCCCGTGGGCGACGGCGACCTCGACCTCGGCGCCCGGGCCGCTGGGGCGGTCGCGCAGCAGCAGGACCATGGCGGCGGCGACGACGTGGTCCCCCAGCACCCGCACGATGGCCTGCACGCCGTGGGTGGGGTCGTCCTCGGCGACGACGCCGTCGAGGCGGCGCAGGACCTCCAGCCGGGCGGTGGCGCGGCGCTCGGCGGCGCGGGCGTCGGTGTGCTCCTCCGCGGTGCGGCGGGTGACGTCGGAGTGCCAGGAGACGACGTGGGTGGGCGCGCCGGTGCGGTCGGCGAGGGGGAAGGTGCGCACCTGGTGCAGGAAGGCGGTCCCGTCGGCGCGGTGGTCGAGCAGGGTGAGCGTGGCGGGCCCGTCCCGGCGCGCGGAGCGGTCCAGCTCGGCCAGCGCCGCCTCGTCGCGGGTCCGCACGAGGTGGTGCGGGGAGCGGCCCAGCACCTCCCCGGCCGGGGTGCCGGTGGTGCGGGTGAAGCCGCCGTCGACCCACTCCACGACGAGGTCGTCGCGGTGCAGCGCCGACAGGGCCGTGCCGGGGCCGGCGGCGACGACGTCGCCCGGGGGCGCGCCCGGCTCGGTGGCCTGGGTGTGCACCACGGTGACGAGCAGCTGGTCGCGGCCGGGAACCCGGCCGGCGCTGACCCACAGGTCCCCGGGCAGCCGCTCCCCGGCGGGGGCCTCCCCGCCCTCCAGCCGGTCCCAGACGGGGTGGTCGGGCAGGCCGGCGCACCGGCGGAAGGCGGTCAGGTCCCGCGGGGGCGCCTCGCCGCCGGCCAGGCCGGCCGCGGCCCGGGCCGTCCCGTCGAGGGCCAGCAGCTCCCCCGCGGCGGTGGCCGGGGCCGTGCTCAGCAGGAGCAGCGCAGCGGGCTCGCGCAGCGCCAGGGCCTGCGGGCTGCTGCGGGACATCGGGGGGTGGCTCCTCGTGGTGCTGGGCGTCGCAGGTGCGCGACATCGACGCGGACCTCGGTCGATAGCATGCAGGGGGGTCGTACGGAGCGCGCGTCGAGGGTGGCGGGTGCGAGGGCGGTCCCCCCGCGCGGCCGGAGGTCGCGGGGGACGGACACCCGCTGCCTGTAGAAGCCGGGCACGGCACACAGCGGTCGGACTGCGGAGGACCCATGACGAACGACGCGACACCCCCGGGCGAGGCCCCCCGGGTGCCCCAGGTGCGCTCCGTGGACCCTGGATCGGTGCACGTCCTGTACGAACCGCGGGCGACCCGGGTGGTCCTCACGGGCGAGATCGACGCCGAGCTCGGCCCGGACCTGCTCGAGGCCGCGGAGGACGCGCTCGCCTCGGGCCGGCCGCTGCAGGTGGACGCGCACCACGTGACCTTCATGGACTCGACGGGCCTGGCGTTCCTCGCCCGGCTCGCCTCGCGCTCCAAGGGCCGCCGGGTGACGCTCATCCGCCCGCCGGCGGTGGTGAAGTTCCTCATCGAGACGACGAACATCGTCCAGCTGCTCGACGTCGTGGACGAGGAGCCGGGGCTGTCCACGCCCGACGACGACGAGCCGCAGCCGGCCTGAGCGGCCCCGCGCAGCGAGGAGGCCCGGCCCCCCGAGGGGGACCGGGCCTCCGGCGTCGGCGCGTCACCTCACGCCGGGCTCACTTCACGCTCTTGCCCGCGCTGCGCAGCGCCTGCGCGGCCTCGACGACGCGGGCGGCCATGCCCGTCTCCGCGGCCTTGCCCCACACGCGGGGGTCGTAGGTCTTCTTGTTGCCGACCTCGCCGTCGACCTTGAGGACGCCGTCGTAGTTGCGGAAGACGTGGTCCACGATCGGGCGGGTGAAGGCGTACTGGGTGTCGGTGTCGACGTTCATCTTGATCACGCCGTAGTCGACCGCGTCGCTGATCTCCTGGTCCGAGGAGCCGGAGCCGCCGTGGAAGACGAGGTCGAAGGGCTTGTCCTTGCCGACCCGCGCCCCGACCTGCTCCTGGATGTCCTTGAGGATCTCCGGGCGCAGCTTGACCCCGCCGGGCTTGTAGACGCCGTGCACGTTGCCGAAGGTCAGGGCGGTCAGGTAGCGGCCCTTCTCCCCCGTCCCGAGGGCGTCCACCGTCGCCAGCGCGTCCTCGACGGTCGTGTAGAGCTTGTCGTTGATCTCGTGCGCGACGCCGTCCTCCTCGCCGCCCACGACGCCGATCTCGACCTCGAGGACGATCCTCGCGGCGGCGGCCCGCCCGAGCAGCTCCTGGGCGATGGAGAGGTTCTCCTCCAGCGGCACGGCCGAGCCGTCCCACATGTGCGACTGGAACAGCGGGTCGCGCCCGGACGCCACGCGCTCGGCGGAGATGTCGAGGAGGGGGCGGACGAAGCCGTCCAGCTTGTCCTTCGGGCAGTGGTCGGTGTGCAGGGCGATGTTGACGCCGTAGCCCTTGGCGACGTGGTGGGCGTACTCGGCCAGGGCCTGCGCACCCAGGACCATGTCCTTGACGGTGGTGCCGGAGAGGAACTCCGCCCCGCCGGTGGAGACCTGGACGATGCCGTCGCTCTCGGCCTCGGCGAAGCCGCGGATGGCGGCGTTGAGGGTGATGCTCGAGGAGATGTTGATCGCGGGGTAGGCGAAGGACCCGGCCTTCGCGCGGTCGAGCATCTCGGCGTAGACGTCCGGGGTGGCGATGGGCATGGGGTCTCCTCCGTCTGGCGTCGCTGGCAGGGTGATCCTTCCACGCCCCCCGCCGCGCGCTCGGCGGCCCCTTCCCGGATGCCGACCGGCGCTCGCGGTGCCAGCGTGGGGGCATGACGGACAGTGCGTTGAAGGGCAAGAAGGTCGCGTTCCTCGTCGCCACCGAGGGCATCGAGCAGGTCGAGCTGACCGAGCCGTGGAAGGCGGTGCAGGAGGCGGGCGGCGAGCCCGTGCTCCTCTCCACGAAGGAGGGCACCGTGCAGGCCTTCGACCACCTGGACGCCGCCGACACCTTCCCGGTCGACGTGGTCGTCGACCACGCCAGCCCCAGCGAGTACGCCGCGCTGGTGCTGCCCGGCGGGGTCGCCAACCCCGACGCGCTGCGCACCAGCCTGTCGGCGGTGAAGTTCGTGGGCCAGTTCGCGGCCTCGGTCCGCCCGATCGCGGCCATCTGCCACGCCCCGTGGACCCTGGTCGAGGCGGACGTGGTGAAGGGGCGGCGCCTGACGTCGTGGCCCTCGCTGAGGACGGACCTGCGCAACGCCGGGGCGGAGTGGGTCGACGAGGAGGTCGTCGTGGACCGCAACGGTCCCGGCCCGCTCATCACCAGCCGCAACCCCGACGACCTGCCCGCGTTCAACCGGGTCCTCGTCGAGACCCTCGCGGAGGTGACCGCGTGAGCGCCGTCGGCATCGGCTACACCTGCATGAGCGAGCAGTCCGACCCGCGCTGGCTGGTGCGCGACGCGCTGGCCGCCGAGGAGGCCGGCTTCGACACGATCGTCTTCTCCGACCACGCCTCGCCGTGGCTGACGACCCAGGGCCACGCCCCCTACGCGTGGTCGGTGCTGGGGGCGGTGGCCGCGACGACGTCGCGGGTGGAGCTCATGACGTACGTGACCTGCCCGACGGTCCGGTACCACCCGGCGATCGTCGCGCAGAAGGCCGCGACGGTGCAGATCCTCTCCGAGGGGCGCTTCGTCCTGGGCCTGGGTTCGGGGGAGAACCTCAACGAGCACGTCGTGGGCCAGGGGTGGCCGGCGGTCGAGGAGCGCCAGGACATGCTCGTCGAGGCGTGCGAGATCATCTCCAACCTCTTCGACGGGGAGCTGCTCACCTACGCCGGGGACTACTTCCGGGTGGACTCCCACCGGCTGTGGGACGTGCCCGAGCACCGGGTCCCGATCGCGGTCGCCATCAGCGGCGAGAAGTCCGCGACGCGGTTCTCCCCGCTGGCCGAGCACGCGATCGCGGTGGAGCCGGAGGCCGCGCTGGGGGCGTGGGACGCCGCCCGCGAACCCGGGCAGACCCCGAGCCGCAAGATCGGCCAGATGCCGGTGAGCTGGGACGCCGACCGCGACACCGCCATCGCTCGCGCCCACGAACAGTTCCGCTGGTTCGCCGGCGGCTGGAAGGTGAACGCCGACCTGCCGACCACCGCGGGTTTCGCGGGGGCGACGCAGTTCGTCCGCCCCGAGGACGTCGCGGGGAAGATCCCGTGCGGCAACGACGTGGACGCGATCGTCGAGGCCGCGTCGGCGTACTTCGAGGCCGGGTTCACCGACCTCGCCCTGGTGCAGATCGGGGGCGAGCACCAGTCGGAGTTCCTCCGCGTCGCGCAGAGCGAGATCATCCCGGCGCTGCGCGAGGCCGCCGGCAGCGACGACCCCTCCCCCAGCTGACCCCGTTCCCGGGCTGGGCCCCTGGGGGGCCCCGGCCCGGGACGCAGCGGGTCAGCGCAGGAGGTCGGCCAGGACGTCGGCGAGGGCCACCGACCCGGCCTCGGCGTCGTCGTCGGTGCAGAACTCCTCCGGGGAGTGCGACACCCCGGTGGGGTTGCGGGTGAAGAGCATCGCCGTGGGCACGTGCGCGGCCAGCACCCCCGCGTCGTGACCCGCCCCCGTCGCCAGCGCCGGCACTCCGCCCAGCGTCGCGCCCAACCGCCGCGCCAGCGCGGGGTCGAAGTCGACGGTGGGGCTGAGGGACTCCTCGCGCACGTCCACGGTGCACCCCTCCCCCGCGGCCAGCTCCACGGCCCACCGGGAGATCTCCGCGACGACCGCGGCCGTCACCGCGTCGTCGGGGTGGCGGACGTCCAGCCACAGGTCGACGCGGGAGGCGATGACGTTGGTCCCGCCCGGGACCGGCTGCAACCGCCCCACCGTCGCGCGGGTGCCGGGGTTCGCGGCGGCGACCTCGCGGACGGCGACGACCACCCGGGAGGCGGCCAGCAGCGGGTCGCGGCGGTCGTCCAGCAGGGTCGTCCCGGCGTGGTTGCCCTGGCCGTGGACGCTGAACCGCCAGCGGCCGTGGCCGAGGATCGAGGACGCGACAGCCACAGGAGCGTCGAGGTCGACCAGCCCGCGGCCCTGCTCGACGTGCAGCTCGACGAAGACGCCGATCCGGGCCAGCGCCTCCTCGTCGCGGCCGAACCCGGCGGGGTCGAGACCGGCGCGGCGGGCCACGTCGGCGAACGTGTTCCCGTCGGGGTCGGTGAGGTTCAGCGCCCGTTCGGCGGTGACGGCGCCGGTGAGCAGGCGCGAGCCGAGGCAGGCGACGCCGAAGCGGGAACCCTCCTCCTCCGGGAACACCGCCAGGCCCAGCGGCCGGGCGGGTTCGACGCCGCGTCCGCGCAGCAGGTCCAGCGCCCGCAACGCCGAGGCGACCCCCAGGGGCCCGTCGAACGCGCCTCCGCCGGGGACGGAGTCGAGGTGGCTGCCGGTGACGACGGCCCCCTCCAGCGGGAGACCGGCGGGGTTCCACCAGGCCCAGACGATCCCGTTGCGGTCGGTCTCCGGTTCCAGGCCGCGAGCGGTGAGTTCCGCCTCGTACCAGGAGACGAGGTCGCGCTCGGCGGTGGAGAACACCGGCCGGGAGTAGCCCCCGCGGACGGCGTCGCGCCCGGTGCCGGCGATCGCGGCGAGCAGCCCGCCGGTCGCGGTGGTGGGCTCAGCCACGGGCCACCCCCACCCGGAACCGCTCCGGCACCGACCCGGTGCCCAGGGCGACGTCGGCGGCGACCTCCCCGAGCAGCGGCGCGAACTTCGCCCCGTGCCCGGAGCACGGCGAGAGCACCGTCACCCCCTCGGCCCCGTCGACGACGAAGTCCTCCGTCGGGGTGCTGGTGAACAGGCAGGTCGTCTCGGCGTAGGGCTCCGGTTCCAGGCCGGGCAGGAACCGGCGGACGTGGTCGACGACCCGGGCCCGGTTGGCCGGGTCGACGACGCCGGTGCGCGCGGCGGCCGAGGGCAGGACGCGACCCCCGTTGAACTCGGCGACCTTCTGACCGCGGAACCCCGCGTCGCGCCCGCCGGGCAGGGCGTAGACGCTGAGGTCTTCGTCCTCGTGGATGAGCGCGGGCCAGTCGGCGCCGGCGTCGCGGTACGGGAAGTGGAACGCGTTCTCCTCGCGCACCTCCAGGCGCGGGAACGCGGCCAGGAACCCCGCCGGCAGCGGCAGGTCCCCCAGCAGGTCCGGCAGCCAGCCCCCGGCGCTCACCACGACCCGCCCGGCGCTCAGGGTGCGGCCGTCGGCGGCGTGGGCGGTGAACCCCGCCCCCGTGCGTTCCAGCCGCTGCAGGGGCCAGCCGGTGAGGACCTCCGCGCCCCCGGCCCGCGCGGCGGCGACCATCGTCCGCACGGTCGTCTCGGCGTCCAGGACCCCGCCGGCGGCGTGGTGCAGGACGTCGGTGTCGACGGCGACGTGCGGCCAGCGCTCGCGGGCCTGCTCGCGCGGCACCAGCTCGTGCTCGACGCCGGCCGCGGCCAGCACCGCGGCGAGACCGTGCGGGTCGCGCCGCGCACCGAAGTCCAGCGCGCCGCAGCGGATGACGAGCGCAGCCCCGTGCCGCGCCTCCAGTTCCGCCCAGCCGGGTTCCGAGGCCGCGACCAGGTCGACGTAGGTCCGCTCCGGGTAGGCGTAGCGGAAGATGCGCGCCGAGCCGTGCGAGCTGCCCTGCGCGGAGGCCGGGACGTCGCGCTCGACGAGGGTCACCGAGCACCCGCGCTCGGTCAGCCGCCAGGCCGCCGAGGCGCCGGCCAGCCCGGCGCCCACGACGAGGAACTGCGAACTCACGGGACGCCCTCCGCACGACGGTCCGGCCGCGCGGGGACCCGGCGGCCGCGACCAGTGTGCCCCGTCCGGACGCGCGGGGTGGCGCGGGCCGCCCCGGAGCGGGTACGGTCCCCGCCACGGTGAACCCGCGCCCGGGGGCTTCGTCCCCCGGACCTGCCGAGTGCGCGGGTCGTTCCTTGCACAGCCACACGCCGCTGACCCCGGTCAGCCTGCGCCGCTTCCTCGTCCTCCCCGTCCTGCTGCACGTGCGGGAACTCACCCGCGGCCGGCCCCGTCCCGCGGTCGGCGAGGACATCACCTGGTTCCTGCGCGAACGCCCCGACGACGGCGCTCCCCGCCCACCGGGGGCGGGAACCCTGCACGCCTCCTACGACCCGTGGGGCGACGCGCCCGCGACCCGGGGTTTCCCCGTCCGGGTGCAGGTGGTGGGCTGGGCGCTGCGCGGGCCCGCCGACGACCGCCGCCCCGTTCCCGGGACGGCGGAGCTGCGCGACGTCCACCGCCCGCCGGGGCGGTTCCCGAACGGGCGGGACCGCCGCGAGACGCACCTGCTCGTCGACCTCGCCGTCCGCCGGACCTGACGGGGCGCGGGGTCAGTCCTCCGGCAGCGCCCCGGCGAGGAGTTCCGCGAGGTGCTTGGGGCGGACCCCGGTGAGGTTGTCGGACTGGGTGCGGCAGGAGTAGCCGTCGGCCACCACGACCGCGTCGCCGCGCCCCTGGATCGCGGGCAGGAACGCGTGCTCGGCGACCTTCACCGACACGTCGTAGTGGCCCTCCTCCGCGCCGAAGTTCCCGGCGAGGCCGCAGCAGCCGGACAGCACCTGCGCCTCGACCCCGGCCTTGGCCAGCAGCCTCGCGTCGGGGGAGAACCCCATGACGGCGTGCTGGTGGCAGTGCGGCTGGACGACGGCCTTCTGGTCCACGCGCGGGGGGATCCAGTCGGGACGCTGCTCGGCGATGAGTTCGGCCAGCGTCTTGACCCGGTGCTCCAGGGCGTGCGCGCGGGGGTCGTCGGGCAGCAGTTCCGCGGCGTCGTCGCGCAGCAGCGCGGTGCAGGAGGGTTCCAGCCCGACGACGGGGACGTCCGAGGTCCCCAGCGCGTCGAGGGAGGAGCGCAGCTGCCGCTTGGCCCCGTCGAGCTGCCCGGTGGACACCCACGTCAGGCCGCAGCACACCTGCTTCCCGGTGAGCCGCACCGAGAACCCGAGGTGCTCCAGCAGCTTCACCGCGGCCTTCCCCACCTCGGGGGAGAAGTTCTCGGTGAAGGAGTCCACCCACAGCAGGACGGGTTCGCCCGCGCGCTCGGGGCGCTTCGCGAACCAGGCGCGGAACGTCTCCTCGGCGAACTCCGGCAGCGGCCGGTGCTGGTCCACCCCGCCGACCGCGCGCGCGGTCCAGGCCAGCGCGGGGACCGAGGTGAGGGCGTTGACGACCTTGGTGACGGCGCCGTGGACGGTGGCGATCCGCGACCAGCGCGGCAGCCAGCCCAGCAGGTAGTGGTTCATCGGCCGCAGCCGGCCGGCGTAGAACTTGTCGAGGAACTCCGCCTTGTAGGTCGGCATGTCCACCCCGGTGGGGCAGTCCGCGCTGCACCCCTTGCAGGACAGGCAGAGGTCGAGGACGTCCTTGACCTCCTGGGACTTCCACCCGTCGGTGACGAGGGTCCCGTTGACCATCTCCTGCAGCAGCCGGGCCCGGCCGCGGGTGGAGTCCTTCTCGTCGCCGGTGGCGAGGTAGCTGGGGCACATGACCCCGCCGGAGTCGGCGCGGCACTTGCCGACGCCGACGCAGCGGTGCACCGCGCGGGTGAGGTCGCCCCGGTCGGCGGAGTAGGCGAACTTCGTCGGCATGCCCAGGGCGTGGGCGGGGCGGGAGGCGGGCACGCGCAGGTCGGCGGCGACGTCGGCGGGGCGGACGATGATCCCGGGGTTGAGCAGGTCGGACGGGTCGAAGGCCCGCTTGACCTCCTCGAACGCGGCGATGGCCTCGCCGTCGTACATCAGCGGCAGCAGGCCGCCGCGGGCGCGGCCGTCGCCGTGCTCGCCGGAGAGGGACCCGCCGTGCCGGGCGACGAGGCGGGCGGCGTCCTCGAGGAACGCCTTCGCCGCCGCGCCCCCGCCGTCCTCGTAGAGGGGGAAGTCGATGCGGACGTGGATGCAGCCGTCGCCGAAGTGCCCGTAGGCCAGGCCGTCGACGCCGTGGGAGGCCATGAGCGCGTCGAACTCCCGCAGGTACTCCCCCAGCCGCGCGGGCGGGACGGCGGCGTCCTCCCAGCCCGGCCACGCGGGCAGCCCCTCGGGCGAGCGCCCGGCCAGGCCGGCGCCGTCCTCGCGGATGCGCCACAGCTTCCGCGCCTCCGCGGCGGTGGGGATGATCACGGAGTCCAGCGCCCGGGAGTCGAGGACCATCGCCTCCGCGGCGGCGAGGGACTCCTCGGGGGTCTCCCCGCCCATCTCGACGAACAGCCAGCCGTCGCCGCCGGGCAGGCCCTCGACGGAGCCGCCGCGGCGCACGACGATGTCGGCGAGGCGGCGGTCGATGCCCTCCACGGCCAGCGGCGCGTGCTCCAGCAGCGCGGGGGTGGCGTCGGCGGCCTCGTGCATGGAGGGGTAGCCGAGGACGACGAACGTCGTGGACGGGGACTGCCGGACCAGCCGCACCCGCGCGCGCAGGATCGTGGCGAGGGTGCCCTCGGAGCCGGTGAGCAGGCGGGCGAGGGCGGTGCCGGTGGGGCCGCCGGTCTCGGGCAGCAGGTGCTCCAGGGCGTAGCCGGAGACCTGGCGCCCGAAGGTGCCGAAGCCGGTGCGGATGGTGGCGAGGTGGCGGGAGGCGACGCCGCGCAGCTCGTCGAGGAGGTCGGCGGGCGGGGCGTCGGTCCACCAGCGGCGGCCGTGCCCGTCGAGGACCTCCAGGGCGACGACGTTGTGCGAGGTGCGCCCGTAGGCCAAGGCGTGCGAGCCGCAGGCGTCGTTGCCGATCATCCCGCCGACGGTGCAGCGGGCGTGGGTGGAGGGGTCGGGCCCGAAGCGCAGGCCCAGCGGCGCGGCCTCGCGCTGGAGGTCGTCGAGGATGACGCCGGGTTCGATGAGCGCGGTCATCGACTCCGCGTCGATCTCCAGGACGCGGTTCAGGTGGCGGGAGAAGTCGAGGACGACGCCCTCGCCGACGGCGTTGCCGGCCACCGAGGTCCCGGCTCCGCGGGAGGTGAAGGGGACCCCGAGGCGGGCGCAGACCGCCCAGACGGCTTCGACGTCCTCGGCGGTGCGGGGGAAGACGACGACCTGCGGCACGACGCGGTAGTTGGAGGCGTCGGTGGTGTACTCGGCGCGGCGCCGGGTGGAGGCGTCCACGACCCCGGAGGCGGGGTCGACGCCGAGAGCGGTGCGCAACGCGGTCAGCAGGTCCGCACCGGCGGCCTGGGCGGCCTGGGCGCGGGTCTCGTCGATCAGGGTCACGAGAACAGTGTGCCGCCGCCGGGGCGGTGCTCCGGCCGCCGCGCGCGTCCGTGCGACCGGGGTCACAGCAGGGCGAGGCGGCGGGGGCTGACCCCAACGCGCAGGCGCATCCCGCGGGTCAGCAGCAGGCGGTCCTCCTCGAGGCCGTCGCCGAAGACGACGAGCTCGTCGGAGAGGACGTCGAGGGTCAGCTCGTCCTCGCCGGGGACCGCGGGGAGGGCGCCGGCGACGAGGTCGGCGCCGGTGGTGCGCGAGGGCCACGCCTCGCGCACGAACCAGGCCAGCGCGGGGTCGGTGGGGCCGGGGAGCACCGCTCCCCCGCGGGCGCGGGCCAGCGAGGCCAGCCAGCCGGTGGCGCCGGTGCCGGTGCCGACGACGACCCCGCTGGAGGCCTGCTCCTCGCGCCCGCCGGGGCAGCCGAGGACGTAGCGGGCGGTCTGGTGGCTGCGGTGCCCGACGTAGACCTCGTTGAGGGCGTGCAGCTCCTGCCCGTCGTCGGTGACCGCGCGCACCATCGTCCGCTGCTCGCAGGCGGCGGCGTCGGGGACGCTGCGCCGCAGCAGGTCGGGGACGTCCCCGGGCCGGTGGCGGACGAGGACCCCGGCGTGGCGGGCGGGGTCGGGGTCGACGCCGAGGACGACCTGGCCGGAGAGGTGCTTGGCGACGTTGGCCACCAGGCCGTCCTGCCCGACGACCACGACGACGTCCTCGGGGGCGAAGAGGAAGCGGGGCAGGTCCTCGCGTTCGAGGGTCCCGCTGCGCCAGTCCGGCGGGACGGCGGCGGCGACGGCGGCCAGGGCGGCGCGCTGGCGCTCGTCGGCGGCCTCGAGGTCGTCGAGGGTCTGGCCGCGGGTGCGGAGGAAGAACTCCGCGGCCCCGCGGGTGCCGTGGCGGGCGAGGACGTCGGCGTAGGGGGTGCGCCGGTGCACGAGCACCGCGCGGGGGGCCAGGCTCACCGCGCACCGCCGGCGGCGAGCCGGGTGAGGGCGCCGGTGACGACGTCCGGGGTGAGGACGAGGGTCCCCACGTCCGGCAGCTGCCCGGCGAACTCGCGCAGGGCGAGGGTGAGCAGGACCTCGGGCGGGGTGCCGGCGAGGGCGGCGACCCGGGCGGCCTCGGCCCCGGCGTCGGCCTCGCCCTGCAGGCGGGTGGCGGTGGCGTGGGCGAGGGCGAGGCGTTCCTCCCGCTCGGCCTCCGCCGTGGCGCGGACGGTGTCGGCGGCGGCGGCCTCCTCGGCGGTGCGGCGCTGGTTGGCCCCGCGCTGGGCGACGAGCTGCTCCTCGCGGCGGGCGAGCTCGATCTGGTTCTGCAGCTCGTTCTCGCTGATGGCGCGCTCGCGCTCGACGGCGAGCGCCCGGCGCTGCGAGGTGGCGCGGTCGGCCTCGGTCTGGAGCTGCTCGCGGGTGGGGGTGGCCAGCGCCTTCTCGACGTCGGGGGCGGGGCGGACGGCGACGACGCGGGCGTCGACGAGGGCGAGGCCGGTCTGGGCGAGGCGGCTGTCGGCGGTGAGCCCGGCGGTGATGCGCTCGCGGGTGAGGGCGACGCCGGTGACGAGGACCTCGCGCAGCGGGAGCTGGGCGAGGACGTCGAGGACGTGCTGCTGGGCGGTCTCGGTGAGCAGGCCGGCGAGCTGCTGGAGGGGGGCGCCGAGCCAGCGGCCGGTGGTGGCGTCGAGGGAGAAGTCGACGCGGGTGGCGGCGAGCTCGGGGTCCTCGACGCGGAAGGTGACGGTGGCCTGGACGGTGACGTCGACGAAGTCGGCGGTGCGGGCGTGCAGGACCAGCGGCAGCTCGCGGTCGTCGACGGGCACCTCGGACAGGCTCGCCGACAGCGGCCGGAACCAGAACGCCTGCCCGGTGCCGGAGTGGGCGAGCTTGCCGCGGCGGTGGTGCACGACGTGGGTGGTGGGGGTGCTGCGCAGGTGGCGGGCGAAGGGGTAGCGGGTGATGTCGGCCATGTCGTCCTCCGGGGTCGATTGTTGTCGTCGAGATGACGATAAGCCTGCACCTCCCCTAATCGTCAAGTCGACGACAAGGCGTTAGGCTGATCCGGTGGAGTTCCCCCCGGTGGCCGTGACCGTCGACCTCGTCGTGCTGACCGTCCGCGACGACGGCTCCGGGCCGGCGCTGGCCGTCCTGCTCGTCGAGCGCGGCGAGGAACCCTTCCTGGGCCGGTGGGCCCTGCCCGGCGGGTTCGTCCGCCCCGACGAGGACCTGCCCGGGGCGGCCGCGCGCGAACTGGCCGAGGAGACCGGGCTGCCCCGCGGTTCGGTGCACCTGGAGCAGCTCGCCAGCTACGGCACCCCCGACCGCGACCCCCGCCAGCGCGTCGTGACCGTCTGCTACCTGGCCCTGGCCCCCGACCTGCCCACCCCCCGCGCCGGCACCGACGCCGCCGACGCGCGCTGGGTCCCCGTCGCGCGCGCCGGCGTCGACCCCGGGCCCCTCGCCTTCGACCACGACCGCCTGCTGGCCGACGCCGTGGAACGCGCCCGCGCCAAGCTGGAGTACACGCCGCTGGCGACCGCCTTCTGCGCGGAGGAGTTCACCGTCGCCGAGCTCCGCCGCGTCTACGAGGCGGTGTGGGGCACTCCCCTGGACCCGCGGAACTTCCACCGCAAGGTCACCGGCGCCAGCGGTTTCCTCGAACCCACCGGCGCCACCACGACCCGCGACGGCGGCCGCCCCGCCCGGGTGTTCCGCCGCGGGCCGGCGACGGCGCTGCACCCGCCCCTGCTGCGGTCCTGACCCGGCCTCAGAGCACCGACGTCCCGGGCGCGGTCCGCCCGGTCGCGGCGAGCAGCAGCGCCCCCGCGCGGCCCCCGGCGAGCGCCAGCGCGGTCACGAGGTCCAGGGCCGCCCGCGCCGCCCGGGGCGGCGGTTCGGCGGGCAGCCCCAGCGCGGTGGCCAGGTCGGTGGTGTGGACGACGAGCTCGAAGGTGCGCGTGGGCAGGTAGTCGCGCAGGCGCATGCCCCCCGCGATCGTCGTCAGCCGCTCCTCCCCCGAGCGGGCGGCGACCAGCGGCACGACGCGGGCCGCGAGCGCGGCGACGGCCGCGGCCGGGTCCGCCCCCAGCGCGGCCCCGGCGTCGCGGCCGCGCTGGGCGACCCCGGGCCCGGCGGCGAGCGCGCTCGTGGCGCGGAAGTACCCGACGGCGGAGTCCACCTCGACCGCGGCAGCGGGCTGGGCCAGGTAGGTCTCGACGGTGGTGAGGCTGCGGCTGGTGTGCCCGACGAGGGCGCGCACGTCCCACTCGCCCAGACCCGGCCGGTCCCAGCGCTCCCCCACGAGGGCCGTGGTGCGCACGAACCAGTCCGCGGCCTCGGCGAACGCGTCGACGGAACTCCCCGCGGTGTCCACGGCCCCGAGGCTAGCGCCGGCGGCCCCCTGACAGCGGGCCCGGCGCGGACTAGGGTCGAACCCCGTGTCCGCCTACCCCGCCCTCCTCGCGGCGGGGTTCCGCAGGTACTCCACGTACCGGGCCGCGACCGCGGCCGGCGCCCTGGCGAACTCCGTGTTCGGCGCGGTCAAGGCGGCCGTCCTGGTGGGCACCGTGGGTTCCGCCGGGGGCGCCGTCGCCGGGTACGACCCCGCGCAGGCCGCCACCTTCGCCTGGGTCACCCAGGCCCTGCTGGCCCCCGTCGCCGTGTTCGCCGACGACGAGGTCGCCCGCCGGGTCCGCACCGGCGACATCGCCGTCGACCTGGCCCGCCCCGTCGACCCGCAGCTCGCCGCGTGGGCGGGGGACCTGGGCCGCGCGGCGTTCACCCTCCTGCCCCGCGGGCTGCCCCCGCTGCTCCTGGGCGCCCTCACGACCGGGCTCTCCCTGCCGGGCGCTCCGGCGCCCTACGTCCTGGGGCTGCTCTGCACCGCGGTCGCGGTCTCGGTGTCGTTCGCGGCGCGCTGGCTGGTGAACCTCACCGCGTTCTGGCTCACCGAGATCCGGGGGGTCCTGGTGCTCTACACGGTCCTGGCCACGGTGCTGACGGGGCTGGCGGTCCCGGTCGCCTGGTTCCCGCCGTGGCTGGGTTCCCTCGCGGCCGCCACCCCGTTCCCCTCGATGCTGCAGACCCCGATCGACGTCCTGCTCGCCCGCGCCACCGGCGCGGAGGCGCTGCGGCTGCTCGGGGTCCAGCTCGGCTGGCTCGCGGGGCTGCTGCTGGCGGGGCGGGTGCTGCTGCGGGCCGGGGCGCGCCGGCTGGTGGTGCAGGGTGGCTGAGACCGGCGGCGCCGGTGCCGTGGCCGCGTACCGGGCGGTCCTGGCCTCCCGGGTCCGCGCCCAGCTCAGCTACCGCACCTCCTTCGCCGCCGACCTGGCCTCCAACGTCGGGATCGGGGTCAGCGAGTTCGCCACCCTCTACGTCGTGTTCTCGCAGGTCCCCACCCTCGGCGGGCTCGACGTCTGGCAGGCCTCGCTCGTGTTCGCCCTCGCCAACGTGACGTTCGCCCTGGCCGACCTGCTCGTCGGGCACCTCGACACCCTCCCCGCCCACCTGCGCAGCGGGACCCTCGACGCGTTCCTGCTGCGGCCGATGCCCGTGCTGGCGCAACTGGTCACCTCCGACGTGTCGCTGCGCCGGGCGGGCCGGGTCCTCGTCGGCGTCGTGGTCCTGGCCGTCGCGTGGCCGCGCACCGGGATCGCCCTGGACGCCCGCGCGCTGGGGCTGCTGGCCGTGGCGCTGGTGGGGGGGACGGCGATCTTCTGCGCCGTGTTCGTCCTCGCGGGGGCCTGCCAGTTCTGGCTGCTGGACGGGCGGGAGGCGGTGAACAGCATCACCTACGGCGGCGCCAACGCCGCCCAGTACCCGTCGTCGCTGTACGGCGCCCCGCTGCGGTGGCTGTTCTGCTACGTCGTCCCCACGGCGTTCGTCGCCTACCTGCCCGTGCTGGTCCTCATCGGCGAACCTGGTCCTCCCGGGCTGCCGTCCTGGCTGGGCTGGACCTCCCCGCTGGCCGCGCTCGCGCTGGGGGCGGCGGCGCTGCTGCTGTGGCGCGCCGGGTTGCGCCGCTACACCGGGAGCGGGTCGTGAACCCCGCGCTGGAGGTCACCGACCTGGTGCGGGAGTACGTCGTGCGCGAGAAGGGCGAAGGGCGGTTCCGCCGGCGCCGGCGCGTCGTGCGCGCCGTGGACGGGTTGTCGCTGCGCGTCGAACCCGGCGAGGCGGTGGGTCTCATCGGGGCCAACGGCGCGGGCAAGTCCACGACGGTGAAGCTGCTCACCGGCATCCTCGTGCCCACCGCCGGGACCGTCCGCACCTGCGGCCTGGACCCCGTCGCCCGCCGCCGCGACCTCGCCCGCCGCATCGGGGTCGTCTTCGGCCAGCGCAGCCAGTTGTGGTGGGACCTGCCGCTGGCCGAGTCGTTCCGGCTGCTGGCCGCGATCCACCGGCTGCCCGCCGCGGTCTGGCGGCCGCGGCTGGACGAGCTCGACGCACGCCTCGACCTGGGCGGGTTCCTCACCACCCCGGTGCGGCAGCTCTCGCTGGGGCAGCGGATGCGCGGGGAGGTCGCCGCCGCGCTCCTGCACTCCCCCGAGCTGCTGCTCCTGGACGAACCCACCATCGGCCTCGACGTGGTCTCCAGCGAGCGGTTGCGCCGGTTCCTGCGGGCCGAGCGGGCCGAGCGCGGGACGACGCTGCTGCTCACGACCCACGACATGGGCGACGTGGAGCGGTTGTGCGAGCGCGTCCTCGTCGTGGAGGCCGGGCGCGCCGCCTACGACGGCGACCTGCCCGGTCTCGTGCGGCGGGTGGGTGCCCGGCGGGTGCTCGTCGTCGACCTGCGCGAACCCGGTCCCGCCCTGAGCGTCCCGGGGGCGGAACTCCTGGGGGTGGAGGCCGACGGCCTGCGGCAGCGGTTCGCGTTCTCCCCCGAGGAGACGACCGCCGCCGCGGTGCTGGCCGAGGTGTCGCGCCGGGCCGGGGTCCGCGACCTGTCGGTGGAGGAACCCGGCATCGCCGACGTGCTGCGGCAGCTGCACGGGGACGTCCCGCCCGCCCCCCGGTGACGCGGGACGGCGGGGGACCCTCAGCGCAGGAACGCGGCGACGGCCGCGGCGAAACCGGGATCGGTCAGGGCCGCGCCGTGGTCGCCGCGGACCAGCTGCGACCGGGCACCGGGGACGGCCGCGGCGAGGACCTCGGGCCGGCGGGCCAGCGGGTCGGCGTCCCCGGCGAGGACGAGCGTCGGTGCGGTGACGGCCGCGAGGTCCAGCGGCCGGTCGTGCACGGCGTCGGCCTGGGCGGCCAGGGCGAGCAGGTCGTTGCCCGTCCCCTCGGCGAACTCCCGGAACCCGCGCACCACCGGGTCGAGGTCACCGGGGTCCCGCGCGCGCAGGGCCGCGGCGAGCGCCGCGGCGGGCAGGACGCGGGTGTCGACGCCGCCGAGCTCGGCGAGGCCGGCCCCGACCCCGGCCAGGACGAGGCGGTGCACCCGGGCGGGACGGGTGGAGGCGACGAGCGCGGAGACGACGGCGCCCATCGAGTAGCCCACGAGGTCGACGTCGTCGACGCCGAGGGCGTCGAGCACCTCGACGACGTCGGTGGCCATGCGGGCCTCGCCGTAGCGGGCCGGGTCGTGCGGGGCCTCGGACTCCCCGTGCCCGCGGGCATCGGGGGCGAGCACCCGGCGACCGGCGGCCCGCAGCGCCCGGGGGACGCCGGAGCGGGGCCACTCGAGAGACGCGCTGGCGCTGAAGCCGTGGTGCAGCACCACCGGGCGGCCCGCCCCGTCCCACTCGTGGACGGCGACGGTCACCCCGTCGGAGGTGCGCACCCGGTGGGTGCGGGACGCGGGTTCCGGAGCGGGTTCCGGGGTGGGCTCCAGGGGTTCCACGCTCAGCCCTCCCGCGCGGGGGAACCCGCCCGGGAGGACGCCCTCACTGGATGTCGCCGCCGGCGGTCGGGCCGGCGTAGGTCGCGGCCGTCGCGTTCGACTGGCGGCGCGGCATGACCAGCCCGAGCAGCACCATGCCGAGGCCCAGCACCAGGTGCAGCCAGTCGTCGGCGGTGTTCAGCGGGACGAAGTTCGCGCTGCTGGTCTCGGGCACGACCATCCCGTAGATCCACAGCCCCAGGTAGGCGACCCCGCCGACGAGGAGGAACATCCGGGCCGCGGCCGTGGCGCGCGAGGCGAGGACGCCGAGCACCCCGAGGGCCAGGTGCAGGAGGTTGTGCAGCACCGACACCTGGAAGATGCCGAGCAGCATCGCCGACGAGTGGTGGCCGGCGCCGGCCATGTCGCCGTAGTTCGTCGTGATGCCGGGGATGAAACCCATCACCCCGACGAGGATGAAGGCCGCTCCCACCACCAGCGAGGTCAGGGCGACCGGCGAGCGGTGGACGGAGAGGCCGGAGTCGGTGGACCTCTTGGAACGCGTGGTGCTCATGCTGTTCTCCTGACGCGGGACGGGGGCTCCCGGGAGGGGCGTCGGGCCGTGCGCTCGACCTGTTCTCCACGGTAGGCACCTCCGCGCCTCCCGCCACCCGGGGCGCGCCCCGCCCCGGGACCCTCAGGGCACCTCGGTCGGCAGGTCGGCCGCCTGGGCCAGCGCCCCCGCCGCGATGCGCTGCAGCGCGGTCAGGTGCCCGGCCAGCCGGCGGCGGCCCTCGGCGGTCAGCGAGACCCAGGTGCGGGGGCGCTTGCCGACGAAGCCCTTGCGGACGGCGACGTGGCCGGTCTCCTCCAGGCCCGACAGGGTGCGGGAGAGGGCGGAGTCGGTGAGCTCCAGCCGGTCGCGGACGGTCTTGAAGTCGGCCTCGACGCACCCGGAGAGGAAGGCGACGACGGCGAGCTTCGTGGGGTGCTGGACCGCGGGGTCGAGCGCCGGTTCAGCGCTCACGCCCGGCCCAGCCGGGAGAACTGCAGCCAGGTGGTGACCCCGAGCCCGAGCCCCGCCAGCAGGAGCCCCGCTCCCCGGTCGAGGACGGCGAAGACGACCACCGCCGCGAGGACGACGAGCCCGTCGACGAGGTGGCGGCGGGGGTCCGGCGCGGGGCGGACCCGCAGGCCGCCGCGGGAGGCGACGAACCAGACCCCGGCCAGGAACCCGACGAGGAGGACGAGGCCGGGGACGAGCCACCCGGGCGACCCGGTCCACTCGGTGACGGCCAGCAGGGCGAGGCCGCCGGCGAGGCAGCCGGCGAGGGCCGGGGGCGCCCAGCGCGGCAGCGGCTCCGGCCGGGCCGCGGCGCGGGCGGCGGCGACCGCGCTCAGGGCGTCGTGGGCTTCACGGGTGCGTTCGGTCCCGGTCATGCCTCATGTCTACCGGACTACTTTCGCGGTTCGCAAGTACTTTCGACGACTGGTCCCCGTGTCAGAGACGGTCCTTGGCCCGCCCCAGCACCGGGGTCCACCCCACGACGGTCCGCGAGCCCACGACCCGCCCGTCGGTGACGAACGGGTCGGCGTCCACCACCGCCCCGACCTCGGCCGCGTCGGCGCCCTCGAAGACGAGGAAGGCCCCGTCGGCGTCGGTCGGGCCCGACACCACGAGGATGTCCCCGAGGGAGGCCAGCCACGCCCGGTGGGTCGGGCGCACCTCGTCCCGGGCGGCGGAGTCGGGGGTGTAGGCGTAGGTCACGACGAAGAAGGGCACGCCCGCGACGCTACCGGGGCGGGCACCGGGACCGCCGGACGCCGGGGCGCCAGCCGCGGCAGGAAGAACCCGACCAGCGGACCGACGCCGAGGGCGAAGGCGACCGTCCCGACCCCGACGTTCCCGCCGAGCACCCACCCCACGGCCAGCACCGACAGCTCCACCAGCGCCCGCGCGCTCCAGATCGGCAGGCCCACCCGGGCGTGCAGGCCGGTCATCAGCCCGTCGCGCGGGCCGGCGCCCAGACCGGCGCCCAGGTAGATCCCGCTGGCCACCGCCAGCAGCACCAGCCCGACCGCGAACAGCGGGACCCGCACGGCCAGCGCGTGCGGGGCGGGCACGAGGTCCACGACCGCCTCGATGACGGTCCCCACGACCAGCACGTTGAGGACCGTCCCCACCCCCGGCCGCTGGCGCAGCGGGATCCACAGCAGCAGCACGGCGAAGCCGATGACGACGGTGAGCCAGCCGACGCCCGCTCCGGTCAGCCGCGAGACCCCCTGCGCGAACACCGTCCAGGGCCCCACCCCCACCCCCGCGGTGATCATGAACCCCTCGGCGGCGCCGAAGAGGACCAGGCCGGCGAGCAGGCGGACGAGACGGGCGAGCAGTGGACTTCTCACACCCCCGATTGGACCGCGCCGAACCGGATCTGGACAGTGCCAATCGCGCTACGGTGGCCTGGTGGCCACCCTCTCCGCGACGAGCCTGACCCACCTCCTGGGCGAGTGGCGCGGCACGGGACCCGCGCTGCGCGCCCTGGCCGACCGGATCCGCCTGCTCCTCCTCGACGGCCGGATCACCTCCGGGACGCGCCTGCCCGCCGAGCGCGAGCTCGCCGCGGCGCTCGGGGTGAGCCGCACCACCGTGGCCGCGGCCTACGCCCGGCTGCGCGAGTCCGGGCACCTCACCAGCGTGCGCGGCTCCGGCAGCGTCGCCGCCCTGCCCGCGGCGAGCGTCCCGCGCCCGGCCGGGCCCCGGGCGCCGGTGGAGATCGACCTGACCCGGGCCGCGCTGCCCGGGGCGCCGGAGGTCCTCGACGCGGCGCGCCGCGCGGCCGCCGACCTCCCCGCCCACCTGCCCGGGGTGGGCTACGACCTCGTGGGCCTGCCCGCGCTGCGGTCGGCGATCGCCGACCGCTACACCGGGCGGGGGCTGCCCACGCGGCCCGAGGAGGTCCTGGTCACCCTGGGCGCCCAGCACGCCGTGGGCCTGCTCTGCCGCACCCTGACCGTCCCCGGGGACCGGGTGCTGGTGGAGTCCCCCGGGTACCCGCACGCCCTGGACGCCGTCCGCGGCGCGGGCGGGCGCCCCGTCGCCGTCCCGGTCGTCGCGGCGAGCGCCGCGCGCCCCGGCGGCTGGGACGCCGACGCCCTGGAGGAGGCGTTCTCCGCCGCCCGGCCCGCGGTGGCGTACCTGATGCCGGGGTTCCACAACCCGACCGGCGCGGTGATGCCCGCGGCCCAGCGCCGGCGCCTGGTCGAGCTCGCCCGCCGCCACGGCACCCGCCTCGTGGTGGACGAGACGACCAACGACCTCGGGATCGACGCCGCGACGCCCCCGCCCTTCCCCGCCGACGTCGTCCACGTCGGCTCCGCCGCCAAGACGATGTGGGGCGGGCTGCGCATCGGCTGGCTCCGGGCCGACGCCGCGACCGTCCGCCACCTCGCCGCCCACCGCTCCCCCTGGGAGCTGGGGACGCCCGTGCTGGACCAGCTCGTCGTGGCCGAGGTCCTGCCGCGGCTCGACGAGGTCCTGGTGGCGCGCCGCGCCGAGCTGCGCGCGCGCCGCGACGCGCTGCTGGACGAGCTCGCGGGCCGGCTGCCGGAGTGGGAGCTGCCCGTGGTGCCCGGCGGCCTGGCCCTCTGGGTCCACCTCGGGGCCGCCCTCAGCTCCCCGCTGGCGCTGGCCGCCCGCCGCCACGGCGTCCACGTCAGCGCCGGGCCGCGCTTCGGCGTGGACGGCGCCTTCGAGCGCTACCTGCGGCTGCCCTTCGGCGCCGACCCGGACACCCTGCGGGAGGCGGCGCGGCGCCTCGCCCGGGCGTGGGGCGAGGTCCGGTCCGAGGTGCCGCTCGCCCCGTCGTTCGAGGTGCTCGTGTGAGGGGTCAGCCCTTGACCGCGCCCGAGGCCAGGCCCGCCACGTAGAACCGCTGGAGCGCGACGTAGAGGATCACGCAGGGGATCATCGCGACCACCGCGCCGGCCACCAGGTAACCGAAGTTCACCGCGCCGTAGGCCCCGGCCTGGAGGTTCACCAGCGACAGCGGCAGCGTGTACTTGCGGTCGTCGGTGAGGAAGGTCAGCGCCCCCAGGAACTCCGTCCAGCTGGCCAGGAACGCGTACAGCGCGCTGGTCGCCATCCCCGGGATCAGCATCGGGCGCAGCACCGAGACCAGCGCCCGCATCGTGCCCGCGCCGTCGACGCGGGCGGAGTCCTCGATCTCGGCGGGGATCGTCTCGAACGCGTTGCGCATGACGAACACCCCGAACGGCAGGTTGACCGTGGAGTAGAACAGCACCAGCCCGAGGCGGGAGTCGGTGAGCCCCATCGCGTTCATCTGCAGGTAGAGCGGGGTGATGATGGCCTGGAACGGCACCATCATCGTCACCACGACCACCCCGAACAGGACGTTGCGCCCGCGGAAGCGGAAGCGCCCGAAGCCGTACCCGGCCAGGGTCGCCACGACCGCGGTGAGGACCGCGGTGCCGATCGCCACGACGAGGCTGTTGCCGACGGCGCGGACGATGTCGGCGTCGCCGGTGAACAGGGTGCGGAAGTTCTCCGTCGTGAACGCCGTCAGCTGCGACAGCGTCGGGGTGGTGGAGACGATCGCGTCGTTGCTCTGGAAGGAGCGCAGGACCGACCAGACCAGGGGCACGAGGAAGACCAGCGCCGCCAGCGTCCCGCCCAGCCAGTACAGCGTGAGCTTGGTGCGGCTCTCCGCCCGCCCGTCCGCCTCGCTGCGGTGGCGGTTCACCCGGAGCCCGTCGGTGGGCGCGGTCGTCGGCTTCGTCATCGTGGCCATGGTCACTCCTTCTCGCGCAGCAGCCGGAACTGGGCCGCGGTCACCAGGCCGATGACCACCACCAGGACGATCGACAGCGCCGAGGCCGCGCCGAGCTGCAGCTGGACGAAACCGCGCTGGTAGACGTACATGACGACGGTCTGGGTGTCGGTGCCGGGACCGCCGCGGGTGAGGACGTAGAACTGGGTGAAGGCGAGCAGCGAGCCGATGACGGAGATGACCAGGCTCATCGCGATGGTCTTCCGCAGCATCGGCAGCGTGATGCTGCGCTCGCGCTGCCACCAGCCCGCGCCGTCCATCTCCGCCGACTCGTAGACGTCGCGCGGGATGCCCTGCATGCCGCCCATGAGCAGGACCATCGTCAGGCCCGACACGGCCCAGACGATCATCACGCAGATGAGGCCGGTGGCCAGCGGCCCGTCGGCCAGCCAGGCGGTGGTGCCGTCGGTGATCCCCAGCGCCCGCAGGACGATGTTGACCGCCCCCGAGCTCGGTTGCGCCTCCAGCACCACGATGAAGCTGAGCGTGGTCAGGCCGATGACGTAGGGCAGGAAGAAGATCGTCCGGAACACCGTCGCGAAGCGGCGGTTGCTGCGGACCACCACGGCCAGCACGTACCCGAGGACGAGGATCGGCAGGGTGACGATCGCGGTGTAGAGGACCGTGTAGCCCACGGACTTCCAGAACACCGGGTCGCTCGCCACGGCGGCGTAGTTGCCGAGCCCGATGAACTCGTAGGAGCCGATGAGCGGCCAGTTCGTCAGCGACATGTAGACCGCGAACGCCAGGGGCACCAGGACGAACACGGCCACGAAGACCAGGGCCGGCAGGGTCAGCAGGAACCCCGTGCGGGCGGGGTGGGTGAGGGACTCCGGACGGTGGTTCAGCTCGGGTGCGGAGCCCGTTCTCGTGAGTGTGGTCACAGTTGCGCCTGTTCCAGGATGCGGTCGAAGTCCTTCTGGCCCTGGGTCAGGGCTCCGTCGAGGTCGCCGTCGAAGACGGCGCGGCGGAACGCGGCGATCCACGGGGAGTCCTGCTGGTTGAACAGCAGGTTGTAGGCGAGCGTCGTGGGGGCGTAGGCCCCCTCGATCCCGTCCAGCGGGGCGACGGCCAGCGGGTACTTCTCGCGGTACTCCGGGGTCGCCGCGTCGGATCGGACCGGGATGTACCCGCCCGCGGGCAGGTTCTGCTGCTGGGGCAGGTCGAGGGCGAACCGGGCGAACCGCCACGCCCCCGACGCGTTCGGGGCCCCGCGCGGGATGCAGAGGTTGTCCCCGCCCGCGAAGGTCGCCCGGCCGCCGTCGGGGCCGGGCAGCAGCACGACCCCGGTCTTGGCCTGCATCTCCTCCGAGGCGTTGAGCACCGCGACGGAGAAGTTCGAGGGGAACATCCCGACGGTGCCGTCGCGGAAGTCCGCGCCCCAGCGCGCGCCGTCCCCGGAGAAGTTCGCCTGCGGCAGGAGCTTCTCCGCCCACATCGTCCGGTAGAACTCGAAGGTGCGCCGGACGGCGTCGTTGTCGGCCATCGACCCCCGCTGCTCCCCCACCTCGCCGACGACGTTGGGGGCGTCGGCGGCCCAGATGTGCGGCTGCACGACGAACCCGAGGATGCCGGCGGCGTTGCCGTCGATCGACCACCCGTACGTCCCGTCGCCGAGGGCGCCGATCGCCCGGGCGGCCTCGAGCATCCCGGGCAGGTCCCGGGTGTGCTCGACCGGGTCGAGCCCGGCCCGCTCGAACAGCTCGGTGTTGTAGAACAGCGCCGAGTTGTCGGCGATGTAGGGGACGCCGTAGTTCCGTCCGTCGCGGGTGGCCAGCCCGAGCTGACCGGGGTTGAGCCGGTCGGCGAAGTCGAGCTGCTCCACCAGCGGCGTGAGGTCGGTGAAGGAGTCGCGGTAGATGAACAGCATCGAGTTGATGTCGTCGATGTCGACGATGTCCGGCACGTTCCCGCCGCGGATGGCCGTGGCGAGCTTGGTGACGTACTGCCCGTCCAGGACGGGGGTGACCTCGACGGTCACCTCGTCCTGGGAGGCGTTGAACGCGTCGACGACCTGCCGGACGCCCACGACCGTCGCCGCCCGGCACCACAACCGGACGGTCCCGGTCGCGTCCTCCCCGAAACCGGCCGCGGTGACGTCGGCCTCGGGGAGGGTGGACGAGCACCCCGACAGCGCGGGGGTCAGCGCCGTGGCCAGGGCGGCGAGTCCGCCCAGGCCCAGCACGTTCCTGCGGTGAAGCTCCATCGCCACTCCTCCAGGGTTCTTCCGGGCTCTCCGCCGGGGTTCCGTCAGGCCCGGGGGAGCCAGATCCGCATGGCCCCCAGGTCCCGGTTCGCCCACGCGTAGTAGGGGACGGCGGGGACGACGGTGGTCTCCTCGGCGGCCTCGGGGGCGGGGTCGTCCCCGGCGGGGCGGTACAGCGGGCCGGTGGCGGCCGCGAGCGCGGCGTGGACCGGCAGCTGGAGCACGGTCACCCCGCCGAGCAGGTCGGGACGGTGCTCGGCCCGCGCCCCGCGCAGCTCCGCGACCCGGACCCGCACGTCGTCGGCGGGCAGGCCGGCGGGCAGGTCGGTCTGCTCGACCGCGTAGACCAGGGGGCCGCGCTCGACGACGACGCAGCCGCGGACGGCGTCGACGCGCGGGTCGGCCTCGACGACGCGGACGGTCATCGGCAGGACGAGTTCCACCACGTCGCCGACGGCGAAGTCGCGCCGGACCCGCAGGTACTCCCCCGGGGTGACCGCGACGGCCTCGCCGTCCACCGTCGCGGTGGCGCCCTGCGCCCAGGCCGGGACGCGCAGGGCGAGCTCGAACTCGCCCGGGGTCGCGGTGACCTCGACGCGGACGGTCCCGTCCCAGGGGTAGTCGGTGGTCACCGACAGCGCCGCCCCGGCGGCCTCGATCGTGCCGGTCGTGAACTGGTGGACCTGCACGCCCGCCACCCCGTCGGTCGCCGAGCTGGTGGCGACGTAGGCGTCGAGGCTGGAGAGGGTCCGCATGATGTTGGGCGGGCAGCAGGCGCAGTCGAACCAGGGCCGGCGGCCGTGGGCGACGCTGCGCTCCTCCTCGGCGAACGCGCCGTGGCGCAGCTGGAGGGCGTTGACGTAGAAGTACTCGGTGCCGGCCAGGGAGACCCCGGGCAGGAACGCGTTGTAGAGGGTGCGCTCGACGAGGTCGGCGTAGCGGGCCTCGCCGGTGGCGAGCAGCATCCGCCAGGTCCACTGGACGCTGCCGATGGCCGCGCAGGTCTCGGCGTAGGCGCGCTCGGGGCCGAGCTCGTAGTGGTCGCCGAACTGCTCCCAGTCCCAGCGGGCGCCGATGCCGCCGGTGACGTAGGTCTTGGAGGCGAGCATCCCCTCCCACTGCCGCGTCAGGGCGGCCAGCAGGTCGCCGTCGGCGGTCTCGGCGGCGACGTCGGCGGCCCCGGCGGTGAGGTAGACCGCGCGCACGGAGTGGCCCTCGGGGGAGGTCTGCTCGCGGACGGGGACGCGGTCGGAGAAGTAGGTGGGCTCCTTGCCGTGCAGGCGCTCGATGATCCCGGTGCCGCGGGCGTCGACGAACCAGCGGGCGAGGTCGAGGTAGGCCTGCGTCCCGGTCTCGCGGTAGAGCTCCACCAGGCCCATCTCGACGACGGGGTGCCCGTCGACCTCCTCGACCTTCCCCGGGCCGAAGGTGGCGACGAGGTGGTCGGCGAGCTTCACGGCGACGTCGAGCAGGCCGGTCTCGCCGGTGCTGCGGTGGACGGCGACGGCGGCCTGGAAGAGGTGCCCGGCGCAGTAGTGCTCGTGGCTCCAGGGCAGGTCGACGTAGCGCTCGCCCTTCCCGCGGACCTGCTGGACGGAGTCGAGGTAGCCGTCCTCGGCCTGCGCGGCCGCGACGACGGCGGTGACCTCGCGGATCCAGCCGAGGACCTCCTCGTCGGCCTCGCGGCCGTACTCCCAGCCGGCGGCCTCGAGCCACTTGTAGACGTCGGAGTCCATGAAGATCGGGCCCTTGGCCTCGCCCTGCTCCGTCCCCGCGGCGATGCGGAGGTTGCGCAGGTTGCCGGAGGTCTCGAGCTTCTCGTAGCCGGTGCGGATGGCCTGGCGCCGGTTGGCCTCCTGCCGCTCGAACCAGAACCCGCCGCGGATGCGGGAGGCGCCGAGGGGGACGGGGTGCAGCGCGACGGCCGCCGCGGCGGTGGGGGCGGCGGGGGCGTTGGCGGTGGTGGCGACGGTCAGGTCGGGCCCAGCGGTCGTGCTGGTCATCAGCTCTCCATCGAGTCGGCGGCCGGAAAGTCCGGAACACGTTTTCTGCGACGACGGTAGAGCGGCCCCCCGCCCCCGTCAAGCAGCGGTAGTCTGCTGCGACCCACAGGGATCGGAGGCACCGACATGACGGAAAGCGTTGTTCCGGCGCGGATCGTCGACGTCGCCGCGCTGGCCGGGGTCTCCGCGGGCACCGCGTCCAAGGCGCTCAACGGCACCGGCCAGCTGCGGGCCGAGACCCGCGAGCGGGTGCGCCGGGCGGCCGAGCAGCTCGGCTTCACCCCCGACCCCATCGGGCGCGGGCTCTCCTCCGGGCGCAGCTACACCGTGGGGCTCATCACCACCGACAGCTTCGGCCGGTTCTCCATCCCCATCCTCCTCGGCGCCGAGAACGCGCTGGGGGCGGGCGAGATGAGCGTCCTGCTCTGCGACAGCCGCGACGACCCGCTGCGCGAGCAGCACTACCTGCGCACCCTGCTCGCCCGCCGCGTCGACGGGATCATCGTCACCGGCCGGCGCACCGAGTCCCGCCCGCCCATCGCCATCCCCGACCACGTCCCCGTCGTCCACGCCTTCACCCCCTCCCAGGACCCCGCCGACACCTCGCTGACCATCGACCAGGCCGGCGGGGCGACCGCCGCCGTCGCCCACGTCCTCGACCTCGGCCGCCGCCGGGTCGCCCACGTCACCGGCCCCGAGGACCACCACGCCGCCCAGGTGCGCCGCGCCGCCGCCGAGGCCGCCGCCGGCGACGCGCTGGTCGGCCCGAGCCTGCACGGGGACTGGAGCGAGCGCTGGGGCCGGCTCGCCGCGGACCTGCTGCTGCGCCGCCACCCCGACCTCGACGCCGTGACCTGCGGCAGCGACCAGATCGCCCGCGGGATCTGCGACGGCCTGCGCGACGCCGGGCGCCGGGTCCCCGAGGACGTCGCCGTCGTCGGCTTCGACGACTGGGACGTCATCGCCCTGGCCTCCCGCCCCCCGCTGACCACGGTGAACCTGGGCCTGGAGGCGCTGGGCCGGCGCGCGGGGGAGCTGCTGCTGGGCGCCGTCGCCGGTCACCCCTCCCCCGGCACGACGACGATGCCCACCCGGCTGGTGGTGCGGCAGTCCAGCGTCCCCGCCTGAGCCGCCGCCCGAGCACGGCTGGTCCGTGCGGGGGGGCGCCCGGGAATGCCCTGCCCTAGGTTGTCGCTGCAAGGACGGGCGCCCACGGTGGGCGCCCACCCACGGGAGGACACCCCACTCATGCGTCGCAGGACCCTCGGCACCCTCAGCGCCCTCGCCCTCACCGGCCTCCTGGCCGCCTGCGGCGGTGGCGACACCAGCACCAGCGGCAGCGGGAGCTCCTCCGGCTCCTCGCAGGAGGCGCTGACGTTCGGCACCGAGGGCACCTACGCCCCCTTCAGCTACCACGACGAGAAGACCAACGACCTCGTCGGCTACGACATCGACGTCGCCAAGGCCGTGGGCGAGCAGCTCGGCCGCGACGTGGAGTTCTCCGAGAACAACTGGGACTCCCTCTTCGCCGGGATGGAGGCCAAGCGCTACGACGGCATCGCCAACCAGGTGTCCATCACCGCCGAGCGCGAGGCCAAGTACGTCTTCTCCGCCCCGTACACCGTCTCCACCGGCGTCGTCGTGACCCGCGCCGACGACACCTCGGTGACCTCGCTGGCCGACATCGCGGGCAAGACCTCCGCGCAGTCCACGACGAGCAACTGGGCCCAGACCGCGACGGAGGCGGGCGCGAAGGTCGAGGCCGTCGAGGGGCTCACCCAGGCGATGACCCTGCTCAAGCAGGGCCGCGTCGACGTGACGGTCAACGACCAGCTCGCCGTGCTGGACTACCTCAAGACCTCCGGCGACACCGGCGTCAAGATCGCCGCCGAGACCGACGACCGGACCGAGCAGGGCTTCGTCTTCCGCAAGGACGAGGCCGAGACTGCCCAGCAGGTCAGCGACGCGCTGGCGAAGCTGAAGGCCGACGGCACGCTGGCCGAGATCTCGCAGAAGTGGTTCGGCCAGGACGTCTCGGGCCCGGCCGCCGGCTGACCTGACGAGCACGCGGACGAGGGAGGCGGCACGTGGACCAGAGCACCCTGGACCTGGTGAGGGACTCCCTCGTCCCGCTCGCGACGGGACTCGTGCGGGGCACCATCCCGCTGACGATCGCCAGCTTCGCGATCGGGATGGTCATCGCCCTGGTCGTCGCCCTCATGCGGCTCTCCAGCGTCCTCGTCCTGCAGGGGATCGCCCGGTTCTACGTCTCGGTCATCCGCGGGACGCCGCTGCTGGTGCAGCTCTTCCTCATCTACTACGCGCTGCCCGAGTTCGGGGCGACGTGGGACCCGTTCCCCAGCGCGGTCGTCGCCTTCAGCCTCAACGTCGGCGGCTACGCCTCGGAGGTCGTCCGCGCCGCGATCCTCTCGGTCCCCCGGGGCCAGACCGAGGCCGCGCTGACCATCGGCATGAACTACCCGACGACGATGCGGCGCATCGTGCTGCCGCAGGCGGCCCGGGTCGCGGTGCCGCCGCTGTCGAACACCCTCATCTCCCTGGTCAAGGACACCTCGCTGGCGTCGAGCATCCAGGTGGTCGAACTGCTGCGCAAGGCCTCCGAGATCGCGGCCCCCACCTACGAGTTCTTCGCCCTCTACAGCCTGGCCGCGGTCTACTACTGGATCGTCTGCCTGGTCCTGTCCTTCGGCCAGACCCGCGTGGAGACGCGCCTGAACCGCCACGTGGCCCGGTGAACGGCCCGGTGGACGGCCTGAGGAAGGGCGAGGTGAACCCCGACGTGAGCGAACCGCTGCTGGAGGTCCGCGGGCTGCGGAAGTCCTTCGGCGACCACCAGGTCCTGCGCGGGATCGACGCCACCGCCGCGCCGGGGTCGGTGACCGTCCTCATCGGCCCCTCCGGTTCCGGCAAGACGACGGTGCTGCGCTCGCTCAACGCCCTGGAGGTCCCCGACGCGGGCACCGTCCGCATCGGGGACGTGAGCGTGGAGTTCTCCCCCGCCCTGCGCGGGCGGGCGCTGCAGCGGGCCACGACCCGGCTGCGCGCCCAGAGCGGCATGGTCTTCCAGAGCCACAACCTCTTCCCCCACCTCAGCGTCCTGCAGAACGTCATCGAGGGGCCGGTCCTCGTCCAGGGCCGCCCGCGCGAGCAGGCCCGCGCCGAGGGTCTCGCCCTGCTGGAACGGGTGGGGCTGGCGGAGAAGGCCGAGCAGCACCCGTACCAGTTGTCCGGGGGCCAGCAGCAGCGCGTCGGCATCGCCCGCGCCCTGGCCATCCGCCCCCAGATCGTGCTCTTCGACGAGCCGACCTCCGCGCTGGACCCCGAGCTCGTGGGCGAGGTGCTGGCGGTGATGAAGGACCTCGCCGCCGAGGGCTGGACGATGGTCGTGGTGACCCACGAGATGCGCTTCGCCCGCCAGGTCGCCGACCGGGTGCTGTTCCTCGACGGCGGCGTCATCGTCGAGCAGGGGCCGCCCGCGGCGGTGCTGGAGGACCCCCGCGAGGAGCGGACCCGCCGGTTCCTGCAGCGGCTCATCGACCCGATCTGACCCCGGGCCGGCGCGGGGGTGCAGGATCGGGGCGTGAACCAGGTCCTGCGCCCCGACCCCGAGTCCGTCACCGACGTCTTCGACCCCGCCCGCCCGCCCGTGCTGACGGTCGAACCCGGCGAGCGCTTCGTCGTGGAGGCCCTCGACGCACGCGGCTTCCTGGAACGCCCCGCGCACCCCGGCGCCGCGGCGCCGCGGCGGTTCCCGGTCTCGCGCGGGCACTGCCTGGCCGGGCCGGTCGCGGTGCGCGGGGCGGGACCCGGCGACGTCCTCGCCGTCACCCTGCACTCGGTGCGGACCTCCGGCTGGGGCTGGACGAGCGCGGGGTTCCCCTCCCCGCTGAACTCCCGCCTGGGCGCCACGACGCCCGTCGAGCTGCTGTGGGACATCGACGACGAGGCGGGCACCGCCACGAACCAGCTCGGGTTCACCGTGGACACCGCCCCGTTCCTCGGGGTCGTCGGCACCACCCCCGCCGCACCCGGCGAGCACCCCACCACCCCGCCGCGGACCGGGCACGGCGGCAACGTCGACTGCCGGTCCCTGGTCGCGGGCAGCACCCTGTACCTGCCCGTCCACGTGCCGGGTGCGCTGCTGTGCCTGGGCGACGGGCACGCCGCGCAGGGCGACGGCGAGGTCTGCGGCACCGCGGTCGAGTGCGGCACCACCAGCGAGCTCACCGTCGCCGTCGTCGACGCCCCCGCGCTGCCCTCGGTGCACGCCGTCACCCCCACCGAGCGGATCACCTTCGGCTTCGACGCGGACCTGAACACCGCGACGGACACCGCGCTGGGCGACCTGGTGACCTGGGTCGCCGCCGAGCACGGCCTCGACCGCTCCACCGCGCTGGCCCTGCTGAGCACCTGCGCGGACCTGCGCGTCACCCAGGTCGCCAACGAGACCTGGGGCGTGCACGCCGCGCTGCGCCACGACGCGCTGCGGCGGGTCTGAAGCGGCCCTAGTCTCGGCTGCGTGGCGTCCCCGCAGACCGTCCTGGAGCTCGCCGGCCGCGAGGTCGTGGTCACGAACCCGGACAAGGTCGTGTTCGCCCGCAGCGGGACCACGAAGCTGGACCTCGTCCGCTACTACCTGAGCGTCGCCGACGGCGTCCTGCGCGGGGTCCGCGGCCGGCCGATGGTGCTGAAGCGGTTCGTCAAGGGCATCGAGGCCGAGGCGGTGTTCCAGAAGCGGGCCCCGGAGAAGCGCCCGGACTGGATCGAGGTCGCGGAACTGCGCTACGCGCGGGGGACGTCGGCGGCCGAGACGGTGGTGCGGGACGAGGCCTCGCTGGCCTGGGTGCTCAACCTCAACTGCGTCGACCTCAACCCCCACCCGGTGCTGGCCGAGGACCTCGAGCACCCGGTGGAGCTGCGCATCGACCTCGACCCGCAGCCCGGCGTGGACTGGCACCAGATCGTCGACGTCGCGTTCGTCGCCCGCGAGGTCCTCGCCGACCACGGCCTGACCGCGTGGCCGAAGACGTCGGGGTCGCGGGGGTTCCACGTCTACGCCCCGATCGACCCGGTGTGGTCCTACCCGGAGGTCCGGCTGGCGGCCGAGACGGTCGCGCGCGAGGTCGAGGACCGGGCCCGGGGCCTGGCCACGAGCCGGTGGTGGAAGGAGGAACGCGGCGAGGGCGTGTTCGTCGACTTCAACCAGAACGCCAAGGACCGCACCGTCGCCTCCGCCTACTCGGTGCGCGCGACCCCCGACGCCCGGGTCTCGACCCCGCTGACGTGGGACGAGGTGCGCGACGTCCGGCCCGAGGACCACACCCTCCTCACCGTCCCGCGGCGCTGGGCGGAGCTCGGCGGCGACCCGTGGGCGGGGATGGACGGGACGGGCGGTTCGCTGGAGGCCCTGCTGGCCCTGGCCGAGCGGATGGGCCCCGCGGAGAAGGCCCCGAAGGGCACCGGGTCGCGGACGGTGACGATGCCGCTGATCGAGGTCGCCCGGGCCCGGACGAAGCCGGAGGTCCTCGCCGGTCTGGAGTCGTGGAAGGCGAAGCACCCCGACGTCGTCCCGCTGCTCACCGAGTCCGACGTCCTGGTGGACGGGATGCGCGGCAGCAGCTCCCTCTGGTACCGGGTGCGGGTGAACCTCCGGCACGTCCCCGAGGCGCAGCGGCCGCCGCAGGCGGCGCTGGAGGTCGACTTCGACCCCTGGGCGAGGTACCGCGGGAACCGGCCCACCGGCTGAACCGGCCCCCTCAGCCGCTCCCCCGCGCCCGGCCGGTCGTGGTGCCGCGCACGACCAGGCGCGGCGCCACGACCACCTCGGGACGGTCGGTGTCCCCCTCGACGCGGGCGACGGCCTCCGCGACGGCGTGCCGGGCCAGGGCGGCGGGGTCCTGGGCCACGGTCGTGAGCGACACCGTGGACAGCGCCGCGACGGTGCTGTCGTCGAACCCGACGAGGGACACGTCGGCGGGCACCGCGGTCCCCCGGGCCCGCAGGGCGTGCAGGAGACCGGCGGCGCACTCGTCGTTGAAGGCGAGGACCGCCTCCGGCGGGGGGCCCGCCAGCAGGGCCGCGGCGGCGGCCTCGCCCGCGGCGCCGTCCCCGCCCCCGGCGACGAGCTCCGGGCGCAGACCCGCCTCCCGCACCGCGCGGCGGTACCCGGCCCGCCGTTCGGCGGCCCCCGGGGCGCGGCCGCCGTGGACGTGGACGACGCGCCGGTGGCCGAGGGCGAGGAGGTGCTCCACGGCCAGGCGGGCCCCGGCGTCGTCGTCGGTGCGCACCACCCCGGCGTCCACCCGCGGCAGCGCCCGCGCGACCACGACGACCGGCACCCGGGCGCCGAGCTCCTGCAGCGCCGCGCGCCCGGACCCGGGACCGAGGAGGACCAGCGCCTCGACCCGCTGGTCGAGCAGGGCCCGCACCGCGGCCGGCTCGGGGCGGGTCCGGCTGCGCGGTTCGAGGGTGAGCCGCCACGGGGTGCCGGCCACCGCGGCGTAGAGGGCGTCGAGGAGCTCGCCGTGGAAGGGTTCGTGCAGGCCGTGCACGACGCCCAGCCGGCGGCTGCGGCCGGACCCGAGCAGCCGGGCCCGTTCGTCGGGGTGGTAGTCGAGCTCCGCGGCGGCGCGCAGCACCCGCTCGCGGTTGGTCGCGCTGGCCCCGGGAACCCCGCGCAGGACGATGGAGACCAGGGCGCGGGACACCCCGGCCCGGGCGGCGACGTCCGCCATCGTCACCGGCTGGGCACGTTCGGGCGTCACCGCAGCACCCTAACGACCGCGACCGCTTGACGGGGCCCGGCGGAGCGGACACCCTGGAGCGATCCACCCCTAGAGCGCTCTAGGGGGTTTCGGGAGAGGACCAGGATCGATGAGCACGCCCCCCGTCGACGGCGACGCGAGCACCACCGGGATCGGCCTGGTCGGCGCCGGCCGCATCGGCACCTCGCACGCCCGGCTGCTGGCCATCCGCGTCCCCGGCGCACGGCTCGTCGCCGTGGCCGACCCCCGCCCCGGCGCCGCGGCCGCCCTGGCCGGCCCGCTCGGGGCGGTCGGCGTGGAGAGCCCGGCCGAGCTGCTGGCCCGCGACGACGTGGACGCCGTGGTCGTCACGGCCAGCACCGAGGCCCACGCCGACCTCGTCGAGGCGGCGGCCCGGGCGGGCAAGGCGGTGTTCTGCGAGAAGCCCGCCGGGCTCTCGCTGGCCGAGCTCGACCGCGGGATCGCCGCCACCGAGGCCGCGGGCGTCGCGTTCCAGGTCGGGTTCAACCGGCGCTTCGCCCCCGAGTTCGCCGCCGCCCGCGCCGCCGTCGACGCCGGGCGCATCGGGCGCCCGCAGCTGCTGCGCTCGCTCACCCGCGACCCCGGGCTGCCGAACCCGGCGGCCGTGCCGGCCTGGGCGGTGTTCGTGCTGACCCTCATCCACGACTTCGACACGATCCTCTGGCTCCACCCGGGCGCCGAACCCGTCTCGGTCTACGCCGTCGCCGACGCCCTCGTCGCCCCGGAGTTCAAGGAGGCCGGGCTGCTGGACACCGCGGTCGTGACGATCCGCTTCGACGACGGCGCCATCGCGGTGGCCGAGGCGAACTTCTCCGCCGGCTACGGCTACGACGTGCGCGGGGAGGTCTTCGGGTCCGCGGGCACGCTGCGGATCGGGGAGGAACCCCGGACCGCGCTGCAGCTCTTCGACGCCGACGGCCGTCACAGCGCGACCCCCCGCTCGGACGTGGAACTCTTCGGCGACGCCTACGCCGGGGAACTCACCGAGTTCGTCGCCGCGGTGCGCGAGGGGCGGCGTCCCGCCGTCACCGGGCACGATGCCCGGCGCGCCCTCTCGATCGCGTTGTCCTGCATAGCCTCCGTGCGCACCGGGGGTCCGGTGGACCCGGCGCTCGTCGCGGGGACCGTCGACGCGAGGATCCGGTGAGCGGCTTCCTCCTGGCGGTCTGCGCCGAGATGGTGTTCCGGGAGCTCCCGTTCGCCGAGCGGGTCCGCACGCTGCACGAGGCGGGTTTCGCGGTGGAGCTGTGGGACTGGACGACGAAGGACCTGCCGGAACTCGCCGCGACCGGCGCCCGGTTCACCTCCATGACCGGCTACGTCGACGGTGAGCTCGTCGACCCCGACGGCGCGGAGCGGTTGCTCGCGAGCGCCGAGCGCTCCATCGCGGCGGCCGACCTCCTCAGCGGCGCCGGGCGGCCCAACCTCAACCTGCACGGGACGGGGCTGGACGGGCGGGGGTTGCCGGTCCGGCCCGTCACGGCGGTGACGGGGGCGATGTGGATCGCCGCCGAGCGCACGCTGCGCCGCGTCGCGGAACTCGGCGCCCGCCACGGCGTGGTGTTCACGCTGGAGAACCTCAACGTCGCCGTCGACCACCCGGGGACGCCGTTCGCCTCCGCGGCCGACACCCGCGCGCTCGTCGCGGCGGTGGCCAGCCCGCACCTGCGGATGAACCTGGACCTGTACCACGCCCAGATCGGGGAGGGGAACCTCGTCGACCTGCTGCGCGGGTGCGTGGACCTGCTCGGCGAGGTGCAGGTCGCCGACGTCCCGGGGCGCTGCGAACCGGGGACCGGGGAGGTGAACTACCCCGTCGTGGCCGCGGCGCTGCACGCGACGGGGTACCGGGGGACGGTGGGCCTGGAGGCCTTCGCCTCCGGCGGCAGCCGGGAGGCCGTCGAGGCGTTCCGGCGGGCGTTCACCGTGGCCGGCTGAACCCGCCGCGCCCCGGCGCGGGACCGAACAGGTCCTGCGGGTCGCGCGGGGCGGAGAACAGGTACCCCTGGGCGACCCGGACCCCGAGGCGGGTGAGGGCGCGGACCTGGTCGGGGTGCTCGATGCCCTCGGCGACGACGTCGCACCCCAGGCGCAGGGCCAGCTCCACCAGGGTCCCCGCGAGGAGGTCGTCGCGCTCGGAGCGGTTCAGGCCCTCGACGAAGCAGCGGTCCAGCTTCACGACGTCGGGCTGGAAGCGCTGCAGGTAGCTGAAGCTGGCGTAGCCGGTGCCGAAGTCGTCCAGCGCCAGGGTCACCCCCAGGGCCCGGATGCGCTGCAGGGCGATGTCGACCTCGGTGCAGCTCGCGGCCAGGGACGTCTCGGTGAGCTCCAGGACCAGCGCGGAGGCGGGCAGCCCGCTGAGCACCAGCGCCTCGACGACGACGTCGACGACGTCGGGCTCGCTCAGCTGACGGGCGGAGACGTTGACCGCGACCCCCAGGTCCGCGGCCGGCCCCACCTCCCGGCGCCAGCGCGCGGCCTGCGCGCAGGCCCGCTCCAGCACCGTCCGGCCCAGCGGCACGACGAGCCCGCTGGCCTCGGCCAGCGGCAGGAACGCCGCCGGGGGCAGCAGACCCCGCTCCGGGTGCGCCCAGCGCACCAGGGCCTCCACCCCCAGCCAGCGCCGCGAGGCCAGGTCCACGACGGGCTGGTAGTGCAGGACGAGCTCGTCGGCGTCGATGCCGGCGCGCAGCCGGTGGCTCTCGGCGAGCAGGTCGCGGGTCCCCAGTCCGGCGGTGGCGTCCAGGCGGCGCAGCTCCAGCAGCTCGGCCAGGGTGGCCGCGAGGTCGACGAGCACGGCGACGGCGGCGGCGTCGTGCTCGCGGGGGCGGTGGTCCAGGACGCACAGCGCCCCCAGGGGGAGCCCGTCGCGGCCGACGACCGGCGCGCCGACGTAGGAGCGCAGGTCCTCGCTCCCGACGACGAAGGCGTTGTCGGCGAACCGGGGGTCCAGCCGGGTGTCGGGCACCACCAGGGGTGCCTCGGTGGCGACCACGTGGGCGCAGAAGGAGACGTCGAGCGACGTCCCCCGGGACGGGTGGCCGAGGAACTCCTCCAGCCCGGCCGAGGACTTGAACCACTGCCGGTGCTCGTCGACGAGGCCGAGGACGGCCGCCGGGGCCCCCAGGGCCCGGGCGGCGGCGGCGGTGATCGCGTCCAGGGCCGGGTCGGGACGGGTGTCGAGGACGCGGTAGCTGCGCAGCGAGGCGAGCCGTTCCTTCTCGCGCGGGTGCCGCGGTGCACCTGGCATGCCTGGCCCCTCTCGTCCTGGGCCGCGGCCGCGGCGCCGAGTGAGCCGCCGAAGCCACGACGGGGGACAAGGATCGCCCCCGCGGGGGGTTTCGTCGCGGTGAACGTCGCGCGGCCCTCAGCACCCCGCCCCACCGGCGCGGGCGGGGGCGGTCAGCCGGGGCCGGGCCCGGCCACGACGCGGTCGCGGCCGGCGGCCTTCGCCGCGTACAGGCGCTCGTCGGCCCGCGCCAGCAGGGAGGTCTTGTCGTCCCCGGGCCGCAGCGTGGCCACCCCCGCGCTCACGGTGACCCCGCGGCCGGGGGTGGTGGCGGACCAGTCGTGGGCCCGCACCCGCGCGCGCACCCCCTCGGCGAGCCGGACGGCCTGCTGCGCGTCGTCGGTGACGAGGGCGACGAGGAACTCCTCCCCGCCCAGCCGGGCCGCGAAGGACTGCGCCGCGTGGCCCGCGGCCTCCTCCAGGACCGCCGCGACCGCCCGCAGCACCGCGTCCCCCACCTCGTGGGAGTACCCGTCGTTGACGGACTTGAAGTGGTCGAGGTCGAGCAGCACCGCGCTCAGGTGGCGGTCCCCGGCCCGGAACTCGTCGACCAGCAGCGGCAGCCGCTCGTCGACGAACAGGCGGTTGCGCAGTCCCGTCAGCGGGTCCCGGCGCGCCTCCTCGCGGTAGCGCGCGGCCTCCCGGCGGGCGACGTCGGTCTCGAACACCGCCTGCCGGGCGCGGGCCTGGGCCTCCCGCTGCTCCGAGAGCAGCTCCTTGTCCGCGGCGTGGAACGCCTTGTGCGCCTCGAAGGCGGAGCGGTAGTCCCCGAGGGCGGCGAAGACCTCGGCCTGCTCGGCCAGGACCTGGGTGCGGATGTCGGCGAAGCCCTCGCTCCCGGTGCAGGCCCGGGCCTCCTCCAGCGCCGCCGAGGCGCCCGCGGGGTCGCCCAGGGTCCGCAGGGCGGCGGCGAGGGTCAGCAGGTAGAACGGCAGGTCGTCGGCGTTCTTGGAGTCCATCTGCGCGTTGGTCTCCACCGCGGCCCGGGCGGCGGCCTCCGCGGCCCGGGCGTCCCCGCGCAGCAGGTGCACGCGCGAGACGGTGTCGAGGGCGTTGGCGTTGAGGGGGCGGTCGTAGCGCCGGCTCAGCTCCTCGAGGAGGTCGACCTCGCGCTGCGCGGCCTCGGCGTCCCCGAGCTCCAGCTCGCTGAAGGCGCGGTTGTTCACGACCATGAGGTGCAGCTGCGCGTCGCCGACGGCCAGCTCCTCGGCCCGCCGGTACCAGGAGCGGGAGTCCTCCGGGGCGCCGAGCTCGTCCAGCAGGTCCGCGACCTTGAGCAGCACCCGGGTGCGCAGCCGCCGCGGCACGTCGTCGTCGTCGGAGGCCGCGGCCGCGTCCAGCGCGTGCTCGAGGGCGGTCGGGCGGTCCCCGATGTCGGTGAAGACCCGCGAGAGGATCCAGGAGCACTGGACGGCGAGCTCGCGGGGCAGGTCCGGGCGCTGCCGGCGGACCTGCGCGACGAGCGCCGCGGCGGCCGCGGTGTCGCCGTCGCGCTGGACGGCCTCGGCCTCCCACACCCGGGCCCGGGCCAGCGCGTCGTCGTCGCCGAGGGCGCGGGCCCGCTCCCGGAGCAGGCGGGCCTCCGACGCCGCCCGCGCGGGGTCGGAGCCGACGAGGTCCTCCAGCTCCCCCAGCCGGCGGCGCAGCGCCTCCCGGGCGGGTGCGGTCGCGGGCTCGTGCGCCGGCACCTCCGGCACCTCCCTCACCCGCCCGCTCCCCACCCGTGGACCACCCGGTCCGTCCCCTCGGGGCGGGGCCGGCTCCCCGGCCCCGCCACCGCGTTCAGTCCGTGACCAGCTGGAGGCGACGCGCCTGGTCGGAGACGAACTTCCGCTCCGGGTCGACCTCGTCGCGCACCTTCCGCCAGGCCGGCAGCTCCGGGTACATCCGGGCGAAGCGGTCGGCGGTGGTGCGGGAGTCCTTGGCCAGGTAGAGCCGGCCGCCGGCGTCGAGGACCATCTCGTCGAGCAGGTCGCAGAGCTGGTCCAGCCCCTTCTTGATCGGCAGGTCCACCGCGAGCGTCCACCCCCGGGTGGGGAAGGACAGCGGGGCGTCGTTGGCGTCGCCGAAGCGCTTGAGGACGTTCAGCGCGGAGATGTGCCCGGACTCCACGATGGCCTCCATGCTCGCCTTCAGCAGGTCGGTCCGGTCCAGGGGCACGACGAACTGGTACTGCAGGAAGCCGTCGGGACCGTAGGCCCGGTTCCAGTCCGCGAACAGGTCGAGCAGGTGGTAGAACTGCGTGATGTTCTGCACCACACCGGACTTGGTCTTCGACTTCCGGTAGTAGAACTCGTTGAGCGCCTTGGCCGACAGCCGGTTCAGCATCCCCGAGGGGAAGAGGTCGGGGAAGCTCGCCAGCTGGGGCGCGTCGAACTTCAGCGGGTCCTTGCGCAGCTCCGGCGGCAGGTCGGACAGCTTCGCCGAGGACCCGCGCAGCAGGAAGCCGC